>NZ_AWGD01000001.1 GCF_000495795.1 Asticcacaulis sp. AC460
CGACCGCGCCGATCGAGCCCGGCGCCATGACCGCGGCGGTGCGCACCTCGGCGCTGGCCGGCGACGAGGCCAGGCGCGCCAGGGCCGGCACGGCCGAGGCCCCGAAACGTTGCAGGATGTCGTGCAGCAGCAGGGTGTTGGTCTGCCCTGAGTGCGCCAGGCTGTCGGTGATGGTGTCGATGTGATCGGCGGCGCCACGTTGCGCCAGGGCGCGCAGGGCGGCGATCTGGACGTACATTTCGCGGTCGCGCGCCGTCGCCAGCAGGACCTGCAGCGAGGTGTCGTCGTCGAAAAAGCCCAGCAGGGTCACGGCGCGGATGCGCTTGCCCGGCCGGCCCCGCGCCGCCATGGCCAGCAGGTAGGGCTCGACGCCCCATAGCTTGAGCAGGGAACAGATACGGACGGCGTCACCGCCACGCAGGCTGCGCAGCATGTCCAGTGCCAGACTGACCAGGATGGGGAAGTCTGCCGGGGTGACTGGCGGCAGGGCGGCGGCATCCAGGGCCACCGGTGATTTCAACGCCGCCAGGATAAAGCGCGACAGTGACTGACGCCGGGCGTCACGCTGGACCGCGTCGGCCGAGGACGCGGCGCGGCGGGCGACCAGCACCAGCATGATGGCGATCGCGGCGACGCACAGCACCGCCGTGCCGATCCAGATCGCGCGCAGGAAGGCGAGTTCAAAACCGCTGGCTGAGGGTGACATGGAAGCCGTGTCTCACATAGGTGTTTTCGCGGTCGTCGCGGCCATAGCCGGCGCGAAGGGTGGTGGTGTCCGTCATGTCCCAGGCAATGCCTGCGAACGCGGAACGCGTGTCGATGGTGACGGCGGCGACGGTTTCCGGCGCATCGGCGACCCCGGCATAGAAACGCAGACCTTCGCGGATCGTGCCGTCCAGGCGCAGGTCGTAACCGGTTTGGGCGTCGCTGCCGGACGGTGAAACCCGGATCATGCGGCTGGACACGGCCCAGCCTTCGCGGGGTTCGTAGCGCACGCCCCAGGCGGCACTGGAAACCTTCACCGCGGCATAGCGGTCATGGCGACCATCGAAGGTCAGCGATAGGGATTGGGTCACGCGCACGGCTCCGCCGGCCGCGATACGGCCTTCCGGGCGGAAGTCGGCATCGGGCGATCCGGCGATGGCGGCGTAGGCGCTGAAGCGTTCACCCAACCGTCCGGCCAGGCCGAATTCGACCTCGCCGTCATTCAGGCCGAACTGGCTGTAGCGGACCATACGCAGATGGGCCGCGCTGCGGTTGGCGTTGAAGCGGCGGGTGACCTGGACCGACTGCTGGTTCCAGTCGGGCTGGTCCGAGCCGGAAAACCCGCTGTATTCGGTTCCCGCATCGACCTGCCATTGCGGGCCTTCGGCCGCCTGGGCGGTGGCGACGCGGTTGAGGCCGTCGCGGGCCTCGTCGAAATCGGGTGCGATCGTCAGGGCCTCGGCATAGCGGGTCCTGGCCGTGCTGAAGTCGGCCTGGTAGTAGGCCAGGTTGCCGCGGATGGTCGCCGCTTCCGCCCCCGTCACCCCGCCCAGTTCGGCTGAGGCGGCGCGATAGTCGCCCTTCCAGCTCAGCACACGTGCCAGGGCCAGGCGAAGCTCGACATCCTCCGGATGCTGCGTCTTCGCGGTCCGCAGCAGGGTCACGGCCTCATCATAACGCTTCTGTTCGGCCAGTTGCCGGGCTTCGGTTACCGGGCTCTCGGCGGCCATGACCGCACCGGGGAACAGCGCCAAAACGGCACTCAGGATCAGGGCCTTCATGCCGCCTCTCCCGTATTGAGCAGGCGCAACACCCGGGCCAGCACCTCGTCGGCGTGGAAGGGCTTGGTGATATAGTCGACCGCGCCGGTATTCAGCCCCTCCAGCACGTCGGCGCCATAATGGCGCGCCGTCAGGAACACGACCGGCACCTGCGCCGTATGGGCGTCGGCCTTCATCATCCGCAGCAGGGTGACGCCATCATAGCCGGGCATCATCCGGTCCAGCAGGGCAACGGAATAGTCACCGGCCTGAAGCGCGTCCCAGGCTTCGGCGCCGGTCTGGACCGAGGTGACCTTGCAGCCGGCACTCTGGAACTTGTGCACCAGCATCTCACGCACCGTATCGTCGTCGTCGGCGATCAGGACGTGGCTGCCCAGCCGGTCAAGCCGGCCGCGTATCTTGGCGCCGACCTCGGCCGGGTCGAAGGGCTTGACGATATAGTCGGCGGCCCCGGCCATCAGGGCGCGCATGACTTCGCCGGGATCGTCGCTGGCGGTGATCATGATCACCGGAATGTCTTTCAGGCCCGGCACGGCCTGCAGCGAGTCGAGCAGTTCCAGCCCGGCGTCGGCGCCGCCGATACGGTTGTCGAGCAGGATCAGGTCAGGACGGACGGTTTCGATCAGATGGCGGCCTTCCGCCGTATCGGCGGCGGTGAAGACCTCGGCGGTGGCGGAGATCAGCCCCGATAGCAGGTCGCGGACGCTGACATCGTCCTCGACGATGACGACGCGCGACGACAGGACGGGCACCGGCACAGGCACGGGCGCTGGCGCCGGCTTGGCCGGGACCTGGCCCGGTTCGGCCGTTTCCGACTGCAGCAAGGCCATGGCCATGGCGTCGCGAAGCCAGGTCAGGTGATCGCTTATGTCGGGGTCGGAGGGGTTGGGCGCATCTTTCAGCAGGGTTTCCAGTTCGCCGGCGCGGGCGCTGATATCCCAGAAACCGAAACTACCGCCGCTGCCGGCCAGGGCATGGGCTTCGCGGGTGAGCCACGCCCGGTCA
Organism: Asticcacaulis sp. AC460; assembly: GCF_000495795.1. Taxonomy (GTDB): domain Bacteria; phylum Pseudomonadota; class Alphaproteobacteria; order Caulobacterales; family Caulobacteraceae; genus Asticcacaulis. The sequence continues at coordinate 2,772 of NZ_AWGD01000001.1, forward strand.
TAGGGTGCGACACAGGCTTCGAAGGATTCCAGGCGGTCGGCGACGTGCGCCAGATAGCGCATCTGCAAGGCGCGCATGGCGGGGTCCTGGGACTCCGGGGACGCGTTCTCCGGCTCCCAGGCGCCTGCGGCCCGTGACTGGCGGTTTCGCATACTCGTCTTACCCTTTACGCACGGTCTCTTCGCCGGCCAGTATCCGGAAACAGGATTAAGACTTCGCGTAAACGGCGGTATTTTTTTGCGACGCACGCAAGCTGTGCAATGATCACTTTTTCGCATCTTCGATCAAATCTATGGACGAGGGCCGCCGTCCTTCGTACACAGACGCTACAATTGTCGGAGGAATACATGCGCCGCCTGCTCAGCCTGACCGCCACCGTGATGGCCCTCGCCTTCCCCGCTGTGGCTCAAGACCGCACCGACGAAGCCGCCGCCCCCATTCCGGTCACCATGACAGTCGACGCATCCAAAACCGTCGCGCCACTGCCGCCGATCTGGCGCTTCTTTGGCGCCGACGAGCCCAACTACGCCACCATGAAGGACGGCCGCAAGCTGATGGGGCACCTGGGTGAACTACGGCCCAACCAGGTCTATTTCCGGGCTCACAACCTTCTGAGCACGGGCGACGGCACCCCGGCTTTCAAATGGGGCTCGACCAACGCCTATACCGAAGACGCCAACGGTAATCCCGTCTACGACTGGACGGTGGTCGACCACATCATCGACACCTACCTGGCGCGCGGCGTCAAACCCTACCTGCAGATAGGCTTTACGCCGCAGGCCATGTCCAGCGCCCCCGAAGGCACGCCGTATCAGCACACCTGGCGGCCGGGCTTTGCCTACGACCTGATCGCCACCGGCTGGATCTGGCCGCCCAAGGATTACGAAAAGTGGGAAGAGCTGGTCTATCAGTGGACGAAACACAATGTCGAACGTTACGGCCGCAAAGAGGTGGCGACCTGGTATTTCGAAACCTGGAACGAGCCGAACCTGAACTTCTACTGGGCCGGCACCCCCGAAGACTTCTACCGCCTGCACGACCATGCCATAGCCGGCGTGCGCCGCGCCCTGCCCGAAGCTCGCGTCGGCGGCCCGGACGTGGCCGGCGCCGGCGGCACCTTTATGGACGGCTTCCTGAAGCACGTCGTGTCGGGCACCAACTACGCCACCGGCGAAACCGGCACGCCCACCGACTTCCTCTCCTTCCATGCCAAGGGCGCGCCCAAATTCCTGGACGGCCACGTCCGGATGAGCATGATCGAACAGTTGAAGGCCATCGACACCGGTTTCGGCAAGGTCGCCGCCGTGCCGGAGCTGAAGACCCGCCCCATCGTCATCGGTGAAAACGACCCGGAGGGCTGCGCCGCCTGCCCCGGACCGCAGAACGCCTATCGCAACGGCACTTTGTATTCCAGCTACACCGCGGCGTCCTATGCCCGCATCTGGGAACTGGCCGGCAAGCACAGGATCAATCTGGACGGCGCCCTGACCTGGGCCTTTACCTTCGAAGACCAGCCATGGTTTGCCGGCTATCGCCAACTGGCCACCAACGGCATCGACCTGCCGGTGATCAACACCTTCCGCCTTTTCGCTCAACTCGGTCCGGACCAGGTGGCGGCGACCAGCAGCGCCCAGGTCCCGTTGAACGACGTCATGGCCTCGGGCATCCGCGGCCCCGCCGACGTCGGCGTGCTCGCCACGCGGACAAAGGACAACCGTCTGGCCATCCTGGTCTGGAACTATCATGACGACGATGTCGCCGGCCCCACAGCCGCGGTTTCGCTGCACGTCAACGGCCTGAAGGGCAAGTCAGTGAAGGTGACGCAATGGCGGGTCGACGGTGACCACGGCAATGCCTTCACCGCCTGGCAGCAGATGGGCTCGCCCCAGTCACCCGACCAGAAGCAGTATGCCGTCCTGGAAACCGCCTCGAAGATGACGCCGGAGACCTGGCCCGAGGCCGCAAAGGTGGCGAAAGGCGCGGCGGAGCTGACCTTCACGGTCCCGCGCCAGGGCGTGTCTCTGCTCGTGCTGGAATAGCGAGCAAAACTACGCACCAATTGCAGACCTGACACGCTCCAATGTTGCAGCCGCGATAAGATATTCTCCCATCATCTGAAATTTGCGTCATGCCAGATACAAAAAGGTCACGATTGATCAAATTATATCACAAATGATCGTTTTCCCCGTTCAAATTGCGGCGTGCAAAGTTTATAATCGGCACGGACGGCGAGTCGTCGCCGCACAGGACAAGAGTCGAAACAGGCTCGAACGGTAAACGCCCCAACAGGAACGGGAAAAGAAAATGTCTAATCGTAAAATTTCAAGCCGCACGGCGCGGTGTCTCCAGGCGTCTGCGCTGGCCCTGGCCGCGGCGCTGGCGGCGACCGCAGCCGCCGCTCAGGACGCTCCGGCGGCGGCGCCTGCCGCGGCCGACGACGTCATCGTCGTCAAGGGCTTCCGCGGCAGCCTGAAGAGCGCGCTGGGCATCAAGAAGCGCAGCGCCGGCACCGTCGACTCGATCCTCGGCGAAGACATCGGCAAGTTCCCCGACGCTAACCTGGCCGAGTCGATGCAGCGCATCCCGGGCGTGGTGTTGTCGCGCGGCGACGGCGGTGAAGGCCGTCAGATCTCGGTCCGCGGCCTGGCCGCCCAGTTCACCCGCGTCCGCGTCAATGGCATGGAAGCTTCGTCCCAGATCGGCGCCGCCGACATCTACGGCGCCGCCAACAACGGCCGCAGCTTCGACTTCAACGCCTTCCCGACCGAAATCTTCTCGTCGCTGACGGCGCGCAAGACCTCCTCGGCCGATGTCGAAGAAGGTTCGCTGGGCGCCACGGTCGACCTGCGCGCCCCCAAGCCGTTCGATTCGCGCCAGGACACGGTCTTTTCGGTGACCGCCCGCGGCACCTATAACGAGATCAGCGGCAAGGTCGACCCGAAGGTCTCGCTGGTCGCCGGCAAGAAGTTCGACGACAGCAATTTCGGCATCCTGGGCACCCTGTCCTATTCCGACCGCAACATCCGTGAAGTCGGCTATTCGGCTGTCGACATCCTGTCCGCCAGCATGGGCGGCAACCAGCTGGGTTCGGGGGCCTCGGCCATGCCGTTCTGCTCGCCGATCGGTGTAACCCCGATCAGCCCGTCGCCGACCACCCACGCCTCGAAGGGCGCTTCGGCGACCATGTGCAGCACCAACAATCCGCGCACCGGCACCGTCGCCGCGTGGAACACCATCATGGCGCTGCGCAGCCCGGTCGAGCCCAACACCCCGGGCAGTGGCGCCTTCTTCCCGCGCATTCCGCGCTATGTGAACTCCGAACAGGACGCCAAGCGCCTGGGCGGCACGCTGAGCCTGCAATGGAAGAACGACACCACCGATATTCTGGTCGACTTCCTCTATTCGAAGTTCGACGTCGAACGCCGCGACAACTACATCGCCGGCCTGTCGTTTGCCCGCTCGGTCACCAATAACGGCCAGCCGATGGTCTCGGTGAAGGACATCCAGTTCGATTCCAACGGCTCGCTGCTTTACGGCCTGTTCGACGGCGTCGATATCCGTTCGGAAGGCCTGGTCGACCGCTTCGAAAGCAGCCACAGCCAGGTCAATGTCAGCTTCACCCACCGCTTCTCGGACCAGTTCGAAGTGATGGGCTATTTCGGCAAGTCGGCCTCGCGCCGCTATGACCCGATGCGCCTGCAGACCTTCATCGACATCATCGATGCCGACAATTTCTCGATCGACTTCCGCGACGGTGAAACCACGCCGATCATCCAGTTCGGCGCCGATGTCGGCAATCCGGCCAGCTTCACGTACGCCCCGGCCCAGGCCGACGGCACGGTGACCGGCGGCTATTCCATGCAGGGCAAGCCCCAGTGGAACAACACCGACAACACCACGGTCAACCTGGACGCCAAATGGACGCCGAGCGACGAAATCTCGTTCAAGGCCGGCATCCAGTACCGTCAGGCCGACTTCACCCAGCGCAATCTGGTGCCGATCCCCTCGGCCCTGGTCGTGCAGCCCTTGCCGTCCGGCGTGACCCTGGCCAGCATCACCACCACCATCGACGGCCTGGATGACCTGTGGGGCCGCGGCGCGCCGTCGTCCTGGGTCGCCATCGATTCGGCCAAGTGGCGCGACACCTTCCACTTTGATAATTTCAAGTACTGCGGCGTCGAATGCGGTGCGGGCAATTCGCAGATCCTGGAAACGACCCAAAGCGCCTATCTCATGGCGGAATTCGACACCGACCGCTTCCCGATCCCGATCCGCGGTGACGTCGGCGTGCGCTACTACGCGACCGACCAGGTCGCCGTCGGCCACATCCCGGTCGCGGCCCCTCCGGGCTGGATGTACAGCCAGGTCGGCAAGCGCAACGAGGTCCACCGTTCCTATGACGACTGGATGCCCTCGGCTAACATCGTGTTCGAAATCAACCCGAACCTGCTGGCCCGTGTCTCGGCCGCCAAGGTCATGTCGCGTCCTGAACTGGGCAACCTGATCCCCAGCGCCGGCATCACCGCCACGACCCGCACCGGCAACATCAACAACCCGTTCCTGGAGCCGATCCGCGCCAACACCTTCGACGCCGGCCTGGAATGGTATTTCCGTCCCGGCTCGCTGATCTCTGTCGGCTACTTCTACAAGGACATCGAAACCTACATCCAGCGTGTGACCAGCCAGATCCCGTACCGCGAACTGGGCCTGCCGGACTCGCTCCTGGACAACACCAACACGTCGCCGACCGAAATCTTCACCGTCGGCCGCTTCGAAAACACCGAAGGCGGTCCGCTGAAGGGCTTCGAAATCAACCTGCAGGCCGAGCTGGACTTCCTGCCGGGCTTCTGGGCCAATTTCGGCGTCCTGGGCAACTACACCCACATCGAGTCGGAGATCCAGTACATCCTGGCCAGCGCCAACGGCGTACCCACCGTGACCGCCACCAACGATCTGCTGGGCCTGTCGCGCAAGTCGGCCAGCGGCACGATCTACTGGGAAAACGACCGGTTCAGCATCCGCAGCACGGCCAACTATCGCGGCAAGTACATCCGCGCCATCCCGGCCTCGCGCGGTTCGGATCTTCAGGGCAATGATGAGACCCTGTTCGTCGACCTGTCGGCCTCGTACGAGCTGAACGACAATCTGAAGCTCATCTTCGAAGCCCAGAACCTGACCGACGAGCAGAACCGCCTGTTCATCGACAGCGCCCGCGAAGACACCCTGTTCGAGCTGCGCAACGGCAAGACCTTCACCATCGGCGTGAACTACAAGTACTGATAGGTTCGCCAAAACTGATAAGCCGCCCTGGGGTCACCCAGGGCGGCTTTTTTTGTTATCCCTATACCTCCCCGCGCTTGCGTGGGGAGGGGGACCGCTCGAGCGAAACGGAGCCAAAGGCGGAGTGAGTGAGATGCGGTGGTGGGGCGACTTTCTTTATGCCCCCTAAACTCAGACAAATATCAGCTAAGCTTTTCCATGCTGCGCTGGGTGTCGCGCAGTGCCAGGCGCACCAGCGACTCCATGGTCCAGCGCGCGTCGCCTTCATCCCCGCGGGCAATGGCCTCGAACACGGCACGGTGGTCGGGAACCGGGTCGCGGTCCAGCGCCGCGGTGCGTTGCTTATACCGCGTCGACCAAGTCACGGCGGCGCCGATCGAGGAGCTCAGCGACGCCAGGGCTTCATTGCCCGAGGCCTGCATCAGGGCGTCGTGGAAATCGAGGTCGGCCTGGCGGCCGGCTTCCGTCGCCAGGGTTTGTTGCGCCATGACGATCAGGGCATGGTCCATGGCTTCGATATGGGCCGGCTGGCGGCGCTGGGCGGCGAAGGCGGCCGCCGTCGGCTCGGTGATCAGGCGCAATTCGAACAGGTCGAGAATGAATTTCTCACTGGGCTCGGTCTCAAACATCCAGCCCAGGACCTCGGGGTCCAGGATGTTCCAGCGCGTGCGGGCCGTGACGCGGGTGCCGGTTTTCGGCCGGCTTTCGACCATGCCCTTGGCGGCCAGGATGCGGATGGCTTCGCGATAGGCCGAACGCGAGATTTCCAGCGTGCTGCTGGACTCCATTTCGTTGGGCAGGGTCTGGCCCTGGCGATAGACTCCACGTAGGATATCCACGCCCAACCGGTGCGCCAGCGCGCCGTGCAGCCGGCCCTGGCCAAGGTGATGGCGCAAAGGCGTTTCCAATATGTCTCCCCGGCCGCGCTTATCGTAGGCGTTCATGCATATGAGGATGCCATTTCCTCAGACATTTGACAAGGCGAACTGCGGTCTTTACATCACCAATTTGTCAGACTATTAGAAAGTTCGGTTTTCAGGAGGACTACCCATGACCTTGCGTCTCATCCAGATCGTCAGCGCTTCGGGCGAGCGCCAGCTTGTCGCGGCCACCCAGGATGGGGCGCACCTCGTCAACGGCGTGGCGACCACCTATGAGCTGGCAAAGGCGGCCATCTCGGCCGGCGTGTCGCTGGCTGCCCAGGTCGAAAAGCAGGGCACGGGCGACGCGGTCGATGTCGCCGTGGCCCTGTCGGAAGGCCGCGTCCTGTGCCCGATCGACCATCCCGACGCCTCGCACCTGCATGTGACGGGTACCGGCCTGACCCACCTGGGGTCGGCGGAAGGCCGCGACAAGATGCACAAGGCGGCTTCCCAGGCCGAGGTCCAGACCGATTCGATGCGCATGTTCCTCATGGGCGTGAAGAACGGCAAGCCAGCGGTTGGCGAGACGGGTGTCCAGCCGGAATGGTTCTACAAGGGCAATGGCAACACCCTGGTCGGGCCGAACGCGCCCCTGACCTCGCCCAGCTTTGCCGAAGACGGCGGCGAAGAGCCGGAAATGGCCGGCATCTATGTCATCGGTGACGACGGCACGCCGTACCGTATCGGATGGGCGATCGCCAACGAGTTCTCGGACCACGTGGTCGAAAAGCAGAACTACCTGTGGCTGGCCCACTCGAAGCTGCGGCCGGCATCGCTGGGCGTCGAGATCCTGACCGGTGAGCTGCCGAGGGACGTTCGCGGCACGTCGCGCATCTGGCGTGGCAATGAGGTAATCTGGGAAAAGCCCTTCATCTCGGGCGAGGACAACATGTCCCACAGCTTCGACAACCTGGAACACCACCACTTCAAGTACGAACTGTTCCGCACGCCCGGCGACATCCACGTCCATTGCTTCGGCACGGCCACCGCGTCCTTCGCCGATGGCGTGAAGACCCAGGACGGCGACGTCTTCGAAATCACCGCCGACGCCTTCCTGTACGGGCTGAAGAACCCGTTGCAGACCGAGGTGGAACGGAAGGTGACGGTGACAGCGTTGTAGGAAGAGGCAGGGGTCGCGGACCCCTGCACCCCATAACTCGACGGTGTTTACTTCATTCCATAATAAAAGCCGGGGCCCTAACGCCCCGGCTTTTATTATGGAAAAAAGGTAAGCGCTATCGCGTTACGAGGTGCAGGAGGCTGCGCCTCCTGCCTCTTCCCTACACCGTTGGCCACCCGTCCACCGTCCAGTTCAGCGCCTGGATCCGCAGTGTCGGCCTTCCGCCGGCCTGGCCGTCATAGCTGTGATAGACGATGTAGTGCACGCCCGCGTCTTCAAAGACGGCGCAATGCCCCGGCCCTTTCCAGCGCTCATCGGCCTGAAGCACCATCCGCCCGCCGCCGTCGAGCAGCTTCACGCCCTTGTCGTCGACATAGGGGCCTTCGACCGCGGCCGAACGCCCGACGACAGTGTAGTAGCTGCTGTTCACCCCTTTGCAGCAGAAATCATAGGACGCAAACAGATAGTACCACTCGCCCCGCCGGATGATAAACGGCGCCTCGACCGCGCCCGGCATCGGCCGGCTGGCGATGTTCTTCGGCTTCTTGACCCGGTTCTTCGGCTTGCCTGTCTTCGGATCAGCCTCGAAGAGCTGTATCCCCGACCAGAACGATCCGAACGCAATCCAGTGCTTGCCCTGGGCGTCGATCAGATAGTTGGAATCGATGGCGTTGTACCTGTTGTGGACGTCGGATTCGACCACCACCCCCTCGTCCTTCCACCCGAAGGCCGGATCGGACGTATCCAGGGTCGGCGAGGTCAACAGCCCAATCACCGATCGGTTCGAGCCGAAGGTCGAGGCCGAATAGTACAAATGGAACTTGCCGTTAAAGAAGGCGATGTCCGGCGCCCACGCCCCCCGCGTTCCGGGTACCGCATCCGTCACCCACTTCGGAAACTCGCGCAGCACATGGCCCTTCAAGGTCCAGGTCACCAGATCCGGCGAGGTCCGCCAAAAGATCAGCCCGCCCTCGCGCAACTGCGACGTCGAGAACAGGTGATAGACGTCCTTGTCCTTGATGATGCACGGATCGTGCACCGGCGACAGGTCGCCGCTCAGCCGGTCGCTCAGGCTCTGGGCCTGCGTCGCGCCGGCGAACCCCAGCCCCGCCAGCCCACCCATTATTTGCCGTTTCGTAATCATGGGGACCTCCTCGCCGCGTGCCGGAGAGTGGAGGCCACTTTGGGGCATGAGGCAATCTCAAAAGAAAAAAAGGGCGCCGGCGCGAAGTATGCGACGGCGCCCGAATAGGGTCTTTAGGTTAGGAGATTAAAGACCTTGGGAGAAGTCAGTTGAAGCGCCACCGCAGGCCGACCGCGAACGAGCGGCTCCACAGGGTGCTGACGTGGTTGAAGGTGTCCGGACCGCCGGCATCACCGAACTTGTAGTAGTTCTGGCCGATTTCGTCGGTCAGGTTGACGGCGTCGAACGAGATCGACAGCTTGTCGTTGATGTCATAGTTGATCTGGAAGTCCAGGCTGCTTTCCGGCTTGGCCCACACACCCAGCGGGTTGGCGAACAGGCGGGCTTCGTTGAAAGCCAGGAAGTCGTCGCGCCAGACATAGGACAGGCGGGCGCCGATCGGCCCCTTATCGTAGGCCAGGGTGGCGTTGTAGGAGAAGTCCGACACGCCGAAGAAGGCCGATTGATCTTCACCCAGATAGACCGGCGTCGCACCCGAAGTGTCGTACAGCGGGATGTTCTGCGACGAGTCGAGCCAGGTCACGCTGGCCTGAACGCCCAGGCCGTCCAGGAAGTCCGGCAGGTAATCCGGGAAGTAGGTCAGGCCGAGTTCGGCGCCTTCCAGCGTCCCGTTCGAAGCGTTGACCGGCTGGCTGATCAGGAACTTGTCGGTATTCAGGCCGCTGCCCGGAATGGTGACGATATTCGGCGTGGTCACGACCAGACCTTCGATCTCACGCTTGAACACGGTCAGGTGCACAACGCTGTCGCGGGCGAAGTACCATTCGACCGCCACGTCCTGGTTCTTGGACTCGGTCGGTTCCAGATCCGGGTTGCCACGGTTACCTGAACCACGCCCGATGTTCGACAGGTCACCAGTCAGGGTGAAGTTCGGGTTCAGTGCGCCGAAATCCGGACGGCGCAGGGTCTCGCCGTAGTTATACCGGACGCGGATATCATCGGTCAGGTCGTAACGCAGGGTCAGGCTCGGCAGCAGACGGGCGACATAGGCATCCTGGCTGGTGGTGACGTGCGAAATACGGTCGGTGAAGGTCATGTCGGTGTTGACCGACACATAGCGCCAGCCGGCATTGATCAGCAGCGGACGACCGAAGACCTGCGGTTCGAGATCGACCTGGGCGTAAACCGCGGTCGTGGCTTCCTGAACACGGAAGTCCTCGTTCATATTGATGCCCGCGCTGGTGACGACGTGAGCATCGCCATTCTTGTAGCGTTGGCGGACTTCATCGGCATGTGCGTACAGCCAGCGGCCGTCCGGAAGGACCCAGGACGACGGCACATTGGCGCGGCCGTCGAAGAAGTTTTCGTTATAGAACATGGCTTCTGCCGGCAGGCTCGACAGAGGCTGGCCCAGGAAGGAGTCCTGGCCCCAGAAGTAATGCTTGGCGCCGCGGTCGTCGAAGCGGACGCCGAAGCTGACCTTCTTCAGGATCGGGTCATCCGACACCCAGTCGCCGTCCAGCGACAGGGTAAGCGCATCGCCCTTGTCCTGATTGATGTTGTCGTAGAACTGGGCAATGTTCCACAGGTTCGGATTGGTCAGGACATCGTCCGGACCGGAGAAGCTGTAGGACGGGAGACCATCCTTGTCGTTGAAGTCGATGACAATGTCATGACCGGCGCGATCGGTGCGGACGGCGAAGAAGTCCGACTGGAAGTCGCTCTTCTGATACGACAGGTCGCCGATCAGGGTCAGGTTGTCGAAGCGCCACTTGCCGTTCAACGCGAAAACGTGGGTGTCGGTCTTCTGACGGGTAAAGTCTGACGAGTTGAAACCGTAGATGTCATGCACCGAGCGCGACTTGATGATGTTCGTACCCGGGATCAGCTTGATACCCGAAATGTCCGACGGCGTCAGCGAACCCCACCAATCGACGAACGAGAAGTTCATGCTATTGAAGAGGTCGTTGCGATAGCCCTCGTAGAAATATTCGAAGGTGTATTCCGACGTGTCGTTGGGCTTCCACTGGAAGGCGGCGTTAAGAGCCGGACGCTCGCGGTCACCGATCAGGTCGGTGGCGATCATGGCGTCACGCGACAGGTAGTAAGGCGTTTGCACACCGTCGACAGGCAGCTTGGAACCCGGCGCGTAAGGCAGACCGGTTTCCAGACCCGTCGGCCACGGCGACCGCGGATTGTCCGGGAACAGGCGCTGCAACGGCACCCAGCCGGCCGGCGGCGTTTCCGTAAGGAACGGCACGCTGGCGCCGACGTTCAGGTCCTGATTGCGATATTGCGTTTTGGCATACGACAGGTTCACCAAGGCGCCGACCTGACCCGCGCCGGTGTCCCAGCGGTTCGAAATCAGGACGCTGGCGTTCGGGTTCATCTTGTCGCGCTGCTCATGATAGATGCCGCGCACGGCCGCCGACATCTGGAAGCCGGCAAAGTCGAACGGGCGATAGGTGCCGACGTCGATCTGGCCGGCAATACCGGTTTCGATCTGCTCTGCGGTACGGGTCTTGTAGACGTCGATACGGTTGATCAGGTTGGCCGGAATGTCCTGCAGCGCCAATTGGCGGCCCGTGCCGGTGAAAACGAAACGGCCGTTCCAGGTCGTGGTGATATCCGGCATGCCGCGGATGGAGATGCCCGAAACTTCGCCATTGGCGCGGTTGGTCACCTGGATGCCCGGGACGCGCTGCAGCGCTTCGACGACGTTGTTGTCCGGCAGCTTGCCGATGTCTTCGGCGATGACCGAATCGACGATCTGGGTCGAACGACGCTTGGTGGCGACGGCCTTGGCCATCGAGGCCCGCACGCCACGAACGACCACTTGGTCTTCCGGCGGCGCCGCGGCGGCCGGTGCGTCCTGGGCCATGACGGCCGAAGCGCCCATGCCCAGCGCCACGACGGACACGGCCGTCAGGCAAAGAATTTTCAGATTGCGACCACGACGAAGGGTCGACGAGATGTCAGACATTTTTAGCTCCCTGGCAGAATGGTTCAATTTGGGCCTGAACCTATGCTGCGATATTGTCCGACAATAATCCCCTGTCAATAGCGCAAGCGGTGCTCAGTCTCTTTTTGTCTGATTTATGAACCCAATGTCTCATAAGCGCAACAACGCCACAAACTTCACCAGCAAAATCAAGGCTGTAATTTTTTACAAATGAAAGTCACGAGCGTCAAAATTGCGATCTGGCGACTTTATCCATTAGATTTCAGTGCGTTTCACGCTGTTCTGGTACGACATAAAAGGGTGGAAAGCTCCGAATAGCGCTTTAGCGTCGTCCGACAAATAGACAAACCGCCCCGACCTCGCCTATGCCATCAACGTGAACACGTTCCAGGATTGCGGCTTCAAGGTCGCCGTAAATCGGCTGCCGCTGATTCGCGCTGTCCCGTTCGGCTTGGGCGAAACCGCATCGGGCGCTGCCTTGGAATTGATCGCCTTCAGGTTCGGATCATACAGTTCCTGCGACTCACCCACCTTCAACGCCTCCCCCAATCCGCGCAGGTCGACATCCAGCTCCATCGTCTCCTCGGTCGAGCGATTCAAAGCAAACAGGCTGACCTGACCCGTTTCCGGATTAAAGACCCCGCAGGCGATCAGGTGCGGCACCTCGCCATGCGCCTTGGTCGTAAAGGTCGTGCTATCGACCTTCAACTTCAGGATTTCGCCGTGACCATTGCGGGTGCAGTCAGCGATCGGATGGAAGATGGTCTGGCGCCAGGCCGGTCCACCGGTTTCGGTGAAGATCGGCCCGATGACGTTGACCAGTTGCGCCAGGCAGGCCGCCTTGACGCGGTCGGCGCGGTTCATCAGGGTCAGCAGGGCGCCACCGACCACCAGGGCGTCCTCGAAATTGTACAGTTCTTCCAGCAACGGCGGCGCTTCGGGCCAGCCGGGCTTCTTCAGGTCTTCGGGGCGGTGGGCCTTGTACCAGACGTTCCACTCGTCGAAGGACAGCATGATACGCTTCTTCGACCGGCGCTTGGCCGCGACCGCATCCGACACCGCGATGATCTCGTCGATATAGACCTTCAAATTGTCGATCTCGCCGAAAAACTCGGCGATGTCATTGCCATCGTTGCGGAAATAGGCGTGCAGCGAGATGAAATCGACCTGCTCGAAACACTCGTCCAGCACCTCATATTCCCACTTGGCGTAGGTCGGCATGGCGCGCTGCGACGACCCGCACGCCGCCAGCTCCAGATCCGGCGAAATCCAGCGCATCACCTTGGCCGTCTCCCGCGCTAAGGCGCCGTACTCCTTCGCCGTCTTGGCGCAGGTCTGCCACGGCCCGTCCATTTCGTTGCCCAGGCACCAGAACTTGATGTTGTGCGGCTCGGGGAAGCCGTGCGACTTGCGCAGGTCCGAAAACTTGGTACCGCCCGGGTGGTTGCAGTATTCCAGGAAATCGCGCGCCTCGGCAGGACCGCGCGTGCCCAGGTTGACGGCGAACATCGGCTCGACCCCGGCCTTGTTGGCCCAGACCATGAACTCATTGGTGCCGAACTGGTTGGTCTCGGTCGAGGCCCAGGCCAGATCCAGACGCACCGGACGGTCTTCCTTGGGGCCGACGCCGTCTTCCCAGTCATAACCCGACAGGAAATTGCCGCCGGGATAGCGCACGACCGTGACGCCCAGCTCCTTGGTCAGCGCCAGCACATCGCCGCGAAAGCCATGCTCATCAGCCGTGGCATGGCCAGGCTCATAGATGCCGCCATAGACGCAGCGCCCCAGGTGCTCGACAAAGGTGCCGAAGACACGACGGTCCAGCGGGGCGACGATAAAGTCGCGGTCGGCGACGATCTTGGCGGTCAATGTCATCGGTCTTGTCTCGAAAGCACATGGAAAAGCAGGTCATTGACCCGGTGTTCGGCGTCGGAAAGCGCCTGGTCGACGCTCTTGTGGCCGCGAATGGCCGAGGCCATTTCGTCGCCGACAATGTCCTGGATGGCGAACTGGCGCTCGACGCCGGCGGGCAGGGTCTTGCCCGTAGAAGCCAACGCGACGATGTCGTTACGGTGCGGCAGGCTGAGATACTGAGCGCTCTGCGCAACATCCTTTTGCGTCGGCAGGTGGCCGGTCCGCGCCCAGTCATAGTCGTGGGCCTGCAGGAACTTCATCAGCTTCAACACGGCGGCGCGTTCGGCCGGCGTGCGGTCGCGTTTCGGCATCACCCAGGCATGGCCGTCGACATAGGCGGCCTGCTCGGTACCGAACAGCATCGGATAGGGCTTCACCGCATAGCCATGATACAGCGGCCGGCCCTCGGTATTGGCCTCGGCTTCGAAGGTGCCGATCATCCACGTCCCCACCAGGCAGATACCACCCTCCCCGTTCAGGAAAGCCGCCATGGCCGCGGGATAATCCTGGCCCGGCGCCATCAGGCCCTCGGCATAGATCTGCTTGAACAGATTGACGATGCGGCGGGCTTCCGGCGTGTTCAGCCGGATGGTCTTCGGGTCGCTGAAGAAGACCGCCTTCTGGTCCAACAGGTAGGTGAACATGTTGCGCGTAAAGGCGGCGCGTTCGTTATCGGTCGGCTGCAGCAGGTAGGGCAGGCCGGTCTTCGCCTTGAACTGCCGCGCCTGGGCCAGCAGTTCCTCGGGATTGTGCGGCAGGATCGGCTGACCGTCGCGGACCAGTCCGGCCTTGGCGAACAGGTTCATATTGACATGCCAGAGTTGGGTCCAGTTATCGAACGGCATGCCATAGACCTGCCCGTCGATGGTCACGCCGTTGCGCGCCGCCGGCGTGAAGTTATCGACATCCAGGCCAACCTCTTTGAACCCACCATCCAGCGGCTCGATCAGGCCACGCGAGGCGAAATCGGGCATGGCCGACATGTGCATGGTGGCAATATCGGGCGGATCACCGGAGGCGAACTGCGCCGATAGCTGGTCGTAACCGGGCCATGGCGCGATATTGACCTTGAGCCTGATATCGGGATTGGCCTTCTGGAACTCATCGAGCAGGTGGGTGACGACTTCGCATTCGCCGTCGGGATTCTTGATCGGCGCCTGGCCTTGCGGGACATTGGCGCGGCACTCCCCGAAGATGCGCTGCACCGTCACCTCGGTCACATCCGACTTCGGCTGACACGCAGCCAAAGCAAGACACGCAATCGCCGCCAACACGGTGACAATGCTGTTCTGCGGTCGGCACATACTTACCTTATCCCTCCCCGTTATACGGGGAGGTGGATTATTTGCTGGAAGCAAATAAGACGGTGGGGGATTTGGCCCGCCGAAGGCTCCCTTAGCAACCCAGCTTCTTAACAACCCGATCATCGTATCGCCGCTCCCGCCACCGCGCGCACGATGTACTTCTGGAAGATGATATAGACGATCAGGATCGGCACGGCGGCAAACACCGCCTGGGTCATCAGATACCCCAGCCCCGAGGTCTGGGCGAAGTTGATCTGCGACGCCGACAAACCCACAGTAAGCGTAAACATGTCCGCCCGCGTTGCCGAAATCAGCGGCCACCAGTAGTCATTCCACGACCCCAGAAAGGTAAAGATCCCCAAGGTCGCCTGGGCCGGAATGGTCAGCGGCAACAACACCTTCCAGAAAATCTTGAACCGCGAGGCGTTGTCGAGGATGGCGGCCTCGTCCAGCTCCTTCGGGATGGCCTTGAAATACTGGGTCATCAGGAAGACGCCGAACGGGGCCGCCAATCCCGGCAGGATCAGACCGGGATAGGAATTATGCAGATGGAGGCCGGTGAACAACTGGTGGCGGGTGATGATGACCGCCTGCTCGGGGATAGCCAACCCGAACAGCACCAGCAGGAAAATCTGGTCGCGATAGGGAAACTCCAGCCGGGCAAAACCGTAGCCGGCCAGCGACGCCAGCACCAATACGCCGATCGTCTGCAATCCCGACACAATCACCGAGTTCATCAGCCAGCGGAACACGCCCGAACTTTTGGTGATGGCGGCGTAGTTCTCACCCGTATAGGGGCCATGAAACGCATTGGCCGTCGACTGCAGCAGGTCCGAATTGGACTTCAACGACAACAGCACGGTCCACATCAGTGGCACCAGCATAATGAAGCCGAGCACGACCAGGGTCGCCAGGATGGCAATCTCACGCAACTTCTTTTGGGACGAGGCGCTCATTGCACACCCCTTTTCCGTGTCACAAAATACTGCACTAACGTCGCGATCAGGATAATGGCGAACAGGATCTGCGACGCCGCAGCGGCATAGCCGACATCCCACCTACGGAAGCCGATTTCGAAGATGAACAGCACGATCGGCCGCGAGGCGCCATTGGGCCCACCCTGAGTGATCAACTGCGGCTGACCGAACAGCTGGAACTGCAGCACGCATTCGAAGATGGCGACCAGGATGATGGTCCGCGACACACTGGGCAGGGTGATCGACCACAGGGTCCGCCACCACGACGCATTGTCGAGCTCTGCCGCCTCGTAAATATCCTTCGGCACCTGCTGCAAGGCCGACAGATACAGCATCATCGGCAGGCCCAGACACCACCACACGGTGATGATGGCCATGGAGATCATGACGATCTTCGGGTCGCTGAGGAACGCAATGGCATCGGCGCCGAACAGGGCGGTGATGTTGGAGGCCAGCCCGCCTTCGCTCATCAGGATCATCCGCCAGACCAGGGTGACGATGGTCACTGACAGCACGGACGACGAGAAGAAGACGCCGCGGAAAAACGCCGCCACCCGCGTTGTGCGGTTCAGCAGCAGCGCCAGGAGCAGCGGCAACACGGTCAGCGGCGGCACAGTCAGGGCCACGAAGTAAAAGGTATTGGCGACGCTTTGCAGGAAGACCTCGTCGCGGAACAGCCGCGCGAAATTCTCAAACCCTACAAAGCTTCCGCCGCCGAACAGGTCGGCCTTGAACAGACTCAACCCCATGCCGGCGATCAGCGGATAGATCAGCAGGCACAGATAGACGAACAGATACGGCGCCACGAACAGGGCGTTGGTCCAGCTCCCCTTCTGCGACAGAGCACGACTCATTTCACCTCTCCCCGTTTACGGGGAGAGGACGAGAGCGGAACGAAGTGAACGCGATCGGGTGAGGGGCCTTCCGAAGACGTCCGAGCACCGGAAGCCAAGAGGCCCCTCACCCTTACCCTCTCCCCGTGAAGAACGGGGAGAGGGGATTTTTCTTTTCCCCTCATTCTCCGCTCTCCGGCGCATGATACCCGACACCCTCGCCGTCAAACAGATGCGCACTCCCGGCATCGATCTTCAAACCAACCGGATCGCCCATCTTGACGCGACTAGTGCCGGCGTCCTCGGCCGTCACCGGCGTCCCATCGGCCAGCTTGGTATAAACCAGAGTCCGCTCGCCCAGACGCTCGACGAACTCCACCGTTGCCGCCAAACCATCACCCGATGCCCCGACCTTCACCGTCTCCGGCCGCAAGCCGATCCGCCAATGCGCCGACACGGGCAAACCCGCCGATCCGACGCCGGTCTTGAACACGCCACCGGCCAACCTGGCCATGACCACAGCCCCGGAAACATCCACGTCGACCTTCAAAATATTCATCGGCGGAGACCCGACGAAACCGGCCACGAAGACATTGGCCGGCCGGATATAGATCTCCATCGGCGTACCGACCTGCTGAATCTTGCGGTCCTTCATCACCACGATGCGGTCGGCCAAAGTCATGGCCTCGACCTGGTCATGGGTGACCAGAATCATCGTCGCCTTCAAACGCCGCCTTAGCTGCGCCAACTCCAGCCGCGTGCGCATCCGCAGCGCCGCATCCAGGTTCGACAACGGCTCATCGAACAGAAACAAATCCGGATTCTTGACAATTGCTCGCCCGATGGCGACGCGCTGCTTCTGACCACCCGACAGCTCTCCGGGCTTACGCCCCAGATACTCGCCAATCTCAAGAATGCGCGCCGCTTCGGCGATGCGCGTATCGATCTCGGCCTTGGCGATGCCGACATTCTTCAACCCGAAGGCCAGGTTGTCGGCCACCGTCATATGCGGATACAGGGCGTAATTCTGGAACACCATGGCGACGCCGCGCGCACCGGGCGCCAGCTGATCAACCCGGCGGCCATTGATGTGGATTTCACCGCCATCGACCTCTTCGAGACCCGCGATCAGCCGCAGAAGCGTGGTCTTGCCGCAGCCCGACGGCCCCAGAAAGGCGACAAATTCGTTGTCGGCGATGCTGAGGCTGACCCCATCCAGCACCGGAGTCGCACCATAGGCCTTGGTAACATTACTGATTTCGATGCCGCTCACGCGCCCACCCGTCCTGCTTGACTGCGTTCCCATGTCCGGTGGAGCGTTAGCCGCCTTTTACTCAGACAAAAAGCGGTTTAGCACTGAACCAGAGGCCTAGCAAGGGCGGACGGAGGAATTATACGATCATATCGCCCCATCGAAAATCGACATTAAATGACTGAATTATTTAAATATTATCCCACTTTACATGCAAACACCGCCCGGAACAAATCCGGACGGCGTGTTATTTTTGTCTGAGTAAACAACCTACGCGGCAGACAGGCGATACAGCACTGAACCGTGCGCGGGAATCTCCGCCTGCACCTTGCCCTCAGCCGTTCCGATATCGGCGCGCTTCCACAGATCCCGCACCTTGTAGCGGCCGTTCGCTCCGGCATATTTCAGCGCAAAACTGACCGTCTTGCGGTCGCCAGTGGTGTTGAACAGCGCCACATACAGGTGGTTATTATCCCCTGCCCGTGCCGTCCAAACCCGCGTGCCGTCGGCCAGGAAATGCGGCCCGTTGTCCTTGCTGTTCTGATTAACCGCCAGCACCTCCGGATTGGTCAGCAGATCCAGGGTCGCCTGGTCCAGATGCCGCAGATCCCCGCCCATGATCAGCGGCGAGCGCACGATCGACCACAGGCTCATCAGGGTCTGCTGCTCATCGGGCGTAAACTTGGTGTCGCGATCGCCCAGGGCCAGCCGCCCCAGCGGCAGCATGTCGCCGTCCGGCCAGGCGCCGGGCTGACGCCAGGCATTCCAGTTCTCGAACCGTGTAAACTGATCGTCCAGCAACTTCCATTCGTCCCAGAAGTCGTCGCTGATCCGCCACATCTGGGCAAAGCGGCGGACATGCTCGCCGCGTGCCACCGGCGTTTCGCCGGGCGAGAGGCTGAGCAGCATCGGCCGCCCGGAATTCTGGATGGCCAGATGCGCCGCCTCGATCTCGGCCATGTGGGCGTCATAGGGCCGGCTCATATCATCCATCTTGACGAAGTCCACGCCCCAGGAGGCAAACAGCTTGAACACGCTGTCGTAATAGGCCTGGGCGCCCGGCTTGCTCATGTCGACGCCGTACATGTCCGGGTTCCACGGACAGGTGCTGCTGGTATCGGCGATATCGGCTGCCCTTACCGACGTACCCACGATCGGCACGTTCTTCTTGACGGCCAGACGCGGAATCCCACGCATCAGGTGGACACCGAAACGCAGCCCCATCGCATGAACCTTGTCGGCCAGCGGCTTGAACCCTTTGCCATTGGCCGAAGACGGAAACCGGTTCGGCGCCGGCAACAGGCGGCCGTGATCATCCATGGTCGGCACCGGTTCGGCATTGTAGGCGTAGCTCTTGGCTTCCGGCTCGTACCACTGGATATCGACCGTGAAGATGTCATAGCCCGACGGCAGCAGCTTCTGCGCCATGATGGTGGCGACTTCCAGCGACTGGTCTTCGGTGATGGTGGTGGCGAAGCTGTTCCAGCTGTTCCAACCCATGGGCGGCGTCGGCGCCAACAGGCCTGTCGTCTGGGCGGAAGCCCCAGCCGGCAAGGTCGCCGCCATACCGGCTAACGCGGAACCGGCCAGGATGGCGCGGCGGCTCGGAGAAAAGGAGCTCATGTCATGTCTCTGTGATCATTGTTAATTGTCAGACTATAGCGCCCAACACATCCTGACCAGAGGGAAAAGCGCTTCACAGGTGAAGGCGAACTAACCTTTCTTCTCTTCCCCACATGTGAGAGGGCTATCGCATATGGAATGGGCAAGCTCCCTCCTCTCCACGAATGCCTGCCGGCGAAGCCGGGGAGGTGCCGGCGAAGCCGGGGAGGTGCCGGCGAAGCCGGCGGAGGGGTATTCTTTCCGTCAGAGATTGGATACCCCTAACCCCTGAGGAACAATGTCCCGGACTTCTTCACCGGTATCGGCGACGGCTTTACTGACGGCCTAAGATAACGTCCTCCACCTGATAGTGGATCGGCTTGAACGCATAGTTGTTCGACTGCAGCGCCGAACACGCCGTCAGCGCCACGATCAGATCCATATGCGCCTCGAACAGGATATGGTCGCCGGCCTTGCTCATCGGCGGATCGACCGACAAGGCCCCCGTCTGGCCATCCACCTGGACATTCATGAAGATGTTGAACGCCACCGGAATCTGGTCCGGTTTGACGCCATACGGCGCAAGCGCCATTGACAGGTTGCCGAAACAGCCGTGATGCGGATGCTCGTCGCCATAGATGATCCGGAACGTGTCCTTCGAACACGGCGTCAGCAGGAAATCATGCCGCCCGACCGTATCCTCGACGATCCGCAGCATGACGTTGCTGCGGTTGGAAAAGATCGGATCCCCCACGGTCAGAAATAACTTGCTGGCATAGTCGAGAGTCCGCCCCGACGAGATAACCTCATCGACATCATGGGCATTGAAGGCCAGCATGTCCGACACCTGCTCGCCCTGCGGATCGATGACCCGCAACCTCTGCCCCCGGTTCAGTTTAAAAGCGGTACCCGTACGCGGTGCGATTTCGGTGATCATGCCTCAGTCTCCAATATATGCCGGCGCAGCGCACGCCCGAGGCGCGCCATGGACCGGATCTTGTCGCTCCACGACAGGGCGATAACGGGGCCGACATCGGTCTTATTGACGTCGACAATATAGATGCGACCGTCATGACGGTCGCGCAGGATATCCAGCCCGCCGCAATCCAGCCCGATCCGCGCATTGAACCGCCGGATCAGATCGCGTTCCGCCTCGGAGTAAACAGCCTCGGGTTCGGCCATCCGGGCCTGCCGGTTGTTGATCGAAAACCGCCCCTCCGGTGTCTTGGTCTTGACCCACACCACGACCGGTTCGCCGCCTATGCACGGCGTGCGCAGATCATGGCAGCACCCGTCGTCGTCCCGCGTATCGACCACCCGCTGATAGACCTTGCCACTCAGCGGCGCCATCGGCGCCATGACAATGCGGCCATCATGCACACCGTTCTTGTCGGATTTCTCGACGATTTCGCCGGCCGCCTGACGCGGATCCAGCGCCAGCGGATAACCGGCCACCTCCTCGAACACTCGCGCGACATGGGCCTTGGAAATATCCTGACAGGCCTGGTTGAGATGCCGCCCGGCCAATCGCGCCGGCTGGCCACAGGTGACGTCCTCGAAATAGAAGGCCGCATCCGCCCCGTCCGGCGCCTTCGCCACATCGATCCCGCCGAAGATAGCGATGCCGCGACACATATACCACGGCCGCGGCCGGTCGGGCGCATACCACACGCTCAGCCGCCGGGCATAGGTCAGCCGTGCCCACAGCGCCGCCCCGGCCAGGAGGGTCAGCCACACCACCCAACTGGCGATCTCGGCGACCAGGGCCTGGGTAATCTTCAGGTGAATACCGGTCTTGCGGATATAGAACCCGCCATCGCGCCAGGCGAAATCCCCCCACAGCGGCACCGCCGTATTCGCGACCGTCATGGGCGCAACCGTTTTTCCGGCATGATCATACCCCGAGCCACGCGTAATGGGCCGAACTTTAGAAACAAACCTGTAAGAAAGACGTCAGGAATGGACGCGCAATGGCAAGCATTGTATAAACAGAGGCGCCGCGTGTCACGCCGGATTACAGCCTCCTTGCTCGCCGCACCCGCCTTCCCGAGTTTCTCCTTACCGCACCTCCGTTAGGTTAACCTTCCAGCAGAGGAAGGCGTATCCGTGTATTTTCCGACGATTAGCGAAGACTCCACCGGCGCAGACAGCGCCTTGATCGAACGTTTTGAAGCCCATATCCGCGACAAGGCGTTTCCGTGCGTCGGCGCCAAGTCGGCCCTGTCGCGCCACCAGATGCAATTCGTCGTCGCCGGTGATATCCGCTGCCCGCGCGATGACCGGACCATCTACGAATCCCTGCGCGATTTTGCCCGCTATTACCGCGACCACCCCGGCCCGTTCCAATCCTTCGTCGTCCTGTTCAACACAGCCGACACCCTGCCGGAACGCGCCTTCGAACAGATCCTCTTCCAACGCCTGCAAGCCCTGGAAACCCTGGACGCCCAATCCGGCGAAACCTACGACCCGCGTGTCAGCGCCGATCCCGACGACCCGCACTTTTCCTTAAGCTTCGGCGGCGAAGCCTTCTTCGTCGTCGCCCTGCATCCCGGCGCCTCACGCCCGGCGCGCCGCTTCGAGGTCCCCGCCCTGGTCTTCAACGCCCACGACCAGTTCGAAACCCTGCGCGCCGAAGGCCGCTACGAGACCCTGCGCGAAAGCATCATCGACCGCGACATCCAACTCAGCGGCACGGAAAACCCGATGCTGTCTCGCCACGGCGACTCTTCGGAGGTGCGTCAATACAGCGGCCGCGCTGTCGAAGCCGACTGGCAATGTCCGCTGCGTCGTGTCCATCCGGCTTAAGGCACCAGGCAAACATCCGTACATTCGGTCGATGACAGGGTTTGCGTGATGATTTCAAATTCCTTGGGATAAGTTCGTTTGAATGCAGGATCGGCCTTCAACACTTCGGCCAGCAGAACTTTACGCTCGGAAACCGGAAGCGTCCGGGCCATAGCGGGCAGATAGGTCGCCGCGGCAACCGTAAGCAAATTGCGGTTTTTCGTGGACATGGATGGGTCCGTGGCATTTAGGACTGCGCCTCGCACCATGCCTGCCGCACCGCTGCGTAGCTGCTTCAATCCCTGTATGCGAACGGCCGTACGCTCGGATGGCGGCAAATCCTGCCAGAATTTTTCCACGACCGGCATATGCAGACTCATGCATTTTACGCTTGTAACCATGAAAAGCGTCGCCACGTCCTGATGGCGAATGGCATTGCGCGCCATCAGCGACAACGCTTCCGGCTTGTTCATCAACGCGTAATATTCCTGCGGCGTGGTGGGCGGTTTGCTGTCAGGAAAAACACTGTTCATGCCCGCGGTAACATAGCGCACGGGAAGCTGACTAAGCGGCACACATACCGAGGCGAACGTACTAAGTCCATCAATAGGGAAGGCCGGCGTTGCGAAAACCTCCATCGACGCCTCGATGTCGGCCAGACTTTTTGCGACTTCGGGATCGGAAGCCGGCGGAGGTGCCCGGAACTCGGCCTGCGGACCAAATCGATTATTGATCAGATCGATTGCGTCACCCAGGCGTTCCGCCGGCGTCTGAGCCAGCACTGGGGCCGCACAGGCCAAGACGGCCGCAACCACAGCGAATTTTACGAATTTCAACATGAAGGCCCCCAAGGCGTGATGACGGCATCCTATAGAGCTTCTCATCGCGTGCCAACCGCCGACGCCATACACCCGCCACAAAATGGTATACGATGGCAGAGCGAGCGAATCGCACACGCGGGGGATCTATGCGACACGGCGCCGGTTTTCGTTACGCCTCGGCTTTGCTGGTGCTGTTTTGCGCCCTGGCCGCAGCCCCCGCCTTGGCTGAAGACCGCAAGCCCGATAGCAAGACCGTCACGGTCAAGGGCAAGAAGCGCGTCAACCGCATCGACCGTCAAACCTATGACGTCGCAGCCGATCCGGCCAGCAAGACCGACACCGCCGCCGACACCCTGTCCAAGGTGCCCGGCGTCACCGTCGATCCGTCCGGCGAAGTCAAGCTGCGCGGCAACACCGTCCAGATCCTGGTCAACGGCAAGCCCTCGCCCCTTCTGGCCGGCGACAACCGCAAAGCCGCCCTGCGCGCCATGCCGTCCAGCACCATCTCCTCGATCGAAGTCATGTCGACGCCCGGCGCCCAATACGGTTCCGAAGGGGCCGGCGGCATCATCAACATCGTCACCAAGGTCCGCATGGCGCCGGGCTATTTCGGCTCGCTGGGCGGGCAGGTCGACTCCCGCAAAGGCTACAGCCTCAACGGCTTCGCCCAACACTATGCCGGCCGGTTTTCCACGGTCACCTTCGGCAATCTCCTGCAATCGTCCAACCAAAGCGGCAGCCGTTCCTCGCTGAGCCAGCGCGACGCCGCCGGCCGGACGGTGCGGACAACGCGAAGCACCGCGGAATTCGACAGCGCCGCCCGCTCCGTCATGATCAACGGCAATATCGACTACGACGCCGGCGCGCGCGACACCGTGACCGGCCAGTTCAGCCTGATGCGCTTCGACAACGACAATGACAGCACCGGCCGCAGCGACACCTACGACGCAACGGGCGCGGCCACCGACCGCTACAGCAGCCACGGCACGGGCGCCGGCACGATGGACAGTGGCATGCTGGCCGTGACCTGGACCCGCACCGGCAAGCAGCTTGGCGACAGCCTCAAGGTCGATGCCCGGCTAAGCCGCAACCTCATGGACAACGCCATGGACAACCGGCTGGACTACGAACGGTCCAGCGTGCCCGGCAATACCGGCGAAAAGATCATGCGCAACCGCTCGCTCACCCGCATGACCACGGCGATCCTCAGCACCGACTACAATGCCAACTGGGGCGACGACCAGGTGACCATGGGCTTCCAGCTTACGGCCGACGACTCGCACGACCTTAGCGAAGCCTTCACCCCTTTCTCGCTGGGTGAAGCGGCGGTTCTCAACCCGGCCCTGACCAGCGACTTCCGCTACCGCCAAACCCTGGGCGCAGCCTATGTCACCTGGCAGAAGGCGGTCGGCGACCGCTGGGTCGTGCTGGCTGGGATTCGTTCCGAAACCCTGGACTTCGAAAGCCCGGATGCCGCGGGTAACCCGGTCCGTGTAAACTACACCCGGCTGAACCCCAGCCTGTTCGCCACCTATATCGTCTCCGACTTCGCCAAGATCCGGCTGAACTACGCTCATCGCCTGGAACGGCCGTCGCCGCGCGATCTCAACCCCTCGCGCCTGTATATCGACACCCAGACCGTCACCGCCGGGGCGCCGGCGCTGAAACCGCAGGACATCGACAGCTTCGAGGCATCCTATGAGTACAGCAAGGAGACCACCAATGTTTCGCTGCGCGCCTATCACCTGCGCAATGACGGCATGATTCATACGACCACGCGTTTCGTGCCCGATCCGCAGAACAGCGGCCACCAGGTGATCGAGATTTCCCGCCGCAATGCCGGCGCCAGCGACCAGACCGGCCTGCAGTTCAACTATATGGCCGAACTGTCAAAACGCTGGAACCTCAACACGACCGTCAATATCTACGACACCCGCCTGCGCCTGCCGGACGTTGCGCAACGGTCCCTGACGACGGTCACCTGGCAGATCGGGGTCAATTATAATCTGCGCAAGGGCGACGTCCTGTCGTTCAGCTACGCCGCCAACGGCCGCCAGGTCTCGGCCGAAGGCGTCCTGCCGGGCTTCAGCAGCGGCGCGATCCGCTATTACCGCAACCTGACGCCCTCGCTGAGCCTGAACATTTCCGCCGACAACCTTCTGAGCGCGCGCAAAACCGTCATGGTGCGCGACACACCGCTGCTGCTCAGCCGCGACGAAAACCGGACTTTACCGGTGACCTTCACGATCGGCCTGAGCAAGCGTTTCGGCTCCGGCACCTACGCCCCACCGAAGGAAGCGACGTAATACAAAGGACTACCGCAACAGACGCCCCAAGCGCCCTCCTCTCCACGAAGTGGGGAGGTACCGCGAAGCGGGGGAGGGGTATCTTACGTAGGTCCGATCGCCGCCCGATTTCAGACTTCGCTAAACCTCAATCCTCAAAGCCTCGAGATACTCCCGCTTGATCATCTGGCGCACCTTGAAGAAATCCCGCCACGGATCGCCCTGTTTCACCCGTTCGCGCACCGTATCGATATCGAAATCCGACGGCTTCAACGCCACACTTAACTCCTTCCAATCCAGAGGCGTCGACACATACGCTCCCGGCCTTGCCCGCACCGAAAAAGCGGTCACCGCCGTCGCCGTCAGCTCATTACGGAGATAGTCGACGAAGATCCGGCCCTTGCGCTTTTCCTTGCTCATGGTGGCGATGAACCTGTCCGGCGCGTCGTGCTCCATCGACTGGGCCACGGCACGTGCAAAGGCCTTGATCGTCGGCCAGCCATAGTCGCGATCGATCGGCACGCAGACATGCAGCCCCTTGCCACCGGTGGTCTTGAGAAAACTCCCCAACCCGAGCTCGCCCATCCGGTCGCGCACCTCGAAGGCCGCGGCCACGACCCTCTCCCACGGCACACCGGGATCGGGGTCCAGGTCGAAAATCAGCCGGTCGGGCCGGTCAGGCTTATCGACGCGGCAGCCCCACGGATGCAGCTCAATGACGCCCCACTGAACCAGACTGATCAACCCCTTGGCATCCTTGATCATCAGATAGTCTTCGTCGCGCCCCTTCACCGGGATGCCGGTTTCGTAGATATGCTCGGACTGACCGGCCGAGATATGGCGCTGAAAGAAACACGCCTCCCCGATCCCTTCCGGACACCGTAACATCGACAAAGGCCGGTTGGCGACGAACGGCAGGATGTGATCGGCGACGTCGAGATAATACTGCGCCAGATCCAGCTTGGTGATCTGCGTACCGGGATAGATGATGCGGTCAGGGCTCGACACGCCGATGCCGCCGACATCGACCTTGCCGTTCTTCGCCTTCGAACGCACGCCGGGTTTGGCCTCAGCAACCTCCATCTTCGCCTCCTTTTGCACGGTCTCCACGGGCAATTCGCGATCGCGCCCGACCTCCTTGGCCGGCTTGTCGGCGCGCAAACCCTGGAAGGACGGATGCCGCAACCGCCCGTCCGGCGTCCATTCGGTGAACTCGATCTCGCAGACTAGCTTCGGCTCGACCCAGACGGCCTCGCGGCGGACCTCGGCCGGCACATCGTCAAACGGTTTGGTCTTGCGCACCAGCTCATCCAGCTGTTTGCGCAAGGCCACCGAGGTCTCATGATCGAACCCGGTGCCGCACTTGCCGCAAAAGACGAACTTTTCGTCTTCATAATAACCCAGCATCAGGGCGCCGATGCCGCGCGCCGCATGGGTCGGTTCCTTGAAGCCGCCGATCACGAACTCCTGGCGTTTGTGGCACTTGATTTTCAGCCAGGTCCGCGCCCGGCCGGACGCATAGACCGCATCGGCCCGCTTCGAAATCAGCCCCTCCAGCTTCAGGTCGCAGACCCCCGAGACAAAACCGCTCTGTTCAGTGAAATGCTCCGAATAGTTGATCCGGTTGTCGGACGTGAACCCTTTCAGCAGCTTTTCCAGCCGCGCCTTGCGCTCGATCAGCGGTAAGCGCGTCAGGTCCTCGCCGTCCTGATGCATCAGGTCGAAGACATAGTATTGCAGGGCGTCGCTGTGGCCGTCGCGCAGGCTGTCCTGCAACGTCTTGAAGCTGGAGACGCCTTCGCTGTCCAACGCCACGACCTCGCCGTCGAGGATGGCAGTGCCCACCTTGAGCTTTTGCAGCAGGCGGGCGATGCCGGCGAATTTGGGGGTCCAGTCCAATCCCGTGCGCGTCAGCAGGCGCACCTCGCCGCCTTCGATCAGCGCCTGCAGGCGATAGCCGTCGAACTTGACCTCATGTACCCATTTCTCGCCCGACGGCACCTTATCGGCCAAGGTCGCCAGCTCGGGTTCGATAAAGCTCAGCGTGTTTTCAGCCTTGCCCGAATGCCAGACCTTGCTCTTGCCGTCAGCGATGTCGTCCATCGACCGGCCGGAGACGATGCTGCTGGCGTTGCTTTCCAGCCAGGCCTCGGCGTCGTCCTCGCTGGCGACCTCATCCTGGTGCTTGATCAGCAGCCAGTTATTGCGTCCTCGATCCTGGGGGCGCGGCTTCATGCGGATCAAAGCCCAGGAACCACCCAACCGCTCGCCGTGCAGTTTGAACTTCAGGTCGCCTTTTTTCAGGCCTTCATGCGGATCACCGATGGGCTCCCAGGTTCCCTGGTCCCACAGCATGACGGTCCCGCCGCCATATTCGCCCTTGGGGATGGTGCCTTCGAAGCTGCCGTAGGAGACGGGGTGATCTTCGGTTTCGACGGCCAGCCGCTTGTCGGCGGGGTTGAGACTGGGCCCGCGCGTCACGGCCCAGGATTTGAGCACGCCATCCAGTTCGAGGCGGAAATCGTAATGCAGCCGCGTCGCCGCATGTTTCTGGATCAGGTAATGAAAGCCCTTACCCTTGGCGACCTTGCCTTCAGGCTCGGCGGTCCTGGTAAAATCGCGCTTCTCATTATAGCGGGAAAGCGAGTCAGGCATTCCTTATCCTCCCTCGCTTGCGGGGGAGGTGGCGAGCAAGCGAGGCCCCCTATGGGCCGAAGCGCGTCGAGACGGAGGGGGCGTTCCAAGCTCCCGACTCCCCCTCCGCCGCCATTCGGCGACACCTCCGCTGCACGCGGGGGAGGATAAGAAAATTTGATCTCCCATCCTCAACTCGCCTTCTTCCTGCGCGCCTTCTCCGCTTTAGGCTTAGCCTCACTCGCCTTCGTCCGGCTTCTCCGCGGAGCCGCCGCCACCTCCCCCTCATCCGCCTGCTTCAAACTCTTGCGCAAAGCATCCATCAGGTTGATCACTTTAGCCGCAGGCTTCTCTTCTTCGACCGCCCGGGGCTCGCGTCCCTCGACCTTGGCATCGACCAGCTCCCGGATGGCCTCGCGATAATGGTCATGAAACTTGCCGGCATCGAACTTCGCCGCCTTGCGCTTGATCAGCTCCAAAGCCAGGTCGACCTCTTCGGCATCCGCCTTGGTCTCACGGATCTTGTCAAAAAACGGATCGGCGTCCTTGATCTCGTCCTCATACCGCAGCGTCTCCAGCAACAGACCGGTGCCGCACGGCTTCAGGGCGCACAATCGCTCTCGCCCGCCGATCGCCAACTGCCCGACACCGACCTTGCCCGACGTGCGCAACGCATCCCGGATGACCCGAAACGTTGTCTCGTCCCCGCGATCGGCCGGCGCGACAAAATACGGGCTTTCGAAATAAACGGCATCGATCGCATCGGCATCGACGAACTGGGCGATGTCCAGCGTCTTGCTGGACGGAATCTTGAGCTCATTCAGCTCGTCCGGATCGATCAGGACATATTCGCCCTTCTCGACCTCGTACCCCTTGACGATATCGTCGCGGTCGACCGCCTTGTCGCCGGCCACCAATTGATGATGCACCCGCTCGCCGGTCGGCTCATAGATCTCATGAAAGGCGATCTGCTTCGACCGGTTCAGCGCGGCGTAGACATTGACCGCCAGGGTGACCAGCGAAAGCCGGATATTGCCGCTCCAATAGGGGCGCAGGGCCATGTGCATTCCTCATGTCGAACAACCCCTGCCCGGCCACAGACTACGAAAAATGCGGGTAAGTTTTCAGTAGGAATCTGGCTGTGGCAATGTGATCACACTGCCAATCCCCTGCACAATAAGGCCTTTTCACGCCGGTCACAAAAGCTTCGCCACGCCGACACCAAACCGTCCGAAAAGCTTTCGCAAACCGTCACCGTCCGCGATTAGGGCGGCTACCCCATGGCGCCAACCTCCCCTTCCCCGGCGCCCAAGGGGTATATAATGAAATCCTTCCTGTTCACCT
Organism: Asticcacaulis sp. AC460; assembly: GCF_000495795.1. GTDB lineage: Bacteria > Pseudomonadota > Alphaproteobacteria > Caulobacterales > Caulobacteraceae > Asticcacaulis. Next base: position 31,951 of record NZ_AWGD01000001.1, read on the forward strand.
CCGTCGCCGCCGTCGCGCTCTTTGCCGGCGCCGTGCATGCGGAAGACGCCGCAACCACCGCGGCTCCGGTCGCCGAAGAGTCTTCCGAAATCGTCATCCTGGGCCATGGCCAGAGCCGCCAGACCCAGTCGGTCCGCGCTTCGGACCTCTTCGAAGTCGCCCCCGGCACCTCGCCGCTGAAGGTGGTCGACAAGCTGCCGGGCGTCACCTTCCAGTCGGCCGACCCGTTCGGCGCCTACGAATGGTCGACCCGCATCTCGATCCGCGGCTTCAACCAGAACCAGCTCGGCTTCACCCTGGACGGCGTCACCCTGGGTGATATGTCCTACGGCAACTACAACGGCCTGCACATCTCGCGCGCCATCATCAACGAAAACATCACCCGCGTCGACCTGGCCCAAAGCGCCGGTTCGCTCGACTCGGCCACCGCTTCCAACCTGGGCGGCACGCTGAAGTTCTTTTCGCGTGATCCGTCGACCGACCTGGGCGGCGAAGTGGCCGTCACCCTCGGCACCGATGCCATGCGCCGCGTGTACGGCCGCTTCGAAACCGGCATCATCGACGCCCTGGGCGGCCTGCGCGGTTACATTTCCGCCGTCGACCAGAAGACCGACAAGTGGAAGGGCGGCGGCGAACAAAAGGCCACGCAGTTCGACACCAAGTGGGTCCTGCCGCTGGGTGAAGACGGCAGCCTGACCGCCTTCGTCAACCACTCGGAACGCCGTGAACAGGACTATCAGGACCTGTCGCTGGAAATGATCGGCCGCCTGGGCTACGACGCCGACAACTTCCAACCCGACTACGCCAAGGCCATCGGCGTCGCCTCGGTGCTGAACAACCCGGCCAACTACTACCACGCCACCCTGAACCCGACCGGCACGCTCGACCCGGCGTCCGGCTACTGGCGCGGGACCGGCACCAACCCGTACGCCGCCTACGGCGTCGCCACCCCGGATGACGCCTACTACTATGGCGCCGGCGTCCGTGACGACACCTTGGCCGCCGTCCGTCTCGACCTGGCCCTGACCGACACCATCCGCGTCGACGCCCAGGTCTATCACCACGCCGACGAAGGCCAGGGCCTGTGGGTCACGCCGTACACCGTCTCGCCGAACTTCGGCGTTTCCGGCGCCACCAAGGACAATGCCCCGCTGTCGATCCGTACCACCGAATATGACATCGCCCGCACCGGCTTCATCGGCGGCGTGACCTTCGACCTGGGCGCGCACCAGGTGTCGGCCGGCGTCTGGACCGAAAACAACGACTTCAACCAGGCCCGCCGCTTCTATGCCGAAGACCTGACGGCCGCCAAGCGCGACCCGCTGGGCTTCCAGGAAGGCGCTTTCCGCACCAACTGGGAATACGACTTCAGCACCAAGACGACCCAGGCCTATGTCCAGGACGTGTGGACGATCTCCGACGCCCTGAAGGTCAATTTCGGCTTCAAGTCGCTGGACGTCACCAACAAGGTGAACCAGGTCGTCGGCGGCACCATCAAGGCCGAACTGGAATCGAAGGACAGCTTCCTGCCCCAGGCCGGCGCCGTCTATCGCATCAACGACACCTTCGAAGTCTTCGGCTCCTACACCGAAAACATGAACGCCTACGTCTCGGCCGCCACTTCGGGCCCGTTCAGCTCGCAGTCGCAGACCAACATCAACTTCGTCCGTGACCACCTGAAGCCGGAATCCTCCAAGACGATCGAAGGCGGCGTCCGCGTCCGCACCGACCGTTTCTCGGGCGTCGCCGCGCTGTATGACGTCAAGTTCGAAAACCGCATCCTGGCCATCGCTCAGGGCGCTTCGATCCTGGGCAACGCCCCGGTGCTGTCGAACGTCGGCGACGTCAAGACGCAAGGTCTGGAACTGGCCGGCACCTACCGCATCTCGCCGCAATGGCGCGTGTACGCCGCCTATACGCTGAACGACTCGACCTACCAGGACGACGTCGTCGCCGACGACGGCACGGTCCGCGCCCACACCAAGGGCAAGACCGTGGTCAACACGCCGGAAAACCTGCTGAAGACCGAGCTGAGCTACGACGCCGGCAACCTGTTCGCCACCCTGGGCGTCAACTACACGGGTGGGCGTTTCTACACCTATGAAAACATCGGCGGCCGTGTCGAATCCTCGACCATCGCCGACCTGACCATCGGCTACCGCTTGGAAGAAGCCGGTGCGACCTTCCAACTGAACGTGACCAACCTGACGGACGAGGAATACATCTCGACCATCGGTTCGGGCGGCTTCGTCAACAACGATGCCGGCGGCAATGCCCAGACAGTCCTGCCGGGCGCCCCCCGCCAGTTCTTCGTGAGTGTGCGTAAGGCGTTCTAAGCGCAGAGTATGAGTTTGCTTCAACTTGCTTCTCCCGCCCCGTTTACGGGGAGGGGGGACCGCGAAGCGGTGGGAGGGGCTTTCCGTCAGTGGAACATCCCTTCCTTTTCACCGCTACCACAATCTAAGTAGAGTTCAGCTTTCCCAGTAAAACTTGAGCCGGCTGCGCACCACCGCAGCCGGCTTTTTTATTTCTGTTGCACAAGCTGGATAAATGAGGACCATGAACCGTCGTCAGCTTCTTGCCGCCTCCGCCGCCATGGCTTTTGCCACGCCCGCCCATGCACAACCGAAACGCCCCCAGGTGATCGCTCACCGCGGCGCCTCGGGCTACCTGCCGGAACACACCCTGGCCGTCTATGAGGCCGCTGTGCGCATGGGCGCCGACCATATCGAACCCGATGTGGTGGCGACAAAGGACGGTCACCTGGTGGTGCGCCACGACCCGGTGCTGACGGATTCGACCGACGTCCTCAGCCATCCCGAATTTGCCGATCGCAAACGCACGATCAAATTCAAAACCTTCGAAATCACCGACTTCTTCGTCAGCGATTTCACCCTGGCCGAGATCAAGACCCTGCGTGCCCGCCAGGTCTTTGCCGACCGCAGCCATGCCGACGACGACCGCTACGACATCCCGACGCTTCAGGAGGTTCTGGGCCTGCGCGAACGGTTGTCGCGCCAAGCCGGCCGCACCATCGGCATCGTGCCGGAGATCAAGTTCCCGACCTTCCACCAGGACCTCGGCCTCCCCATCGAGCAGAAACTGGTCGACATGCTCGACCGCGCCGGCCTGAACTCAGGCACAGCGCCGGTGTGGATCCAGTCCTTCGAACAGGCCAACCTCAAGGCCCTCAAAAAACTGACGCCCATCAAGCTGCTGCAACTTATCAGCGGCTCCGACGTCGATGCGACTGGAAACGTCACGCTGCTGCCGCCGGACGACAAGCCCTATGACTGGGTGGTATCGGGCCGCGCGGGCACCTATGCCGACATGCTGACGCCAGAGGGCCTGGACGAAGTCGCGACCTATGCCTCGGTCGTGGCGCCATGGAAGCGCTGGCTGGTGTCCTTCCGCGACGGCCACCCCACCTTGCACACTGACATCATCGCCAACGCCCATGCCCGCGGTCTGGAGGTCTTCACCTGGACCCTGCGCAACGACCGTCTCGATCCGTTCTACAGCGACCCTATGGCCGAGTACGCCCAATTGTTCGGCATGGGTGTCGACGGCGTGTTCAGCGACTTCGCCGACACAGCGGTCGCCGCCCGCGACGCCCTCATCCGCGAAAGATAGACCTTACTTCTCCTCTCCACGAAGTGGGGAGGTCGGGTGAGTGAAGACGGCGTATACGCCGTCGAGCGCAAGGAAGCGGTGGAGGGGTATCTTACATACGCGTCCGCAAAACAGAACGGTTCAGAGTATGACCTACGTCCGCAGCCGGTAGCCTGTCTTGAATATCCACGCCACGATCGCCAGACACACGGCCATAAACGCGAACGTCATCCCCAGACTGATCCACACATTGACGTCGGCCTGGCCGTAAAACGCCCAGCGGAACCCATTGACCAGGTACACCACCGGATTGAACAGGGTCACGGTCTGCCACGCTTCCGGCAGCATCTTGATCGAGTAAAACGTCCCGCCCAGAAACGCCAAAGGCGACAGGATCAGCATCGGCACGGCCTGGAGCTTTTCAAACCCGTCGGCCCACACGCCCAACACAAATCCGAACAGCGAAAACGTCAGCGAAATCAATATCAAAAAGCCCGCCGTCGCCCACGGATGCACGATCTCATACGGCACGAACAGCCGGGCGGTCGCCAAAATCACACAGCCCAGAACCACCGACTTGGTCGCCGCGGCCCCGACATAACCCGCCAATACCTCGACCACCGACACCGGCGCCGACAACACTTCGTAGATCGTCCCGGTGAACCTCGGCAGGTAAATCCCGAACGACGCATTCGACGTGCTCTCGGTCAGAAGCGTCAACATCACCAGACCGGGAATGATGAACGCCCCGTATGACACGCCCCCGACATCGCCCATCTGCGACCCGATGGCCGAACCGAAGACGATGAAATACAGCGAGGTCGAGATGACCGGCGTGGCCAGACTCTGGAACAGGGTGCGGATGCTGCGTCCCAGTTCGTGCCAGTAGATGACCTGAATGGCGTGGAAGTTAAGGCCTTTGGTCATGACTTTCCTCCCACCAGATCGACAAAGATATCTTCCAGCGACGACCGGCTCATATCGACCGATTTGAAATCGATGTTCAGCGCCGCCAAGGCCTTGATTAGTCCCGTCGCGTCGGCTTCGGTGTCCTCGCTCTCGCCCTTCAGCGTCAACTGCAGGACAGTCCCGTCCTCCGACAACGTCACCGGCCACTTCAGCAACTGATGCGGCAGGGACGCCATCGGCTCTTTCAACACAATGCTCACCCGGGTCTGGCCCAGCTTGCGCATCAGCGCATGCTTGTCCTCGACCAGGATGATTTCGCCCTTGTTGATCACCCCGATCCGGTCGGCCATCTCCTCGGCCTCCTCGATATAGTGGGTGGTCAGGATGATGGTGACGCCGCTTTCACGTAAGCGCCGCACCATCTCCCACATGTCCCGGCGAAGCTCGACATCGACTCCGGCGGTCGGCTCATCGAGGAACAGAATCTTGGGCTCGTGCGCCAGAGCCTTGGCGATCAGCACCCGGCGCTTCATGCCGCCGGACAGCTGGGCGATCTTGTTATCCTTCTTGTCCCACAGCGACAGGTCCTTCAGCACCTTTTCCAGGTGCGCCTTGTTGGGCGGCTTGCCGAACAGCCCGCGCGAGAACTCGACGGCCGCCCACACGGTAATGAACATGTCGGTGGCCAGTTCCTGCGGCACCAGGCCGATCGCCGACCGCGCCTTGCGGAAATCCTTGGCGATGTCGTGGCCGTCAGCGATGACCGTGCCCGAGGTCGGCCGCACCAGACCGCAGATAATACCGATCAGGGTGGTCTTCCCGGCGCCGTTGGGTCCCAGCAGCGCGAAGATCTCGCCGCGTTTGATCTCGAGATCGACGTTTTTCAGCGCGTGATGGCCGCCCTTGTAGGTCTTGTCGAGTTTCTCGATCTTGATAATGGAATCGGCCATGCGGGCGTCCTTTTTGGGGTGCCTCCTATATGGCCGAAGCCCCCCGCCGGATCAAGGACACCGCGAATGACTGCTGACATGTGCTGGCAGCGGCGGCAGGACTATCACACAAGGGGAGGCAAGCTCCCTCCTCTCCACGAATGCCTGCCGGCGAGGCTGGGGAGGTGCCGGCGAAGCCGGCGGAGGGGTATCTTTCCGTCAGCGGGCAATCCAGGACGCCAGGAGCGAGCCCCATTAACCTTTCCGCCGAAAAACCGTCATCCAACCGTAAAATCCCTGTCGTCAAATCCCCCTAAGGCCAACCTCATCTGAAACAGCTCGCATGGGGTCGAGATGGCTTTCAACCGGCGTCGCGCCCTTCTGGGCCTGGGTATCCTCGGAGCGTCTCCGGCGCTGGGCGCTTCGGCCGTTGCGCCGGCACCCACAGGCCTGCGCTTCGAGCACGGCGTCGCCTCAGGCGACCCGCTGAGCGACCGGGTCATCCTGTGGACCCGGATCACCGGAGCTCAGGACAGCCTGACCGTCAACTGGCAGATCGCCCGCGACGAAGCCTTCACCGACCTCGCCGCTTCAGGCGCCTTCACCACCGGTCCCAACCGCGATTACACCGTCAAGATCGACGCCCAGGGCCTCGAAGCGGGCCGCGACTACCTCTACCGCTTCATTGCCGGCAACGTGACCTCCCCCATCGGCCGCACCCGCACCCTGCCACGAACCACCAAAAAGGTCACCCTGGCCGTAGTCTCGTGCTCGCTGCACCCCAACGGCTATTTCAACGCCTACCGCGCCATTGCCGACCTCGACAGCGTCGACGCCGTCGTCCACCTCGGCGACTATATCTACGAATACGGCGCCGGCCTGACCGACTACGGCATGGGCAATGGCCGCATGCTCAACCGCACGCCCGAGCCACCGCGCGAAATCGTCTCCCTGTCCGACTACCGCGCCCGTCACGCCCAATATAAAGCCGATCCCGACCTGCAGGCCGCCCACGCCCGGGCGCCATGGATCTGCGTCTATGACGACCATGAAATCGCCAACGACTGCTGGACAACCGGCGCCGAAAACCATGATCCCGACGAAGGCGAAGGCGACTTCTTCGCCCGCAAGGCCGCCGCCCTGAAAGCCTACGCCGAATGGATGCCGATCCGCGAAGCCGCCCCCGGCCGCCTCGCCGAAAGCATCTACCGCAGCTTCCGTTTCGGCGACATGGCCGAGCTGATCATGACCGAGACCCGCCTGGTCGGTCGCACCAAGCAACTCGACTACGACGCCGACCTGGGCGCCGTGCCTGACTTCGACGCCATGCGCGCTAAGATCAACGACGCGGCGCGCGAACTGCTGGGCCCGGACCAGCGCGCCTGGCTGGCCAACACCCTCACCGCCTCCGTCCGATCAGGCGTCCGCTGGCAGGTCCTGGGCAACCAGGTGGTGATGACGCGCACCAACGGCCCGGACGTCATGACCGCCCTGGGCCCCGACAATGTCGCCACCATCCGCAACGTCCTGCCGGAACAGCCGCGCCGCATCCTGGATGCCATGATCGGCCTGTTCAGCCGCTCCGATCCCTTCCCGTGGAACCTCGACGCCTGGGACGGCTACCCGGCCGAACGCGAGCGCCTCTACGGCCTGATCCGCGACGCCGGCGCCCGCACGGTGGTCATTTCCGGCGACAGCCATGCCGCCTGGGCCAACCAGCTCCACGACGCTTCGGGCCAACAGGTCGCCGTCGAACTGGGCGTAACCTCCGTCACTTCACCGACGCGGTGGCTGGATTCCTGGCTGCCGGACCTGCACCTGGCCCAGGCCCTTGCCGACAGCAATGCTGAGATCATCGCGAGCGACGATGGCCACAACGGCTTCGTCCGCCTGACCCTGACGGATGAGGCAATGACCGGCGAATGGATGGCGGTCGACACCATCCTGTCGCGTGATTTCAAGCTGTCGGTGCGCAAGACCTTCGAGGCCCGCGCCTTTGATACCGGCGTCGGCCCCCTTCGCGAAATCTAGACCTTTATCACCTGTAGAGTGTTCAAGCTCCCTCCTCTCCACGATGCCTGCCGGCGAGGGTGGGGAGGGGGACAGCGAAGCGGTGGAGGGGTATACTGTCCCCTCCGCCTCTCCAGGGTTCCGTCAATCGCACAACAAGCTCCGCACCCTCCGGTAAATTCATGTCGACCTTGTGATACATGGACTTTATGAAAAGTTGCCGGACACAACACAACGAACAGAGCAGGCGGAGAAATGACATGGGCTTCTTAGCGTTCTGGCGTTACATATGGGTGCTGACGTCTGTCGTATTGGCCGCCTCGGGATCATCCGTCGCTTTCGCCACTCCCCGCTCACAGCAGCTCGCCTATTTCATCGAAGTCCTATCCGGCGTCGAAGGGGATGACCGGGGAAACCTCAGTCAGCCGCCCCCAACCCGACCAATTGACAATCACATCGCCCTCAAGGGTTGACCTGCCCCTGTGTTATGATGTGAACGCCAACCTGGCGAGCTACTAGGACGCCTCGATCACCACCGATTTTAGCCAGCCCCTGGTTGGGCCCGACTTCATTCACGTTTTTGGACCGCAGGTCTTACCGTGGATCGACGGACGAGACGACGCGTTAGCGACGTTTAGCTACCGTGTTCCCGAGGGCTGGCATCTGGTATCCGACCTGGAGCATGTGTCGAAGGAAACAGCGCGCATATCCGACGTTTTTAACAGCGTGATTTTGGCAGGCAATGACCTGAGCGTTTCCGAAATAACCCTGGGGCATACCTCCCTAAGAATTGCCATGAGGGGTAAATTTGGATTTGATCGCATCTCCCAAAGTGCCCAAGTGAGCGGCTTCCGCCTTCAGCCGTTCGGTCAGTATCTCCATGGCAGAGCGGTTGCGCCGGATGCCGGTCGTGACCGCCTGGCCGAAGGCTGAGACCATGCCCTTCAGGCCGAGTTGGCCAAGGGGCTCGATCATCGTAAGCGGCCAGGCGGCCCCGTGTGGAGGTAGATCTGGTTGATCGTTAGGTTTGCGAGGCGTTTTGCACTGCTATCAGATGTGCAGGGTTGCCGATAATAATGTTCTGTGAATAGGGTAACGACGTCAAACTGTAACCGCGCCGGCGACACTCGTGTGGACCGGCCTTCGTACATATAAACGGTTCGCCAATCGGGATTTTTTATGTCTGAAATTATTGTAACAACCGCCTCTGACAGCAACAATCCCAATGATGGGGTCATCAGTCTTCGTGAGGCAATTGCTCTGGCAGCGTTGAGTGCCGGAAGCGATACGATCACTTTCGATGCTTCGATTAGCCAGATCACGCTCAACGCCAACAGCCCTCTGGTTATTGCGGCCGGCAATTCCGTAAACATCAATGGCGACCTCGATGGTGACGGTCAGGCCGACATCCTGATTTCCGGCAACAACGCAACTCAGCTGTTCAACGTCCGTTCCGGGGGCACGCTACGCCTTGAGTCTCTGGCTCTGGCGGATGGACGTGCGGTCGGTACGAGCGGCGGCGCCGGATCAGATGGTTACTATGGCTATGAAGGATACGCCGGCGGCGGTGGCGAAGCAGGTCAAGATGGCTGGAGCGGGGGCAATGGCACCAGTGCCGCAGGGTTGATTTACAATGCGGGAACCCTGGAAATCGTTCGCACCAGTCTTGGACACGGCGTCGCAATCGGTGGCGCCGGTGGCGCTGGCGGCTCAGGTGGGGCAGCCGGTGATGGCGGGGCAGGATCGTATGGCTATGCCAGCTATGGCGAAACGGGTGAAAACGGAGGAACAGGCGGCATCGGCGGTTCTGGCGCAAACGGCGGCAAGGGAGGCGGAGCGGCGGGAGCCATCCTGAACGCTGGCGGAGGATCGATTACGTTGGTCGATAGTGCGTTTGCCACAGTGCTGGTGCATGAAACAAGTGGCGGTTCATTGCAGACGGTTGGGGCTTTCGGCGCCACGGCGGGTTCCGGTGGCCGCGGAGGTAGCGGTGGCAATGGCGGGCGGGGCGGCGACGGCGCGACAGGCGGGTATGGTTATACGGATTATGTCGACTACTTTGAAGTCTTCGTGTCCCCGGGCGGCAATGGCGGCAATGGTGGCAATGGCGGAAATGGTGGCAAGGGCGGCAACGGCGGTGCCGGAGGGCATGCCGCCGGCGCGATTCTGAATTATGGCACCCTGTCCGGAACCGCCGCTTTCAGCTCTGGCCACAGTGTCACCGCCGGTTCTGGCGGAAATGCCGGGACAAAAGGGCTGGGTGGACATTTTGGGTTCGGCGGGGCTGGCGGCAGGGGAGCACCCTACGGCAACAACGGTCGTAATGGCATCAACGGTATCGATGGACTGAGTGGGACAGCCGGCGCCTCAGGCTCCGACGCGCAAGCGGTTTACAGCAACTCTCCGCAATCGGTCACCATGTCGGACAGCCTGGTCTATTTGCACGCCGGCGGTCTCCAGATTACCGAGGGCAACAGTGGTGGGACGGATATAACCTTCCAGATCAACCGCATCGGTGATTTCACCGAGGCAACCAGTGTCGACTGGACGCTGTCGGGCGGTTTGGGACTAACAGGCACGGATTTTGTGGGGGGAACTATACCTTCGGGCACAGCCACCTTCACCGCCAATTCGACGACATCCGTCACGGTTACCCTACACATTGCCGGCGATAACATTGTTGAAGACGACGAGACATTCAGCATTACGCTGTCCAATCTTTCGGACGCATCGGGCGGAGCAACCCAGGGCCTCGGCACCTCCATCCTGAGTGGTAAGATCACCAACGATGACACCGATGCTGAGCCACAGTTTGTAAGTAACGCGAGCTCGGCAACGGTCGACGAAAACACCGCAGGCACCGTTTTTTCCGCGGCGGCGACGGACGACGGTGTCGGAGGCACAACCCTGACCTATACCCTCAGCGGTGACGATAGCGCTCTGTTCGAAATCGACGCAAATGGCGATGTCCGCTTCCTTGCAACACCCGACGCGGAAGCCCCGGGTGATTTGGATCGCGACGGCGTCTATGACTTTACAATCTCCGTGACGGACGGCATCGCTGGCCACGATATCAGCAAATCCGTCGCCCTGACGGTCGCTGACGTGAAAGAAGCGACGTCCGTTACGCTCACCGCCATTCATGACACCTACATGGCCCTTACCTCCGACGACTTCACCATTAATGGCCTGGCTGGCGACGATACGATTACGACGAACGAAGGTGACGACTCGATCCGTGGCGGCGAAGGAAAGGATGTAATCGTTGCCGGCGGCGGCGCTGACACGATGATTTTCGGAAGTGGTGCCGACGCCTATGACGGCGGAACTGGGACGGATTTGCTTTTGGCTGGAAAGAACGACGCCTATCTGTACTGGGCCCTCACAAGCCATGTTGAAAGGGTAAGTGGCGGCATCTTTACCAATGTGAGAATATTAGGTTCGACTGCCGCCGATCTGATGGACTTGAGCAGTGTGACGCTGACAAACATCGCTTCAATAAACTCGGGGTCGGGCAACGATACCGTCATTGGCTCCGCAGCTGCAGACCTAATCAGGGGCGCCAGCGGACGCGACATGATCGATGGTGGCGCGGGTAACGACACTCTGATCTTCGAGAGCGGCGTTGATACATACGATGGGGGCGATGGCATTGATACGCTGTTGGCCGGCAAGGAGGACGCCTACCTGTACTGGGCCATGTCCAGCCATACCGAAAGTGTGAGTGGTGGCGGTTTTACTGGCGTAAGAATATTGGGGTCCAGCTCAGCTGACCTGATGGATTTCTCCGGCGTGTCGCTGAGCGACATTGATTCAATCAACGCCGGATCGGGTAATGACACGGTCATCGGATCCGTCGGCGACGACACGATCAGCGGCGGGGGCGGAAAGGACACACTGACGGGCGGCGACGGTGCCGATCGATTTGTATTCAGCGCGCTGTCCGACAGTAAGACAGGTGCGAACTGGGATCTGATCACCGATTTCGCCCAGGGCAGCGACAAGATCGACCTGTCGGGCATCGATTCAAACACGGCTCTTGCTTTCGATCAGGACTTCTCTTTCATAGGGTCGGCCGCTTTCAGTGGTTCGGCGGGCCAATTGCGTTACGACAATGGCACCAGCGGCTATATCCGCATACTGGGGGATGTGAACGGGGACGGCAAGGCGGACTTCGAAATCCGTGTTGACTGGGCCTCCATCCCGTCTCACACGCTTTTGGGCACTGACTTCGTACTGTAGAGCGCATTCCCAAGTGTGACGCACGCCTTGAAGTTCGCGTCGAAAAAAAGAGCGCCGATCCGTAAAAAAAACGGTTTGGCTCTCAATAAATTCCTCGTCCAGCGGGATGCTTGTCAGCTATCTCCGTCCTGCAGTGACATATGCAATTTTATTGCGCCTGTACCAATGTGACGTGACCATCGCTGCGGTTGAACTCGGCAAAGCGTGGCAAGAGGCAAGCCCATGAAACAGTTTCATTTTATCACTGGTCTCCCGCGCTCGGGGTCGACAATGCTGAGTGGCATTCTGTTACAAAATCCGCGATTTCATGCCGGTATGACCAGCCCGGTATCGGCCCTGGTCAAGACCGCTATGCGAACCTCTTCCGGACTCGAGGTATCGGCGATGATGACAGACGAGAAAACCCAGCGTCTCGTCCAGGGAATCTTCGCGGCCTATTATGACGATGTCGGGGACGCGGAGGTCATATTCGACACAAGCCGCCAATGGGCTGCCAACCTGCCGCTTGTGACCCGTATCATGCCCAATGCCCGCATTCTGGCCTGCGTCAGAAACCCTGCATGGGTCATTGATTCGATCGAGCAAATCGTTCGTAAAAACCCGCTGCGGCAATCTCGCATTTTCGCGGGCGAAGGCGAGTCGAGCACTGTGTTTTCCCGAGCAGAGGCGGTGATGCGACCCGATCGGCTGGTCGGCTTTGCACTGAATGCGATGAAGGAGGCCTACTATTCCAGCGAGGCTGGCAGGATGTTGCTCATAGAGTATGACATCCTGTGTCAGCGGCCCCGAGAAACCATGAAGCTTGTCTACGATTTTGTCGGAGAGACCTGGTTTGAACACGACTTCGACAATCTCGAATACGAAGCCGAAACCTTTGATAGCCATATGAATACACCAGGCTTGCACACGGTCAAACGCAAGGTGACTTGGGAGCCGCGTGATACCATCCTACCCCCTGAAATCTTCAGTCAACTCGCCGGTATGGCGTTTTGGCGCGATCATCACAAAACGAAGGCTCATATCATCGCTCAGCCACCGGTAGAAAGTGCAAAAGCCGTTACGTGAGATCCGGTGCGCCAGTAGAAGCTTCTGAACGTTTCGCCAGACTAATCAGTTAAAATGGCGAACATTTCGATTCGGGCGCAGTGTGGCGCAGCTCTTTCAATGTAAGGCGAATTGCTTGTTCCGACGTTAAGGAAGCGTTGCTGCACTCTATCTCAGCTAACGCTACATAGAGCGCCACGACTGCGCGATCGGCATTTGGCCCTGCATACCTTAATGCAACAGCATCCCAATGGCGCACCGCATCGTTGGGAAGAGAGAGAAGGCTAGCCAAGGCGTGCACTTCTGCTTTGCTTACCTTAGGATACTTACCTCGTTTAAAATCGTTTGCGAGCTTAAACGTTAAGTTTACCTGGGAATTCGGTGAACCTTCGTTCTTAATTTCCTGGATTTCTGATAACAATTCGCTTTCGGCAAAATTCTCAAAGGCGATCGCCTCGCGACATTGCATTATGAATATACCGGAGAGGCACAATGCAATTACCAATATTTTACGAATATCAACTTTCATAACATCCTTGGTGAAAAATGCCTCGCCAGGAGGAAGTGGCCGTGGAGGGGATCATACACCCGAGAGCGAAATAGCGGGACAGGAGCACCGTTCCTGATACTTTCTATACAGCACTACGAATGCCGTGCCGGCCCCCAACACGACCTCCGCCGCTCCAAGGCCGCAACGCCGGTTCCAGCTCCCTCCCCCTTCAACTACCGTCTTCACGCCAAAGCCCGATCATCCCTACCAGACAATCGCGCTCAGGAAACCCGCGTCTGCGGCATTGGTATTGTGCACCCAGACAAAATTGCCGCCGCCCAGAATGATCTGCGCAACGCCGCCAAAATCATGGATGGTGACGCCGTTGCTATAGGCCACGCCGCCGGTAAAGGCGCTGATGTCGATTTTGTCGCCTTCGGTGGCATCGAAGTCATAGATATTGTCCGAACGGCAGCCGGCGTCAAAGTCGAACGTGTCCGCGCCGATGCCGCCCCACAGCAGGTCGCCGGCGCCACCGCCGTTGATGACATTGTCACCGTCATTGCCGAACAGCGAATTGATCTGGTTGTTGCCGGTGGCGTCGATATTGGCGGTGCCGGTCAGAATCAGACCTTCGACATGGGTGCCCCACAGCGAGAAGCTGACTGACGCGTGGACCTCGTCATTGCCTTCACCGGCGGCCTCGACCACCACGTCATTGCCGGCCTGGACATAGTAGCTGTCATCCCCCAGCCCGCCGGTCAGCACGTTATGGCCGTCATTGCCGATCAGAATGTTGTTTAGACTATTGCCTGTACCGTTGATGTCGGAAACGCCCCCCAGGGACAGATGTTCAACGAAGTCACCCAGTGTGTAGCTGCGCGACGCCTCGACCGTGTCGGTTCCCTCGCCGTCAGCTTCCGTCACCACATCGCCCGCGGCGTTGACGGCATAGGTGTCATCGCCCAGCCCGCCGGCCATGGAGTCGTTGCCGGCGCGGCCATCCAGCAGGTTGTCGCCGCTGTTGCCGTGCAGCTCATTGGCCAGGCTGTTGCCATAGATGGCGATATTGTCAGAGCCGGTCTGATAGACGACCTCGACATGGCGGCCGGTCAGGTCGTACTCGACCGAGGTGTAGATGACGTCGGTGCCCGCGTTGAGGAACTCATAGACCTTGTCCTCGACATGATCGACATAATAGGTGTCGTCGCCCAGGCCGCCGTACATCTTGTCGTAGTTGGCGCCGCCGTCGATGACATTGTTGCCGTCATTGCCGTCGATCGTATTGGCCAAAGTATTGCCGGTCGCATTGAGATTATCGCTGCCGATCAGATACAGCTGCTCGACGACGCGGCCGACCAGGCTGAAACTGACCGTGGAAATGACCACGTCACGGCCCATGCCGGGGTCTTCATAGACCTTGTCGCCGGCATTATCGACATAGTAGGTATCGTCGCCATCACCGCCATACAGGCTGTCCGCGCCCAGGCCACCGTCGAGGTGGTTGTTACCGGCGCTGCCGGTGATCAGGTTGTTGCCGTCATTGCCGGTGCCGTCGGTGTCGTACCACTTGTCCAGGTACAGGTTCTCGATGAAGGTTCCGGCCAGCGACCAGCTGACCTCAGACACCACCGTGTCCGTGCCTTCGCCATCCAACTCGACCACGACGTCGTTGAGGTCGTCGACCCAGATCTCGTCATTGCCCAACCCGCCGATCAACGTATCGGCGCCGCCATAGCCGTTCAGCGTATCGTTGCCGGCCTGCCCGTTCAGCTCGTCGTCGCCGGTGCTGGAGCCCAGTTCGTTGGCGGCGGCATTGCCGTTCAGATAGGCGGCCGTGTAGCTGTCATAGAAATCCAGGACGCTGTCGTAATAGCCGTCACGGATGACCAGGTCGACATTTTCGATATCCTGGATCAGGCTCACGGCGCCGCTGCCCAGGTCGATAGAACCGGCCGTCAGGTCGATGATCACGCTGCCGATCGGCGCAATGCCTACGCCCGTATCGGCCTCGTCCAACACATAGTTCTCGATGTCCAGCCGGAAGGTATCGACGCCGGCACTGCCCTGAATGGTGTTGTTGCCAAAGATCAGTTGCGTCGCACCGTCGGCGCCTTTTGCGCCGGCCGTGGTATCGGTCGGATCGGCGAAGAACACCCCGCCCTGCCCGGCATTGAGCGACAGCGCCAGCGAAATCACCGCGTCGCTGGCAGTAGCGCGCAGGAGATTGCCGGAAAAATTGATGATGGCATCGCCGCCGGCGCCACTGAGGCCGTCGCGCGAAGGGTCGCTGTCTGCATAATAGGCGAAACCGCCCTGGCCACCGACCGCCGCGACGATGATGGCATCCTCGCACCCGCAATCCGAGGTGACGTCGAAGATATTGCCGGAAACCGACACCAGGGCGTCACCGCCATTGCCGCCATTGCCACTGAAGCCGTAGTCGCCGTCCGCGCCACCGCCCAGACCGCCATAGCCCTGGAAACCGCCGTCGCCGCCCCTGCCGCCTGCGGCCGCGAAGCCGCGCCCGTCCGAGGTGACGAAGAGGTTGTCGAAGAAGTACAAGGACGCACTCCCCCCGTCACCGCCATTGCCGGCATCACCACCGGCACCGCCGGTCCCGCCGGTGTCGGCCGTGCCGCCATCGCTGCCGTCGCCGCCGGTCCCGCCGTCGCCGCCCGCGATCTGGATAAGGGTATCGCCGACCTGCGAGTCGGCCAGGGTCAGGCTGGTCCCGCCACCGGTCCCGCCGGCGCCGCCCGCCGCGCCTGCGCCGCCGTTATAGCCGGGCTCGCCGGCCTTGCCGCCATTGCCGAACAGATTGGTGCTGTTCCAACCGCCGCCGTCGCCGCCGGTGCCGGCCAGAACCAGGATCGTGACCGTATCGGCGGTGACAGCGTCAATCCCGATATTCACGTCGCCACCGATGCCGCCGGATCCACCAGCGCCGCCCGCGCCGCCATTGTACGCTTCGCCGGCCGCGCTGGCGCCGCCCAGGCCGCCATTGCCGCCATTGCCGCCCCAGCCGCCTTGGGCCTGGACCTCCAGGTCACCCGACAGGACGTCGCTCTGGTCCAGGAGATGCCCGATCAGCCCCTCGCCGTCATCACCCGTCGTGCCGGCGGTGCCATCGCCCGGAGCGACGGTCGGCGTCGCCTGATCGCCGTCGACGCCATCCAAGCCGTCAATGCCATCATCGCCAAGGAATACGAACATCTTGAGTCTCCCAGGCGCCACAGCCCCACAGGCGCGCGCCAACTATCATTCCGGTTGAACGCTTTACTCGTTGCGAAGGATTCGCGATTAATCTTTCGGTAATGTCAAGCCGCAACACTACCCGGATGAGGCATGCTCATACCTACTCCGTATGCCCGCGCCGCCAGACACATCTGCAAGCTACTGGATATACAAACTTTTCTTATCCCTCCCCGTGATACGGGGAGGTGGATTATTTGCTGGAAGCAAATAAGACGGTGGGGGATTTGGCCCGCCGCTGCTTCCGTTACCTACGTTCTATTGCGAGCGCATGATATAACACCCTTAATACACCGGGCATTCCATCCACTGATATTCCCTTGCCCGGTTAACGCCTAAGCTGCGCACCAGCACGAAGCCACGGCTCTCCTGAGGACCGCCGTTCATCGGGCTGCAGTTGGACATGTAGACGCTGGGCGCATAACTATACACCACATCGATGTCCAGCACACCCTCCTTGCTGAGCCGCACATTGGCAACATCATAGCTGACATAGCTACCCGGGTGCAGGTAATCTCCCACCCGGCCGTGCTCGTTCAGCACCACCACGGTGGCGTCACCGACCTTCATGTCCAACAATTGCGCCTTGATGCGGTCGGGACAGCCGCTCTCGCCCTTGCGCCAGTCGCCACGGCGCTCGGCGCAGTCGACAACCTCCAGCTCGCGGCCATAGGCCTCGTAGACCGCGGCCGGCACCGGCGCTTTGGGCGCACCGCAGGCGTGGTGCGCCCCTTCAGTGATGTACAATCCGTCGCCCCGTTGGCCGACATTCCAGCCGACCGCCTCGGTTGACCAACACCCGGCAACGCCGTTCAGGAACGATTTGTTGACCCACCGGCTGTCGGCCTTGAACCCATCCTTGCCCTTGCGCTTGAGCACCCACTGGTCGACCTGCTTTTCGGTCAGCCAGTCGCCGGCATTGACCGGACCACGCGCGGCGATCAGATCCAGCTCCTTCTCGCCGGGATTATTCTGCAGGTACGAAACGGCCGGCCGGGCACACCAGGTCTTGCGCAACTGATAAACCTTGTCGCAGGTCACGCCGGTAATGGCCAGGTAGCGGACACTGCCCCACACCATCAGCTCTTCGGTGCGGTGATGCACGCCGGTCGAACCGGGCAGGATGGCGTCACCCTCGGGATAGTAGGGTCCCTGCGGCGTTTCCGGCCCGCCGTCGCACGACACAATCTGGCTTTCATAGGCCAGGTTGCTGCCGTTCTGAACCGTGATGACATAGCCGACGCCCTCGCCGTTCAGGCGATAACAGTTGGTCGGCACGGTGACGTCAGAGGTCGGCAGCTCCAGCCGCTGGGCCACCAGGGCGCCGTTTTCGATGCTGGCGCTGAACAGGGCAAAATCGCTGCCATAGCGGCCGGCGATACGCTGGCCGGCATTGGCGGCGCGATACAGGCCCAGCACCCGCATCGGACTGGCCGTCAGTTTCGCCTTCAGGGTATCGAAGCACGGTCCGCCCCCGGCCGGCTGCCACGCGGCGGGACAGCCGTCGCGCGCCACGGCGATCATCAGCTTCCCGCCCTCGACCTCACGCACGACGCCGAATTCGGCCTCGCGGATCAGCTTCGGCGAGGTCGATTGCGCCATGGCCGCCAACGGCGCGGCGGCCACCACGGCGGCCGCGATCAGATATTTCCACATAGTCCAGCCCCGAACAGTTCCCGTTAACCATTAACCGTGGCGGCGCGAACAAATCAAGCGGTCTCGAGCACCCTGTCCTCGGCGGGTTCCAGCAGCTTCAGGTCTGTCAGCGTGCCGGTATACAGCAATCCGGTCAGGGCCAGGGTCGGATTGTCCGGACTGGTATGGAAGACATTGGCCTTGGGGCGGTACAGCTTGGCCAGGGGCTCGCCCATGTCGCGGGCCGATATCCGGTAGGACCGCGTCCGCTCCGGCACCATCAGCTGCTTGGGATGGAGGAATTCACAGCTCAGCATGCCGACGATGAAGGGGAAGGCGCCGCTGCGGACGCCGGGCTTCTGCATGTACGAGGCATAATACTGGTCGTCGACCTGATAATGGACGATGCCGGTGTCGGGATCATTGATATAGATCAGCGCCAGCAGCTTGCCGTCTTCCAGGGTAAAGGAGAGGTCCTTTTCACCCAGCATCAGCGCGTCGAAGCTGAACTTGCTGTTCTCGTAGGTTTTCAGGGGCAGGTTCCAGGCACTGTCCAGGTCTTCGACACCCCAGGCGGACACCTCGCTGAAATTGCGCGGATCCAGCGGCTCGGGCAGGGGCAAGGGCTGGCGCGGCGGCGTCATCAGCTGCGACAGCAGCATGCCCGCCGTCGACTTGAACACGGTCGGCTTGTAGTGGAAACCGTCCTTGTAGAATTCGTTGGTGAAGGCGCGGTCGGACCCGACCGAGCGCAGCACGGCCGAAGCGACGTCGATAAGCTCGGTGCCGTAATAGGACGACAGGTAATGGACGCCGGCATAGACCAGGTTCATCTGGCGCTTTTCGAGCGGGGTCTTGGCCTCCAGGATCATGGAGATGATCCGGATATTGGGATTGACCGTCCGGGCATAACGGATGACGCCTTCATAGGCGCGTGCCCAGTGGGTGATGAACGACCGGCTGCGCATGTCGTGCGCATAGGTCGGCGTGTCGTTCAGCGCGTATTCGATGATCAGGACGTCGGCGTTCGCCAGTTCCTTGCTGCGCTTCAGCCGGAACAGACCATTGAGAATGGTTGTGCCGCCTATGGCCATATCCTCGATGATATCGAGGTCGAGGCCCAGGTTCTTGCCGTTTTTTACGGCTTCGACAAGGTAGCCGGTTTTAATGACGGAGTTGGACCCGCCGATCACGACCGTTTTGAAATGCTGCCGTTCCATATCTCAAGAGAAACAAAACTTTCGCTGCGACGCAATGAAATTCGTATCAACTTACCGGCAAGACGGCATTATAACACCGCCTCACATTGTGATATTTCTGTACGGGCAGCACATATTTTTCGGATATGAAAATAACTTTCGATTGATTTCCGCTGGTTTACGACGCAGGCTCACCGCCGCGTCGGAATGGAGGCATGGGGGGAATTGCCATAGATTTTCTGGCCGGCACGGTTGCGCACAGATCTTTCACGGCGCAACGAACGGGGACTGATATCCGGCATGCTGCTTTGCCGCCCGGCAAACGCGCGACCGGATGTTCAGCCACCTGGGCCGTATTGCTTCTGGCGGGATATCCGCCAGGGGCGCATGCCAAAGCGCGACGCACGACAGCAACGTCTTGCGGCATCGATCCGGTCGATACGGACGGGCGCCGGGACAACAAGGAGGGGAAACAGATGAGAGTATTGATGACACTGTCGGCCGCATTGCTGCTGGCCGGCTCACAGGCCGCCGCGCAGACCGCCGCTTCGGATCCGTCCGCCGTCGTCGTACGGGGGACGATCCGTCCCAAACCGGCGCCCGAGGTCGCACCGCCACCACTGGAACTGTTCGTCACACCGCCGCGTATCCAGCAGATCGCCCTGTCGCCGGACGGCAGCCGCTTTGCCTTCGTGACCGCCAGGGAGGGGCTGCGTATCCTGACCACCTACGTCACGACGGACAACAGCAGCCAGTCCGTCCGCCTGAGCGACGATTCCCTGTCGGCCATCACCTGGCTCGACAACAACCACATCATGTTGTCGGATACGCGATCCGCCATTCGCGGCACCTGCCCGTCAGGCATCGGACAAAAGCTGAACGAATCCCAGGCCCTGTCCGACCTGATTTCGGCCACGACCATATCCGGCTGGGGATCGGGCGTTGCGTCCGCCAGCGATCCCATGAGTACCATGGATCGCATCCTGGGCATGCAACTGCAAAACGCGCTCAGTTCACCGGTCTGCGGCAGCTACGGCGTCCGCTCTCATGATGCCGCAACCGTTATTGACCTGCGCAACAGCCAGTCCGTCACGCTCGGCAAACGGATGAGCGACTACCACAACATCGCGCTGGGCCTGCCCAAGCTCATCACCATCGACGGCAAGCCCATGCTTGTGGGCGCCTTCCTTGAACTGCGCAATCGGCCCATCGGCGGCCAGGTCGCGCAACGTGTCTATCTGTGGCGCGTCGATCCGGACACCGGCATCGGTCGTATGGTCGATGACCGGGGCGGCGACATCGACCGCATGGGAAGCTATGTCGACGACTGGCTCGTCGACGCCCAGGGCACCCCGATCGCCCGGGCGGCCTACACCTACCTTGACACCACCGCCCATATCGAAATCCGTGAGAACGGAAAGTGGAAACCGGTTCTCAAGCGCAAGATCGACCGTAAGGCGCACACCTTCGCCCCCGTCCTGGCGGGCATGGGACGTGACGGCCAGTCCCTGCTGATCCTGGACGCGGTCGATGCGCCCGATGGTTCACGCCGCTTCCACTATTACGAACTCTCCGCCGACGGAAAACTGTCCGAGGCGCTCGATACCCGTGAAGCCACCCGCGACCGGCCGATCTTCCACCCCCAGACCGGCGCCCTGGCCGGCTTCGAACATCAGGGCGAAGCCGCTACCTATACCTTCTTCGACCCCGACCTGGCCGAATACTACAAACTCGCCCTGGAAATGGCGCCGGACAAGGCCGTGCGCGTGGCGGCCATGTCGCAGAGTGCGGATCAGATGATCCTGTTCAATCAGGGCGGTGACGATACCGGGTCCTGGCACTATTACGACTTCGCCTCGGCACGCCGCGTCGACATCGGCAACCAGTACCCGTCCGTCCCGGCCGAATGGGTCGCCTCACAACGGCAGATCAGCTACAAGGCCCGCGACGGCATGGCGCTCCGCGCCATTCTTACCCTGCCGCCCCAGGGGGAAGCCACCAACCGGGCCCTGGTCGTGCTGCCGCACGACGGTCCCCTGGACCATAGTTCCCGCGGCTACAACTGGCTGGCGCAGGTCCTGGCCTCGCGCGGCTATGTCGTCCTGCAGCCGAACTATCGCGGCTCGGACGGCTACGACCAGACCTTTACCGATGCCGGTTACGGCGAATGGAGCGGCCGGATGCTCACCGACCTGGCCGACGGCGTGGAATACCTGGCCGGCAAGGGCATCGCCGACCCGAAGCGCGTCTGTATCGCCGGGCAAGGCTATGGCGGCTATGCCGCCCTGGCCAGCGCCCGCAAAGACCTTCCCTATCGCTGCGCGGTGGCCATCAACGCCATCACCGATCCGCAAGACTACGTTTCTCGTCTGAAGGACAGGAACAAGTCGGACCCGATCGCCGCCTTGCGGGCGGACCCGCAACATACGCGCAACGTCCTGGCCGACAGTACGTCGCCTTCGCTGATCCAGCGCTACTACGGTGCCCAGGCGCCGGCCGCCATTTCGGCGGCCTCGATCGACCTGCCCGTCCTGCTGGTCCACAACCGGTTCAATAAGTACACGCCTGCCGGCCGGACGCGGGACCTGGACGCCGATCTTCGCGCCGCCGGCAAGACCGGCACCTATGTCGAGCTCGAAGATTGCGGCGATGGCCTGGGCACGGAAGCCTGCCGCCTGACCGCGGCCCGGGCGATTGTCGACTTCCTGGCCACGAACAACCCCGCCAAATGAAACGGCGTTCAAGAAAAAAGTTAGCATTATAAACAACTTAATCCCTCCCCGTTATACGGGGAGGTGGATCATTTGCTGGAAGCAAATGAGACGGTGGGGGATTTGGCCCGCCCGCGTTTCGGCCCATGGCGATTGACGCGACGGCCCTCAATTCCTCCCCTGAAACCCCTTGCAGCCTTCCCCTCACACGCCTAATGCTTCGCGACCTCTGTTACAGGCTGCCTTCGTGTCCGACTCCCCAGAATCCTCCGGCGTCAAATCCTCCGGCCTCGTCCGCAATTCGCTGATCAATTTCGTTTTCACCCTGATCAGCCGCTTCTTAGGGATGGCGCGCGACGTCGTCGTTACTGCCGTGATGGGGGCCTCGGGCAATATCGCCGCCGACGCCTACAACACCGCGCTCAGCTTCCCCAACCTGTTCCGGCGCATCTTCGCCGAAGGGGCGTTCACCGCCGCCTTCGTGCCCAGCTATTCCGCCGTCCTGGCCTCCGAAGGCCAGGAAGCCGCGGACAAGCTGGCGCGCGACGCCATGGCGACCCTAGCTTCCGCCACCCTCATCCTGACCATCGCGGCGCAGATCTCCATGCCGTGGCTGATGCACGTCATCAATCCGGGCTTCGCCGACACGCCGGACAAGTTCAAACTGGCCGTGGTCCTGACCCAGATCGCCATGCCCTACCTGCCGTGCATGACCATCGTCGCCCTGCTGTCGGGCGTGCTGAACGCGCGCGGCCGCTTCATCGTCTCGGCCGCCGCGCCAACCCTGCTCAATGTCGTCATGCTGGCCATGGTCCTGCCGCAAACCGACCCGGTCCAGGGCGCCTGGTGGGCCTCGGCCGGTATCGTCGTCGCCGGCGTCTCCCAGGCCGCACTCCTGCTGTGGGCAGTGCGCAAGGTAGGCGCGAAAGTCGGCCTCAACGTCATGCCCCGCTTCACGCCCCAGATCCGCCAGTTGCTGTGGCTGGCGATCCCGGGCGCCCTGGCCGCTTCGGCGACCCAGATCAATGTCTGGGTATCCGGCATCTTCGCGTCCCAGGTCGACGGCGCCCGCACCTGGCTGACCGTGGCCGACCGCCTGTACCAGCTTCCGCTGGGCCTGGTCGGCGTCGCCATCGGGGTGGCCCTGCTGCCGGCCCTGTCGCGCTCGGTCCAGTCGGGAGACCACGACCGCGCCCAGCAAACCCTGGACGACGCCCTGATCTATTCCATGGTCTTCACCCTGCCCGCCACGGCCGCCCTGATCGCCATACCCTACTACCTGATCGACGGCCTCTATACGCGCGGCGAATTCCTGCCCCACGATGCGATGGAAACCGCCGCCGCCCTGCTGCACTACGGCTGGGGCGTGCCGGCCTTCGTCCTGACGCGTATTCTCAGCCCGGCCTTCTATGCCCGCAAGGACACCTACGGCCCGATGAAGTTCGCCCTGGTCAATGTCGTGGTCAATCTCGGCGTCGGGGTGGCCCTGTTCAACGGCGTCAACATCGATGGGACCCAGATCATCCCGGAAATCGGCGTGCCGGGCCTGGCCATCGGTACCTCGGCCGGGGCCTGGGCCAATGTCCTGCTGATGCTGCTGACCTTGCTGAAACGCAAGGTCTGGCACATCACGAAGCGCTCCGGCTCCGCCCTGATCAAGATTGCCCTGTGCGGCGGCGTGATGGGCGTGGCGCTGAAGGTCTGCGACCTCAACCGCGGCCTGATCGAGGCCCATATGGCCAAGGAATTCGCGATTGTGGGGGTTTGTTTTGCCGGCTTGTTCCTCTATATGGCCCTTCTCTTTGTCACCGGAGCGACCTCGGTTTCCGAACTGAAGGCCGTCATGCGGCGCCAGGGCTAGCCCAGAACGGCCTTCACTTCCTTCTCCCGCCCCGTCCTTCACGGGGAGGGGGGACCGCGGAGCGGTGGGAGGGGCTTTTACCGTCAGTCGGACAGCCCTGCCCTCGCCCTGGTGAGCTCAAATTTGAGGAACTAAAACGATATGCGTATTCTGTCCGGCATCCAGGCTTCGGGTTCCCTCCACCTGGGCAACTATCTCGGCGCTTTGAAAAAGTTCGCCGACATGCAAGCCCTCGATGCCACGCGCTTCTACATGATCGCCGACCTGCACGCGATCACCGTCTGGCAGGATCCGGACAAGCTGCTGTCGCAAACCCGCGAGATCGCCGCCTGCTACCTGGCCGCCGGTGTCGACCCTGAAAAATCGACCATCTTCCCGCAATCCGCCGTGCCGCAACACACCGAACTGGCGTGGCTGTTCAACTGCGTGGCGCGCCTGGGCTGGCTCGACCGCATGACCCAGTTCAAGGATAAGGCCGGCAAGGACAAGGAACGCGCCTCGATCGGGCTGTACACCTATCCGGTGCTTCAGGCCGCCGACATCCTGCTGTACCGGGCGACCCACGTCCCCGTCGGCGAGGACCAACGCCAGCACCTGGAGCTGACCCGCGACGTCGTCAAAAAGTTCAACCACGACTTCAAGACCGATTACTTCCCGGTGCCGGAAACCCTGTACCAGGGCCCGGGCGCCCGCATCATGTCCCTGCGCGACGGCACGGCCAAGATGTCGAAATCAGACCCGTCCGACAATTCGCGCATCAACCTGACCGACGACGCCGATACCATTGCCGGCAAGGTCAAGAAGGCCAAGTCCGACGCCGACGCCTTGCCGTCGGAAGAAGCCGGCCTGGCCGAACGCCCGGAAGCCAAGAACCTGGTCGGCATTTACGCCGCCCTGTCGGGCATCAGCAACCAGGCCGTCCTGGACGAATTCGGCGGCAAGGGCTTCGGCGCCTTCAAGCCGGCCCTGGCCGACGTGGTGGTCGCGAAGATGGCGCCGATCTCGGAAAAGCTGCGCGCGCTTCTCAACGACCCGGCACAAATTGACGCAGTCCTGGCCAAGGGTGCGGAAACGGCGCGCGAAGCCGCCGCCCCCGTGGTAAAGGACGTGAAGAAGATCTTCGGATTGTGGGGTTAAGCCTATGAAAGCCGCTGCCGTTCTCGCCCTGTCACTGCTGGCCCTGGCGGCTTGCGGTAAAGCCGAACATCACACGACCGTCGCTTCGACCTCGAACGTCAACGGCGTCATCACCAACACCAAGGTGCTGATGACCGACTACGCCATGCGCGCGGCTCTGGGCAACAACCCCAACACGGCGGCCTATGTGACGATCAAGAACGGCGGCGACAAGCCCGAAAAGCTGCTGTCGGCAGCCTGCGCCTGCGCCGCGAAGGCGACGTTTCATGAGATGACCATGAAGGACGGCGTCATGTCGATGTCGGAAAAGACGGACGGCTTCGAGATCAAACCGGGCGAGACTTTGGTGCTGGCGCCGGGCGGCAACCACATCATGCTGGAAGGCCTGACCGACCGCCCCGCCGAAGGCCAGACGGTGAATGTGACCCTGACCTTCGACGGCGCCGGTCCGGTGACCTTAGGCATGCCGGTCTCAAACGCCCCCCTGGCCAAGACCGGCACCTCGGAAGACCACGCGCATTAATACGGGTGCGTTATAGAAAGCAGCATGACCGCGGATACCAAAAAAGCCGCGATGCAGAACATAAATTGGAACTCGCCGAATTTGCTTTTTTTAAGTAAGTACAACTGCAAAGCTGGCGACACCACCACAACGATTGCGCTTTTCCATATATATTGAAGATTATGCTGCACTTGCGCCCACATCGCCAAGCAAATGATAGCATACCCCAAAAATAGCAGGAAACACAGGCCTGTATTTAAAATCAATATAGTTTGATAAATTTTCACACAAAACCAATCAGATTATAACTCCACAGATGGAGGTAATAAATTTTTGGCGTTCATCATTTTTTGGACGATGATCAATTATTTGGGATCCAAGCGCCCCATCCATACAATAATACATAAATTATCAGTATTAAAAAGAACAAAAATTGCATCGCTGAATAGCGAAATCGGTGCGTAAGCGAAAACAATAAAACATCAAATATGCAAAGCAAAACCATAACTATGGGGACTACCGACCAAAATCCCCTCACCAATATGTCTGCGGAATTGTATCTTAGGGCCATTCCCACGCCTGTAAACGAAAGAGAAGTCCAAGATAGTAAGTTTATACAGGAAACAATTATCCTGATGATGAATCCCCCCATGAATGCCCCCTGATAAACGCCTGCATGACCGAACCTATCATCGGAAAGGATTTATATGAAACCGATTTATGCACCCAACGACATCTCGTTTAGTTATACTCGGCCCCCCGCGCGAAGCGTCTCAAAGCAAGAAAAAAGCTTCCAGATCAGCACGTTAACGCTGTCCATCTGACTTATCTGGCTTATCTGTGGACAACCCTTTTGCCGAGGTTCAGCCGAAACGACGGCAGGAAATTTCCCCCAACGACCGAGCCGCTGAACCCGTGTTTTTTTGGTCCACAGAGAAGTCAGATAAGCCAGATGAGCAGCGTTACACGCGGCATCTCCGGCTAACTCTTCTTCGCGTCTTCGCGTCTTCGCGTGAGACCTTTCTTCTTCCCGCCGAGCCTCCGTCAACATCGATCAAAATTTCACGCGAAGACGCGAAGGCGCGAAGAACAGCGGACAATCCTCAAAGACGAAGACAGCAGATCCGTCGTTCAAGGGCTTCGCGCGGCAGATCTCCTAACCGAAATTCCGTGTCTTTCCGCCCCTTTAGTAGTAAAATTATACCGTCCCCACCAAATCATATGGCTAAGCACATCCGCCTGAGCCGCATTGATCATATCCCCTTCCACCGCGTTGAAGTCGGTGACCATATCCGCCCGGCTGGCTGCCCCGAACAGGAAGGTATCCGCCCCCATTCCGCCGCTCAGGCTATCATTGCCACCCAGCCCCTTCAGCAAGTAGTAGCCATCATCGCCAATCACGTTGTCGCTAAGCCGTACGCGTATTAGACATTTACCGGCTATCAAATATGATTTATTATTCTCCGACCGGCGAATAATAAATGCACGTCGAAAAATCCTACAGCCTTGCGCAGGCTGCCGCTATCAGCGGCGTCAAGGTCAAGACCGTCCACAACGCCATCGACAAGCGCATCGTTCAGGCCTTGCCGACAGGTACGACCAAACGGCGCTTGTCCGCCGACGGTATTCTACGTTTGAAACTGTGGTACGGCATCGGCTCAGCCCTGTCGGCCGACAAGCGCGAACGCCTGTTTCAAGGCCTGGCCACGGCGCCGACAGCCCGGCATGTCAAGGCGGACGATCTTCTGATTGTCGACGTCGGCGCCGCCCGCGATCAGGTCGAAGCTGGCCTGCGCCAATTGGAGGAAGCGGAAAGCCTGATCCACAGCACGAAAGCCATTCTTGGGGGAACCCCGGTCTTCAAGGGCACCCGCATCCCTGTGCGTCTCGTAGCCAGCATGCTTGACCAGGGAGCGACGTCGGCCGAAATCCTGGAAGGCTATCCCGCCCTGAAAGCGCCCTGGCTGGACCTGGCCCGAATCTGGGTCAGCGCTCATCCGGCCGTCGGGAGGCCCGCCAAGCTCTCCGACGCAGGTCTGACCGTAAAAGACTACAAGCGCGTGCCGCTGAACCCTGCATCCAAATGAAATGCCTGATTGATGAGTGCCTGCATACCTCGCTGGTCGAGGTCGTCAGGGAATGCGGTCATGAAGGCTACCACGTCAACTGGCTCGGCCCAGATTCGCAAATTGTCAACGAGGTCATCGAAGTGACGCTGGTGGATGACCACATCGAAATAACGCGTTACGACATGCCTGCGTAACATCGCGGAATATTTTCCGGGTAGAGGACATGGCCAAGACCAAAAAGAAACGACTGCCCAAAAACTTCGAAGACCTGCTGAAGGCCGGCGATATCGAAGTCCTCAAGGCCGTGTTCGACACGCACGAACTCGACG
Source organism: Asticcacaulis sp. AC460 (assembly GCF_000495795.1). Taxonomy (GTDB): domain Bacteria; phylum Pseudomonadota; class Alphaproteobacteria; order Caulobacterales; family Caulobacteraceae; genus Asticcacaulis. The sequence goes on from NZ_AWGD01000001.1 coordinate 59,885, forward strand.
CCCGCGGCGGCTATACCCAACACACGGCCCTGGCCTATGGCGACTGTCCGAACGAGTTGACTCGCTGGTTGGTCGCCCAGGGGGCCGACCTGATGGCGACCGACACCTACGGTGATACGCCGCTGCATGCCCGCGCCGGAAGCCGGCAAGGCTATGTCGAAATCCTTCTGGAACTGGGCGCCGATGTCCACCATGCCACCGGCTCACACGGCACGCCGCTCCACGTCGCCGCCACCAGATACAAACCCGAAGGCGCCCGGACATTGCTGAAATACGGTGCGCGCGTTGACGCCTTGGACCGCGAGAACCTGACACCGCTGGAACGGGCGCTACGGTGGTGCCAGAACATCCAGATTGAAGCCATGGCGGAACTGGCCGATACTCTGTTGGGTCACGGTGCCCGGGTTACGCCGGAGATCAAGACCTGCGTCACACGTATCGGCAGCAGCTTCGAATTCCATCGCAGCAATTTTAATCCGGAATTCCTCGAGGCGACAAGTAACGCCCTCGACACGCTATATCGGCTATTCGACGTTCCAGCAGTGCCGCGCCGCCGGATGCACGACGGCACCTCACCCATTATCGCGAAAGCCGCACTCTGGCAGGACCAGCATGAGGAACTTTGGGAGATGCTGATCCCATCCAACGGTCCAGCCGCCACGGTCCAGGGAGAAGTCCTGCGCATCGGCAGCCGTATTGTCGACGAACTGGACCGCAACGGCGGCGTCAACTGGGATGCCGACTACCGCAGGATGGCCCAAAGCTATGCCGGACACGTCGCATCCGGCAGCCCACTCCCGGAAGCCGCCCTCGCTGAAGTGCGTGGTATCGTCGCCCGACTGAACGGCCGGCAGGACGGCCCGCAGCGGCTGTGCGAACTGGCTGTCGAATGGATTTCGCGCAACCCGGTCCCGGTCAAACTGCCAAGGCCGGATTACAGTCGCTGACCTACCAAACCCTCTGACTCATCACATCCGCCTGGGTCACCAGATCATACCCGGGCGCCCGCGCAAAGCGCGTCAAAGTAAGAAAATCTGCTTTCGGATCAGCACGTTAACGGTTTCCATCTGACTTATCTGGCTTATCTGTGGACAACCCTTTTGCCGAGGTTCAGTCGGAACGACGGCAGGAAATTTCCCCCACTGACCGAGCCGCTGAACCCGTGTTTTTTTGGTCCACAGAGAAGCCAGATAAGCCAGATGAACAGCGGAAACGCGCAAAATCCGGTCAAGTCGCGCCCAATCTGAAAGCGCTTCGCGCGGGAGATCCCCTAACCGGAATTCCGTGCCTTTCCGCTTTTGTCAGTGCCTTCCGTGGTAAAATTCCACCGGCCCTACCAAATCATATGGCTCAACACATCCGCCTGGGCCGCATTGAGCACCGTCACCACATTCCCGCTGCCGAAGTCGATGACCACATTCAGCCCCACCTGCGTGACCAGGCCTGCATTGGCCGTCCCGCCGGTATAGGCGTTGACATTGATCATATCCCCTTCAACCGCGTTGAAGTCAGTGACCGTATCCGCCCGGCTGGCCGTCCCGAACAGGAAGGTATCCGCCCCCAGACCACCGGTCAGGCTATCATTCCCGCCCAGCCCGTTGAGCACATTACTCCCGCTATTGCCGACCAGAACATTGCTCACCCCATTGCCCGACGCGTCGATATTCGCCGAGCCCGTCAGCCGCAGTTCCTCGGCGTAGCGCCCCGTCAACGTATAGGTCGCTGACGCAAAGACCACGTCGTAACCCTCACCGCTGGCCTCGACCACCTTATCGCCGGTCGCCTGGACGTAATAGGTATCGTCCCCCAGCCCGCCGGTCAGGGTGTCATTCCCAACCCCGCCGTCCAGCACGTTGTTCCCCGAATTCCCAACAAGCTTGTTGCCCACGCCGTTGCCGGTCGCGTTCAGGTTCGCCGTCCCCGTCAGGATCAGGTTCTCGACCACCGTACCCACCAGCACAAAGCTGACCGACGCATACACCAGGTCCGTGCCCTCGCCGGCGAATTCGATCGCCTTGTCCGTCGTCGCGTCGACATAGTAGGTGTCATTGCCCAGCCCACCGGTCAGATAATCCGTCCCGCCAGCGCCATCCAGCACGTTGTTGCCGCTGTTGCCCAGGATCTGATTGTGCGCGCTGTTGCCCGTGCCGTTGATATTGGCCGTACCGGTCAGGGTCAGCCGCTCGACATAATCGCCCAAGATATAGCTCGCCGAAGCCTGAACCAGGTCGTCGCCCTCGCCGGCCACCTCGACCACCACATCCGACGCGGCATTGACGACATAGATATCCCAACCGGCGCCGCCGGTCATGGTGTCGCTGCCCTCGCCGCCGTCCAGCAGGTTGCCGCTTCCGTTGCCGGTCAGGCTGTTGGCCCCCGCGTTACCCGTGCCACTGATATTGCCACTTCCGGTCAGCACCAAATGCTCCAGGTTCGTCCCGGCCAGCGAGAAGGTGACCGACGACCGCACCGTATCCGTCCCCTGGCCGCTCTCTTCGACGATCACGTCGCCTGCGGAATCGATAACATACGTGTCGTTACCGGTGCCACCGGCCATGGAATCGTCACCACCCCCGCCATTGAGCGAGTCATGCCCGCCCAGGCCCAACACCGTGTCGTTGAAGGCGCCGCCGGTAATGCTGTCGGCGGCATTGCTGCCGACAATCCTGTAAGCCGAGGAGATCTTGCTGCTGAAATCGACGGTGCCGCCGGCGGTGAGATACAGTTCTTCGCCCCCGACAATGGTGGCGAAGGCATTGAACTGCGACGGCCTGGCCATGACATAGCTGGTATACTCACTCAGCTGCAGGACTTCGACGGCCGTAAAGGTCGTGCCCGCACCGATAGTATTTTGCACAATGACGGCATCGGTGCCGTCGCCGCCATTGATCACGTCATCGCCGGAGCCCGAATTGATATGGAAGCTATCGTTGCCGGCGCCGCCGATCAGGGTGTCGTTACCGCCGGCACCATTCAGATGATCATGGCCGTCACCGCCGCGCAGGGAATCCGCCGCATCGCCACCGACGACATAGTCGTCATACTGGCCGCCGGTGATGGTATTGCCGGCATTCGAGGCGATAATCCCGCGGCCCGAGTCCAGCTTGCTGGTAAAGTCGATCGTGCCCGCACCGCTGATGTAAAAGTCGCCGGTCCCCTTGATGGTGGTGAAACCATCGTACTGGGCGACCGTGGCCGTAAAGCCCTGACCGTCCAGCACTTCGAAATTCGTGACCGCCATATCGACCAGGGACCCGAACGAAATCTGGAAGATGTCCGTGCCGCCGCCGCCGTCGATCGAGTCGTTGCCGTCACCGCCCCAGTAATAGACCAGGTCATCGCCGGCGCCGCCATTCAGCGTGTCGTTGCCGCCGTTGCCATACAGGGAATCGTTGCCGTCGCCACCGTTGAACAGATCGGCGCCGGCCGAGCCGTAGATGATATCGTCATAGAGCCCGCCGGTCACCGTGCTGCCGGAGCCCTGGGTGCCCACATACCAGCCGCTGCTGAGCTTGGTCGTAAAATCGACGGTGCCCGCGTCTGTCAGGGTGAGGAAACCGTCACCGGTGATGGTGGTGAAGCTGTTGATCTGCGCCATGGTGGCCGACAGGGAATTGGCATTAAGCGTCTCTATGCCGGTCACGGTCGAGGTACCGAAACTGCCCCAGACCTCGATGACATCTGCGCCGTCGCCGCCGTCATAGGCGCCATTACCCGTCGTGTAACCCCAATGGTAAAAACTGTCGTTGCCCGCGCCGCCGTTCAGCGTGTCGTTACCGCCATTGCCGGAAATCGAATCATTGCCGTCATGTCCGAACAGCCCATCGGCGCCACTGCCGCCTTCCAGGGTGTCGTCATACAGGCTGCTCGTGATCGTAACGCCGAAATTCGACGCAACCAGATACGCCCCGGAGGCCAGCCGTGTGCTGAAATCGACTGCGCCCGTGCCGTCCACAAACAGGCTGCCCGTGTGATCGATCGCGGCGAAGCTGCTGTATTGGGCCGCCGTGGCCGACAGATTTTCCGCCTCCAGCACCTCGACATTGACGAAGGTCGCGCCCCCCAGGTTTCCCCTGGCATCGACGACGTCCGCGCCGTCACCGCCGTCGACGACGTCGTCATTGCTGGCACTATAGTCGTAGTAAAAAGTATCGGCGCCGGCACCGCCGTTGAGCGTGTCGTTGCCACCGCCGCCAAAGATATAGTCGTTGCCATCGCTGCCACTGAGCTGATCCGTTCCGCCCGCGCCAAGCAGCCGGTCGTCATACAGGCTGCCGGTCAGGTTATTGCCGGCGTTCGCGATATAAAATTCGGTCCCCTCCGACAGCCGGGTGCTGAAATCGACCGTTCCGGCATCACTGAGCGTCAGCCCCCCGGTAACCTGGATCGTCGCGAAACTGTTGAACTGCGACACCTTTGCCGTCAGATAGTTGGCGACCAGCAGCTCCATATTGACAAACGTCGTGTTCCCCAGGCCGGTCGAGCCGTTGACCACATCGGTCCCGTCGCCGCCGTCCGACGTCCCGCTGCCGCTGTAGGCGGCATAAAAGGTGTCATTACCGGCGCCGCCGTTCAGCGTGTCGATACCGCCTGAGCCGTTGAGCTGGTCATTGCCGTCGAAACCGTTGATACTGTCATTGCCGTTGCCGCCGTAGATACTGTCGCCAAAGGCGCCTCCGGTAATGGTATTGCCGGAGTTCGACGCCAACATATAGGTCCCCGACGTCAGCCGCGTGCTGAAGTCGACGGCGCCACCACCGGTCAGGGTCAGGGTGCCGCTGAAATTGATGGTGTTGAACATGGCGAACTGCGCCACCGACGCCGTCACATAGCTGGCGGTCAGCACTTCAACGTTCGAAAAGCTCGACGCTCCCAATGTGTTCCAGGCAAAGAGCACATCCGTCCCGTCGCCGCCGTCGACCTGGTCGTTACCGTGCCCGTTGGTAAAGTAGAAGCTGTCGTCACCCGCCCCGCCCGACAGAGTATCGTTGCCGGTGCCGCCTTCGATCTGGTCGTTGCCGTCCTCGCCGGCGACGGAATCGTGTCCGCCACCACCGTTGATCAGGTCGTCGCCACCCCCGCCTTGCAGGGTATCGGCGCTGTTGCCGCCGTAGTAGCTGTCGTTGTCGGGGCCACCGGCCCACACCGCCGCGATTACGCTTTTACCGGAGACACGACTTGCCATAGTTTCCTCCCGGGGCATTTTGCGGGAGATTAGCCAGATGCCGCAGACCTGCGCAAGGAGATACGGGTGAAGGTAACAGAATACTGGGACGCGGTGGCGCAGACGTACCTCGACCTGTTCCGCGACGAGTTTGACGACAAACCCTTTGACCTCGCGATTCTGCGAAGCTTTGCCGCACACTTCCAGCAAACGCGAAGTGTTGTCGATGTCGGCTGCGGCCCTTGCGGCGCCTTGTCCCGCATACTGTCCGGCCATGGTTTGACGGTGACCGGAATCGACATTTCCAGTAAATGCGTGGCATTGGCCAAAACCGAGCAACCCGGCCTCGATTTCGCGGTCATGGACATGGCCGAAATGGCCTTTTCCGACAAGGCTTTCGACGGTCTTATCGCCTACTACGCCCTGCACTATACGCCCCTGTCCGACCTGCCCGCCACGGTCAGCGAATTCGCCCGTGTGCTGAAGCCCGGCGGCCGCCTGCTTCTGGTCGCCAAGGAGGGCGACGGCGAAGGCTGGATCGACGACCCGCTGGGCATCACCGACCGGGTCTTCTGGTCCGCGCCATCTCTCAACGACCTGCAAAACCTGTTGACGGACAACGGCTTTACCATCTCCGATTGCCAGGTCCGAAAGCCGCACGCCCAGGAAATCGATGTCCGCCGGATCTATCTCAGCGCCGAAAGTTCCTCGGCCAGGATATCATAGACCACCCGGATACGGCGGCTGGTGCGCAGTTCACGGTGCGTGACCAGCCACAGCGGCACTTCAACAGCATTCAAATCCGGAAGAATTTCAACCACATCCGGCACACGGGTGGCGATTTCGCGCAGCATGGCGCAGACGCCCAACCCCCGCCGCACCAGCTCCCACACCACGACGGAGTTTTCCGACACCAGGCGGAAATCGCGCCCTTCGACCGGCACCCCGGCCTCGCGCATAAAGGCGGCAAACCGTTCGACATCCTCGAACCCGATCAGCGCATCGGCAATATCGGTCGGCTTTTGCGGCATACCATGCTGCGCTACCCAATCCCGGCTGGCGAAGAACCCCGCGGTCGAGGTCCTGACCTGTTTGCCGATCAGGTCGGGCTCTTCCGGCCGGACATGGCGCAGGGCGATATCGGCCTCACGCCGCCTTAAGTCACTGAGTTTATTGGACGCCACCACGACGATCGTCACCTGCGGCGCCTCGCGGCGGATGCGCGCCAGGATGTCGGGCAACACATAGGCCGCGTAAGCATCCGAGGCCGAAATGCTGACCCGGCCTTCGATGGTTTCGGCATGGCCGGTGGCCGAAAGGGTGGTGGCCATGGCCGCCTCGCCCATCGCCCGCACATGCTCCAGCACACCACGGCCGGTCTCGGTCAACACCAGCCGCTTGCCAACCCGCTCGAACAGGGTGAGGTTCAGGGCCGACTCCAGCGCAACGATCTGGCGCGACAGGGTCGGCTGGGTCAGGCCGATCTCGCGCGCCGCCGCCGACAGCGAGCCATGCAAAGCCGTCGTGTAAAAGGCACGAAGCTGGTTCCAGTCGGGATTGTTCATACGCACACGTATAAGCGATGTGCAGTTTTCGGCAATTTTATTCTTATTTGCATATGATACTCCGGTGGTGACTGGGGAGACCACATGCCGGACACCACCAAAGACGCCCGTTTCTGGGACCGCATCGCGCGCAAATACGCCACCGACAAGATCGAGGACATGGCGGGCTATGAGCGCACTCTGGAGCGTACCAAGCACTACCTCAGGCCCGCTGACCGGGTGCTGGAATTCGGTTGCGGCACGGGCAGCACCGCGCTGAAACTGGCGCCGCACACGGCGTCATACCTGGCGACGGACGTGTCCGGCGAAATGATCGCCATCGCCCGCGAAAAGTTGGCGGAAAATTACGTCTCGGGACTGGAGTTTTCCCAGACGACCCTGGACGCTGTGAACGTGGCGCCGGACTCCTTGGATGCGGTGCTGGGGTTCAACATCCTGCACCTGGTGCCCAGCCCATCGGAGGCCGTGCGCCACGCCCGCAGCCTGCTGAAACCCGGCGGCCTGCTGATCACCAAGACGGCCTGCCTAAGGGACATGAACCTCCTGATCCGGATCGCGGTACCGGTCATGCAGGCCTTGGGCAAGGCGCCGAATGTGTCGGTCTTCACGGCGCGGCAGCTGGAGACGGTGATCATGGCGGCCGGCTTCGAGATCGTCGAAATCGCCCGCCACGCCAGCAAGGGCAAGGACACCCGCCCCTACATCGTGGCCCGGCGTATCTGACCTTCACGGCAAGACCACCCGCATTTCCTTGCCATCGTAAACCACAGTCCGGCTTGCCTCGGGATATTCAAGACCGCCCTGCCCTGGCGTCGCCACGACCAGACGCAGGGTCCGGCTCTGCGTCATGCCCGGGAAACTGCCCTTTCGGGCGCCGATGGTCAGTGTGCGCGCGGCATCGTTCCACATCAGATCGTAGGTCGCGTACTGGCCTTTTTCGTAGTCGTAGGTCTCATTGTCGTCTTCATAGACGGTAAACCTGCCGTCGGCGCCGGGATAGATACGGATATCGTAAGGCGCGTCAGGCTGTTCGGTGGCATATTGCATCTCCGGCCCCATCGGCAGGATAGCACCCGCGCGGACATACACCGGGACAATATCCAGCGGCGCTTCGCGCACAACAGTCTGCCCGCCGTCCAGGCGCACATTCGTCCAGAAATCGTACCATTCGCCGCCCGCCGGCAGATAGGTCTTCATCGTCAGGTCGCGCACCGGCGTGTCGGCCGCCAGCGCCTTCGCCTGCGACGGCGTCCGCCACGACAGGCGCAGACTGCGGTCAGACGCCCCCTGATAGAACTCGATCCGGACAGGAATCTTCTGGCCCTTCGTCAGGGTTACCTTGGCGCTGCGGTACCGCCGTGGACCATAGGTCCAGTCTTCGGCAGCGACACGACCGTCCAGGATCAGGCGAAAGCCGTCATCGCCTTCGATACCGATCTCGTACTCACCCGCTTCCGGCGCCAGGATGTAGCCATCCCACCGCGCCGAAAAGTGATTCACGCCGGACAGGCCCGGCGGCAGTTCCGCCAAGGGCGGCTCCGGCCAGCGCAGGTCCAGGGTCGCATCGACCACCTTGCCTTTCGGTACTTCGAAATTTTCGCCTTCGAAATATTGACCGGCCAGGCCGGGCTTGCCGTCCGGTGTCTGCAGGAACTCGGCCGGAAGGGTCTCCGTCGGCGGACTTGAGATATTGTACATCGGCCGCGTCACCGGATGGACCAGCAGGGACGGCCCGAACATAAACGCGTCCTTGATATCGTGCGTCGCCGCGTCGTCAGGGAAATCCATCGGCAGGGCCCGCATCAGCGTATAGTCGCGGTCCGTGACCTGCCAACTCGTGCTGTAGATATAGGGCAGCAGGCGATAACGCAGATGAACGGCATCGAGGAGGGACTTGTAGACCGGCGGATCCAGTTCCTTGAAAATATAGGGTTCGCGCTCGATACTGGTGCCATGGACCCGCATGATCGGGTTGAAGGCGCCGAACTGGAACCAGCGGGCAAACAACTCGCGATAGGCCGGGTTCTGCTCGCCCCCGGGAAATTCGGTGACGAAGAATCCGCCGGTGTCCTGCGTCCAGTAAGGGTTGCCGGTAATGGTGACATTGACGCCGCCGCTGATCTGTTCGCCAAAGGTTTTCCAGTTGGCGAAAATATCGCCCGACCATGACGCGGCCGCGGTGCGCTGGGCGCCGGCCCAGGCGGACCGGGTCAGGGTGAAAACACGCTTGTTGCTAGTGGCGCGCCGGCCGTCATAGGTGCCCTGGGTCGTCATCAGGCTGTAGGGGTTCAGGTAGCGTGAAAAATCCCCCAGGGCGTTGCGGCCCAAGCCCTTGATATCGCGCACATTGGCCTTTGCGTCCCAGGCGGCGGAGCCGACTTCGACCTCCGTGCCGTCCATCCACAAGGCGTCGACGCCCTTGTCGAACAGGCCCTGCTTGACGTGCTTGAAATAGATCCTGCGCCCCTCGGCACTGTAGGCGTCATAGATGCGCGCCTTCTTCGAAATCCAGTGAAGCGGTTCAAATCTCAACCTCTTGGCGTCCAGTTCGTGCGCCAGTTCGGTATCATTGCCGACCGAAGGCCAGATCGAGATCATCAGCTTCATATCGAGGTCGTGGATGGCCTTGGTCATGCCCTCCGGGTCCGGGAAGCGTGCCTTGTCCCAGATCATGCCGCTCCAGCTGCCGTCGGTGTCGGATCCCCAGTACTGCCAGTCCTGGACAATGTAATCGAGCGGGAATCCGTCCTTGCGGAAGGTGCGCGCGACCTCGATGATCCGTTCCTGGGTCTTGTAGCGCTCCTTACTCATGAACAGGCCAAAGGCCTGTTTGGGATACATCGGCGCGGTGCCGGTGAGGTCGCGGTAGCCGGCCACGACATCGTCCAGGGTGCGGCCGGCCATGAAATAATAGTCGACCCCGCCCGGCGCGCTCTCGGCCCACAGGCTGGCGCCGCCGGCGTCGTCCTTGAATGTCATAACCGAATAGGTGTCCCACAGGATGCCGTAACGTTCGGTCGACATCATGACAGGAATGATGATGCCGACATTGGTCTGCACCAGCAGCAGATCAGCATTGCGGCGATTGACCTGCTCGGGGTTGATGTAACCAAAGCCGTAAATGGCTTCGTCGGGTTTCAGCGTGAAGGTGTTGGTCGCTTCATAGGTCGGCGCGCCGGAGATCTCGACAGGCTTCAGGCTTTGCGGCGCATCGGGCTTTTCGCGGGTATAGACCCGGCCCTGCGCGTCCTGGAAGGTCAGGGCGCCGGTCGTCTTGTCGATAGCGATGATCACCTGCTGCGAAACCACCGTCAGCGTCGTGTCAGTCTCCTTCAGGTCAAAGGCGACGGCGTCGGGCTTGTCGATGACGACCAGGCTGGGGGCGGTCCAGTGGTTCCGGCCGAGATTGGCATTCACGCGCACGGTGGTCGGACTGTAGAAGATAACGTTCTTGGTCACGCCGTTCACGTCGAACTGCACGCCGTTCTCGAGCCGGGTATGGACGAAGCGCCCGGGCTGCGGTGTTTCGACGGCCGCCAGGTGGCCGTTGCCGTCCAGCCCGGTCGGCGTGGCCGCCTGGGTGATGCCGGCAGCCAGCCCAAGAACAGAGATACACCCCGCCAACAGCCACCGTTTCATCGCCGATACCTTCCTGTCGTGTTTTATTTGTCGGACTATATCGACAGTTTTAAAACGAAAACAACCGGGAAGTTTTACAGGAGCACCTGCTTCGTAAACGCGCCAAACGCATCCAGGGTCGACTGCAACCCCGCCTCGTCGTAGCGCATGATCTTCGTCTTATCGATGCCTTCTTCATCGAAGGCGTGGGTTGAATCCAGGGTCATGGTCTCGACCGACACGCCCTGCGCCCGCAACCCCTTCACCAGCCGCAGCGACTGCTTGTAGCTGGCCAGATGGTCCTTCAGGGTCAGCACCGTAAACACCGGTGGCTTATGGTGCCACGGCCGGGTCACCGACCGCGCCATAAAGTTGATATAGGGATAGGCCAGGAACAGCCCCCGCACCCCGTCCAGCCATTGCGGCGCCGGATCGGCCAGCCGCGCCTCGCCCGGCCGCGCCAGCTCCTGGGTCATCAGGTCCATGATCGCCCACGCGCCGTGGCTCCACCCGGCCAGCATGATCCGCTTGGGATCGACCTCATACCGCCGGCTTAGTCCCCACAGCATGGCCAGAACATCGCCCGAGCGCTCGAACCCGCGCAGCTTGAAACCCTTGCAGACGAAGTTGGCGCCGAACTTGCGGCTCCATCCGCGCGGGCCATAGGAATCAACGACATAGACCCGCACGCGGATATCCGCCGCGACCTGCGCATACATGGCCATATTGGCGGCAATACCGCCGCAGCCGTGGAAAATGAGGATGGCCGGCCGCGGATGCGCGTCGTCAGGCCCGTAGACCTGCACATGCGGCATCAGCCGCTCGAAACGCTCCGCCATGGTCTCCATTACATCGCCAGCTTTTCCGGTTCCGCCGTCATCGCGAACGTCGTCTTCACGAACCCGACCAGGGCGTCCATAGACCGGTGCATCGCCTCTTCCGAGAAGCTCATCACCATGCCCTTGTTGTCCTTTTCGTCGAAGGCATGGCTGGCCTCAAGTGCCAGCACATCGACCTCCGCGCCGCCTGCCTTGATGTTGTCGAACACCTTGCTGGAATGCTTGTAGGGCGTCAGGTGGTCTTTCTCGGCCAGGACGGCGAAGGTCTTGGGCGCCCGCACCCACTTCCTGTGGTTCGAGCGCGCCGGGAAGTTGATATAGGGATAGACGAGGAAGATGCCAGCGACCTCGGCCAGGGCCGGATCGGGGTCCTTCAGCTTGGACGCGCCGGGCCGGTCCAGCTTTTCCGTCATCAGGTCCATGATCGACCAGCCGCCATGGCTGAAGCCGCACAGGATGACCTTGGACATGTCGACCACGCCCGACTGCTTCAGCCCCCACATCACCGCCAGGACGTCGCCGGAGCGTTCATAACCCTGCATCACCGCGCCGGTGCAGATCAGCGAGACGGCAAAGTTGCGGTCCCAACCGCGCGGCTTGAACGAGTCGACGACATAGGCGCGAACGCCAAGATCGGCCACCGCCTGGGCATAGATGTGGACGTGTTCGCGCATGCCACCGCAGCCGTGAAACAGCGCCACCGCCGGACGCAAAACATCGTCCTGCGGGCCGTAGACTGTAATGTCGGGTTTCAGCAGGGCGTAACGTTGTTCAAGTGTATCCATGGATCGAAAAAGTCCTTCATGATGAAAGGGCTTCGTCCACGTTCCCGCCCACCTATTTCAGCGTTTCCGCTAAGAACGCATCCAGCGCGGCCCCTGTCGCCTGATGCGAAGCGCGATCATAGGTCATAAACGGACCGAAATGAAGAGGGCTATCCTCATCGAAACAGTGGGTCGCATTCAGGGTCAGGATATCGACCGGCAGACCTTCCTCGGCCAGGTGACGGAAGACGGTTTCGGAATGGCTATGGGCGGTCAGGAAATCCTGCCGCGGCAGCACGACCTTGGTCTTCGGCGTATAATACCAGTGGTGGATGTTCGACCGCGCCGGGAAGTTGGCGTAGGGATAGACCAGGAACACACCCTTGACGCCGGCCAGGGGCGCCGGGTTCGGGTCCTGCAGGCGGGCTTCACCGTCGCGGGTCAGCTTCTGGGTCATCAGGTCCATGATCGCCCAGCCACCATGGCTCCAGCCGGCCAGGATGATCTGGTCCCCGTCAACATCGGCGCGCTGCTGGATACCCCAGACGGCGGCCAATACGTCGCCCGAGCGTTCATAGCCATGCAGGGCCAGACCAGAACAAACCAGGCTCATGGCTGCGGACTCGTCCCAGCCCCGCGGCGTAAAGGAATCGATGACGAAAGCGCGGTATCCGGCCGCCTCGGCCTGGCGGGCGTAGCCGTGAATGTGTTCGCGCACCCCGTTGCAGGCATGAAACAACAGCACCGCCGGAAGCTTTACATCCGTGTCGGGACCATAGGCGGTAATGTGAGGTTCCAGGCGCGCAAATCGACGTTCAACAGTATCCAGCACGCAAACACCTCTTGCAATCCGCCGGAACTGTCACAATAATGGTTACGATTGACATCCGGACATTCCGGGATCAATCAGAATTCGCCCCAAATAGCCAGCTTAAAACGTCGGAGCCCTCCCCATGGCCGATACCCAACCCGCTACGCGCCAAGCCAACCACGACATTCTGCCCATGTTTACGCAGCGCTGGTCGCCGCGCGCCTTCTCCGATGAGGCCGTGACGGAAGAACAGATCCTCACCCTTCTGGAGGCCGCACGCTGGGCGCCGTCGGCCTCCAACCTGCAGCCGTGGCGGTTTATTTACGGCATCAAGGGCGAACCGGAATTCGACACGCTCCTGAGCCTGCTGATCCCGTTCAACGAAGGCTGGGCCAAGCGGGCGGCGGCCCTGATCTTCGTCGTCTCGGTCAAGTCGTTCGACGGCGAACGACCGGTGGCCAGCCATAGCTTCGACGCCGGTTCGGCCTTTATGTCCCTCGCCTTGCAGGCCTACAGCATGGGCCTGGTGGCGCATGGCATGGGCGGGCTGGAGTTCGAGAAGGCGCCGCTGATCCTGGGCCTGAACGAGAACCTGAAGCTGGAGGCCGGTATCGCGATCGGTTACCAGGGCGATCCGGCGACCCTGTCGGAGTCGCTGCAGACGCGCGAGGCGCCATCGACCCGCCAGCCCCTGTCGGCCATGGCGTTCAAGGGGAAGCTGGGCTGACAAGCCCTTAACCCACCTGGCTCAGCCGTATCCCGAACGTATCCAGCGAATAGCTGCATTCGCCGTTGCCGTGGGTGAACGCCCCACTGATCGTCACCTGATCGCCGATCAGCAAGCGCTCCACGGCACCATGCAGCGGATTGTCGGCCTGAACCACCTGTTCGAGCTTCACACCGTCCCCGGCATTGAAGGTAATTCCGACAGAGCGGTTCAGGGTCGACACCTGAGATTCACGCACCGTCACGACCCAGCCTTCAAACCCGGCCATGCCGGCGAAATCACCGCAGAACTTGTCGATACCGGCCTGGTCGTCCGCGGCCTCGATCGCCGCGACAAAATCCGCCTGAGCCTGCGGCACCGCCGGCACTTCGACCTTGACGGCCGGAGCCGGCGCGGGTTCAGGCGCCTTTTCGCAAGCCACCAGGCAGGCTAGAACGCCCACGATAACCGCGATCCTCACGCCTTCAAAGCCTGCTGGACCACCGCGACGTCGTCGAACGGCAGCACCTTGTCGCCGACGATCTGGCCCTGCTCATGGCCCTTGCCGGCCACCACCAGGACATCGCCGGTCTTCAGGCCCGACACCGCCTCAAAAATGGCCTTCTTGCGGTCGCCGATCTCGACGGCCTCCGCCGTCATCCCGCCGAGCACTTCGGACCGGATCGTCGCAGCATCCTCGGTACGCGGATTGTCATCCGTCACAAAAGCCCGATCAGCCAGCCGTGAAGCAATGGCGCCCATCTGCGGGCGTTTGCCCTTGTCGCGGTCACCGCCGCAGCCGAACACCACGACCAGCTTGCCCTGGGTATGCGGCCGCAGCGCCTTCAGCACCGTCTCCAGGCCATCCGGGGTGTGGGCATAGTCGACATAGATCTCGGCGGCGTTACGCTTGGCGCCGACCCGTTCCAGCCGCCCACGCGCGCCCTTCAACTGCGACAGCGCATGAATGACCGCCCCGGCGTCCTCACCGGCAGCGATGCACAGACCGGCGGCGACCAGAGCGTTGGACGCCTGGAACAACCCGGCCAGCGGCAGCTTGGTCTCGTACTTCTTGCCCTGGTGCTCGATGAACAGGATCTGCCCATCCACGGTCAGATCGCGCCCGACCATGGCCAGGCCGCGCCCGCGCTCACCGACGCTCATTACGCTGGTCCCCGACAGCACGCACATGGCGGCAAAGCTGTTATAGGCATCGGAATCGGCATTCAGAACCGCCGTCCGGCCGCGCGGCAGCAGGCTTTCGAACAGCCGCATCTTGGCGGCCTTATAGGCCTCCATGGTGGCGTGATAGTCGAGATGGTCCTGGGTCAGGTTGGTGAACCCCGCCGCGGTCAGCGACACCCCGTCCAGACGGCGCTGGTCGATACCGTGCGACGACGCTTCCAAAGCCAGGTGCGTCACCCCATCGGCGGCCAGCTCGGCCAGGTGGCGCGCCATGTCGGCGGCATCCGGCGTGGTCAGGCCCGGGCCGGTGACGGCCGTCTCGGAACCGTCGATATCCGACTTGACGACGCCCAACGTCCCCATGCTGGCCGACTTCTTGCCCAGGGTGGCGAAGATCTGGCGGCAGAAGGTCGCGACGCTGGTCTTGCCATTGGTGCCGGTGACGGCGACGCAGGTCTTGGGCTGGGCACCATAAAATGCTTTGGCAGCCAGGGCATAGGCCCGGCGCACATCCGCCACCTTGACCAGCAGCGAGTCCGACGACTCCAGCGCGGCCGTATCGTCGGGCGCCAGCACCGCCGCAGCCCCCTTGGCCAGGGCCTGCGGGATAAAGTCCCGCCCGTCGATGGCCGTGCCCGGCAACGCACAAAACAGCGTCCCCTTGTCGACCTTTCGGCTATCCGCGGTCACCCCCGTGACCAGTGGATCGTGATCCAGGTCCCGACGCAGGATATCCGACAACCGTACTGCACTCATTTACTCGTCCCCTGTGGCATCTTCCGGCGCGACGGGAGCCTTGTCCCATTGCGCGGAGGTGAACTTGTCTTCTTTTCGTTGTACGCCGAGGAAGGGCGCAACCCGGTCAATCACGCGACCGGCGACCGGGGCGGCCACGAAGCCGCCGGTCCTCAATCCACTGCTCGACGGCCCACCTTGCGGCGAGTCGAAGATAACCAGAACCAGATAACGGTCGCCGTCCAGCGGTCCGTCCGTCGGGAACACCGCGGCGAACGACGAGATCCGGTTGCTGCCGTAGCGACCGTTTTCCGGCTTTTGCGCCGTGCCGGTCTTGCCGCCGACCCGCAGGCCCGGCGCGTTGGCGCGCGAACCCGTACCCTTGATGACATTCGACCGCATCAGGTCCAGCATGGTCCGCGAGGTCGCCGCCGAGAAGACACGCGTACCGGCGATCGGCGAGGTGCCGTCATACTTCTTGATCGTCAGCGGCCGGCGATAGCCGCCATTCAAAAGTCCGCCGATGGCTTCAGCGAAGCTCAGCGGCGTGATCGCCATACCTTGGCCGAAGGCGGTCTGGACCAGGGACAGGTCCGTCCACTTCTTGGGATACAATGGCGCGGCCGGTTCGGTCAGTTCGGTATCGGCCGAGCGGAACAGGCCCAGGGCTTCATAGTAGCGCGTAAAGTTGCCGGCGCCGGCGGTCAGGGCCAGTTGCCCCGTGCCAATATTCGACGACTTGATGAAGACGTCTTCCAGGCCGATCATGGCGTTGACGGCGTGGTCGTCGTGGATCTTGCGGCCGCTGATCACCAAGGGCTGACGGGCATCATAGACCGAGTTCATCGACGCCGTGCCGGTGTCCAGGCCGATCCCGACCGAGATCGCCTTGAAGATCGAGCCCAGTTCGTAGCGGTCGACGGCGGCGTGGTTGCGCTTGGCTTGCTCGCTGTAGGACCCCGGCTTATTCAGGTCGAATTCCGGCCATGACGCCATGGCCAGGATTTCGCCGGTGCGGACATTGGTGACGATGCCGATGGCATCTTCGGCGCGCTGATCCATGGCCACGGCGCGCAGTTCGTTCTCCAGCGCCCCCTGGACTCTCAGGTCCATGGCCAGGGCCACCGGCGCATTGTTCACAGAGGTCTTCTTGATGTCGTCCTGCAACGCCTTTTCGGCGCCGGACAGGCCGTCACCGCCGCGCTGGGTCATGCCGATATAGGCCGCGCCCGTCTCGCCCAACGGATAGTCGCGCACCAGCTGAGCTTCGAAGCTGATCCCCGGCAGGCCGTAGTTAAGGATGCGCTCGCGCTCGGCGGCCTTGAGATTATTGGTCAGCAGCATGCGCTTGCCGCCACCGAACACCTTGGCGATGTCCTCGCGCGGCAGGCTGGGGAAGATCTGCGTCAGCGCCTGGCGGACCATGCCGCGGTCTTCGGCGGTCATGTCGGTCGGGTCGACGAACAGGCTGTAATCGTTGACATCGGTCGCCAGAAGCTGGCCGTTGCGGTCGACCAGCTGCGCCCGGGCATTGGGTTCGCCGGTCAATGCGGCCATATTGCCGGGCGAACCCGATAGCGAAGCGCGCGCAGCGAACAGCATCAGGATGGCATAGGCAAAGCTCAGGCCGCACAGGACGGCGAAGATGCGCATCCGCGTCGAGGTCGCCTTCTTGTTGGCGGCATTGGCGCGCTCAAAAGCATGCTCGACCTTCCACACCCGGTCGGCCACCCATTGAAAGCCCGATTGTGTCGTTTCGAACAGCGAGACCCGCATCAATGGCCCCCTGCGGTTGGCTTGGCTGTCGTGATCAGCTCCGCCTCGGCGGGTGCGGCACCTGCCACAGGCGCGGCCGGCATGTCCGGCCCCACCGGAACCGGGCTGGTCACCGGACGCGAGGTGGCGCGCGAAATTTCGCCCAGCGAATCGATATCGGCCTCATGGGCGGCCGAAACCGGCTGCATCCCCAGATACTGCTTGGCCAAAGCCTCCAGGCGCGACGGCTTTTCCAGTTGCGCCACCTTGATCTTCAGCGTCTGGACGGCGCCCTCTTCGGTGGCAATCTGGGCATCCAGCTCGTTCATGCGGCGGATGTCCTCGCCCTCGCGCGCCTTCGACAGGCAGACCCAGAAGATCATGCCCAGCGCCAGCGCGACGCCGACCAGCTCGATCAGGCGGATGCCGCGGACGCGTTGTTCGAATAGACGAAGGACTGCGTTCATGACACAACTCCTGCAGGGGCCAGGGTCCTGCGCACCGCGCGCAGCTTGGCCGACCGCGAACGCGGATTGCCGGCGATCTCGGCTTCCGATGCCTGAACCGCCTTGGGGGTAATAAGGGTGTAAACAGGCTTGCGCGCATCCACTTTCTGGGGAGCGTAACGCGAACCACCCGCCACCTTACCCGAACGGTCGTTAAAGAAGTTCTTAACGATACGATCTTCAAGCGAGTGAAATGTAACCACGGCGAGCACGCCGTCGGGCTTGAGCAGGGTCTCGGCGACCTCGAGCGCACGCTCCAGTTCACCCAGTTCATCGTTCACGGCAATGCGCAGGCCCTGGAAGGTCCGCGTCGCCGGATGGACCGGCGCGCCGCGACGCCCCCCTAAGGCGCGTTCGACCACCTCGGCCAGATCCAGCGTACGCTCGAACGGCTGGGCTTCGCGGCGGCGGACGATGGCCGAAGCGATGGCCCGCGACTTGTGCTCCTCGCCATACAGCCAGATGACGTGGGCGATATCGTCCTTGTCGTCTTCGTTGACGATGTCGGCGGCGGAACGGCCGTCGACGCTCATCCGCATGTCCAAAGGCCCGTCGCGCATGAAGGAAAAGCCGCGATCGGCCTCATCCAATTGCATCGACGATACGCCGATATCCAGCACAATGGCGTCGCACGACGCGTGGCCCAGCTCGGCCAACCCCTCGGCCATCTCCGAAAAGCAACGGTTGACCCACTGAAAACGATCGGGGAATTCCAGGCTCAGGGCCTCGACGAACGGCCGCACCCGGGCATCGCGGTCGAAGGCCACCACGCGCGCCCCGCCCAGCAGGAAGGCGCGCGAATAACCGCCGGCGCCGAAGGTACCGTCGACGATCAGCTTGTCCTCAAGGTTACCAAGTACGGTTAATACCTCGGGCAACAGAACGGACAGGTGGGCGGGGGCGGCTTCGGTCATTGATACAGCGCCTCTCGCTTGGCGAAGGCGTCTTCGACCAGCTTGTCCTGCTCGGCGGCCCAGGCCTCATAGGCTTTTGGCTCCCAGATCTGGAAGGACTCACCCAACCCCGCCAGGACGACATCTCCCGACAGGTTGAACTGATCGCACAGCTTTTCGGGCAAGGTAATGCGGCCGGCGGTATCGAAGGCCAGGCGGTTCATCGAGGCATAAAAACGGCGTTGCAGGGCGGCACGGGTCGGCGACAGTTTGGGGTATTCATCGATGACATCGCGATAGGTGGCGAAGAAGGCAGCCCCTCCGCATTCGAGGCAGGACGCGTTGATGGCGGCGAAACAATAGACACCTTCGAAGGGCTCGACACCGTCGTGCGGCTGCAGCGCGGCGGCGCGGTAATCCGACGGCACCAATAGCCGACGTTTTCCATCCAATTGCTTCTCGTGACTCGAGAGAAACAAGCCCACGCCGGGCTTATCAGCCCGCTCCCTGAAAATATTTATAACCCCGTAAAGTCCCAGCCTGGACGGCTCCGAAGCGCCGCGCCACCCTTTAGAGTTAACATGGGATTAAATGGGACGCAATGACTCTGAACGACACTTAAACCGGATTCTGAAGTGAAAACG
The DNA here is from genome assembly GCF_000495795.1 of Asticcacaulis sp. AC460. GTDB lineage: Bacteria > Pseudomonadota > Alphaproteobacteria > Caulobacterales > Caulobacteraceae > Asticcacaulis. Next base: position 79,070 of record NZ_AWGD01000001.1, read on the forward strand.
ACAGCAATAACAGGAACATACATAGAACACATAGGCCAAAAGCCGCAGAACATTGCGGCAAAAGTCTGATTTATATAAAAGATTCGTAAAGTGTGGCGGTTCATCCCAATTTTCACCGCTGTGACTGGGGATGAAATGTCAGGCGTCATCAAATTTGGACGGGATGACGCTATCGCATATGGATTGTTCAAGCGCCCTCCTCCCCACTCGGTGGGGAGGGGAACCGCGAAGCGGTGGAGGGGTACAGGAAGACTTGATCGTCTACCCGCTTCGCCAAGCACAAAATGAAATGGTGAGAAGAAAGGACAACCACCTTTCCCCCGGCCCTCTACTGCGCCTTCTCCGGATAAATCGCCTCCCATACCCGGCCGAGATACTTCACCAGAATTTCGCGCTCCTGCGGCAGCATCATGCGCTCGGCGACGGCCTTGTCGGCCGCGACCTGCACGGCGGCCTCATAACCTGCCCGGTCGCCGTAGCGCTCTTCGACCGATAACCGCGGATCACCGGTGGCTTCACGTTCAGCCCTGGTCCGCGCAAACGGCAGGAACCCTCCGCTCAAACCCGACAGATAGCCCAGCCCCGCCACATCCGGTTCGGGCGGTGTCCACGCGGTGTAGGTCCCCAGCGGTACGGCAGTAACGACGCCGCGATACCCGCCCAGTTCGTTGCCGTCGGCATCGACCTGCGGCACCAGCAAGGGATAGCGTATCCCCACCTTCGGCGGTTCGTTCGCGATAATCCCTTTCGTCGCATAGTCCGGCCCGAAATCGATCTGCCACACCGGCGGCAGCGAAACCGGAAAATGCACGCCAGGCAGCTTCGGGAACCGCACCTGCTGCTGCGGCACCAAGGTGTCGCCCGGATGCGGATATAGCGACGGCGGCGGCTCGGTCCCGTCGCGCACCCAGGCCTGCAAATCGACCAAGAGGGCGTTCAGGCTGAAGAACATGTCGTCGTTATAGTTGCGGCGGAACGGCGCGATGCGATTGACCGCTTCCGGCTTACCGAAACCCGGCGAATGCGGCGTTCCGGCGAAATAGTAAAGCCGCGACTCCGTCGCCAAAGGCAACTCGGTTCGGCCATCCGGACTAACGGTCAGCAGCGAACCGATCCGCGCCCAGTATTCCGTCGAACTGAAGGTATGCATTACCTTGGGCATCACGCCCTGAGCGCGGCTGCGGTCGACCGCGCTGGCCATGCCGGACCCATCGATATCCGGCGCCGACGTTTCGGCAAACGGATACAGGTCGACGGCACGCAACACACTCAGGACCGAATTACCGGCTTCGCCCGGCATGGCGTAGCGGTGATTGAAACTGCCCCGCCCGGCCCCGGCGGCGGCAATGATCATGCCGTCATAGACCTTTTGCCCGCCGGCATCGGCATTAAAGCCGCGATAGAGATAGTCGCGCAGGAACCGCCCGCTCTGCGAATAGCCATAGGCCAGCAATTGCCGGGCATCGGCGCGTTGGTTCAGCACCGAAGCGGTGCCCCTGCCCTTCAGGTGCGCGCCGAAGTCGCGCACCGCCGCCTGGCCGACACCCATGACCCGAGCCGGTGCACCATCATAGATGATTTCATACATGTAGCGCGCGTCGAGCGGCTTCCTGACCTTCAGGGTGCAGCCATCGGCGCTGAAACTGAACCAACTGGGATCCAGCGGCTCGCCACGGTCCTTCAGAGTCAGCAACGGCCGGACCACCGCCCTGGCGTTCTCCCCTTTGGCGCAATAGTGGTCGGGATCGTTCAGGCTGATGCCGGCCTTCGCCTCCTTGCTGTCGAAGACCAGCCGCACCGGCCCCTCACCGGTGCCGGTCGGCACGCTGAGGCCGAACTGGTCGGGATTCAGGTCGCCCTGCCAGCCGACCCATGCGACCGTATAGCCCAGGTCGAAAATGGTGGTCTGGCGAAACTGCGGATCGCCGGGATCGGGCAGTTTGAAACTATCCGCGGTGAAGAAACCGTAGTTCATCTGGGTGCCGCCGCGATTGGCGATCTCCACCACGGTTGCGCCATTGGCCTTGGCCGGATCGGCCGGACGCAGCATCAGGAAGGGTCCGGAAAACTCGACCAGTCCTTGCGCATTGCGCGGCGCCAGTTCGATATCGGCAATCCCCTGACCGGACGGGCCATTCGGATCAACTTCGTAGTGGGCGGTACCGCGGATCAGCTCATAGGCCCCGACCTCACCAAACGCCTTGCCGCCCACCCAGGTGCGCTGCTCGGCAACGTCGATGCGCGTCACCTCGCTCGATGCTACGGAACTCAGGGCAAGGCCTGAGAGCACAGCCATAAACGCAAAATGCCGGTAAGCCATGACCTGTTCTCCTTTCGAAGGAACAGGCCACGACCACCGGCATTGAGCAAGTCAAAAAACACCAGGTCGTATTTCTACTTCCTTCTCCCCCCATCCCTTCGATGGGGAGGTGGCGAGCAAGCAAGGCCCACTATGGGCCGCAGTGCGTCGAGACGGAGGGGTCCTCTTAGAGGCCAATCACCATGCGTTCTGTATTAAATCTCCAACGCATCCCTGACCCAGGTCTGAAACGCTGCCACAGCGATCTCGTGCTTGGGCGACAAACGCCCCGTCCGATAAACCCCGGCATTGAGATTCTCCTGAACCTTCTCGGCGATCCACTTGTCCTCGGCCGTCACCTGATCGGACATGGCGAGCGTCTCAGCCGCCACGGTTTCCCCGCCCGGCGTCAGATAGGTATAGTCCAGCCGCGTCTTGTCGTGACCGATCGGCGACATGCGCTCGATCATCAGCCCGCGCTGATAGACATTGATCGCCACATTGGGCCACAGCCACGCCCAAACCCCGTCATAGACGGCGTCCTGCGACAGCGGCGGCACCTCATGCAACGCCACCTTGCCGTCGACCGTGACCTTGTACTGGTCCGACAGGATCTCCGCATCCAGGCCTGGATGGACATTGGGGACATGATAGCCCTCGAGATAGTTCTCGACATAGGTCTTCCAGTTACAGTCCAGCAGGTGCGACCGGCGCAACCCCACCCGAAAGCCCGACCAGTCCAGCACACCCAACCGTGCATCCAGCGGCTTCAGTTCTTCGTCCAGGTCGGGCAGGACCTCGTTCAGCCCGGCAAAGACCAGGCCGCGCCACACCGCCAGCCGGATCGGAAACAAACCGTACTCGCGCGGATCGAAATCAGACGCGGCGCCGAAGTCGCGCGCCATGCGCAGTCGGCCGTCCAGCATGTATTTCCAGCCATGATACTCGCAGGTCAGATAACCGTCGCAAACACCAGCCTCGTCCTTGACCAGCGGCCCGGCGCGGTGGCGGCAGACATTGTGGAAGCCGCGCAATTCGCCATCATCGCCGCGGACCACCACCACCGGAAACCCGGCCAGCACATCGGCGCGCCATTGCCGCGGCGCCTCGACATCGCTCTCGTGGCACAGGAACTGCCAGTTGCCGGCGAAGACCTTGCGCCGTTCGGCCTGCCATTGGGCGGGATCAACGTACCAATCGGCCGGTGCGGTGACGATAGCACTGACCTTGGGGGCGGTGTCGTGGCTCATGACGCCTTCCTTCGCAGGACATAAACGAGATAGAGGATGCAGCCCGACACCACCAGGATGGCGCCCGACCCGGCCAGCTTCAGGACGTCGGCCACAGTCGTCCCCGCCCCCGGCACCAGGCTGCAGAGGACACCGCTCAGCGCCACCAGGAAGCCGAAGACCGCGGTCCACCGCGCCCACGGCCGCGGGTCAGCCTTCCACCAGGCCGCGAACAGAAACAGGAACGGCAAGGTATAGGTCAGGGTGGACATGGCCTGGATCAGGCCATAGAGCTTGTTCAGCGAATCGACACCCACCTGCGTCAGGGCGGTGATGATGATGACCAGGACGGCCTGCAGCCAGATGGCGACATAGGGTGCGCCGGTCTTGGGGTCCCGCTTGCCCATCACGGCCGGCAGCATATTGTCGATACCGACGGCGAAGGGCAGCCGCGCCGCCACGCCGAACCAGGCGTTCAGACCGCCCAGGATGACGATCGCCAGCCCGCCGACCAGCCACGGCGACAGATGGGCCACGCCCAGCTTCTGCGCCGCCACGCCCAGGGCGTCGGGCAACCCACCCAGCGCCGAGGCTTCGGCCTGCGGCAGGATCATCAGCATGCCGGTCGTCCCCAGGACATAGGCGACGGTCAATCCGACCCCGACCATGATCAGGGCGGTGACGATCGTCCGCGCCCCGCCCTTGGCCTCATTGCGCAACAGGGCGACGCCTTCCGCCCCGCCATAGGCGAAGACCATGGTCGCCCACAGTACGGCGGCATTGGCGTCCAGCTTCGGCAGGTAGTCGGCGGTGGCGAAATCGGTGGCCGAACCCTGAACGCCTGCCAGGCGGAATCCGGCGCCGATAATAAACAGGGCCAGGACGATCGACACCACGGCGCCGACGCTGGAAATCCACTTGCCGGTGCCGATGCCGCGCGCATGAGTCCAGGCGATAATGAGGACGATCGCCGCCGTTGCCGCCAGGGCACCGAACGGATGGCGCAAGGCCGCCGCGACATCGCCGCCAATGACACCGGCAGCCAGGTTGATGGTAAAGACGATCAGCGAAGCGAAGAACGGCAGGTTGCAGGCCCAGTAGATCCAGCCACACAGGAATCCGGCAAACGGTCCCATGGTCTCGCGCGTCCAGGCATAGATGGCGCCTTCACCGGGATATTTTTCCGACAGCGCCATGGTCGCCAGAGACAGCGGCACGAGAAAGAAAACGGCGGCAACGATCCAGATGGGAATGGCGACCGGTCCCGTGGCGGCGCCCGTGGCCAGCCAGCGGATGCCGAAATTCATCGCGACAGCATAGAGGACGATGTCCCAGAGCCCGACCTTTTTTACTGCATCCATACGCGCCTCCCGAGCCGGGGAGACTGCGCCGCGCTTACGGCCCCGTCAAGACCGGTCGTTGCGGCGGTAACATCAGCCGGCGCAGGGTCGCGGTGTAGGTCTGAAAAGCGAATACAATCGGCAAGTTACGGCAGCGAGCAGCGGATTTCGTCGATTTCGGAATTGGGATTTTCACTCGACTCGTCGCTCCGGCCGCGCAAGACAGCCCGGTCGACAAAGGCGCGCAACGCCACATCCAGCGGCCCGGGGGTTTTCGATTTCAGGCCTTACTCGGATATGCCGCTTCTCCTCGCTTGCCAGCGACCCTAGACCTGAAAGCATAAGTCTTCGGCAGACTCCGACAGTCGTGGGATAGGATTCTACTGAGTTAGAATCACTGAGGAACCTCCCCTTGCGCCGGTGCCTTGCGGCTAAGCGCGTTTCATGTTCTAACTACGCCCCTTAACCATAAGGGGGTTATCTATGAAGATCAGAAAGTTGTATGCAATCACTGCCGTTGCTTTGATTGCTGCTGTTAGCGTTTCAGGCTGTGCAACGAAGAGATACGGTCGCATGCAGAGCCTTGTTCCGGCGGAAGCAGAAGCTCTGGACTGCAAGCAGATTGGCATTGAAATTGCGAAGGTTGAAGGTTTCGAACTTCAGGTCGCACAAGGCTCAGAGATTGACTGGAAGTCCGTCGCAGGATTTTTGGGTGACTATGGTATCGGCAACACCATTGAAAAGAATTCCGCGCTCAAGAGTGCTGCAGAACGCAAAGCGCAACTGCGCGACCTTCAAACCAAGAAGAACTGCCCGGTCACCTAATTTATCAAGCTAGTTTCCGGTCGTTTGAAATTAGCCTGCTTCATGGCGGCAATCATGGTTTTGGTGCAAAATTCTGTTGCGACCTCAGCATGATTGCCGTCTTCCAAGAAGCAGTAGTCGTAGAACGGTTTCATCCCATTGGCGCTCAAGAACTGAATATTCGCCCTGTCCAACAAAACGTCGGAACTCATCCTGTCCCAATCGACTCCGGCGAGCGTGCTATTATCCCACGACAAGATCAACAAGGGCTCTTCAACCTGCCCGGCACTGCTGTCTTTAATGACGCGAATGGGTTGACTCAGGCGGCCTCGTTTACCCCGATCCAGAGCTTCTGTTAGAACGACGTTGGCAATTTTGTCCTTGGCCGACACAGACATAGGATCGCCATCTTTTCCAACTTTTCCGCAACCGCTCGCAGCTAACACCAGCGGCAAAATTGCGAGCTTAAATAACCAATTGAATTTCACTTACGCCCCCAAAAGATAAGACAGGCATCTTAATTGGAGCAGCCCCGGTTGTACAGCCGTTGGCGCTCAGGACGTCGCGGAGGATGCGTGCCTAAAAAATGGGCCAGATGACCTGTAAGCCGGGTTCTGTACAACGTTGCCGTTGTGGCGATCATTCCTCTTGGCCGTCCGTTGCCGGACGGCTCGCGCAACCTACCCGAACGGTCCGGGGCGGTAATGCCCTGCTGCCGTTGCCGACAGCGCGCCGTTCCTATTTGGTCTTGCTCCTGACGGGGCTTGCCATGCCGCTTCCGTTACCGGCCGCGCGGTGCGCTCTTACCGCACCCTTTCACCCTTGCCCCACTTCGCCCTTACGGGCTTCGAGGGGCGGTTTGCTTTCTGTGGCGCTATCCCTAAGGTCACCCTTGGCGGGCGTTACCCGCCGTCATATTACCGTGGAGCCCGGACTTTCCTCGGAACACCCTTTGTAGGGAAATTCCGCGACCGCCCGGTCATCTGGCCCGGCGCCTGTGTGCGCCAGAACGGCCGGGAAATCAACACCCTACTTCACAGCCCGGATGGCGCCGATGGCCACGCATAGCCAGCCCAGGATCGTCGCGCCACCGCCCAGCGGCGCCATCAGCGGCACCTGCATGCCCAGGGCGGAGTGGACGGCAATCTCGGCGGCGAACACCACAGGCCCGATCAGCAGCAAAGCCAGGGCAGCGCGTTTATAGATCCCGCTGAATGCACGCTGGTTGGCCACCGCCATGACCGCTGCGGCATGGAACAGCAGGAACTGCCCGCCGATCGCCAGGTTGCCCTGGGCCGGCGGATGCGACCCCAGGGCCAGCATGATCGTGCCGGCGAACCCCATGAAGCCGGCAAAGAAATAGGGCAGCTTGGTTTCCGTTTCCGGGGTGTCCGACATCTCAGGCCTCCATCAGGGTTATGTGCCGCAGCAGGGCCATCAGCCGCACCCGGGTGAGCGCATCCGCCTTGCCTTCCGTCGCGCTGCCGATGCGGTCCGGCGCCCAGTGACGCTGGAAGGCGCTCACGATCGTCGCGGTTTCGTCGTCATAGGGGCCACCGGGCAGGATGTTGTAGCCCAGTTTGCTGAGCGCCCCCTGCAGGGCGAACACGCCCGGTCCGGTATCGCCCACGGTCAAGGGCGGTCCCATCACGCCTTCGGGCGGAAGCGCCGGCTCAACCCAGAGGCCGTGGCCATGGTCGGCCAGGGTCTGCCATGGGAAGCGTTCGCCCGGATCTTCCTTGCGCGACGGCGCGACATCGGAATGCCCCAGAATGCGCGAATCCGGGATGTCCCAACGGGTACGGATATTGTCGAGCAGCCCGATGACCGCATCGACCTGGGCGGCGGGAAAGTCGCGATAGCCGAACTCATGACCGGGATTGACGATCTCGATACCGATCGACACGCCGTTGATGTCGGTGGCGCCTTTCCAGAACGACACCCCGGCATGCCACGCCCGGCGCTCCTCGGCGACCAGCCGGTAGACGCTGCCGTCTTCATCGACAACGTAATGCGCGGACACCTGAGCCAACGGATCGCACAGCCGGTCCAGCGCCTCGTGCGCCGTGCGCATGCCGGTATAGTGCAGCACCACCATGTCGGGCGGCGTCTTGCGTTCATTGAAATTGGGAGAAGGCAGTTCGATCAGGGCCATAAACCCTGCATAGACTTAGTAAACCGTCCAGGTCGAGCCTTTTTTGCGCGCTTCCATGACGCCATCGGCGCGCGGTTGCTCAGCGCGGACGAACACCTTGGAGGGCTTGCGCGTGAACACGGCGGCAACCGCCATCAGGGCAAAGGCCACGACACCGGCGACCACGACCATGCCGGCAAACACCACCAGAACCGCCAGCCCGGCCAGGACGGCGAGACCGACCAGGGTCATCACCATGCCGTACAGGATGCGCGAGATAAGGTTCTTGCGACGCATCTGACCCCAGGGCCGATAGGTCCGCGAGAAAGCCGCAAAGTTTGTGTCTTGGTCGGACATGGAAACTAACACCTCACACGCAGGGACACATCGCGTCCCGCATTGTACAGATTGGCACGAAATTGCCCGCCGTCAACCTCTGGCAAGTCTGCCACACCAGTTTTTAAGATTTTTTTAAGCATGGCTGACAATTTGCCAACATTCACGATCTCGTTACAGCAGTTACATGAGCGCCCGTTCACGGCTGATCTGGTCATAAGCGTGGTTAATGAGGGCCGCCTTGCGCGTATACAGCGGCTCGAAATCGGCCGGCAGACCACGGGCGCGCAGGGTATCCGGATGATATTCGGTCAACTGGCGGCGGCGCGCCACACGAATCTCGTCGTCTGTCGCCTGCGGCGTCAGCCCCAGAATATAGTAGGGATCATGCTCGTCCGGCTCAACATAGCCGGCGCGGACCTTGCGGTAGGTCGTCCGCGACAGGCCGAACAGGTCGGCGACGGTTTCGAGATAGGTCTCTTCCGGATGGCTCAGATGGCCGTCGGCCACGGCGATATGGAACAGGCCTTCCAGCACATCCTCCAGGATCTGCGGGCAGTTGTGATAACGCTTGGCCAGTCGGCGGGCGTAGGATTCAAAACCCAGGCTGGTCTGGCGCGCCAGGTCATACAGGCGCAGCACATCGCGGCGCGCACCGGCATCGGGCTGAAAGACGTTAAGAAAGGCGGCCTGCTCGACATCCTGGGCCAGTCCGTCGGCCATGGCCAGCTTGGCGCCCAGCGCCGTGACCGCCGTGGCGAAGGCCGGGTCGGCGCCAGGCGCCCCCTTGGGACATTCCGTACACTCGGCGGCATCGAAGTGGCGGATCGCCTTCTGCGCCAAACTTTTCCAAAACGACATAACCGCTCCCTTAAGGGGTGAGTATAGCCGAATTTAGGCAAAGGATGTCCTAAAGTTTTTGTAACACAGCATCCTCGCAAAAAATGACGCCGATTTTTTGCCTTGGTTGCTGTATAGAGATTTTTACGACCGTAACCGGAGTTTTCGTCCTTGCGCCTTTTGACCGCGACCATCCTCAGCCTGACCGCCAGCCTGTTCGCCCTCAGCGCCGCCGTGGCGCCCGCCGACGCCAAGCCCAAGCGCAAGAGAACCGTCGCGGCTAAGGTGGTCAAAACCGCTCCGGTGAATACCGTCATCGAAACCGGCTTCAACGCCGACGGCTCGATCCATTCGCCGGTCATCGAGGATGCCCCCACGGACGACTATCAGCGGGTCGCCTGGTGTCATGGCATACTTTCCGGAAATATGGATTTGGCGAAACAGGTCGATCCGATCCTGCCGGTCGACGAAACCCTTCAGACCATCGGCCGGTCCTATCTCCGCGCCTATGAGGCGGCCCTGACCCTCTCCGGCAAGGGCGAGACTCCCGCCGGCCACGCCCAGGCGGAAAAGGCCCGCCTGCTCGGTTACGACGGCTGGAAGGGCGCGCGCGCCTCGGACCTTCAAAAGGCTGCCGGCGCCCATGCGACCTGGCAGTTGCCGGGCGACTGCGAACACGCCGCCGTGCGCCTGTCGGGCCATCCCAACCTGTTCGCCGAAATGGCCACGGACTCCGAACTAGACGCCATCGAACTGGTCATGACTTCGGGCGGACCGCACGACTATGACGAGCTGCCCAAGCCGGTTCTGACCGCAGAAACGGTGAACCATGACGATCCGGACGCGCCGATCGCCACCAACACCCTGGCCCGCCGCGCCAGCCAGTCCCAGGCGCTGCCGAAGGTTTCCGAGACCAAACCCGAAAGCCGGTAACCCAGCGTTAAGCTTACTTAACAACCTCTTGTTCAGCCGCACGCGGTACTCTTAACTTCTGTTTACACCAGGAGAGAGTTCAACCACGAGCGGCCACCATGAGCGGACCTGTCTTTACCCACGGCGCGGCGATTCATCGCCCACAACTGCAGGACTACATCGGCAAGTACCAGCCGAAGGAACCGGACTATGTCGGCAAGTATGCCAGTCCGATGCCGAAAGTGCTGCCGGTCGTACAGGACGCGCTCAACCGCAAGTGGGACGTCATCTCCCTATCGGGCGAGGCCCAGGCCCTTTTGCAGGGCAAGGCTGGATTGCAAAGGATTTCCAGAGGTTATGCCCAGGGAAGTTAACGGGATTGTATGAGTTTTTGCCGTATCCTCGGCCGATATCCCCTTTCGAGTGATCCATGTTCCGCACCCTGTTTTGCCTCCGCGACCAGCATGACTACGGCCTGGTTCTGCTGGCCGTCATCATGTGCCTGACCTCCAGTTTTGCGGCAATCCATCTGCTGCACTGGTCGCAGCGCGCCGAGGCGTCGCAACGGATCAAGTGGCTGAGCCTGGCGGGCGTAGCGACCGGTTTCGGCGTCTGGGCCACCCATTTTATCGCCATGCTGGCCTATAATCCCGGTGTTCCGCTGGGCTTCGATGTCACCCTCACCCTCATTTCGCTCTTCATTGCCGTGGCCATAACCGGCGGTGGCCTGGCGCTGGCCGTTTACAAGCCGTTCTCCCGTGCCGAATGGGCCGGCGGCGCCATTGCCGGTGGCGGCATCGCTGCGATGCACTTCGTCGGCATGGCCGCCATGGAGGTTCCCGCGCGCATCCAGTGGGCGCCGGACCTCGTCACGGCCGCCATCGTATTGGGCGCGGGCCTGGCGTCCGCCGCCGTCGCGTTCGCGTCACGCGGCAACAGCCGCAAACACATCGCCGGCGCCACCGGCCTGCTGGTCCTGGCCATAGCCTCGCTGCATTTCACCGCCATGGGCGCGGTGACCATCGTTGCCGATCCCACCCGCGTCACCTCGGGCGTGCAACTGTCGCCGACCCACATGTCGACCCTGATCGCGGTGTCCGCCTTCAGCGTCCTGCTGGGCAGCCTGCTGGCCGCTCTGTTCGGTCAGAAGCTCGACAAGGTCCGTACCAGCAACGAAAACCGCTACCGGCTGATGGTCGAAAGTGTGAAGGATTACGCCATCTGCATGCTGGACCCGGACGGCAATGTCACCGACTGGAACCGCGCCGCGGAGGAGATCAAAGGTTATAGCGCCGAGGAAATCATCGGTCGCAACTTCTCGATCTTCTACACGCCTCAGGAGCAGAAGGCCGGCGAACCGCGCCATATCCTGGAACTGGCCCTGCACAACGGCAGCTATCACGACCCTGAGGGCGAGCGTGTCCGCAAGGACGGCACCACCTTATGGGTCGACCTGATCATCACACCGATGTTCGACGACAGCGGCAAACACATCGGCTTTTCCAAGGTTACCCGCGACATCACCGCCCGCAAACGCGACGAAGCCCGCATTACCTACATGGCGCGCCACGACGCCCTGACCGGCCTGCCCAACCGCGCCCACGTCCTGGACCTGCTGGACAAGGATCTTGCCGTCGCCAATGCCCGCGGCGAACAGGTCGCGGTGATCGGTATCGATCTGGACGGTTTCAAGGAAATCAACGACCAGAACGGCCACGCTACCGGCGACGAAGTGCTGCGCATCCTGGGCGCCCGACTGAAGTCGATCGTCTACGGTCAGGAAGCCATTGCCCGCGTCGGCGGCGACGAGTTCGTGGCCGCCATGCGCCATGACGACGCCCGCGATCTGGAGGCCTTCCTGGAGCGGCTGACGGTGGCGCTCCATGAGCCGATGCTCATCGACGGTTTCGAGGTCAAGCCGGGCGCCAGTCTGGGCGTTGCTATCTTCCCGCAGGACGGCGACAGCCGCGACATCCTGCTCAACAATGCCGACCTGGCCATGTACCGCGCCAAGTCCGGCCTGGCCGAAAAGATCTGCTATTACGAATCCAGCATGGACGAGATCGCCCGGGTTCGCCGTAACACCGCCCGCGATCTGTGGACCGCCGTCGAGAACGACGAACTGCGCCTGCTGTACCAGGTCCAGCGCTCACTGAATGACAACACCATAGTCGGTTACGAAGCCCTGGTTCGCTGGCAGCATCCGACGCGCGGCCTGGTGCCGCCGGTGGAATTCATTTCGATCGCCGAGGAATGCGGCGCGATCATCGAGATCGGTAAATGGGTCCTGGCCCAGGCCTGTGAAGACGCAGCCAAGTGGGAGGGCGATATCAAGATCGCCGTCAACCTGTCGCCCGCCCAGCTGACCGATCCCGACTGGGTGGCGTTCGTGCGCCAAGTGCTGTTCCGCACCGGTCTGTCGCCGCGGCGGCTGGAGTTGGAAATTACCGAATCCATGATCATCGCCGACCGGACGCGCGCCCTGCACATCCTGCGGCAGTTGAAGGCTCTGGGCGTGACCATCGCCATCGACGATTTCGGCACCGGCTATTCGTCGCTGGATACGCTGAATGCGTTCCGCTTCGACAAGATCAAGATCGACCGGTCGTTCCTGAAGGACAGCGAGACCAATCCACAGGCCCGAACCATTATCCGCGCCATCGTCGCGCTGGGCCGCAGCCTGGAGATCAAGGTCCTGGCCGAAGGGGTGGAAACCAAGAACCAGCTGGACCTGCTGAAGCTGGAAGGCTGCGAGGAGGCCCAGGGCTACCTGTTCGGCCGCCCGGAAGCCATCGAAGCCGCCGACGCCCGTCTGCTGGCAAAGAGGTAGTCAACGGTCTTCGCGACCGTGCCAGATGCGAACTATATAAATTCGGTGATCTTCGACCTCGTAGCGAATTTCATAGTCTCCGACGATCAAAGATCGCACGTCTTGCGAAACATAATTATCGACTGGGCGGCCTTGTTCAGGAAAAGCCGTGAGGTTTCTCGTAGCTTCTGTCAAACGTTGGATGATACGTGCCGCGGCACGCGGATTGACGTCGCGCAGAAAGTCATAAAGGCGAAAGATATCCCGTCGAGCAGCCGACGACCACTGAACGCGTTTCATTCCAATCCGGCAGCCCAGGCTTCGATCTCTTCTTGATCGTGGACTCGGCCTTCCGCGATATCCTTGAATCCTTCCAACATCATTTGGTGCCGACGCTCTTCCAGGCTGATCCAATCCTGCAACGCCTGTTTGACGATCCAGCCACGCGGACGTTCCAGCTTGGACGCATAAGCGTCCACCTGCTCAGCCAGTTCGACGGGAATGTGGGCGGTGACAGTGCGCGTGTTCATGGCCACAGAATGCGCCAATAATCAAATTTCGTCAATTTGATTATTGCACTCACTGGGCCGACTGAGCCGCTGTGAGCCGGCGAAAATGCCTGGCTTGCGAGCACCGGAGCGGAGCGTACTTGAGTACGTGAGCACCGGAGCGCAGCAAGACGGGCATTTGCAGCCGCTCACAGTAGGCTCAGGGGACGTAATTCAGGATCGGAGACAACCACCGCTCAGCCTCATCCACCGCCCAGCCCTTGCGGCGGGCATAGTCTTCGACCTGGTCCTTTTCGATCTTGCCCACGCCGAAATAGTGCGACTTCGGATGGGCGAAATACAGCCCCGACACCGAAGCCGGCGGAGTCATGGCCAGGCTTTCGGTTAGTTCCATCCCCGTTCGAGACCGCGCGTCCAGCAGGTCGAATAACGTCCACTTTTCGGTATGATCGGGTTGGGCCGGATAGCCCGGTGCCGGGCGTATGCCCTTGTACTTTTCCGCGATCAGCTCGTCGATACCCAGGTCTTCGTCGGCGGCATAGGCCCACAGTTCGCGCCGCACCTTCTTGTGCAGCGCCTCGGCAAAGGCCTCGGCCAGACGGTCGGCCAGGGCGGTGGCCAGGATGGCGTTGTAATCGTCGCCGGCAGCCTTGAACTTGCGCGCGATTTCCATCTCGCCATGACCGGCGGTGACGGCGAAGCCGCCGATCCAGTCGGGCGTACCCTTGGGCGCGACAAAGTCCGCCAGGGCCAGGTTGCTCTGGTCTGCGCGCGTCTTCTTCATCTGCTGGCGCAGGGTGTGCAGCCGGGCAATGACCTCGGTGCGGCCTTCGTCGCCATAGACTTCGATATCGTCATCGACGGCATTGGCCGGCCAGAAACCGACCACCCCGCGCGCTTCGAACCATTGCTCGGTGATGATCTGGTCCAGCATCTTCAGCGCGTCCTGGTACAGCGGCAGGGCGGCGTGGCCGACCACTTCGTCATCCAGGATGTAGGGGAACTTACCCGCCAGTTCCCAGGTGGCGAAGAAGGGCGTCCAGTCGATATGGTCGCGCAGATCCGAAAGATCATAAGGCGAAAAAGTCTTCAACCCGATGAAGGCCGGCTTGACCGGCGGTTCGGCTGTGAAGTCGATTTTGAACCTGTTCTCGCGGGCCTCGGTCAGACTGGAGCGCGGGCGGTTGTCATTACGGCCATAGGCCAGGCGCACCTTGTCGTAGTCGGCCTTGGTGTCGGCAACGAACCTGTCGCGTTCCTCCCCCAGCAGGTTCGACACCACACCGACGGCGCGCGAAGCGTCCAGGACATAGACGACCTGGTTGTTGCTGTAGCCCGGCTCGATCTTTACCGCCGTATGGGTCTTGGAGGTCGTCGCCCCGCCGATCAGCAAAGGAATGTCGAAGCCGGTGCGCTGCATTTCGCGCGCAACAAACACCATCTCGTCGAGGCTGGGGGTGATCAAACCCGACAGGCCGATCATATCGACCTTGTGCTCGCGCGCCGCTGCCAGGATGCGGTCGGCCGGCACCATGACCCCCAGGTCGATCACCTCGTAATTGTTGCACTGGAGCACGACGCCGACAATGTTCTTGCCGATATCGTGCACGTCGCCCTTGACGGTCGCCATCAGAATCTTGCCCGCCGCCTGGTAGGCGCCGCCCGCCGCCACGTGGGCTTCCTTTTCGGCCTCCATATAGGGCATCAGGTAAGCCACCGACTGTTTCATCACCCGGGCGGATTTCACCACCTGGGGCAGGAACATCTTGCCCGAACCGAACAGGTCGCCGACCACGTTCATCCCGGACATCAGCGGCCCTTCGATGACGTGCAGCGGCCGGACGGCCTGTTGGCGGGCTTCTTCGGTATCGGCATCGATGAATTCGGTAATGCCGTGGACCAGTGCGTGTTTCAACCGCTCCTCGACCGAACCTTCACGCCAGGCCAGGTTCGCAACCTGGACCTGGCCCTTTTCGCCTTTGTATTTGGGGGCGATCTCAACGAGGTATTCGGTGTTGGAGATGTTGTGGCGTTGAGGCCGGTTCAGGATGACGTCCTCGACCGCCTGGCGCAGCTCGGCGTCGATATTGTCATAGACCGGCAGGTCACCGGCATTGACGATGCCCATGTCCATGCCCGCCTGGATGGCATAGTACAGGAAGACGCTGTGGATAGCGCGGCGCACCGGTTCGTTGCCGCGGAACGAAAACGAGACGTTCGACACCCCGCCCGAGATGCGGGCATAGGGCAGAGCCTGCTTGATCGCCCGCGTCGCTTCGATGAAGTCGACGGCATAGTTATTGTGTTCGTCGATCCCGGTCGCCACGGCAAATATGTTGGGGTCGAAGATGATGTCTTCCGGCGGGAAACCGACCTCATCGACCAGGATACGGTAGGCCCGGCTGCAGATTTCGATCTTGCGCGCGGCGGTATCGGCCTGGCCGACCTCGTCGAAAGCCATGACCACCACGGCGGCGCCGTAGCGCAGGCATTTGGTGGCTTCGGCACGGAACTTGTCCTCGCCCTCCTTCATCGAGATCGAGTTGACGATGGCCTTGCCCTGGACGCATTTCAGGCCGGCCTCGATGACCTCCCACTTCGACGAGTCGATCATTACCGGCACGCGGGCGATGTCGGGCTCGGCGGCCAGCAGGTTCAGGAAGGTGCGCATGGCCACCACCGAATCGAGCAGGCCTTCGTCCATATTGACATCGATGATGGCGGCGCCGGCCTCGACCTGCTGGCGGGCGACATCCAGCGCGGCGGCATAGTCGCCTTCGACGACCAGCTTGCGGAACTTCGCCGAGCCGGTGACATTGGTGCGTTCGCCGATATTGATAAAGGTGGGGGTCATGGATCTTTACGGATTAAGCGCGGCATCGACGGCGGCAACGGTGTCCAGCCATTCGGTGTAGCTGCCGCTGTCAAGATAGAGTTCACGGATTTCGGAATCACCGCGGGTGATCTGGCGCAAGGCCTTCTTGGCCACGGCGACCAGGCCGTCGGGCGGCGGCCCCATGGCGTCGATGGTCATGTAGATGTCCTGGGCGGAGACGTCGCTCTTGCCGGTGGCGACCGTCACCAGGGCGGCGGCGGCATAGGCCCGGGCGCCCTCGGGAAGTTCGATATAGGTGTCATGGGCCAGCACGGCATCGAAAATGGCGCGCACCGTTTCCCATGACGGCGCATTTTCCAGCTCCATCATGAAGTCGACGGCATCGTCATTGTCGAACGGACCGTGTGACCAGGCGCCCATCAGCGCCCCACCCGTTTTACCGCCAGTTCGATCTGGCCTGTGAGGAAATCGATAAACGTGATCCCCTGCGCCTTCAGCGATTTGGGATAGAGCGACGCCTTGGTCAGGCCCGGCAAGGTGTTGGTTTCGAGATAGACCGGCCCGTGGTCCGAGATGATGAAGTCCGAACGCGAATAGCCGCGGCACGACATCGCCTTGTGCGCCTTGATCGCCAGATCCTGGAGCTGCGCCATGATCTCGGGCGCGAACCGGGCCGGGCAGATTTCCTGGGTGGCGGCCGCCAGGTACTTGCTCTTGTAATCAAAGGCGCCGTCGGCCGGCACGATCTCGACCGGCGGCAGGGCGATCAGCGAGCCATCCGATTGTTCCAGAACGCCGCAGGTGGCTTCCGGGCCGGTTATGAAGGGTTCGATGACATAGGCGATGGTCTTGGCTTCACGCCGCACCGCCGCTAGGTCCTGGGACGAATTGACATAGATCAGGCCGAAGGACGAGCCGTCCTGGGCCGGCTTGGCGATGAGCTTGCCATAGTGCGAGAAGGCTTCGTCGATCTCGTCAAGCGACACCGATGACGGCGAATGCACCCCGGCCAAACCGGCAAAGCGCTTGGCAGCAGTCTTGTCGAAGGCCAGGTGCGACGCGGCCGAGCCAGAGCCGGTAAACGGCACGCCGCGCGCTTCGGCCAGTACCTGGAACTCACCGTTTTCGGCCGAGCCACCGTGAAGCCCCAGAACCAGGACGCGGTCTTCATGCGCCGCCAGGTCCAGCGCCCGGGCCATATCCCCCATCAGGATGCCGTCGGCGCGGAAGGGCAGCTCGAACGGCCGGTCGTGGGCGTGCAGCGCCGCCGGCGAGGTGACATTGACCGTGCCGTCATGGTCCCAGAACCACAGGTCGGCTTCGGGCAGGGCATTGGCCAGGGCCTGTGCCGAGGCGACGGAGACGAGACGTTCGCGGCTGGTGCCGCCGAAAAGGATGGTGGGTTTCATAGGTGCGCCGGAAAGCAGGGTTTGAGGCGTCATAGGCCAAGGACGCGACGGCTTCAATCAGCGTTTTCCCCGACTACTCCGCCTTCTTCACCGCTACGACCTCGATTTCCACCAGAAACGCTGCATTGGCCAACCCCGCCACCTGAACCGTGGTCCGGGTCGGCTTGTTCGGCTGGGTTTCGGTGCCGAAATAGCGCGTATAGCTCTTCATCATGCCGCCGAAATCCATCTTGCCGCCCAGGGCCGGATCGCCGACCAGATAGACCTTCATATTAACGACATCGCCAAAGCCCAGGCCTTCCGCCTGCAGGGCCGCCTCGATCTTCTTCAGCACCGATTCGGTCTGGACCTCGGTATTGCCGAACTGATCGGTCGTACCCGCCACGGGGCCCGGCACCATGCCCGACAGATAGACCGTCGAATAGCCCGGCGGCACGACGATCGACTGGGCGATCGGGAAGGCCCCGGCATAGGTGCGCTTGACGTCAACGGCCGGCGCCACCTCGACGTCTTTCAGGCGGGTGACCTTCATCTCACCTTCGCCATCGCTGTAGATCAGACAGCCCGACAGGATCGGCGCCAGGGCCAGCAAGGGTATATATTTCAGCATCTTAGTCTCCTCAGGCCGTAAGCGCGCGCTGGCGCTCGGCGATCATATTGACGACGCGGTGGGCGGAACAGAAGGCGCCCTGCTGCCACGAACTGACGAAGCTCAAATGGTCACCGGCAAAATAGATGGGACCGTCCGGCTGCGACAGCAAGTCATAGGCGGCACGGTCGGTATCCGACAGAAAGGCCGCCAACCCCTGCGAATGGGGAATCTGGTGCCAGTTGACGATGGCCGGGTGTTTCATCGTCCCGCCCATGCCGGGATGCAGCCGGTCCACCGTCTCACGGGCATAGGCGATCTGGTCCGGCAGGCTCCGCTCGCCCATGCGGCCGTTGAAAGCATAGCCGGCGATGATCACGCCTTCCGGCGAATGGAACCGGTCGGACGGATACCAGGTCGCGAAGGTATCGCGGTCGGTAAAGCTCAGGCCACCATAGATATGGTCATTGGCCTCCCAGAAACGCGGCGACTGGAAGGCGATCTTGTAGCCGCCGACGGCAATGCCCTTGTTCTTCTCAATGGCCGCCTTGACCGGCTTGGCGAAATCGCTCTCGAATCCGGCGAGCACCGGCAAAGGTACCGTACAGATGCAATAATCCGCCGACAGCACATCGGCCTGGCCGGTGACCTTGTCGAAATAGAAGATATCGACGCCTTGCTTACCCTTTTTGCTGGTCTTGCGGATGCGCTTCACCTCGCAGCCCTTGCGGATGACATTGCCCAGCCGCGCCTCGAAAGCCGCCGGAATCCGGTCCATACCGCCGACCGGCTGCTGCATGGTCGCCTGGAAGTCGGCTGCGTCGGCAAAGGTCGACACCGCCTGGACGAACGGATCGCCGACCACGTTCAGCGGCAGGGGCGGTCGCGGCCTGGGCGATTGCCCGCCCGCGGCCGGTTCGACCTCATAGCCCGCCGGATCGGCGCCCTGATAGGTCAGCTGTTCGCTCAGGTGGCCCCAGGTCGACAGGCCTTCCATCAGCCGATCCTTGTCGTCGCCGGTGAAAGCGTGGTCCAAAGCGCCCTGGTTACCGACCTTGGCCAGCAGTTCCGCCATATGGCCGCGATAGTCGAAAATGGCCTGGCGCATCTCGATCGCCTTGCCGCCGTTGAGCCGATCGGCCTGGATGCGGGCGCGACCGGACCAGTTGACCTCGGTCTCCATGGTCACACCGAATTCGCGGCAATAGCCGAGCGTCGCCTGATGGTGCGCCGGGATGCGCGCCGGACCGGCGTTGAAATACTGGCCGTCGTCGAAATCGCAGACCTGTTTCGTACCGTTGGTGTAGACGATCTCCGTACCACGGCGAACCGTCCAGTTGCGGCCACCGGCGCGGTCGCGCGCTTCCAGGATGGTGCAGTGATAACCGGCCTTGCCCAGCTCATAGGCCGCCGCCAATCCCGCGGGGCCGGCGCCGATGATCGCCACGCGCACACCTGTGCCGGAACCGGGTTTCAGGTCGGGCATACCGGCCCAGGCCTCGCTGCCCGTCAATCCCAACGCATGGAGCGCCGCATAACCGCCGGCGAAGCCCGCCACTGCTGTAAACCGCGCCAAAATCTGCCGTCGTGTCGTCATGTCCAGCCCCTTTGTTGCAATCGAAACCGCACGCTATCGCAGGTGCGAAGCCTTGGCTACAGCAAACGGCTGCCGAATTTCGGCAGGATCACGCCAAACTCATTTGGCAGGGCAATTACCCCAATTCCGCGTCTTCAAGGTTTGCCAAGCTTCCTCGCCATCGAGCCTCTCTGTCTCCAACACAAGGTGGAAGTCCCTGAATTCCGGGTAATTCGACTGATCGAACCTCGCCTCCAGAATATGGGCCTGGGCCTTATCGATCCAGAGTTCTCCCGTCAAAGCACCGGAAACGTCATAGTGATAAGCGGTACGCCCTTGCCATTTGCTCTCACCGTCGAAACGCGCACTCGCCGTGCCCCGAGACTGGAGCAAGTCCGAGCCGAGTTCTGGCCAGACCAAGGCTACACCGAAGTCGAAACTCTGTCCGAGAGTCGGCATGCCGGCCAGAACGGCATTCAGGTCAGCCAGATCAAGGTCGTAGAAGATGACCGGCCACACCGGTGCAGCAACAATCAATGGAGGTTCGTCCAACCCTTCAAAACTCATGCGCAGCACTTCGCCTTCGCGGTCAACCGTCAAGATTTTCCCGGTCTTGCCATCCGGCGATACCGTACCATAGACGACTTTCCGCACACCCTCGGCTGACGATAATTCCGCCGCCCGCCAAAGCCCATGCTTACACGGCTCAGCATCGCCCATGACTTCGGCCCTGTCTTCGGTTACAAAGACATGCACCCTGACCGGATCTCCTCCGAACTCAGTCAGTTCCCGTTCGTAGTCAATATCCCCCACGGTATAGGTCAGCATCTTGCCATCCGCCAAGGCGGGGTGTACCAGGGACAGTCCAGCGGCTACAAGCCAGGTAAGACCGCGCATCATGCCAATTCAAACGGCTCCAGCCCGGCCAGGCGCAGCGCCTTGGGACGTTCCGGAATCTGGCGCGGGGTGACGCCCTTCACCTCATCGGCGACATGCTGGATATGGTCCGGCGTCGTGCCGCAGCACCCGCCCAAGATGTTGACGATGCCGTCCTTGGCCCATTCGTGCAGTTCATGCGCCGTTTCATGCGGCTGCTCGTCATACTGACCCATGGCGTTGGGCAGGCCGGCATTGGGATAGGCCGCCACCAGGCAGTCGGCTACGCGCGCCATTTCGGCGATATGCGGCCGCATCAGGTCGGCGCCCAGGGCGCAGTTGAAGCCTACCGCAAACGGCTTGGCGTGCTTGACGCTGTTCCAGAAGGCTTCGGCCGTCTGGCCCGACAGGGTCCGGCCCGACCGGTCTGTGATGGTGCCGGAAATCCAGATCGGCAGCGTCTCCTGGCCTTCCTCTTCGAGGTCGAGAATGGCCTTGATCGCCGCCTTGCAGTTCAGCGTGTCGGTGATGGTTTCGATCAGGTAGAGATCGACCCCGCCTTCATACAGCGCCTGAACCTGCTCGCGATAGGCCTGATAGACCTCGTCGAAGGTCACCAGACGCGCGCCCGGGTCATTCACGTCGGACGACATGCTGAGCATCTTGTTCAGTGGCCCGATCGAGCCGGCGACAAAGCGCGGCTTATGCGGTTCCTTGGCCGTCCATTCGTCGGCAACCTTGCGGGCAATTCGCGCCCCTTCCAGGTTGATGTCGATACAGTCCTGCAGTCCAAGGCGGTAATCGTCCTGGGCAATGGTCGTCGCCGAGAAGGTATTGGTCTCGGAAATATCGGCGCCGGCGGCGAAATACTGATGGTGCAGATCGGCGATAATGTCCGGCCGGGTGATGCACAGGATATCGTTATTGCCCTTGAGCTGGCCTTCATGCGCCGCGAATCGGTCAGCGCGGAAATCGGCCTCGTCCAGGCCACGGCGCTGGATCATCACGCCCCACGATCCGTCCAGGATCAGGATGCGTTCCTTGGCCGCCTGTTTCAGGACGGCAATACGGTCAGCTCGAGTGGTCATGATCTACTTCTTTGCAGCTTCTTGCCTGGCCAGTTCGGCTTCGAAATCGGCTCTGGACTGGGCGACAAACTTCGGGAACTCGGTCGGATCGACAAAGGGCTGGGCCTTGTCTTCCGGATATTTGATCGTCTTCTGCTTCTGATACTTGGCTTCCAGATCGGCGAAGACCGGATGGCTGGGGAGGAAGATATCGACCGGAATGGTGTCCAGGCGATCGAAGGTGATGCGATAGTCGCGAACGATATGGGGATAGGCCACGTTATCCACCAGGACATTGCCGGCCACGGTGACCGAACTGGCAAAGGCCACGCGCCGCGGCTGGCCGCTGTCGAGGGCGGTCAGGGTCCAGGTGGTGGCGCCCTTGGTGTGGCCAGGCGTCATGCGCGCCATCAGGGTCGTATCGGCCAGGGTGATCGTGCCGCCTTCGCCGACGATGCGGTCGACCTTGACCGCCGGGAAGGTGGCGGGCCCGTTGGTGTTGTCGCCTTCATGGTTACCGGCTTCCAGCGCGCTCCGGTCGGCGACGCTGGCCACCAGTTCCGCGCCGGTATCGGCCTTCAGCTTGGCCAGCCCGCCGACATGGTCGTAATGGGCATGGGTCTCAACGATGTACTTGATGTCCTTCAGGTCGAAGCCAAGCTTTTTGATATTGTCCTCGACGACGGCAGCCCCCTCTTCGGTCGCGGCATCGACCAGGAAATGGCCCTCGTCCGTGGTGATCAGGTAGACCCCAACGCCTTCGGTGCCGACATACCAGATGTTGTCGACGATGCGATACGGTTCATGCGGTGCGCTCCACGACGCGTCCCCATCGGCCAGGGCCGGCGAAGCAAAGATCAGACCGAGAGCAGCAAGAGAGAAAAATACCGGTTTCATAATGAGTCGACCTTCACAAGGCTAAAGCTTTTAATCCAAGTATGCGACATATGGCAAAAACAAGGTCAGCGCGATTTAAAGTGTAGAAATGGAAGTTCTCGACTCCCTCGCGTTCCAGCTCGAGACATAGCTCAACCGCTACCGCCGACGCCAGTAACTTCCGCGTCTCCGCGTCATCATCCAGTCCGGCAAACAGTTCTTCCAGCCAATCCGGCACCTGGGCTTCGCAGGCCGCCGCCATGCGGCGCAGGCCCTTGAAGTTGGTCACCGGCATGAT
The DNA here is from genome assembly GCF_000495795.1 of Asticcacaulis sp. AC460. Lineage (GTDB taxonomy): Bacteria > Pseudomonadota > Alphaproteobacteria > Caulobacterales > Caulobacteraceae > Asticcacaulis. The sequence continues at coordinate 101,809 of NZ_AWGD01000001.1, forward strand.
GCCAGGCGTCAGTTCGATGTCGATTCCGGCATCGAAGACGGCGTCGCGGTAGCGCAGATAGGTTTCCGGCTCGAAAAAGAACTGGCTGATGCCGCGGGTGGCGCCGGCATCGACCTTGGCGCGCAGCACGTCGAGATCGAAGTCCAGGCTGGGCGATTGCGGGTGTTTTTCGGGATAGACGCCGATGCTGACCTCGAAATCGCCTATACGCTTGATCGCCGCGGTCAGTTCGGTGGCGTTCTGGTAGCCGTCCGGGCGCGGGGTATAGTCACCCCAGCCCGACGGCGGATCGCCGCGCAGGGCCACGATATGGCGTACCCCGGCACCCCAGTATTCGCGGATGACCTCATCGACCTCGTCGCGCGAAGCCTCGACACAGGTCAGGTGCGCGGCCGGTTTCAGCGCGGTCTCGTCGAGGATGCGCTTGACCGTGCGGTGGGTGCGCTCGCGCGTCGAACCGCCGGCGCCGTAGGTCACCGAGACAAAGCCGGGTTCCAGCGGCGCGAGGCGCGCGATCGAGGCCCACAGGGTCTGTTCCATCTCTTCCGTCTTGGGCGGAAAGAATTCGAATGAGACCTTCAGGTTGCCCCCACCCTGGCTGAGCGATCGGGCAATGGGGGCGAGTTTGTGGCCAAGACTAGGATTCAGGGCGGGGCTCATTTCAAGGCAGTCCAGATGGTGACGGTCAGGCCGCCGGGCGTTTCGGGTTTCATATGCTGGATGGTGGCGGGCGTCAGTCCGGCGGCGCCCAACCAGGCGGCCATGTCACCTTCGGCAACACCGAGACGGCGGTGATTGTATTTTTCCCGCATAATTTCAAGATCATGATGGGCGAAATCGACGATCAGCAACCGCCCGCCCGGTTTCAGCAGCCGCCCCGCCTCGGCCACCGCCTGGCGCGGGTCGCTGAGGAAGTGCAGAACCTGATGGACGATCACCAGGTCGGCGCAACCCGCCGGCAGGCGGGTATCGCTGATATCACCGTGCCGGAACTCGACCGACTTAAGCCCGGCCTCATGGGTGCGGGAACGCGCCAGGTTCAGCATATGCTGCGACAGGTCGACACCTGTCGCCGTCTTCGCCCGGCCGGCCAGCAAGGTCAGCATGCGGCCCGAGCCCGTGCCCAGGTCGACCAGATTCTGATACGGCTGTTGCCCGGCCAGGTCGAGCACGACGGCCTCGACCTCTGCGTCATCGACATAGTGGCTGCGGATCTCATCCCACTGCGGGGCAATGGTTTCGAAATAAGTTTCGGCAGAGGCCCGGCGCGCACCGCGCACGGCTTCCAACTGACGCAGGTCGCCGGCATGCGTCTCGCCCATCAGCTTCAGGATAGTGTCGACCAGCGGCCGGATGGCCGGGGCCGACGACAGGCGATAGAACACCCAGGCGCCGTCTGGAAAGCGCTCGATCAGACCGGCTTCGGCCATAAGCTTGAGGTGGCGGGAAATACGCGGCTGGCTCTGGTCAAGGATGGAGACCAGTTCCATCACCGACAGTTCTTCGCGCGCCAGCAGCCGCAACAGGCGCAGACGCGTCGCCTCACCCGCCGCCTTCAAGGCGTCGAGCAGACTGTCGAAATCGGTCACGGGATGGGGCGCGTCACTCATATAACCATATAAAGATATCTTTATATGGTTTGGCAAGTGCTTTTGTCGGTCGGTCGAAAATTTCGCATGTCCGGCCTGCGTCAGCATAACACATGGAAGTCTTGCGCGCCCGCGCTTATATTCGCCTTACCAACGAATTGAGGACGGATGTCATGGCCCGCAACGGCGTCAAACTGGGAACAGCCCTGCTGCGCGGCCTCGGCCGCAGGTGCCCGTGCTGCGGCCAGGCCTCGGCGTTTCGCGGCTATCTCAAGGTAGTCGACACCTGCCCGTCCTGTGATACACCGCTCAGCCTCTATCCGACCGATGACGGCCCGGCCTATCTGACCATGCTGCTGATCGGCCACGTCATCGTCGCCCCGGCCTTCTTCTTTCCGATCGTGTGGACAAACCCCCAGGTGACCATTCCTGTCCTGATCGGTTCGATCGGCGCCCTGACCCTGGTGGCCCTGCCCTTCGTCAAGGGCGCCTTCCTCGGGTTGTTATGGTATCTCGGCCTGAAACAGGCGCGGTAAGCCCTTGACTTAGCTCCCTAACGGCGCGAAGTCATGTGTCCGTTTCACGCAACAGGGAGCACAGCCATGGCCCACAAGTTTGAGATCCGCAAGAACAAGGCCGGCGAGTTCGTCGCTTACTTCGTCTATAACAGCGAGACGATTTTCTGGACCGAAGGCTATTCGTCCAAGGCTTCCGCCAAGAACGCCATCGAATCCATCAAGAAGAACGGCCCCGCCGCCGAGACCGAGGATAAGACGGTCGACTAAAAAAGAAAGGCGCCCTTCACAGGGCGCCTTTTTTCATTGCGGGCGGCAATACGGCGTCACGCCATATTGATCGCATCCTGGATCAGGGCGATCGTGCCTTGTGCCTCTTCCGTGCACTCCATCGACAGCCGGTCGATTTCTTCCTGGGCGAAGCTGCGCATTAGCAGCGCCGCCTGGGGCGAGAGGGCCATCAGGGTACGGGTCGAGGCGCGGGCCAGCGCCAGGGCGGCATCACCGTCAACGAGATTGGCTGTGTCGCGGGCGACCGCCAAAGCATACAGACGAGAGGCCACATTCGGGGAGGAATTAGCCATTATTCTCTTTTTGGGCATGGGGTGAAAACGAACTCAAACTCAATGCGTCTCAGCAAAGCGGCAAACACACACACGCCATCCCGAGACTTTAACGCTACGCTGGGTCTTGTAAGTCTGTAATTATAGCCAGGATTGTGACCAAAGGGGGACGATAACCCGTTACCGCTTTTTTGCAGGAAACTGTCATCTGTTTGTAATATTAAGGGGAAAAGCTCCCGCCGCGCGAAATTCTGTTAAAAATTTCAAATTTATTGAATAAATTCTCGTGATACCGCTATCAGAACGAATTTTATTTCATCTTTATGGAAATTTTATAGCGCTTGCGAACCGTCGTTAGCCCAATTAAGGCGCAATTATGGCAAAAATCGCGCCCGTACGTGGCTTTTACACGATGTAAGCGCTTACAGATCTAAGGCTTTGCAAAAACCTGTCACGTTTTCAAAAAGCCGCCGATCATGCCGCCCAGACCGTCCTTGCCAAGAACTTCACCCAGATTATCGGGAAGCTGGCCATTCGGCGTCAGACGGTTGATGACTTCTGGCAACATGGCCGGAAGTTGCTTGGCATCGATACCGAACTGACCGGCCAGCTGCTGGACTACGTCGGAGCCAAGAACCGCCTGGAGCTGATCGGCAGACACCGGCAGGTTGGCGCCGCTGCTGATCCAGGACTGGACTAACTCACCCGCACCGTTCTGCTGGAACTTGGCGACCACGTCCTGCAGACCGCCATTGCCGAAAGCGCCAGCCGCCTGATTCAGCAGGTCACCGGCATCACCGCCCTGCAGCGCACCCAAGGCATCGTCGAAAAGTCCCATGGCTCAACCCTCTTGTCCGGCCTCTAGTCCGGAAAACGCAATAAAGACCTACCCGGCGCCGAAGACAACAAAAAACCCGGCCGCAGGGACCGGGTTTTCCATCAAGATAAGGTGAACCGAACCTATCCGATCTTTTGGGCCAGGCGTTCCTGGCCGTCACGGATCAGCTGCGCCGCGGCATCGGGTTCGACCCAGCCGATGACCTTGGTCGACTTGTTCTTCTCCAGGTCCTTGTAGTGGGCGAAGAAGTGGGTGATCTGTTCGATCAGGATCGGCGGCATCTGACGGTAGCTGGCGACATTGGCATAGTAGGGGTGCAGCTTGTCGACCGGCACGGCCAGGATTTTTTCGTCGCGGCCGGCTTCGTCTTCCATGACCAGAGCGCCGATCGGACGCGAACGGATGACCACACCGGGATAGACCGGGGTCGGGCCGACCACCAGGATATCGCAGGGATCGCCGTCATCGGCCAGGGTGTGGGGGATGAAACCGTAATTACCGGGATAGAACATCGAGGTGTAGAGGAAGCGGTCGACGAACAGGGCGCCCGAATCCTTGTCCATCTCGTACTTTACCGGCATGCCGCCAGCCGGAATCTCGATGACGGCATGGATGTCCCAGGGCGCATTCGGACCCACGGAAATTTTGTCGATATTCATTGTACTCACAGGGGAGGAAAGCGAAAAGTTGCGCTTTCATAAGGGCTTGGTTTCTTTCGCACAAGCGAAGAAAGCATGAAAATGCGGGCGGCGTCACATTTTGCGTAACAGTCCGTTACAAACGGGCAGGCGACTCACCCTATGCATGAATCGCGACCATATAACGAGAGCACCATGTCCGCCCTGAAAGCCCTTCTCCACGCCATCAGCGACAATCCGCTCGATAGTTTCGCCCTGCTGGTCTTTTTCTTCTGCTGGCTGGGCTACGAGCCCTTCCTTCAGAAAATTTCCAAGAAATCCGGCTTTATCGTCAAGGACCTGAGTATTGTACGGTCCGCCTGGATGCGCGAAGCGACCTTACGTGAGATCAAGCTGTTCGATTCCAACCTGATGGCCCACGCGGTCAATTCCGCCGCCAACTTTTCCTCGGCCAACCTCCTGCTGATCGCCGCCGTCGGCGGGGTGCTGTTCAGCGGACAGGTCCCCCTGACTACGGCCAAGAACCTGGGCTTCGACGTTTCAACCGTGCTGCTGTTTCAGATGAAGCTGGGCCTGATTGTCATATGCCTGGTGCGCGGCCTGCTCGACTTCATCTGGGCCACCCGCCAGATGAACTATACCGCCGCGGCCCTGGGTTCCCTGCCCGACCGCATGGACGAACGTACCGGACGTGAATTCGCCGCCGCCATTACCAATATCGTCGAACCGGCCATGTCGAGCTTTTCGCAAGGCGTACGGGGCTACTATTTCGCGCTGGCATCAGCCGCCTGGCTGTTCGGGCCCGTGCCCCTGATTTTGGCCAGTGTCGGTGCCATTATACTGCTGGGCTGGCGCCAGTCGCGTTCACAGTCGGCGCGGGGAATCCGGCGCCTGCGCGAACTGCTGGAGGAGCATCCCTATCCGACGACACCGCGCGAGTTCGATACCGCGCCTGCGCAAAATTCTGACAAAAATGCTGCGTTGCACAATTCTCAATCGAAGATGACCTGATGTACCGTCACGAAAAATTCCTGTTCTTTCCCGGAATTGTAACGATACGTGATCATATGATTTCTTTTTTTGACTTGCTTTATTTTGCACCGCAACCTATTCTGAGGATGTTCGGTGCTTCGGCATCGATGCCCTTCCTGGGCGTTTCCTCCCTGTAGACTTGGCCGCGCTGTTTAGCGCGGCCTTTTTTTTCGTGGAAATTGTAATCGATTTCAAAGACTTTCAATAATTTTCAGCGGAGAGACTCTGGCGGTGAGTTGCTACTTTGACGGAGTCTGGGCAAGGGTCCGTGTCAGAGTCCGGAATACGCCCTGCAACTTTTCCAGTCCGCCATGCGGCTCCAGACTGGCCTCGTTCATATAGATGGTGCGGTTGATCTCTATCTGCAAAGCCTCGATACCCGCCTGTGGCCGCCCATAGCTTTCTACGATGTAGCCGCCGGCGAACGGCTTGTTCAGCCCCACCCGCAGACCCGCCCCCTCCAGCACGTCCCTCACCTTGCGTACCAGCCAGTCGCCGCAGGAATCGCCATGCCGGTTGCCCAGCACGATGTCCGGCTTGGGCCCGGTCAGAGACGACAGGGCCGAACTGGGCATGGAATGCCAGTCCACCAGCACTACCGGCCGGCCCAGGCGACCGGCCTCGACCAGCAGGTCCTGGAGGGTTTCGTGATAAGGGCCGTGGATCATATCGAGCCGCCGGTTGACCTCGGCCATGTCCAACGGTGAACGGTAAATCTCCTGGTCGGCGCTTAAGCGCCGGGCGATGACCCCGAACCCCGCCTTGACCCGCGCGCTCAGGGCCAGGGCCGCCTTGGGCAGTTCACCGCGGATCAGCCGCGCATCCAGTTCCAGAGGGGAGCGGTTGACGTCGCAGAAGGCACGGGCATAGCGGCAGGCCAAACCATAGACGCCCAGGTCGGGCGACAGACCGACCATGTCGTCGACATAGGCGTCCTCGCTGGAGCGCAGCGCGCTACCCTTCTGCCGCGCCTGAGCGACGAAACTGTCGGGATAGTACCGACCGCTGTGCGGCAGGCTGTAGACCAGGGGCGCGACCGCGACATGCGGGCGTACCACGTCCACAGCCTTGTCCGGGGTGTGCACAATGTGCCAGGGGGTGGGGACCGCTTCATCCATGTTAAATGTCTAGTAGGACATTCCTGTCACGTCTTCATCCCAAATTTACTTAACCCCGCCAATCTTGATGAATTCCATCCCGTCCCGGTGTAGCCTCCGGTCCGGGCTCCATCATGGCGCAGGGGACGCATAGAGGTCGCATGAAAAAGATACTGCTCGCCGAAGACGAAGATTCCGTCCGCAGCTTCCTGTCGCGCGCCCTGCAACGGGCCGGTTACGAAGTGGTGTCGTGCGCCGACGGCGACTCGGCCATCGAGGCCCTGGACCACGGCCCCTACGATCTGCTGCTGACCGACATCGTCATGCCCGGCGCCGACGGTATCGAAGTCGCCAAGAAGGCGGCCCTGGTCCAGCCGGATTTGAAGATCATGTTCATCACCGGCTTTGCCGCCGTGGCGCTGAACGCCCAGAAGGCGTCCCCCAACGCCAAGGTCCTCGAAAAACCCGTCCACCTGCGTGAAATTGTAACCGAAGTCGAGCGCCTGATCGCGGCCTAATAGGCTTTCGCGGGCAGCAGTTGCCCACCGCCTTTCAGCTCATAGGTCTGCCCCCCGAAATCCGGATTGCGTGCCGGGTCGTAGGCCAGACTGTGGCCATTGCCGATCAGGCTGGCGGCCGGGTCGCCGGCCAGGGTCAGCTTTCCAACCCTGCCGTCGCCGGTCAGGGTCCAGGTCGATCCGGCATCCAAACTGACATCGACATTGGCCGTGGTCCTGCCGCTGAAGCGCGAGCAGTCCTTCAGATCCAGCACCGCCGAACTGACGGCATCGGTGACGATATCGCCGTTCAGGCTTTGGCCAGATGCTGTGATGCGCAAATGGCCCAGGGTCAGACCCTGATCGCTCAGGCTGAGCGCAGTCACCTTCGCCAATTGCCCTGAACCGCTGTCGAGGGCCACGTTGTTCAGGACAATCTCAACCTGGGCGCCGGTGACGCTAAACACCGCCAGCCTGGCCGAAATCGCCCCGCCGGAAAAAGCCAGTTCGGCCTGGGGCGGCGGCCCGTCCCGCCTGGGGCCCATCGGCGACCGTTTCCCGCCGGTGTCCTGGCGGGCAGGACCATAACCGCCCGGCGGAGGCCCGCCTGACATCCCCTCCTGCGGCAGACCGCGCGGCGCCAAGGCCGGCATGGTCTGGCCGGCGACGACACGCACGCCGTCCGCGCCGCCGGTCAGTTGGGCATCGGTCAGGCGCAGGCGATGGGCGCCCTTCACCTCGATCGCGGCCTCGCGTTGCGACACCAGGACGACGCCCGTCGCTTCGACCTCACCCGCCACGGCGATCGCCGGCGACAGCGGACCGGCCGCGGTCAGCCGCCCGCCGGCCAGATGCACAGCGCCAAAACGCAGGTCGAGTGCCGGCGCATTGTCCGAAGCCGTGGTCAGTTCGGCATCCTGCGTCGTCAGCTCGCCGCCGGCCACCACGACGCCGGAAGCATAGGAATTATGGGTCGCCAGACGCGTCGCGGTCAGTTGTACTGACGAACCAGGATCGGCGACATAGACCGCCGGCACACCGGCCTGGCGCGTGGTCACCGAGCCGCCGGAGATGTCAGCCCGCGACTGCGACAGGACCAGAACCGCGGCTCCCAGGCCGGCGGATTGCGCCTCCGGCAGGGAGGTTACAGGGAGGTCGCTGGTCAGATTCGACCCGGACAGGTGAAGTTCGGACGCCTGGGTCAACAGGACAACCGACTGGTCGGGCTTGATCGCCGCCAGGGCCTTGCCGTTCACGCTCAGGCTTTCCCCGGTCAGGCTCAGCAAGCCGTTCAGCTTCTGCGCCGTGGCAATCTGAGGCGGCCCCGGACGCATGGGCGGCGCACCATCCGGCCGCTGGCCGCCCCCGGGACGTCCGCCGCCGGGAGGCGGACCGCCCATACCGCCGCCGCCCATCATCTGTGGCCAGGCCGGGGAACCCGCCAAGGTACCGGCAATCAGGAAAGACAGGGTGAGAAACTTGTGCATACCGCCTCCGCTATCCCGGCGGTCGTAGCGGCAAAAGCCGACGGAAATTTGAGGGGTTTCTTTCACGCCCGTCACACGGCGCAGGCACAAAAAAAGCCCGGCGTGAACCGGGCCCTTTTGAGAAGATGGTGGGCGCTACAGGGATTGAACCTGTGACCCCTACCATGTCAAGGTAGTGCTCTCCCGCTGAGCTAAGCGCCCATCTTCTTGCGGAGGTGGCGTGTATAGCCACGGCCTCAGGCCTTGGCAAGCGTCCTGAGTCGATTTTTCACCGAAAATCGTCAAACGGCCGGCGGCAGCAGGCTTTCGGCCAGTTTCGACGCCTCGGCATACTGGGTCTCGCTAAGGTCTTCATCGGCATCCATCTGGGCCAGCAGCTTTTCGGCATCGCGATCACCACCATAGGCAGCCAGCAGCGCCCAGGCATAGGCCTTGACCTTGTCGACCGGCACGCCGAGACCGGCATAGTAGGCGCCGGCCATCCGCTCCTGAGCCAGGGCGAAGCCCTGCTTGGCCGCTTGCTCCACCAGGATCAGGCCGCGCGCCGCATCGACCTCGACGCCCTTGCCGTCCAGGTACAGGACACCCAGATTATACTGGCCCGGAGCATAGCCCTGGCCGGCGGCCTTGTTGTACCAGATCAGCGCCTGGGCGTTGCTTTGTTCGGTGCCTTCGCCGTTTTCGTACATGGTGCCGACATTGAACTGCGCAATGTCATAGCCCTGCTCCGCCGCCTTCAGATACCAGCCGAAAGCCGTCGTGATGTCGGGCGACACGCCCAGGCCGTAATCATAGGCGACGCCCAGATTGTATTGCGCCCCGGCATAGTTCTGGTCGGCGGCCATGCGCGTCCAGTACAGGGCCTTGTCGTAATCCAGTGCGACACCCAGCCCTTTGCAATACAACACGCCCAGTTCGGTCTGGGCGACGGCATTGCCTTGGCGGGCTGCCTTTTCGTACCACAACAACGCCTTGCCATAGTTCTGATCGACACCGTTGCCGGCGAAGAAGTTGTCGGCCAGGCGCAGTTGCGCCTTGGCGTCACCAGCCTGCGCCTGCGCCGTTAGGACGTCGATATCCATGGTTTCGGCCGTGCGCTGCGCGTCGTCGCGCCCCGCTACCGGCTGCGCCGATACCGCGCCCGCCGCCAAACTCCCAAAACCCAGGCCTAGAGCCAAAATCAAACCTGCCAGCACCCGTTGCATAGCGAAACTCCCGTAACTTCGGGGAGGATATGACGGCGCGCGTCAGTTTCTGCCAGTGGTCGAACGGTCGCAGGGGTAGTTTCGCTCGCAACCGCAACAAGAATGTCACATATTCCGTTCAATTCCGCATGAAATTGAACTGATGCGACGCGTTCTGGATATTTGGCGCCGTCATGATGCCGGGTTTACCAGACTGCTGGCCATATTGATGGCGATATTCTTCTGGTTGTCGTTGACGCCGGCGCCCAGGGTTTCAAGATACGCTGCCGCGCCGTCCTGGCCGGCCTGGGCCGCCACCAGCGCCCAGGCATAGGCCTTGACCAGGTCGCGCGACCCGCCACGGCCATTCTCATAGCATTTGGCGATTTCCATCTGCGAGTCACTGTCGCCCTGTTTCGCCGCCGTCAGGAACCAGTGGCAGGCCGTCAGCGGGTCCGGCGCGACTCCGGCGCCGTTGAGATAGGCCAGGCCGATATTGTACTGCGCCGGCGCGTAGCCCTGGTTGGCGGCCTTGTAGAGCCAGTAGGCGGCGGTGGCGTCATCCTGAACCTGGCCCTGGCCCTGGGCGTACATCATACCCAGATTGTACTGGGCCTCGACCACGCCCTGTTCGGCCGCGGCATTGTACCAGTTGGCGGCCAGGACATAGCTTTGGGACACACCCTGGCCTTCGTCATACATAACGGCGACATTGTACTGCGCCTCGGCCATGCCCTGCATGGCAGCGCGCTGGAACCACTCGAAGGCCTTGCTCTGATCGGCGGCGGCGCCCTGGCCGCTGTCGTACATCACACCCAGACGGTACTGGGCGCGGACATCACCGCGATTCGCCGCCTGCTGGGTCTGGGCGAAGGTCATCTCTGTCGACTGGGCCAGCACGGGCGCGGCGCCGATCAGAGCCAAGGCCCCCAGCCATGCCACCCATGTGCGTTTCATTTCCGGCGATTCCTCAGTCCGTTTTGTTCGAACACTGTACGCCGTCTTATTGGCAAATCCTAGGCCAGAAGCCTTTACCCAGGAGGCCTCTTGTCCGGCCGCATATAATCATAGACCGCCAGGCCGGTATCGGGGTCCGAGAAACTGCGCCAGGCCTTGGCCTGCATGGCCGCGCGGGCGTCCTCCATGCCGTCGCGCCAGCGGTCGCGGACCGATGGCCGCCAGAAGTCGAAATCCTTGGACTGGATCTCGTGACGGTTGGCGCGGTTGATGATGTGTACCAGACTGACACGGCCATTATAGATGTCGGACGGCAGTGCCCCGCCGCACAGCCGCTCGCGCTCGGCCTCCGGCAGGTGTTCAGCCAGGGCGCGGATGGCATGGCGCAGGCGGTATTTTTCGAGGAAGGCATCGGTATTCATCCGCGTGCGTGACGAATAGGTGATGTCCTTGATGCGTTCCTGGACCTCGTCCAGGGTTTGCGGCAAGGGCCCCTGGGCGCTGAACAGGTCGACCTGGAATACCAGAGTATCCTTGGCCAGCCCCGAGTCGAGCACGTAGGACAGGGGTGTGTTGGACACCAGGCCGCCATCCCAGTAGGCCTCGCCGTCGATTTCCACCGCCGGGAATCCCGGTGGCAGCGCTGCCGAAGCCATGACGTGCTCTGGTCCGATCCTGCGGCCGGGGTCCTGGGTGTCGAAATAGGCGAAATTGCCGCTGCTGACATTGACCGCGCCCAGGCTGAGGCGGACCTTGCCGCTGTTGATGCGGTCGAAATCGACGTGGCGCAGCAAGGTATCGCGCAGCGGCCGGGTGTCATAGAAGCTGGTCGCCTCGGGCGTGCCCGGCCGGTTGAACCAGGGCAGCATGAACCACGGCCGGAACATCGCCTTCACTCCGGCCGTAAGGCTCAGGAACCCGCTGAACTGGCGAAACGACAGACCAGTCGGGTCGCCCGGCAGCATGCCCGCCATGCCGGCGCCCGGAATGTCGGTGCTCATCTCGTCCCAGAATTCGCGCAGCCGGCCGATCCGGTCCTGCGGCGCGTTGCCGGCGATGATGGCAGCATTGATGGCGCCGATCGAAATGCCGGCGATCCAGTCGGGCTCGACGCCTTCCGCGTGCAGCACCTCATAGGCGCCAGCCTGGTAGGACCCCAGCGCGCCTCCGCCCTGCAGCACCAGAACGGTCTGCTGATAAGGCAGGTTCAGCTTCGGGCCGCCGGGGGACGGTTCATCCTGTTCGAACGACATAACGCATCTCAAAACAAAACCCGGCGCGGAAAGGCGCCGGGCTTCATATTGCACCGCACTATGGCCGGATCAAGCCGTCAGTTCAGGCCGAAGACGACACAGGCGGTTGCAGTTTTGCGCACCAGGGGTGGCGTCTGAAGAAAGGGGTTCTTCAGGGCGTTCGCTTCGATCTGTTCCGCTGCGAAACGATTGATCGTCACTCCGCTCACCCGCTGCAGGGCTTCGCCGACACTCTTGTCGGGAAAGCTCCCGATGTCCTCGGCGGTGATAGAATCAACGTCGGTGTCAGCCCGTCTCAAGCGCCGGATGCCTGTGACCACGACCTCTTCCCCATCGCCATCGATATCGATCTGCGGCGCGGGCGCCAGGATATCGGCCTCGCAGGCCCTCCCCGTCGGATCGATGGTCAGGATACGGCCCAGGACTATACTATTGGCCGCGGCCGCGCCCTGGGCACGGACGCGCGCATCCTTGACGGATTCGGTGTCCAGCCAGGCGATCAGCTTCGCGTCGGGAGTCAGTCGAAATTCGATGTCCTCCGCTGAAGTTGGCGACGCCGCCATGACCCGGCCATAGGCCGCAGACAACAGGTCGACGTCACGGACCTCGACCCCGATCGTCACAACGACCTCATAGCCGCGAATCTTGTCGCCACGTTCGTTGTCGATCAAGTTACCTTCCTTGTCGCGATACTGTTCGTACAGGGCGCGCATGGAAAATTCGGTGGTGACCAAAACTTTGTCCTTGCCGAGGCCAGCCAGGGATTGCTGCAGGCCGCGCGTACGCTCGACGGCCTGGGCCTGGGCAGCCTCGACCGTCTTGTCGCTGGTCAGAAAGGTGGCGGAAAAGCTGGCGCGGTTGGCCGGCACTTCGGTGATCACGAATCCGGTCTGGGCAATGACCTGATCCTTCATCCACCATGGCGCCTTGCCATAGCTTGCCGGCGGTGCGGTCTGCGCGGCGGCCGAGGTGGCCGCAACGGCCAGCACCGCCGCAAGACTGAAAAGCGGCTTCATGATCAGTTCACCGCATAGACGACACAGGCCCGGGCCGTGATGCGCCGCAACGGTGGGGTCTGGATGAACGGGTTTTTCAGCGCCTGGGCTTCGAGATAGTCGGCGGAACCCGGTGCCTGTGCCATGGCAGGAGGCGGTGGTGGAGGAGGCGGGGAGGGAACCATGCGCGCTTGCAGGGCCATGACCTCGGTCGCCTCGGTATCGTCGCCGGCGCCATTGCCGCCGCGCGCCAGGATGTCGGTTTCGCACGCCCGGCCGGTTGGATCGATCACCCGAACCTTGCCCAGGGCGCCGCCGGCGGCGGTGACAGCGTCACCGGCCCGCTTGCGCGCGTCCTTGACGGCTTCGTTGTACATCCAGGTGTTCAGCTCGTTGCTGGGCTGGAGGTTGAAATAGATGTTGGCCGTGGACGTCGGCGAGGCCGCCAGCACCAGGGCGTAGGCGCGTTCCAGCAAGGCCATGTCGCGAACCTCAACCGAAATCTGCACCGACACCTCATAGCCGTTAATCTTGTCGGCGCGCTGGTTCTCGATACGGTTCCCGTCCTTGTCGCGGTACTGTTCGTACAGGGTACGCATGGCGAAGCTGGTATTGACGCGGACCTGGTCCTTGCCCAGCCGCGCCAGCACTTCCTGCAGGGCGCGGGTCTTTTCGATCGACTGTGCCTGGGCTTTTTCGACCGTGTCGGCGACACTGAGGAAGTTGGCCGAGAAGGTGGCGCGGTTGGCCGGCACCTCGGCAAAAACGAAGCCGGTCTGGGTGATGACGCTTTCCTTCATCCACCACGGCGACTTGTCATAGGGATAGGGCGTGCCCGGCGCCGTCTGCGCCAGAACGGCAGGCGCGGCCATCAGGCCCGCGGCGGTCAGCAACAAAAGCTTCTTCATAGATTCCTCCCGTTATTACGATCATTGGTTTCGGTTCGGTGCCACCGGTCTTTCAGCCGGCGGTAATTGACTTCGCCGCCACAGACCCCGCGCGCCAGGCGTTCGGCCAGGTTCGGCGGGTCCTCCGGCGGCGCCAGCAGAGCGGCGCACGCAGCCACAGCGCCGGCCTGCGCCGGGCTGTAGGCATAGGTTGCCGTGGTCAGGGGCATCATATAGCCCGCCCTGTCCTTGGTCTTGGGCATCCAGATAAAGGTGGTGTGATATCCCGACGGCGTCGTGGCTTTGGAAACATATCGATCGGCCTCGGCCGCATCGGCGGCGACACCGTTCAGGCCATAGCGCAGCACGATCGCATAGGCAGCCATGGCGTGGCGGTCGCCCTCGTCGGCCAGAGCGCGCAGGCGTTCAGGCGAGGTCTGCAAGGCAAGGTCGATGTCCTGCGACCACAGTTCCTGGGTCATCGGAGACACCGTGACACAGGCTGTCAACGCCAGACAGGCGAATATAGCCGCTGGTTTTACACTGAACCCCATCTCCCCCTCCCCTTTGTTATGACGCTAGTCCGTCTTTGCGGCGCGATTTAGACCTTTTTTATCATGGTTAATCCGTTTTCGTCGCGAAACTTTTCGCCGCGCGCCGTAAGCGTGAACACATGCAAGATCCGGCGGCACTCTTTTCCGACATGAAACCCATCTACCTGTTCCTGGGACTGGTGCTGGTTCTGTTTGCCGTCCTGTGGTTCATGGTCCGCGACCTGATCGGCCATCGCCTGGACTGGTCGCATCCCCTTACGCCCTTTCAGTATAGGCGCCGTCTGGCCCGGCGCGGCGACGCGAAGGCCTGCGTCGCCTGTGCCGACATGCTGGAAAAGGGAACCGGCGGCGCTCCGCGCAATCCCGCAGTAGCCCTGTCCTTCCTCGATCAGGCGCTGTACATTTACGAGCGCGAAGCCAAAAAGGGCGACGGCTATGCCTGGCTGAAAATCGGCGAAATCCTCAGCCGCGGCCACCATGTCCACGACATGTCTCAATCGGCAGACCGCGCCTATCACAACGCCTTTCGTCACAATCTGGAAGCGGCGAAAGCCGGTGACCTCAACGGCCTGGCCTTTACCGGCTATCAGCTGCGGTTTGGTTTGGGCTGCATCACCGACCTGCACAAGGCCATGGACTATCTCGAAGCCGCCGCCAACCGCGGCCATGCGCCGTCGATGAAGTCGCTGGCGGAACTGTACCTGGCGGGGGTACGCGGCAAGCCTGATCCGGTCACGGCGGCGCGACTGTTCCGCCAGGCGGCAGCAGCGGGTGATGCGGAAGCCCTGGAACGGGTCGGCGACAACTTCCTCAGCGCCACAGGGGAGCTGGCGTCGCGTGAGCAGGCCTATTTCTGGTACGCCAGCGCCGCCCGCAAAGGCCGTGGCGCCGCCCAGCGCAAGATGGAGCGGCTGGAGGAAAACTGGACACCGAAGCAGCTGCGCGATGTCCAGGACCGGCTGCAATCCTGGGCGCCGGCATAGCACTTACTTCGTCGGCTTGGGCACCTTGGTCGGATTGGCCGCTTTCCAGGCGTCGGCGCGTTGTTGTCCATCCGCTTTATCATTGTCGGACAGCTTCGGTTCGAGGTATTTCAACGCCCCACGGCTCTTCGGCGAGCTGGCTTGGTCGGCAATCAGCGCCCATTTGTACGCCTCGGCCTTGTCTTTTTTGGTTCCCCGGCCGGTGAGATAGAAGAAGCTGTACATCAGTTGCGCCTCGTTATTACCGGCCTCCGCGCCCTTGCCGTAATAGCCGAAGGCCTTGTCGATATCCTGATCGACCGTCTGTTGCTGGTAATACATCTCGCCCAGCACATACCAAGCGCGCGCCTGTCCGGCCTCACCCGCCCGGGTCAGCCAGGTAATGGCCTCTTCGTAGCGCGTCAAAGCGATCAGCACCTGCCCCAGGTAAAGTTGCGCCTCTGGGTCGCTCGCTTTTGCCGCTATCTCGAGCGGAGGCAGGGCCTTGGCGGGATCGGGCTCATTGCGGCCGCGGCCGGTGGCGTAGGCGATGCCCAGCTTGCGCGTCGCTTCGATATTGCCGGCGCTTGCGGCCTTTTCGTACCAGGCGATGGCGGCGTCGCCGTCGGCATCGCCTGCGTCCGCATTGCGGATGTCGCCCAGTTTCAGCATGGCTAGGGCGTGGCCGGCTTGCGCCGCCTTTTCCAGCCGCTGGATGCCTTCCGTCTGGTTACCCTGGCCCAGGGCCTGCAGACCCGCCTGGTAGTCCACTTCGGGACCGCCGGCTTCGGCCTTGACCGCCTCGACCGGGCCGTTGCGTTCGTCTGTGCAGCCCTGTAGCAGGCCAGCCGCGCAGGCGACCACAATAACAGCGACGACTGCGACGTGTGTTTTCCCTGCCATGAAAACCCTCTCCTTTTTAGGGTTCAGGCATAGCCTATCGGCCGCTGGACAGCAATCAGAAGGGCTTCCAGCGCAGGTCCAAGGTATGGGGGTAGTCCGGATTGATCTCCGCCGGCGGAATCTTCACCTTGCCGGGTGTGTGAGTGGGCGCTTCGAAGCGCGACAGGCGGCGGCCTTCGGCTTCGTTGTCATTCAGCGGCAGGACATCGTAATTGCGCCCGCCCGGATGCATGACGTGATAGCGCGCGCCGCCCAGGGACCGTTCCAGCCGCGTGTCCAGAACGTCGAAGATCAAGGGTGTATTGACCGGCAGGTTGGGATGCAGGCTGGACCACGGCGCCCAGGCCTTGTAGCGCACGCCGGCGACCTGGACATCGGCATCGCGGGTGCGCGTCAACGGCAGGCGGCGGCCGTTGCAGGTCACCACATGTTGCGACCCTATGGCGCCGGTCAGCCGGACTTCCATGCGTTCGACCGAAGAATCGACGCCGCGCGACGTGCCGCCACCGGCCGATTCCTCGCCCATAACCGGCCAGGGTTCCAGGGCGTTTTTCAGCTCCAGGGTAATGCCGCCGATCTGGACCGTGCCGACCGTCGGGAAACGGAAGTCGAAGAAGGGAATGAACCAGTCGCGGCCGAATTTGAACCCGGCGGCGTCGAGATAGTCCAGTACCTCCAGCAGGTCCTCACGGACGAAGTGGCCCAGCATATAGCGGTCGTGCAGTTGCGTCCCCCAACGGACCAGCGGGGCGCGGTAGGGCTTTTTCCAGAAGGCCGCGACCAGGGCGCGGATCAGCAGCGACTGAATCAGGTTCATCTGCGGATGCGGCGACATCTCAAAACCGCGCATTTCCAGCAGGCCCAGACGGCCGCGGTCGGAATCCGGGCTATACAGCTTGTCGATGCAGAACTCGGCGCGATGGGTGTTACCGGTCAGGTCGACCAGCAGGTTGCGCAGCAACCGGTCGACCAGCCACGGCGCGCTTTCCTCCGAGCCATCCGGAAGATTCCGCAGGGCGATTTCCAGCTCGTACAAGGCCTCATGTCGGGCTTCGTCGATGCGCGGCGCCTGGGAAGTTGCCCCGATATACAGGCCCGAGAACAGGTAGCTGAGCGAGGGGTGGTTCTGCCAGAAGGCAATCATCGAGCCCAGCACGTCCGGCCGGCGCAGGAAAGGCGAATCCTCGGGTTTGGAAGCCCCCATGACGATGTGGTTGCCGCCGCCGGTGCCGATCCGCTTGCCGTCGATCATGAACTTGTCGGCGACGAGACGCGCGTTTCGCGCTTCGTCATAGACGGTGTCGATGATGAACTTCAACTCGTCCCAGTTGCGGGCCGGCTGGATATTGACCTCGATAACGCCGGGGTCGGGGGTGACCGACATGCTTTCGATTCGGTGGTCGCGCGGCGGCGAATAGCCCTCGATGACCACGGCTATGTTTTGCTTCGCCGCCACGGCTTCGATGGCGTGGATCAGGTCGAGATAGTGCTCGGCATAGGTCAGGGGCGGCAGGAACAGGAACAACTGACCGTCGCGAATTTCCGCACACAGGGCGGAACGGACCAGACCGTTGGGGCCGGCGGACTTCGTGGCCTTGCGCGGTTTGGCGTAGGCCGCAACAGCTTCGGCGGAATCCGGCAGAGGGTCGGTCGGCGCGAACGGTGAGCGGATCGGGAAATAGTGCGCCTCGGCCAGTTTCGCATCGACCACCGGCAGAGCACCCAACGGCAGGCGCAGGCCCACCGGTGAGTCGCCCGGAATCAGCATCATCCGTCCGGCCTTGAACGACCAGGCGTTGGACAGCCAACCATTTGTTTTCGCCGAGAAAGTCAGGGGCAGGACGTAGCCGGTCGGCTTGCCGACATTCTCATCCAGCTTGGCCTGCAGGCGTTTGCGTTCGGTGGCTTCGAACAGGTCGGCGGTCAGCATCTCGCCTTCCAGCGGGATGCGCTGTTCTTTCCACAGCAGGTAGGGCAGGTCCTCATAGGCCGGCACGACATGGTTCGCGCCGACACCC
The DNA here is from genome assembly GCF_000495795.1 of Asticcacaulis sp. AC460. Taxonomy (GTDB): domain Bacteria; phylum Pseudomonadota; class Alphaproteobacteria; order Caulobacterales; family Caulobacteraceae; genus Asticcacaulis. The sequence continues at coordinate 119,778 of NZ_AWGD01000001.1, forward strand.
AGCGCATCCGCCAGGGCCGAGACAAAGGTGTTGGCGGCTTCAGGTTTCAGCTTGCCCTTGGATTCCGGGTCCGCGAGCAGCTTCGCGTCCAGCCATACCGGTTTGCCGTCGGCGCGCCAGTACATGTTCATCGCCCAACGTGGCAGGATTTCGCCGGGATACCACTTGCCCTGGGCGTGCTGGGCCAGGGGAGAATTGGCGAACTTGCTGGCAAGGCGCTGGAACAGGTCGTAGCCCAGTTTTTTCTTTTCCGGCGACAGGGCGGTGAAATGCCACTCGTCGCCGATGCGGTCGTCCAGGCTGACAAAGGTCGGTTCGCCACCCATGGTCAGGCGGACATCCTGCTTGTCGAGCGCAGCATCGACCTTGTGGCCCAGGGCGTCGATGGATTTCCACTCGCTGTCGGAAAAGGGTTTGGTGACGCGGCGGCTTTCCTGGATGCGCTCGACCGTCATCTGGTGGCTGAAGGTCGAACGCGCCGCCTCATGACCGCCGCTGATCGGCGCCGCCGAGGTCGGGTTGGGCGCGCAGCACAAGGGAATATGGCCTTCGCCGGTGAACATGCCCGAGGTCGGATCGAGCCCGATCCAGCCGGCGCCGGGCAGGTAGACCTCGTACCAGGCATGCAGGTCGGTGACGTCCTGCGACACGCCCGACGGCCCGTCCAGCGATTCGATATCGGCCTTCAACTGGATGGAATAACCGGAGACGAAACGCGTCGCCAAACCCTTGTGGCGAAGGATCTGCACCGCCAGCCAGGCCATGTCGCGGCACGAACCCTGCAATTTGTTGAGCGTCTCGGCCGAGGTCTGGATGCCCGGTTCCATGCGCAGGGTATAGCCGAGGTCGGTATTGAGCTTCTGGTTGAAGGCGACCAGGAAATCGACCGTCGCCCAGGCGTCACCATTGGGCGCCGTGTCCGGGACCGAACGGACATAGTCCATCAGGACGTCGTCGTCTTCCTTGATTTCCAGGTAGGGCGCCAGTTCTTCTTTCAGGTCGGCGGCATAGGTGAAGGGTACATGGGTCGCCGAGTCTTCGAGGAAAAAGTCGAAAGGATTGAAGACCTTGATTTCCAGGACAAGGTCGACCTCGACGCGGAAATGGTTGGTCTTTTCCGGAAAGACGATCCGCGCCAGCCAGTTGCCGAACGGATCCTGCTGCCAGTTGATGAAGTGGTTTTCCGGGAAAACCTTCAGACTGTAGGACTGGACATGGGCGCGGGTGTGCGGCGCAGGACGCAGGCGGATGACCTGGGGGCCCAAGGAAATCGGCCGGTCGTAACGGTAGTCGCTGACGTGATGCTGCGCCGCCAATATACTCATGCCGTACCCAACTCCTTGGAAACCTTAGCTTCCGCAACGAAACGTTTACGGAATCGCAAAAAAAGTGTCATGTGACGTCGTCGGCCACTAGACAACCGCTTTGTAAAAAAGTCTAGTTGCATTGCAACAAAGAGGATGAGTTCCTTGAGTGCCATTTCGAGTGATATTTTAGCCTTCAGCTTCGACGGTCTGAGTTCGCCGTCGATCGACCTCAAGTTCCGCAAGGGGCCGCAGAAGGGGGAACATACACTCGGCTGGGGTTTGACCTGGTATCCCGGTGATAATAAGGGCGCCGTGGTCGCCAAGGATCCGTCGGCGCGCGATACCAAGTCCTTGCGCGGGGCGATGCACGACTGGGATTCGTTCCGGTCAACCGTTTTCTTCTGCAAGGTCCGGGGGGCGGCCACCGGCTACACCCATCTCGAGACCCAGCCGTTCTCGCGGGCGTTCGCCGGCCAGGACTGGGTCTTCATGCACAATGGCGACCTCGACAAGACGGCGCTGAACAAGCTTCATTTCAACAAATCCATATTTCTGGAACCTATGGGGCGTACCGACTCGGAAGCAGCGTTCTGCTTCCTGTTGGGCAAGGTTCAGGATTATGGCGCCAGAACACTCGCGGAAGTTGATCACCAGGTTCTGCTGAGCTGGTTCTTGCAGTTGGACGACCTGGGCTCGGCAGACATGATCCTGTCGGACGGCACGACGGTCGCGGCCTTTTACGGATCGCAGTCGGTCGAGACCCAGCTCTACTACTCGCGCATCAAGCCGCCGCATTCGGAGGCCGGCTATCATTCCGACTCGGCCAGCTTCGCACTGAGCAATCCGCGCGACACCTTCCGGACGGCCCTGGTGTTCAGCTCGACCCCGTTTCACCGCGGCGACTGGAAGCCGATGCAGAAGGGGCAACTGATCATCGCCCGGCGCGGCGCGGTCGTGTGGACCAACAAGAAGGACGAGAAACAGCCGGCCCAGCCGCAGCAGGCGACGCACGAACAGGACGGTCACCTGCAGGGTGTGGTCGTGCCGGCCGAGAAGCCGCGTTCTACACCGGGCCGGGGCTTCGCCTCGCAGCAGGCCCAGGCCCAGCAGCTCAGCATCGTCCAGTCGCTGCAGCAGATGAAGGCGGTCCAGCACAATGTGCTCAATCCGCGCGCCATCACCCATGCGCCGGACGGGTCTCCCCTGACCTACCGGCTGTACGACGTCACCCATTCGACCGAATACAAATATGAGCACGAGGTCGAGCATTCGACCCATTCCTTCCGGCTTATGCCGGTCGAGGATACCGTCCAGGAGGTGCTGAACTGTACGTTGTCGCTGTCGTCGGAAGGCGAGGATGTCCGCTTCGAGGACGTCTTCGGCAACCAGACCCTGCACTACAGCATCATCAGGCCGTACAAGATGCTGACCATTTCGTGCCGGTCGCTGGTCAAGGTCTATGGCCAGTCGCCCGACGACTATTCGGTCGGCCAGCGCCAGGCCTTCATTCCGCTGACCATGATGCCATGGCAGCAGGTGATGATGGAGCCCTATCTGCGGTCGCCGGAATTGCCCGAGACCCAGATCCGCGAGCTTCTGGTCTATGCCATGGGCTTTGCCGAGCGTAACGGCCGCCACCTGATGGACACGCTGAACGACATCAACCAGACCATCTATCGCGATTTCCGCTATGTGCCGGGCTCGACCTCGCTGCGCTCGACGCCGTTCGACGTCTATGCGTCGCGTGAGGGGGTGTGCCAGGACTTCGCCAACCTGTTCATCTGCCTGGCACGGTTGCTGGGCGTGGCGGCGCGCTACCGGGTGGGGTATATCTTCACCGGCGCCAACTACGAGAACAAGATCCAGTCCGACGCTTCGCATGCCTGGGTGGAGATCTATATCCCCTATCTCGGCTGGCGCGGCTTCGACCCGACCAATGGCTGCCGCGTGGCGCAGGACCATATCCGCGTCGCCGCCGGCCGCAACTATCTGGATGCGACCCCGACCTCAGGCACCATCTACCGCGGTGGCGGCAAGGAGACGCTTCGGGTCCAGGTCACCATGAACGAGGTCTTCAACTAAACCTCATGCCAAAAAGTGGATTGCCACTTTTTGGATAAACATGAGGTGTCGAAAAATACTTTTTGCCAGGGGCATACCGTTTGACGCTTGAGACATACCAGACCAATGGTTTCTACGACGAGTTGTTCGAGCGGGACGGCAAGCCGCATGCCGCTGCCAAACCTCTGGTCAACTGGATCGATTCCCTGACCCGTCCCGACCTGAGGCGCCGGCAAACGTCGGCCGAGGACGCGCTCTATCAGTCCGGCAACACCTTCAATGTCTATGGCGACAAGAAGGGCACGGAGAAGATCCTGCCCTTCGACATCATCCCGCGCATCGTCACAGCGCATGAATGGGACAAGCTGGAGCGCGGCATCGCCCAGCGCATCACGGCGCTGAACCTGTTCATCCAGGACATCTATAACGACCAGAAGATCATCAAGGACGGCATCATCCCGGCTGAGATGATCTTTTCCTCGGCGTGCTATTTGAAGCCGTGCGAGGGTCTGAAACCGCCCAAGGGGGTATGGACGCATATTTCCGGCACCGACTTCGTGCGCGACGGCGACGGCGAGTTCTACGTGCTGGAGGACAATCTGCGCTGTCCATCGGGCATTTCCTATGTTTTGGAAAACCGCGCGGTCCAGAAGCTGATCACGCCCCAGGCCTTCCATACCTTGAAGATCCGGCCGGTGTCGAACTATGGTGACCAGCTGTACCGGGCGCTGAAATATATCGCGCCGGAAGGCCGTGGCGACGACGCCAATGTGGTCGTGCTGACGCCGGGCATCTACAATTCGGCCTATTTCGAACATGCCTACCTGGCCCAGCAGATGGGCGTGCCGTTGTGCCAGAATTCCGACCTGGTGGTCGATGACGACAAGGTCTTTATGCGCACGACCGGCGGGTTGGTGCGGGTGGACGTCATCTATCGCCGCATCGATGACGAGTTCATCGATCCGGAGGTCTTCCGCAAGGATTCGCTGCTGGGCGTGCCCGGCATCATGCGCGCCTATATGAAGGGCAATGTGTCCCTGGCCAACGCGCCCGGTACCGGCATCGCCGACGACAAGGCCATCTATGCCTATGTTCCGAAGATCGTGAAGTATTACCTGGACGAAGAGGCCATCGCCGAGAATGTCCGGACCTATATCTGCGAGGACGACAGCGATCGTGCCTATGTTCTGGAAAACCTGGACAAGCTGGTGGTCAAGGCGGTCAACCTGTCGGGCGGGTACGGCATGCTGATCGGGCCGAAGTCCACCAAGGCCGAACAGAAGGAATTCGCCGAGAAGATTCGCGCGAAGCCGCGGGATTACATTGCTCAACCGACTCTGGCCCTGTCGCGGGCCCCGACGCTGTGTGGCAATGCGATTGAGGGACGACACGTCGATTTCCGGCCCTATTCGCTGTATTCGGACGGCATCTTTACCCTGCCCGGCGGCTTGACGCGGGTGGCTTTGAAAAAAGGTTCCCTGGTGGTCAACAGTTCGCAGGGCGGTGGCTCAAAGGATACCTGGGTGCTGGGCGAGGATGATCATATCGTGGAGGGCGGCGCATGATCAGAACGGCCGTGAACGCCCTTTTCCTTTCTTATACTCCCCCGCTATGCGGGGGAGGTGTCTGCAAGTGGAACGCAGCAGACGGAGGGGGGATTTCTTGGCGCCAAACCTTGCCGGATATAGGTGTAAGCGACGGAAACATCTGCGGGCCAAATCCCCCACCGTCTCATTTGCTAACCGCAAATGATCCACCTCCCCGTATAACGGGGAGGGATAAAGGAAAGAAGATGTCGAGTTTCTCAGCTATATCGGGAGCTGCCGCATGATGCTGAGCCGTGTCGCCAATTCAATCTACTGGATGGCCCGATATATGGAGCGCGCCGATAACGTCGCCCGCTTCATCGACGTCAATACCCACCTCATGCTGGACCTGACGCTGAACCGCGAAGCCACCCAGTGGTACCCGCTGGTCGCGACCTCCGGGGACGACGAAACCTTCAGCAAACGCTACAAGGTCGCCGACGAAAGGAACGTCCTGCGCTTCCTGACCTTCGACCAGAAGAACCCCAATTCGATCCTGCACTGCATCTACCGGGCGCGCGAAAACGCCCGCACCGTGCGCGAAGTGTTGCCGGTCGATGTCTGGGAAAAGATCAACGAACTTTACCACCTGACCCAGGCGCATTCGCGAAAGCGCTCGGTCGCCGATCTGATGGACTATTACACCCAGGTCCGCCGCACCGGCCACCTGATGACGGGGTTGATGTACAACACCATGTCGCGGAACCAGGGCTGGCAGTTCGCCCACCTGGGCCAGATGCTGGAACGGGCCGACAAGACGGCGCGGCTTCTGGACGTGAAGTATTTCCTGCTGCTGCCCGAAGCGTCGCTGCTCGACACCCCGTTCGACGCGGTGCAGTGGGGTGCGGTGCTGAAGTCGGTCCATGCGCTGGAAATGTACCGCCAGCAGTTCCACACCATCAACTACAAGGATGTCACCCAGTTCCTGCTGTTTGAAAAGGGCTTCCCGCGGTCGGTGGCGTTTTGCCTGGACGAGGCGGCACGGACCATGTCGAGCCTGTCGCAGGGGATCGAGCGGCCGAACAAGGCGATTATCGAGATGGCCATCCTGACCCAGACGATCGCGGCGTCGGAAGCGACCCAGATCATCGCCACGGGGCTGCATGAGTTTATCGATGTGCTGCAGTACAATATGAATCTGGTGGATGAGGCGATTTACGAGAGCTTCTTCAAGGATTGACGGCGTGTGGCGAAGGTAAGGTTTAACGAGGGATTAGGCCCGAATTTGTTGCGCCATGAACCAGTTGTTGTTTGAAGACGAAGTGTTTTTGATCCGCGGAGCGATTTTCGAGGTCCACAATGAAATGGGCGGCGGTTTTCTGGAGGCCGTCTATCAGGAGTGTCTCGCACAGGAATTTACTGACCGTGGTATTCCTTTTCGCGAGCGCAAGGCGCTTGGATTGACGTACAAGGGACGTGTACTTGTACAGACTTACCATCCAGATTTTGTTTGTTTCGATAAAATCATCATCGAACTGAAGGCATGCTCCGCAATCGTTGCGGAGCACCGCGCACAGTTGCTGAACTACCTGAAGGCCACGGGCCTGAAACTTGGTCTGCTTGTTAATTTCGGTACAACAGCCAAGGTCCAGATCGAACGTGTTATACTCTGAAATCCGCGGTAAAACCTTTCGATCCGACTGCGCATTTTCGACTCCGTCCTGCCTGTTTGCCGGGGAAGATTTGAACACCGATAAGGCACGGATGCCGGCCTGCGGCCGGACACGGATAAGGCACGGATTTCTTTGCGTCATGAACCAGCGGAGCTACAAATTCTTGAGCGCAAAGCGATCGGGTTTTTAGAAACGAGAAGGTCCAGATCAAACGCATGATACGCTGACATCCGTGCCTTATCCGTGCGGCCACCGCGTGGTCCCGCAAAGCGGGCATCCGTGCCTTAATCCGTGTTTAAACCTGTTCTATCCGACCGCGCTGTCCATCCGAACGCGCCGACGGCCTGATCCAAGGCCGCGATTGCATCGTATGGTTGGCGATGCGTACCTCCCTTGCCATTATCGGCGCCGGGCTGGCCGGTTTAACAGCCGGCCAGCGCCTCATCCGCCGCGGTTTCCATGTCGACATCTTCGATAAAGGCCGGGGCCCCGGCGGCCGGATGTCGACACGGCGCGAAACGCTGGCCGGCCAAAACCTGCATTTCGATCACGGCGCGCAGTATTTTACCGTCCGCGACCGCAGGTTCGCCGCCCAGGTGAAGACTTGGGAGGCCCAGGGGCTGGTCGCGCCATGGCCGGAAGCCGGACCGCAGGCCTACACCGGCACGCCGATGATGTGCAGCCCGCTGGTCGACATGGCCCAGGCCACGGGGGTGCGGTTCGGCGTGCGCATCGACGGCATGGTGCGCGATGCGCACGGCTGGCATCTGGTCAGCGACGCCGGCAGTTTCGGCCCGTACGATGCCGCCATCGTTGCCATCCCGGCCGAACAGGCGTCGGAGCTCTTGCGATGGCCGGCGCCGGAGATGGCCGCCGTGGCGGCACGTCAGATCTCCCAGCCGTGCTGGACCACCCTGGTGGCCCTGCCGGCCCCCATGCCCGGGCATCCCCCGGTCACCCGTGCCCAGGGACCGGTCCTGGCCTGGATCGCACACAATGCGACCAAACCCGGCCGCGCGGATGACAATAGCTGGGTTTTGCAGAGCACGCCGGGATGGGCCCAGGCGAATCTGGCCTTAGACCGCGAGACGGCGGCGCGGATGATGATCGCGGCCTGGCGGGAGACGAACGGAGGCGACCTGCCGGAGCCAGCCTTTTCACGCGGGCATCTGTGGCGCTATGCCCGGTCGGCCGGCAGCGGTGAAGGTTACCTGTGGTCGGACTCCCGGCAGGTGGGGGTCTGCGGCGACTGGCTGATCGGGCCGCGGGTCGAGGCCGCCTGGCTGTCCGGCTTTCGCCTGGCGGACGCGATGGCGCCGCTCAGGACTGGGACTTGATCAGAACCCCCAGGGCCAGAACCACAATCGCGATCAGTTGCGTGCGAACGCGCCAGGCCATCAGCCGGTTGAGCCGCGCGCTGGCTTCGGCGCCGTTACGGGCAAAGGCAAACATGCCCAAGACGAAGGTCACAAGGACGACGATCAGGGAGAGACCTATGGCCAGGTTGACAAGCAGGTTCATGTAAAACTCCTTATGGCGGATCGAAACGCGTGGCCGACCCGGTGTTGTCAGAGTACGCGGGATGTGGAGACCTGGACGCGGGATGCGACAATTTGCCGGCCGGACGCGCCGGGCGGCGATCCAGACGTCAACGCCCGGCGTATGTGTTGACCCAGGCCCTTCGACGGCCTTAACCCTGCACCGGGCCCCAGATGACCGCACATATACCTGCCCTGCCGCCTGAGGGCGCGGACGCTTTGGATGACGAGGCGGTGTCGGCGCGTATCCGGCGGCGACTGGAAGCCTCAAAATCGCGTTTCTTCGCCAACGACAATATCTCGGACTTTATTCTGCCGGGCGAGCACGAGGCCCTGGAGAGCGAAGTGGCGGAGCGGTTCCGCGAGGTGTTGCGCAGCCTGGTCATCGATGTCGAAAACGACCACAACACCCGCGACACGGCGCGCCGGGTCGCAAAGATGTACCTGAACGAGGTGTTCGGCGGTCGCTTCAAAGCGGCGCCGGCGATTACCGAGTTTCCCAACGACACCAGCCTGAACGAGTTGCTGATCGTCGGACCGGTCACGATCCGCAGTGCGTGCAGCCACCATTTTTGCCCGATTATGGGCCGGCTGTGGATCGGTCTGCTGCCCAACCAGCACTCCAACCTGCTGGGGCTGTCGAAATATGCGCGCCTGGCGGAATGGGTGATGTCGCGGCCGCAAATCCAGGAAGAGGCGGTGAGCCAGCTGGCCGACCAGGTGATGAAGCGGGTGCGGCCGGACGGACTGGCGATCGTCATGGAAGCCGATCACTTCTGCATGCAGTGGCGTGGCGTCCGCGACAATGGTTCGAAGATGATCAACAGCGTCATGCGCGGCGCCTTCCTGAAGGACGCGGCGCTGCGCCGTGAGTTCCTGTCGCTTATCAACCTGAAAGACTGAGGCGGTCATGCTGGTACAATGTCTATATGCGAGCCGCGCCGTCGGTCCGATCGACGACGCCCTGTTGCAGGCGGTTCTGGAACCGTCGCGTCATCGCAACACCGCCGAAGGGATTACCGGCCTGTTGTGCCATACGGAGGATGTCTTTCTGCAGATCCTGGAGGGCGGCCGCAGTGAGGTGTCGCGTCTGCTGCGCCGGATCATGTGCGACGAAAGACACCGCGATGTGACGCTTCTGGTGTTCGATGAGGTGAGCGAACGCGCCTTCAGCGACTGGTCGATGGGTCAGGTCAGCCTGGATACGGTAAACCCCGGGCGTCTGCTGCGGTTTTCCGCGCATCATAAGCTCAACCCGTTCGAAGGTCGGGGACATATGATGCTGGCCATGCTTCTGGACCTTCGGGCCCATGGCGGCATTGTCAGCCGTTAGAGCGCGTTTCGATCCGGTAGAATCGGATCGGCGCTCTAGGTTTTTGTTTTTACGCGCATCTTAATCCAAAAAGTGCGTCACACTTTTTGGGATGCGCTCTAAGTTTTTGTTTTTACGCGCATCTTAATCCAAAATGTGCGTCACACTTTTTGGGATGCGCTCTAGGACGGGCCATGCCACGCGGAACCGCCAAATCCGACCTGCCCAGCAAGCCGTGCGCTGTGTGCGGCCGCCCATTCACCTGGCGCAAAAAGTGGGAAAAGGTGTGGGATGAGGTGCGCTACTGCTCCGACGCCTGCCGCAGCCGGCGAGGCAAGGCGAGCGCCGGATAGACTGAGATCCGTGCCTTTGACCGTGGTGTATTCTTCCTATCTGACGGCATGCCGGTCAGGTTCAAGGATTAGTCTCGACGCTGGACGCGCACGGCTTTTGATTTTTGCCGGTCCAGAATAGCCTGGCGCAGGGCCTCGTAGAGCGGTTTCGGCAGCATGCCATACTCGTATCGGGCTGTCGTGCCGGGTATCGGTCTGAGATCGAATCCCGGCCAGGCAAACCGGTTGAGCTCTTCCAACCGAATCCAGTGCCGTTCGCTGTCCAAGCCCAGCGAACGACAAACAGCCGGCGGAAGTTCGATCGAGTCCGCCGGATCTGCCGGCGAAGCATGGGTAATGGCAGCGACAACGACATCGATACCGTTATCCTCGCTTTTCGGAACCGCTACGACGATGGCACAGGGACGGTCTTTGGCCGCTTCGTCTGCCCCGGCATCTTTCTCGTGGCTCCACAGAAATCCATAACGGATGACGAGGCCCGGCTTCGGGATTGGAAAGGTCACCTGGGTTCGGCGCCGTATTCAGCCGCTTCGATGGCGGCAAGGATGTCATCGCTGAGTTCGCCAACCGTGAGGATTTCGCGTTCGCGCGCCTTGAGCTTGCGGTAATGCTCGAGTTCCCGCGCCGACAGGTAACCGCCGATAATCCGGTCATGGCTGGTTATCACGATGACGTCCGAATGTGCGGCCTCATCGCGGTAACGCGGAAAATCGCGTACGAACTGCGTGGCTGAAACGGTAGATGTGTCGGGCATTGGCTGACTCCAAATATGTAAATTACATAATTTACATATTTTGTCAATCAGTGGTGTCGGACAGACGCTCGGCCTGCACCGATGTGGCCTCCACTCACCGCTGACTCTTTTGACTTCCCTATCACTGGATCAATACCATATTCGAAATCTCGAATGGACCATTCGAGAAAATTCGATTGTACGACTCGTTCCAGACCGCCTTAAGGAAAACACCGTCCGCTTCGCGGAACGACCAGAATACCTTTTTGTACTCGCTGTGCTCAGAGCGAATTTTGATCGAGTTGCTGTCGGACTGCAAACGCCCGGTCTCACCATCGTCCTTAATCTCAACCAACGCAATGTTGTCCTTAGTCTTGCGTCCGTTGATACCGACGACAAAATCGGGAAAGAACCGCTTGCCCGTGGGCAGGATCAGGCGCGTTGCCCATTTCTCACTTTCAGGATTCCGCAACCACCATTTTACGCAACCCGTGTCGTCACGATCAAGCATTTCGACAAATGCACGCTCCGGCCGATTGTACCGGCCAATGAATGCACCATAAGCGCCCTTTTGGGCGATAACAGCATCTGGCTCTCCGAACTGTTCCACAGGGATAGGCTCATTAGAGAGCAACTGGATATACCTGCCCTGCGCAAGGCGCACAGAGTCCTTCAACGCCTGCGGATACCGCAGGATTGCCAAGTTGATTGTGCGGCGCAGTTCTCGGGTACTGGCAGCAATGCCTTCTTTTTGGCAAAGGCGGGATAACTCCGCTTCGACAGCCTCGCGAACACGACGCGGGTCAATCCCGTCGTTGAATGTCAGCTGCATTTGCGCCTGGTCGGCTATACGCGCCGGGGACATCCTGACGCTGAGGTTGCGTTGATCGGTCTGATTTTCGTTGAAAAGGTCCCGCATCGACAGTTCAGCGTTGCTGTTTACGGCCAGCAGCATGGAGGTCATTGGAACGATGCGGCAAAATTCCCGGGCAATTTGCGGACAGAGATCATCCTCAATGTCAAACAGGTTCGGCAATTCTTCCCGCACCAGAGCCGAGGGAATCCCGAGGTCGGTCCGCAGCTTATATTTGACGAGATGTTCGGGCGTGGCAGGTTGAGCCGGTGCCGGACGTGGCGCCAGTATGTCGGGCAAATTTGGAAAAAGGAGTGGCGCGGAGGGTTCGGAAAAACCTTGCACAGCGCTCACGACGCTTTGTTGCCGCGCAAGCGATGCTTCCGCGTAATTCGGATTCAGCAGCCCGATCGAGAGTTGCACGTCGGCACGCTCTGCCAGGATTCGGGTGTCCATCGTGTGCGGGGCCGGAGGTGGCAGGGCAACGGCTTCAAATCTATGCGCCGCAGGTGCATCATTCCCCAAAACGAACACGTCCAGCGTATCGGTCAAAACCGCTATGCCTTCACGGACGGCTTTCAGATCAGCAGCCGCTTCGTCCAGACCAACCTGCAATTCCGGGTCCGACAGGAAGACATAGCCCCGGTCCAGCAGCGGATCCTGACCGTGGAACGGTCGGACCAACGGATGGACACGCATAATTCGCCCAACGATCTGCTGGCCGAAATCCCGTCCACGACTCGGTCGAACGGAGACAAGCGTCCAGGCGCGGGGGGCGTCAAAACCGGTAGCTACCGCCACCTTAAATACGAGGACCTCAATTTCGGGATCGTAGGCCAGGGTGTGAAAATCCGGATCGGGCTCGCCCGACGTGTGCACGGCGATGGACTTTTCCGGAATGCCGATTTCCGTCAGCCGATCCCTTACCCGCGCAACTGGGTCTTCTTTTCCTTCCTGCTGGTCCTCAACCTGTACCAGCATCAAAGGTGTGACGCTGATGCCCCTCTCCGCCAGCCGATCCTTGATAAAGGAATGCTGCGACCAGCCTGCGGTCAGGGTGGCGACCTCAGTATCGATCAGTTCCCGATCTTCCTCCCTGAATCGCAAGACGCCGACCATCAGGCCGACCTTGTTCAACCCTGCCCGGACCACCTCGTCGCGCGAAACCGAAACGCGGTTCGCAACCTTCAAACCGGCATCGCGCTCGAAGCGTTCCAGCTTGGCGTCGTTCGGCGTGGCCGTAGCCAAAAGGGTATAGTCCGGAGACATGACGTTCAAAAAAAACTCCGCCGTCGCTGCCGCACTCGAACCGAAATTCAGGTGCGCCTCATCGATCACCACCCCAATTCGGAAGCCCCGATCGCGTAGTTCAGCGATCATGCTGTCCACCGACAAGGCTGCTTCCTTGTCAGTTCGGACCTTGCGGCTTTCCTTCTTGATCACGGCGACCGAGCCCCATGTCTGCACAAACACATCGCCGTCGCGGGCGGCGCTGGCTTCGCGGTCGGCATAGATGTCGCGTTGCCGCAGTGCGCCGCATTGGGCGGTCAGGGCGGAACGGGTTTGCGTCACCAACCCCGCATAGGGGGCGAACCAGAACCAAACCGTCTTACATTCCAGGTGGCCGCGCACGTCTTCCAAAGCACGACCCAGCATCAGCGTTTTGCCCGAACCCGTTGGCGCCTGAAGCAGGATCACACCCAGTTCGCGGGAAATGCGTTCGCGTTGCTCGGGATCGCGTTCATGCCGGGTGGACACCGCGCGCAGGGTTTCGGCCATCGCATCGACGGCGCGCTGCTGATAGGGCGCCAGCGAAACGCGAAAATCGGCATCTGCGCTCATTGGCGGAACCTTCCGACCAATTCCGCCCGCACCGACCGGACATCCAGAGCATCGCCGAGCGCGGCGGTGATCTGTCCTGGCGCCCAAGCGTAGACAAAGGCATTCTCGCGCCGCTCCACAACGCCGCGCAGATAGGCGAGCAATTCCGTACTGACCCTGTCCGCAAATATCAGAGTTTGGCTTTCGGTTTTGTGTTCCTGCCAGGAGGCTTGAGCGTATCGAGTCAGCGGCAGTCGATGCAATGTTTCCAAGGCCGACCAGACCTCCGGGGGCGAGAGATCTTGATCGAGGTCTTCAAATTCAATTTCACGACAGCGCAGATAGGCAAAGTCAGCCGACAGCTCCGCGAACTTTTTGTCTTCGGAAGCATTCAAGCGGCGTATCCGTTCTGCCGTCACGTCGCGGCAGATATTCTTGTCGGGTTCGTCCGTCGTCGCCTCGGTCGATGAGACCATGATGAATCGCCGATCACCACCGTCTTCGGCATTAAGTTCCATGACAGCCTGGGCAGTCGTCGCCGAGCCAGCGAAAAAATCGAGCACAACATCACCGGGCGACGAAGCCTGTCGTACGAGTTCACGAATCAGGGAGACTGGCTTTGCGTAGTTGAAGGCCTTCGAGCCAAAGACAGCCTTTATGTCTTTGGCAGCTTCGTCGTTTGTTCCCACAACAAGAGCGTTCCTACCTTCCAACAGACTATCCGCCTCTGATCGAGGCGTAATCCAAGTCGAGAGTGGTTGCCGCAGGTTCCGGAGCTCCTTCTTGTATCGCTTAAATGCAGGTGTTCCGTATCCAATTTTCTTGCCTACCCAAAACTCGAAGTCCGGCAGGTCTGGCCTAATGATGGGAGCGCGGCCACTCGTTGGAAGTTCGCCGCGATCGAACGCTTGGTGAAGTTCGTCAAGAGAGTGAAAAATGCGAAATTCTGCGCTTTCGGGGAATCGAATGTGCTCCGCAGCTATCCAGTCCTCCATGAATCGCGTTTTCGCCGCCTTCGACCTGAGCTTGCTGGGGTACACCCAAACTCGGTTCGGGTTGGCTGGGTACCAAATATCAGTCCGTTGATCATAAAGCGGATAGTAGAGATTTGGCCGTTCGCGATGATCAAAGCCAAGCGTTAGATCACTCAAGCGATACCAATCGTCCCTCGATTCATCGTAAAAGCGATACATTTCATAGGTCTTGTCGTTGCCCAAGAACCGGAAATTTGCTTTCCCATAGACCAAAATGTGTTCATGATCGGCACTCATGAATGCCTGATGGTCGGCGTTGGACCCTTGGCGCGTCCGCCACGCAAACGACCCTAACCGCATCCCCGGCATGGCTTCATCCATCAACATTTCCAGCTTTGCCCGCTGGTCGTCATTGATCGAGACGAGGATCACACCGTCCTCCGACAGCAGGTCACGCGCCAGAGTCAGACGGCGAAACAGAAATTCCAGCCAAGTCGAATGGAAATAGGCATCTTCAGAATTGGCATAGTGGTCGTTATAAACCCAATCCTTCGAGCCAGTGTTGTAGGGCGGATCAATGTAGATGCATTTCACCTGTCCCGCCATGGTCATCCGCAGCCAGCGTAGCGCGTCGTAATTGTCGCCCTCGATCACCATGTTGCGCCAAGGCGCAGGCTTGTCAGACAGATCGGACAAAAGGGTGGCCGCGACAAAGTTGGCATCTACGGCGTGGTCGGCCTCGATCTCGTCTCGCTCCCAGACCAAGCCCAGCTTCTTGGTCCGATCGCGCTTTTTCAACAGTTCGATCAACTGCTCACGGGAAAGATCGTTATACTTGCTCATACCCTGTTCCGTCTGCGATGGCCCCGCACCTTAACCTTGATTTCCCGTCGCTTGGCAAGAAGACCAATGGTGTCCGAGACAAAAGCAGATATCCGAGCACCGGCAGCCGCTATCGCGTGGGATTGCTCTGATATCCGTGCCTTCATCCGTGTCCCGCAAAGCGGGCATCCGTGCCCTTATCCGTGTTAAAGCCTTTCTGTCCGAATGCGCTCCAGGCGACCCGGCGCGCGGCGTAGTTGTCGTTCGGCAGCGCAGTGACGTTGACGAATCGAACCAGTGTATTGCGGACCTGGACGATGCGCCTGCCGCCGGCTTTGACGGCGGGAAACACGGCGGCGGCGTCCATAAATAGAGCGAGATATCTACCTATTTGAACACTTGGTACCATGCCACCTGAATACCCTGTCTCAATATTCCGGTTATTTCTCGCAGCTCAGGCCGATTTGGGCTGCACACGGCATCTGGTTTCGATCTATGCTCAGGTCTTAGAGCGCGTTTCGATCAGGTAGAATCGGATCGGCGCTCTAAGTTTTTATTTTTACGCGCATCTTAATCCAAAAAGTGCGTCACACTTTTTGGGATGCGCTCTAATCCGGACATATATGTCTCCATTCGCATTGGAAGCCGATCCCTTATGAGAATTTTTGCCTGTCTGTCCGTGCTGGTTCTAAGCGGCCTGCCTGCCGTCTCAGGGGCGGCGCCATCGCCCGTCTTCGATCCCGTCAGCCTCAAATCTTCGGTCCATGGTCCCATGACCCAGGTTATGGTTCTGGGTACAGCCCATCTGGCGCAACTGCCGCCAGGTGGCTTCAGGAACGATATGCTGGGGCCCGTTCTGGACCGTCTTGCCGGCTACGCGCCGACCCTGATCGCGACGGAGGCGATGTCGGGTGAGGCCTGCCAGATCGCAGCGACCTTCAAGGTCCCTTACGCCGACGTGGCCGACACCTACTGTGAGCGGCAGTTCGCTATGGCTGCCCTGGGTTTTAAGACGACGGGTCTCGACATCGCCGCCGCGGCAGCGCAAGCCAATGCCGAACTGGGAGGCTGGCCCGCAGACCCGACCCCGGCACAGCGGCGTCGGCTGGCCGCACTCTTTGCGGCGTCGGGGGATTTCGGCTCCGCGCTGGTGCAATGGCTGAGACTGCCGGCGTCCGAAGCCCATGAAGGCGATGGCCTCAGCCCTGAACTGGTCGCGATGCTTCAGGACCTCAGGGGCAATCCAAACGAAGTGGTTCAGATCGCCGCAGTGCTGGCGGTGCGCCTGGGTCTGGAAAGGCTCTACGCATCGGACGACCATACTGCCGACAGCATTCACAACGCCGCCCCCGAAGGTTATGGCGAGGCCATACAGGCACTGTGGAAGTTGCCGGACGCCTACAGCGCCGACTATCGTACGCGCGTGTCGAACCTCAAATCTTCCGACGACGTTTTGAGCTTGTTCCAGGTTTTGAACTCGGCGCAGGGACAGGCGGGTGTCGTCAATGGCGAATGGAAGAACGCCCTGGCGCAAAACAGCCCGCAACTGTACGGCCGTCAGTATGTCGCCTGGTGGGAAACCCGCAACCTGCGCAT
Source organism: Asticcacaulis sp. AC460 (assembly GCF_000495795.1). Taxonomy (GTDB): domain Bacteria; phylum Pseudomonadota; class Alphaproteobacteria; order Caulobacterales; family Caulobacteraceae; genus Asticcacaulis. The sequence goes on from NZ_AWGD01000001.1 coordinate 136,347, forward strand.
CGCCGCCAACCTAAGGGCGAGTTTCGGCAACCAGCCGGGCGGGCGCGTGCTTTTGATTATTGGCGCCTCGCATAAACCCTATCTCGACGCGTACATGCACATGATGCATGAGGTCGAGATCGTCGACGCGGCGGAGGTCCTGCGTTAGAACAGGCTTCGACGCCGTAGACTCGGATCGGCGCTGCAAGCTTTGTTTTAACGCGCATTCCAAGACGTGCATCACACTTTTGGGGATGCGGGAAAGCGGACTTGGGCAATTGGTATCATTTCACCGGAATCCCCGGTATTTGGCGGGTAGGGGATATCGCGTGGGCTTGCTCAGATATCCGTGCCCTTATCCGCGTTTAAATCTTCTTGCGTCACACCCCCGCTGGGCTCAGATCGAGCTGAAGGCGGTTGGGAAACAGGCATGTGGTGGGGATGGTTCGGAAACCACGTGGTGCTCGCACTTACGCAAAGATACCCCTCCCCCCCTTCGGGGTACCTCCCCAGCCTCGCCGGCAGGCATTCGTGGAGAGGAGGGCGTTTGTGGCATCTGTCTGTGGTGGTTCTGAGGTGGTTGACCGGCGATGCGAGTCAGATGAGCGCCGATTCCGTGGAAGCCAACGGAGGGGCAGATGCAGAGAACACGGCCAGTCAGGGTGTCGTTGATCGCCATACCACTGAGGGACAGCCAAAAGGCGAATCCGCCGACGCCCAAGGCGATCCGGCAGGCCATCCGCAAGGCGCCCGAAGCCAAGCCCGACCATGCCGCCTATGCCGTCAAGGCGCTGCGCAACATCATGGCCTATGGCACGGAGACCGGGAAGATCGCAGCCGCACGGTTGCTGCTCTCGACAAAATACGCCCACGTGGTGGACCCGCCGGCCAGCCTTCAGCCGCCGGTCATCTATTATGTCAGGTCCGGTGATCCGCCTCCGCTGCATCCGGACGACTATACAAGCGACGAGCACGGCAACAAGTTCCACCGCTGATGCGGGACTATGGCGCCGGGGTGGCCTTCAGCCGGTCATAGGCCGATTGCAGGTGCCAGGCGTCATCGGCCGCATAGACATCCGCGGGATCGACCGGGCGCGTGCCGCAGACATAGTCCGCCACCCGGCCGATCACCGTATCGGGCGCGGCCGGCGCAAAGGTCAGGTCGGAATCGGCCACCGAAACCGTCTCCAGCGACTTGCCGGCGTGGTCGAAGGTGTTGCCCGCCTTTACCGCCCATTGTTTGCTGTCGCAGCGGACATGAAACTGCGCCTGGGACTGTTTGACATTGTCCACCACCGCGGCGTCTTCGAAGATGACGACGTACCAGGCGCTCATGGTCGTCGCGTCGACACGGGTGATGCTGGCGCGGTCGATAAAGCGCAGGTCGGACTGACCATTGTGGACGAAGATGAAGTCCTTGGAATAGGCGGGTGCGGCCGCGACGGCGGCCAGCGCCAAAGCGGCAATGACGATCTGCTTCATGGCAAGCTCTCCCCGAAAAACGCAGCCATAAAACGGCCGGCGCGCGCGGTGGTCAATGCGCAAATCGACCCTGTCAGGATTTGTAACGCGCAGGCTTACGGTATTTGTAACTGGTCCGCGCCTGCGCCTTTCGGATAGTCTTTCAGTAAATCTCCAAGGACTATCGGATATGCGCGCTTTTCTGTTCGGGCTGTGCGCCCTGTTGCTTTTGCCGTCGGCGGCCCTGGCCCAGAGCGACGAATATACCTACAACAGCTATACCCGCGACATCAAGAAACAGACCGACGCCGGGTGGGAAGAGCTTCAGGCGGCCGATGCCAGCGCGACGCATGAAGAGCGTTGCCGTCATGCCAGCGCCGCCGTCTATAGCTACAACCAGGCGGCCCAGACCAGCGCGACCCTGGCGCAGGTCCTGTCGTACAGGGGCGGTGAATATTACGACAGTACCGTCGAGTTGCGCGACGCGGCGCGCGACATCGCCCAACAGGTTGAGGACATGTACAACGAGCAGTGCGGTTGACAAGGACGCGGCCCGGCCGCCAATGTCGGTGGGGACGGCACCGTCGCGGCAGCAGGGGTACATGGGATGCGGGTTTATCTGAGTTGCATGGCCGTCGCCGTGATCCTGGCCAGCTGTACGCCCAAACCGCAGGCCGTGGAGAGCGCACCGGACTGGGCCTATCCCATGAAGCCCGCCGCCACCGCGCCGGAGCCGGTCGATACGGCGCTGCATCATGTACCCGACAGCGCGGCCGCTTTTCACAAGGCCGAACTGAAAAGCCTGGCGTCGGCGCCGGACTGGCATCCCGATGAGCACCCGGCCATGCCCGAAGTCGTCGTGCATGGAAGCGGCAACGGCGCGGGGGCCTGCGCCTACTGCCATCTGCCCAACGGCGCCGGGCGGCCGGAAAACGCGCCCCTGGCCGGGCTGCCGAAGGCCTATATCATCGCCCAGGTCAGGGCTTTTGGCGATGCGTCGCGGACATCGTCGGTGCATCGCGCGCCCGCCGACAACATGGCCAAGGTCGCAAAGGCGGCCCAGCCGGGCGACGACGAGGCCGCAGCCGCTTATTTCGCTGCGTTGACGCCGCGGTCGTTCGTCCGGGTCGTGGAGACGGATACGGTGCCGAAAACCGAACCGGCGGCGTGGATCCTGCGGCTTTCGGCTGGCGCAGGGACCGAGCCGATCGGCAACCGGATCATCGAAGTGCCGGACGACTTTGCGCGGTTCGAACTGCGCGACAGCCGCACGGCCTATACCGCCTATGTGCCGGCCGGCAGTATAGCACGCGGCCGTGCCCTGGTGGCCGGCAAGGCCGGAAAGGTTGGCTGCGTGTCGTGCCATGGCACGGATTTGACCGGGACCGGCGACATACCCGGCATTGCCGGCCGCTTCCCGACCTATATTATCCGCCAGTTGTACGACTTCAAATCCGGCGCACGCGCCGACATCGCCAGCGCCGCCATGAAACCCGTCGCCGACAGGCTGAGCGCCGGCGACCGCATCGATATTGCTGCTTATCTGGCAACGCTGAGGCCGGCCAGCGGGGCCTGACTCAGCCCAGCCAGGGGCCGCCGGGTGGCCCCCAGTTCCACGCCGGCATCGGCGCGGAAGGGTCGGCCGGGGCAGCGCCGTCCTGGGAATTGATCTTCGCCAGGCGGGTGCCCCATTCGAGATAACCGACGAAGGCGGCGCGGAATTCCGGATCGTCGGGCAGGCCGACCTCATCCGCCGTGTCCAGCATCAGCGCCACCCAGGCGCGGCGCTGGTCCTCGGTCAGGTGACGGTTGAAGTGATGTGCCACCATGTCGGCGTGGGAGCCGCCGATGGCGGTATAGGCTTTGGGGCCGCCGAAGACTTCGGTCAGGAAGGCGGCCACGTGTCGTGCATGGTCAGGGTTCATGCCGGCAAACACCGGCGCCAGGATGGGATGGTTCGGAACCCGGGCGTAGAAGGCCGCCGTCAGCTTGTCGAAGGCCTCGGGGCCGCCGGCCCATTGCGCCAGGGTGGGGATGTCGTCCTGCATCGGCTGTTCCTTGTGTCCGGTATGACATGTAGGTGCGGCGCCGCACTTTGCCAGGTCAAAGCCTTGTTACCGGGACCGGTTCAAACGTGACCACGGCGGGCGGCTGTGTCATATCACCGGCATGCAGGCGGGGCAAAGTGTCGGATGAGTTCTTCCGGAGGCCTTGTCATGCCGTTCTCCCGCGTATTGCTGATGGTGGCTTTGGCGGGTATTGCCCTGCCCGCCCAGGCGCAGTCCTTCCAGGACGAGAAATTCGCCACCGCCGTGGGGTTGGTGGTCGCCACCGATGCGCTGGCGGCGCATTGCGCCGACGCGGCGCGGCCGGGCAGCGCGAGCTATCAGGCGCTGAAGACATGGGAAGCGCGCAACCAGGCGCCGGCCGTGCGCCAGGCGGCAACGACGGCGCAGGCGCGCGAGGGCGGCCAGGCCTATCGGCAGCTCCAGGCGGCGGTCGACGGCAAGCTGTCGCCGCTGTATGCTCAGGGCTGCGCGGCGCTGGCGACCTGGATCCGGTCGGACCAGGCCAATATCGCGGCGCACTGGCAGCCGCCGGTGGTGGCCGCGGCGGCTCCGGCTGCGGCAAAGGTCAGCGCCGCGCCGGTCAAAGGGATATTGGGCTACGGCCTGATCCAGACCGCCGGCATGGGCTATGGCGGCATGGTCACCATCAAGTTCGTGCCGGCCGTCTTGTTCAGTTCGGGCGATATCCTGCTGGATGTGACGGGGCTGAGCGACCCGGCGGCGCACCGGGCGGCCAATCCCGACGACTGGTCGAACTGGCGCAAGACCGGCGGGATCTATGAATATCGCGGCGCGTCGGGCCAGTGGCGGCCGATCCTGGGCAACAAGGTGTGGACGCAGGTGCCCGATACGTCGGGATTGCAGGGACGGTTCACAGCGACCGGCGGCGGCGGCAATCTGGCAGTTGGCGGGACGGATGCGGTTTTTGTCGAGACCAGCTACAGCTTTTTGCCGGGCGGGCGGATGGTGCGCGATGGAGTAGCGAGCGCGTCATCGTCGTTCGGCGACACAAGCACAGTAACGGGGGCCAGCGGCGGCCGGCCGGGGCGGTATGTCATCGAGGGGCTGGCTCTGAAGATCACCTATGACGACGGCCACCGGGAAAGCCGGGTCTTGATGACGCATCCTGACGACAAGGACATCATCTGGCTGGATGGAACAGCGTATATAAGGCACTAAATCTTCATGACCGGCCACCGCGCGCGATATCTTCCGACTTGGTCCGGATAGCAGCCTGCTGATCGCAGGCCTTCTGGGTCAGGCTTTCGCGAATTTGGTTGGGCGTGTCCCGGCCAACCTGGCGCGAGACCAGCGCCACGTAGCGTCGCGTATCCTTCCAGTCGACCAGGTTGCCACAGATTTCGCTGATTCGCTTCGACCGGGTCGAACCCATGACGAAGCTCGCCAGAAAGGCCAGTAACCCACTCATCGCCAAGCCGGTAGCCGGCGCCAGCGGGCTTTGCGTGCCGGCGGACCACAGGGGCAAGGCGATAAACAAGGCGGCCGCCAGAAGACTGCCCCGCCATAGCCGGCCCAGAGAGTTTTTGGTGATCGTCCGGACCGGGTAGCCCAGGCCAAAGAAATTGTCCTTGAAGTTGCCGCTGGTGTAAGCGGTCTTGAAGAGGTCACTGGCAAAAGCCAGATGCAATTCAAGCCAGGTGTCGCCGGCGCCGATGCGTTCCAGCGCCTGCTCAGCGACCTCCTGCCATCTCTTCTGCAAGACCACGGCCCGGCCGGGGTGGTGGGGATCGTAATAGAGTTCGGGAGACCGCCGGGCATAGTCCGAGGCTTCCTTATACAGGGTAATGAGCTCGCTGCGGCGGCTGGCCATCATGGCGCCGGTTTGCAGCCCCCGGTTTTCCATGCCCGTGGCATAGGCCTGGGTGCGAAGCCGCACGGCGTCCTTCAGACGGGCCAGCCTGACCGCCCCCCAGGCGAACTGGACGCCGACGGCCGCGACAAGGCAGGCCGCCGGGATCCAGGGCTGGATCATTATCGACGCATTCGACAGAAGACCCGCGATCTGCGGCGCCAGGGGGATGACGGCCAGGAAGGGCAGGCATTGAACCAGCTGCCCGACCTTGGCCGGAACGCGAAGCGCACGGGTACCATCGAACAGCGCGTCCGTCTCGCTGCCAAACCTGGACGCCCATTGAAACACGCGGTCGCGATGGGCACGTTCGTTGTCGCCCGTCCCGTACATTCCGGGAAACCTGGCCTGGATATCCGCCCGGTCCTGGAGGCTGCGCCGGACCACCGCCGACTGGTCACCGATATCCTCGGGCGACACCTCCGGCTGCGCATCGAAATTCGTCCAGGGCCTGACATAGTCGCGCCGGACCTGGATCTGGCTGGAATGATAAGCGCTCCATACCGTGTCATCCGCGATCCAGCCGGCAATCATGTCGGCCGTCTCGAAAAGCCATTTTCCGGGACCGGAATCGCCGCTGCCCGGGTCGCAATGGAAGGCGTTGATCTCTTCGGCGACAAAATCCCCCAGGCGATAATGGGCGCGGACGCGCTGGAGTTTGGCTGTATCACTTTTCACGAGCAATACTCCTTCGCATTTGAGCGTAAAATGATCATACACTATAATAATGCATTTCACAATATTTGATGTTAGTGCAAATTTTTTGCCCGTCAGTGGAAAAAAACCACCGGCAAAGGGCCTGCCGGTGGTCGCGTATTCAAAAAGGGGAGGAGGTCGAAGGGCAGGCGGCCATTGATAAGGCCGGTCCCGGTCGCATCATGACCGGTGCTGTCCTCCGCGTACGACCACAGGTCCATCCGGCCCGCCGGTCGAGAAAATATTACAGAATACGCTGAGTTCTTCTCTGGTCTTCATATGCGCCACCGCTGTGGGCACTTCATGGGTCAGGAAGGCGTCGGCCGCCTCCTCGCCCTGGTCCAGCCTGCGGCTTGCCTCTTCGTAATAGTCGGCAAGGACGTCAACGGTCCCGTGGCTGAAGGCAATTTCCAGCCCGTTCTGCATCGTGATGGGTTCGGTGTCATTGCGCCGGTAACGCAGGCGCACGGGGAAGGTCTGGCGCAGGGATCCGAGAAGCCGGGTCGTCGAGCAAAATTCACCGGGTGCGGCCTGTCCGGCGCAATGTATAAAGATATTGGCCTTTTCGATCGTGCTCCCGTCCCGCCGCAGCTGAGCCAAGGAACCGCACATCAGCAGGTAGAACGAATCAACGCACCTGTCGTTCTCGTCGTTGAGGTTCACGAATATCATGGCGTCCTTTTCCGGCCCCACCTTCGGCAGAAGCGCGAACGAAGACCGGTCCGGCACCTGCCGCGAGTTCACCCACAGGTATCGGCCTGAGGCTGAGTCGAAGCCGGCGCGCGTCACGGCCGCCATGGCCCGTGCGTCGGCTGCCGTCATGACGACCAGGGGTCGGGAGGTCACCGCCGCCCAGGGGCTGCCCGGAATCCGTGCGGATACCATGCGCCGAATCCGGTCCAGCCCGCACAGCAGATGGTCGAGTCCGTCACCGGCCATCTTCGCCAAAAGGTCGCTCCATTTAACGCTCGCAAAATAACGCTTCATCAGCCACTGCTTAAGCCGGGCAAAGGCGCCGCAGGGCTCGAGCACCCGTTCGCGAGTCCGGACCGGTATAACATTGACCGGGCGGAACGGTGTGTATCCCGGTCCCGGCGAACAGCCCCGTCCGCCATCATTCCCCCCGCCCGGCAACTGCCCCTTGGCCACGATGCTTTTCACGTGAACCTCCTCCGCCCGGATCTCAAGATAGATTTCAAAGTTCCTGGTCTCAACCATCAGCGCCGTGCGTCGCAAGGGCAGATGCAGATAAAGCAGGTAGTAGCCGCAGGTGACAAACCGTTCCAGGCGCAGCCATGGATTGACCGCGAGCTTGCTCATGGTGCCGCGGCCGGACCATGCCCGGAAGAAGTCGATGTCGAGCAGGAAACGCTCCGCTTCCGGGAAGGCCAGGACAACATCGGGGCTGACACAGGTGGCAAAATCCAGAGCGCCGTCGATTTCGCGCAAATAACTCTCCGCGAGGGCGGCCGAAGCCCGGACTGCCTGGGCCGACCAGGTGACCTGGCCGGACCCTGCGTGACGTGAAGAAAGCGGTTCCATGTCGACTCCCTGTGAGTTTCCTGGCTTGATTGCGAACGCCTACCTTATCTTCTCAGCGGGGGAGATCGTTGTCGAAGGCCGCCCCTGAATTTATACTATATTAAGTATATAACCCAAAACACCGGTCACCGCGGAATCACAAAGCCGTGCGATTGCACAGGAAGATATTGATTACCTCATGCAAGATGAGGCATGAAGCGCCTTAATGCAGCTTGATGCATCTGACGGCACCTAAATGCTGAAAAGCATGGTGTGCAATAAATTTGCATTGACGGTCTCTGAGGATTGGCGCATGTTCGAACTTGCCAAGACTCTCAAAGCCAGCGTTGCAACCGCTTTCCGGGCCCCTTTCCGCCCTGCCGGAGACTTTCGCACACAAAACGATGTGTACAGATGAAATTTCGACCGCACGCGGGAAAGGTACAGGACGATCGATATCTCCGGTTAAAGACAATCTAATGCGACGCACCGCCCCCGGAACGGCTGTCGACACAGCGGTCCGGATTCCCCGATAACCCCAATTCAATCACGAAAAAAATGCCATGGCCGATTCCGTCCCCCCCCCCGAAGATTTTCAGAAAAAGTTGGCAGCCCAGGCGCGCCAGATGCGCACAATCTTTCTCACCCACCTGAGATCACCGGAATTCTGGAGCGACATGGAGCAGGACCCGGAATCTTTTCACGAGGCCCTGGGGCTGGCGAAGACCTACAACTTCGTCCACTACACGCGCATTGCCGCCGTGATGAAAATGAAGGATTCCTCCGCGGTCAGCCGATGGTTTGCCGGCGAAGAGGCCCGCAAAACGCCGGAATGGGTACGCCGCCAAAGCGCGATCCAGGCGCTGATGAAGATCCTGGCCTACGACATCTACCTGCTCCAGAATGGCAAGGAGCCCATAGGGCACAAGTCGATCAAGGAACATGAAGACACCGGGGTAACCCTGTTCGACGCGACGCGGATCGATGAACTGACCCAGGCGTCAGCAACAGTGTCTGTCGGCTAGAGCAAAGCACATTTATACGGAATCATCGTGTAAACGTGCGGAGCGTGCAAACTTAAAACTAGAGCGGGCTGCGTTCCGCTTAACGTTTCCATCTGAACGCAGTCCGCTCCAGGAGAGATCGCGACGAAGGCCGGCAGGCCGGGGCGAATGGCGTGACGGGCCGGACTGCGTATAGCAGTCTACGGCTTAAGTATCAGAACCTGACTCTTTTAAGAGGATTCAAACGTCTTAACTCCGACCATAGAGGAGCCAAGGCACATGAACCTTCACAACACATCCGTCATCGTCACCGGCGGCAGCCGCGGTTTGGGCCTGGGGCTGGTCGAAGCCCTGGCGGCGCAGGGCGCCCGAGTCACGGTCGTTGCGCGCGCGTCTTCGGATCTGAACGCCGTGCAGCAACGGCTGGGCGTCGACGTCCGTCCCGCCGATGTCACTGCCCCGGACGTGGCCCAGCGTATCCTCAGCGAAGTCCGGCCGGATATTGTGGTGCTGAATGCCGGATTGCCCCCGCCCATGGCGTCTATCGACCGTATGACCTGGGAGGACTTTACCGCCACCTGGGACCACGATGTTCGCGCCGGACTTTATTGGGTGCAGGCGGCGCTGAACCTGCCGCTGAAACCGGGCAGCCGGGTGTTGATGACGTCAAGCGGCGCGGCGATTTCCGGCTCCCCCATGTCGGGCGGCTACGGCGGCGCCAAGCGGATGCTGTGGTTCATGGCGCGCTATGCCCAGGGACTGGCGCAAGAGAAGGAACTGGGCCTGCGGTTCCAGACCCTTGTGCCACGCCAGATGGTCGGCGGCACCGGGACGGGTGACGCCGGCTCGACCGCCTATGCGGCGAAGATGGGTATGGCGCCGGAGGCTTTCCTCTCCCGCTTCGGTGCGCCGATGACGCCGCGTGATTTTGGCGATATGGTCGTGGCGATCCTGCAGGACCCGCGCTACGGCGATGGCGACGCCTTCGCGCTGACACGGGATGGCGGGATCGTCAAACTGGAAGGACCCGATGTCTGATGCCGGCATATTGGCCGAACTGAGTTCGCTGCGGCCGGAACTTCATCGCTACTGCGCCCGGCTGATGGGCTCGGTGATCGATGGGGAAGACGTCGTGCAGGACGCTTTTCTGCGCGCGCTTGCGGCTTTGCCGGGGCGGGAGCTGGATGCGCCGCTGCGGCCGTGGCTGTTCCGGATCGCGCACAACCGGGCCATGGATGTGTTGCGCGGACGGACGCTACGGCGGACCGAGCCGATGGAAAACGCCTTCGCTGTCGCCGACGACGGGGCGGAGGACGCACTGGCGAGACTGATGCAAAAGCAGGCCGTCGGATTGGCCATGGCGCGGTTTTCGGAGCTGCCGGTCATGCCGCGCAGTGTGGTGATCCTGAAGGATGTCATGGGGGAGTCGCTGGGCTTTATCGCGGCGCTGCTGGATCTGTCGGTAGACGGGGTCAAGGGGCACCTGGCGCGGGGCCGGGCCCGCTTGCGGGCCGTGGCCACCCGGCCGGTAGCGGAGGTCGCGACGCCTGCGCCATCGCCCGAGGTGGCGCGGTATGTCGCGCTGTTCAATGCGCGGGATTGGGATGGTTTGCGGGCCATGCTGGCAGACGATGCCCGGCTGCAGCAATCGGCCTATCCGCTGCGCACCGGACCGACGGTGCGCGAGTTCTTCGGCATCTATGCCGGCTATGGCGAGGTTCGTCTGATGCCGGCGTGGGTCGAAGGCCGCGAGGTGATGGCAGTCTTCGAAGGCGACGCGGCGGTGCCTAACCATATGATGTGGCTGGAATGGGACAATGGGCAGATTCGATATATACGGGACTACCGTTATGTTCCGTATGTTCTCGCGGAGTCGAACCTGATCGTGGCCCCCCACGTATGAACGCGGGAGCCGAAGGGCGTCATACCAAGACTATATAACAACCGGAGAGCCTGTCATGAAAGCCTATCCCGTTATCCTTTCGCTCGCCCTGCTCTCCGCTTCAGCCAGCGCCTCGACGCCTTCCGACACCTACATATCGCAAGCCGCCTTTCAGGGTTGGGTGACGGACAATCACCTGGAAACACAAGTGCAGGCCTTTGAAGCCCACCTGGCCAGGAACGGTGTCGCCGATGTCCTGCCCACCTATCAAATCCTCAGGACATCTTCGACCTGGCAGGCCTGCAAGGCTTCGGCCTTTGAGATTCCGCCGCAAGAGGTCTGGGCCAACATCACGACCACGCTCAGCTATATCAAGACCGAAGTCGAACCGAGAATCGGCAAGGTTCAGGCGGTTTCAGGCTACCGCAATGCCAAGCTCAACACATGCTCCGGCGGCGCGGAACACAGCGCGCACCGATATTACTTCGCCCTGGATCTTTTGCCGGAAACCGACATATCCAGGGCGACATTGATCCGGGAGATGTGCCTGGCGCACCGCGAAAACGGACAGAAAAGTCAAATCGGACTGGGATTTTATTCCGGTGTCCGCTTTCACCTCGACAGCAAAAAGTACCGCAAGTGGGGCGCCGACGGAAAATCGGCGACCTCCCCCTGCAACAAAATCTGACGAGATCGACGCCTTACCAGACGATATGGCTGAGCACGTCGGCCTGGGTGGCGTTCAGCACCGTCACGCTGCCGGCGCCAAGCGTAATCACCACATCCGCCCCCACCTGGGCCACCAGGCCGGCATGGGCGACACCGGCCGTATAGGCGTGGACGTCGATCGAGTCGTTCTGCGATGCCGTAAAATCGGTCACCGTGTCCTTGCCGCTGAAGAAGACAAAGACGTCGGCGCCCAGGCCGCCCGTCAGGTTGTCGTTGCCCGCCCCGCCGTCCAGACGGTTCTTGCCGTCATTACCGGTCAGGCTGTTGGCGCTGGCGTTGCCCGTCGCGTTCAGATTGGCCGTTCCCGTCAGGATCAGGGATTCCACCGTGCGGCCGGCCAGGGAATAGCTGACCGAAGCGAAAATGGTGTCCGTGCCAGACGCACCGGTCTCGTTGACCACGTCGCCACTATAGTCGACATAATAGGTGTCGTCGCCCAGGCCGCCGGCCAGGGTATCGGCGCCAACCCCGCCGTCCAGCACGTTGTTGCCAATATTGCCCGTCAGGCTGTTGTTCAGCGAATTGCCCGTGACGCTGAGGTTGTCCGTCCCGCTCAGGACCAGGTCGTCGACCGCGCGGCCGAACAAGGTATAGCTGACCGAGGCGATGATCAGGTCGTGGCCTTCGAAGTGGCTTTCATAGACCTTGTCGCCGGCATTATCGACGTAGAAGGTGTCGTCGCCCAGGCCGCCATAGAGGCTGTCGGCACCCACGCCGCCGTCCAGCCGGTCATGGCCCGCGCCGCCGTCCAGCTTGTTGACGCCGCTGTTGCCGGTCAGGCTGTTGCCCAGAGAATTGCCGGTGGCGTTGATATTGCCCGTCCCCGTCAGGGTCAGGTTTTCGACCACCCGGCCAGCCAGCGAATAGCTGACCGAGGCCAGGACCAGGTCGGTGCCTTCGCTCGTCAGTTCGACCACCTTGTCGCCGATGTCGTCGACATAGTAGGTGTCGTCACCCGCCGCCCCGGCCAGGGTATCGGCGCCGGCGCCGCCTTCCAGGACATTGTTGCCGCTGTTGCCGGTCAGGCTGTTGGCCAGTCCGTTGCCGGTGGCGGTCAGATGTTCGGCGCCCGTCAGGGTCAGGACTTCGACCGCGCGGCCGAATAGCGAATAGCTGACCGACGAAAGGATGGTGTCCGTGCCTTCGAGGTGGTTTTCATAGACCTTATCGCCGGCATTATCGACGTAGAAGGTGTCGTCGCCCAGGCCGCCATACAGGCTGTCGGCGCCGGCGCTGCCATTCAGCAGGTCGTCGCCGGCCGCCCCCGTCAGCAGGTTGTTACCGGTATTGCCGGTCAGGTTGTTGCGCAGCGAATTGCCGGTGCCGCCGAGGTTGGCGCTGCCCGTCAGGGTCAGGTTTTCCACCGCCCGTCCGACCAGGGAATAGGTGACCGAGGCGAAGATCGCGTCCGCGCCTTCGCCGGTCGCTTCGGTCACGACGTCGCCGGCGTTATCGACGCTGTAGGTATCGTCGCCTGCGCCGCCGGCCAGGCTGTCGGCGCCGGTGCCGCCGTCCAGCCAATTGTTGCCGGCATTGCCGGTCAGGCTGTTGGCCAGGCTGTTGCCGGTGGCGGTCAGGTGTCCCGCCCCGGTCAGAGTCAGGGCTTCGACCGCGCGGCCGAACAGCGAATAGCTGACCGACGAGATGATGGTATCGGTGCCTTCCAGGTGGTTTTCGTTGACCTTGTCGCCGGCATTGTCGACGTAATAGGTGTCGTCTCCCACGCCGCCGGTCAGGCTGTCGGCGCCCGCGCCGCCGTCCAGCACGTCGTCGCCCGCCGCACCGGTCAGCAGGTTGCTGCCGGCATTGCCGGTAAGGCCGTTGCCCAGCGAATTGCCGGTGGCCGTCAGGTTGGCGGCGCCCGTCAGGGTCAGGTTTTCAACGGCCCGGCCGACGAGCGAATAGCTGACCGAGGCGATGATGGCGTCCGTGCCTTCGCCGCCGGCCTCGACCACCGCATCGCCGGCATGGTCGACCGTGTAGGTGTCGTTGCCCAGGCCGCCGGTCACGGTATCGGCCCCGGCCCCGCCGTCCAGGGCGTTGTTGCCGGCGGTGCCGGTTATCGTGTTGGCCGACGCATTGCCGGTACCGTTCAGGTCGCCGGTTCCGGTCAGGACCAGGGTCTCGACGTGGGCAGCCAGGACGTGGCTGACCGAGGCCCGCACGATGTCGTTGCCGCCGCCTTCGGCTTCGACGACGGCATCGTCGGCGTCGACCACGAAGGTATCGTCGCCCAGGCCGCCGGTCAGGGTGTCGTTTCCGGCGCCGCCGTCGATCAGGTCGTTGCCCGCGGCCGCGTCGATCGCGTTGTTGCCGGCATTGCCGGTCATCACATTGCGCAGCGAATTGCCGATGGCGTTCAGGTTGTCCGTCCCCGTCAGGGTCAGGTTCTCGGCATAGCGGGCGAACAGGGAATAGCTGACCGAGGCGATCACCGTATCTATGCCGCTGCCGCCCAGCTCCACGACGAGATCGCCGGCATCGTCGACGGTATAGGTGTCGTCGCCCAGGCCGCCGGCCAGGGTATCCGCGCCCGCGCCGCCGTCCAGGGCGTTATTGCCGATGTTGCCAGTGATGGCGTTGGCCAGGGCATTGCCGGTCCCGCCAATATGGCCGCTGCCGGTCAGGGTCAGGTGTTCGACATTCGCCGCCAGGCTGTGGTCGGCCGAGGCCAGTACGATATCCGTGCCGCCGTCCTCGACTTCGACGACCAGATCCGCTCCGTCGGCCACGAAGGTGTCGTCGCCCAGCCCGCCGGCCAGGGTATCGACGCCGGCGCCGCCGTCCAGGCTGTCCGCGCCCGCGCCACCGTCCAGGCTGTTGTTTCCGCTGTTGCCGGTGAGGGTGTTTGCCAGGTCGTTGCCCGCCCCGTTGAGGTTGGCATCACCCGTC
>NZ_AWGD01000002.1 GCF_000495795.1 Asticcacaulis sp. AC460
AGGGTCAGGTGCTCGACGTTCGCCACCAGGGTATAGGAATCCGAAGACAGCACGAGGTCCGTGCCGCCGCCCTCGGCCTCCACGACCAGGTCCGCGCCGTCGACGATGAAGGTGTCGTCGCCCAGGCCGCCGGCCAGGGTGTCGGCACCGGCGCCACCGTCCAGGCTGTCCGCGCCCGCGCCGCCGTCCAGGCTGTTGCCGGCGCTGTTGCCGGTGAGGCGATTGGCCAGGTCGTTGCCCGCGCCGTTGAGATTGGTGTCGCCCGTCAGGATCAGGTTTTCGGCGTTTGCCACCAGGGTATAGGAAACCGAAGACAGCACGAGGTCCGTGCCACCGCCTTCGGCCTCGACAACCAGGTCGACGGCGTCGACGACATAGGTATCGTCACCCAGGCCGCCCGCCAGGATATCGCCGCCGGCGCCACCATCCAGACGGTTATGGCCCGCGGTGCCGGTGACGATGTTGGCCGACGCGTTGCCGGTACCGTCGAGGGAGGCTTCACCGGTCAGGGTCAGATTTTCGACTCCGGCCGACAGGGTATAGCTGACCGACGCCAGGATGGTGTCGCTGCCGCCATCGGCGGCTTCGGCCACCTGGTCCGCGACATTGTCGACGACATAGGTGTCGTCGCCCAGGCCGCCGCTGAGGGTATCCGCCCCCGCGCCGCCGTCCAGCCAGTTATTGCCGCTGTTGCTTTCGATCGTGTTGTTCAGCCCGTTGCCGGTGGCGGTGACATGGTCGCTGCCGCCCTGGACCAGGCGCTCCAGGTTGTCACCCAGGACGTAGCTGAGGGCGGTGAAAACGGTATCGCTGCCGCCACCTTCGGCTTCGCTGACCCAATCGCCTTCGCCGACGTGATAGGCGTCGTCGCCCGCACCACCGGTCAGGCTGTCGGCGCCGCTGCCGCCGAACAGGCTGTCGTTACCGGCGCCGGAGGTGATGGCCACAGCGCCGCCGCCGGCCGTCACCTGGATGCCGTTGGCGATGGCGGACAGGTTGAGCGAACCGCCGTCGGTCAGCAGGAAGCGTGTGCCCGCGACCGTGGCGAAACCGGAAATGAAGCCGGTCGTGGCGCGGACCTCGTTGGCGCCGCCATCCAGGACTTCAAAGCCGGAGACAGTCCCGAAGATGTCGCCGGATTCGTACCGGAAGGTGTCGGTGCCGTCGCCACCGTCATAGGCACCGGCCACCGTATCGGTGCGGCGCCACACCAGGGCATCGTCGCCGGCGCCACCATCGAAGCTGTCAATGCCGCCGCCGGTCAGCAGGACGTCGTTGCCGTCGCCGCCGAACAGGGTGTCGTGGCCGGCATCCGGATTGAGGCTGTCACCGCCATTCAGGGTATCGTCGCCACCGCCGCCGATCAGACTGTCGTCACCGGCGCCGCCCCAGACATTGTGGTTGCCGCTGCCGCCGATGACCGTGTCGTTGCCGTCATCACCGGACAGGTAGCCGCCGCCGGCGGCATCGGTGATGACGTCGTTGCCGGCGCCGCCCCAGACCTGGTCGTTGCCGTCGCCACCGTCGAGACGGTCATGACCGGCATTGCCGAAGATTTCATCGTCGCCGCCACCACCGGACAGGAAGTCGTTACCGTCATTGCCGGACAGGGCATCAGCCGATTCCGAGCCGCTAAAGGTGTCATTGCCAGGGGTGCCGAGGAAGACGACGGAGTCGGGCTGGGGCAGCGCCTGGAGGGCGGACAGGTTCAGGTCATCACGCGTGGCGGACAGTTTGATCATGGCTTCCCCCCGGGGCTGGTCAGGTGTGTTTATAAGTTAAGGCGGCGGCAGACTATGTCAGTCCTGCCGTAGAGGGAAGCCGGATTCGAACGCGGTTCTCGGGATTCGGCGCCATATTCGTCTCTGGCGCGAGATTGTCCGGCCGGTCACGCGAAGAGCCCTTCCCTACCGAGTTTGCATCTGTTAACCTTCGTAATCGATTACAATAGCCGTGGCGTGCAAGATCGCGGCAATCGTGTGGGAGAAGACAGTCATGAAATTCCAAGCTGCGACGGCTGCGGCCGTCCTGACCCTGTTTGCTGCGCCGGCCTTCGCCGGAGATGCCCTGGGAACCTTCGCAAAACACCTCGATATCGGCGCCACAGCCATCCCAGGCAAGGCCGTGTTCAAGGACGGCAGCTACACTCTGACGGCCAGCGGAGCCAATATCTGGGGCGCCGTTGACGCCTTTCATTATGCCGCCAATCCGGTCTCCGGTGACGTCGTCATCGCCGCCGATGTCAAGTTTGAGGGCCAGGGCGTCGATCCCCACCGCAAGGCGGGCGTCATGCTGCGCCAGAGCCTGGACGCCGGCAGCCCCTATATCGACATCATGGTCCATGGCGACGGGCTGGTGTCGCTGCAGTTCCGTGAGACCCAGGGCGGGGAAACCCATCAGGTGACCGCCAACCAGAAGGGCGCCACCCGGGTCAAGCTGGAATACCGCAACGGCTATGCCTGGATGTCGCTGTCCGGCGCCGATGGTCAGACGCGCTATGTCGGCGGGGGCGTCCGTTTGCCGCTGGAGGGCAGCTATTTCGCAGGCCTGGCGCTGAGCGCGCACAACAACGCCGTCAGCGAGACGGCGGTGTTTTCCCACGTCGAGCTGGGCGCCCTGGCGGCCCAACCGGCGCCGACGCCGCAGACCCCGGTCGAGAGCACCCTGGAAACGCTGGAGATCAGCAACCACAACCGCACCATCGTCTGGCATACCACCGGCCATATCGAGGCGCCGAACTGGTCGCATGACGGGTCGTACCTGCTGTACAATTCCGGCGGACACCTGTTCACCCTGCCTGTTGCCGGCGGGACACCGGAACAGCGGGAAACCGGTGCGCTCAGCAAGATGAACAACGACCACGGCTTCTCGCCGGACGGCCAATGGATCGTGGTCAGCGACCAGACCCAGCCCGACAACCAGTCGCGCATCCATATCCTGCCGGCGGCGGGCGGTGAACCGCGCCTGGTCACGCCGAATGGGCCGTCCTACTGGCACGGTTGGTCGCCGGACGGCAAGACCCTGGCCTATATCGCCAACCGCGGCGGCGATTACGACGTCTACACCATCCCGGTCGAGGGCGGAGCGGAGACGCGGCTGACCACCACGCCGGGGCTGGACGACGGATCGGAATATTCGCCCGACGGCCAGTGGATCTATTTCAACTCGGTGCGCAGCGGCAATATGAAGATCTGGCGGATGAAGGCCGACGGCAGCGGCGCCGAGCAATTGAGCTTCGGCGACGGCAGCCGCGACTGGTTCCCGCATCCGTCGCCCGACGGTAAGTGGATCGCCTTTATCGCGTTCGGCACCGATGTCGCGGTCGGCGATCACCCGGCCAACAAGGATGTGGTGCTGAAGCTGATGCCGGCGGCAGGCGGCGAGCCGGTCGTGCTGGCGAAGCTGTTCGGCGGCCAGGGCACGATCAATGTGCCGTCGTGGTCGCCCGACAGCAAGAAGATCGCCTTCGTCAGCTACCGTCCGAAGGGGTGATTGACGCAAGACGGCGCAAGGGGTTTAGGTAAGGCTCTTACCTTGGGGGATTTCCGTGCGCCGTTTTCTAACCGCCGGCGAAAGCCAGAAAAAGGTTGAGACCTTTGTTTTTACGGAAGCGCTGGTCGAATAAGATTTTCAACCGCCAGAGATTTATCTTACCTTTTCACGCGATAGGACCTATAGCTAGGGATGGCGACATGCGCTGCCGGGACAGGAATGGTCGGGCGGAACCGCCAAAGAACCCAGCGGGCAAAAGACCCGCATGATGACAATAACCCCCGCAAGGGGGCGGAAAGACTTCCCCAGGAGGGGGCGTAGATGGCTGATGAACGGAACGGCTCGCACCGCGCGGAGCCGCGCGTCCATGCCCTTGGCGATTCGCTGTCCGGCACCAATCTCGAACGGGCCGGCGACCATAACCAGCGCGTGACGCTGCAGGCCGTACGCGCTGCCGGCGCCCCGATCACCCGCGCCGAAATTGCCGACCTGACAGGGCTGACTGCGCCCGCCATCGCCAATATCACCAAGCGCCTGCTCAATGACGGCATGATCCTGAAGGCCGGACGCCAGTTGGGCGGCCGCGGCCAGCCGGCGACCAAGCTGGTCGTCAATCCCGACGGCGCCTTTTCCATCGGGCTGAACATCGACCGCGACCATATCGCCATCGTGGCGCTGGATTTCGTCGGCCAGGTCCGCGCCCGGGTATGCCGCGAGGTTCACTTCGCCATGCCCCAGGACGTCATCGCCTTCTTCAAGGCCGAGGTCGACAAGATCGTTGCCAGCCGGGCGATCGATATCGAGCGGCTGATCGGCATCGGCATCGGCATTCCCGACGATCTGGGCCGGGTGCCGGTTTCCAACCGGCCGGATGCTTACGAAGCCTGGTCGACCGTCGACGTCGCCTCGCTGGTCGCCGACGCCCTGCCCGTCCCGGTGCCCGTATATGTCGAAAACGACGCCGCCGCCGCCTCGATCGGCGAAATGCAGTTCGGCCACGGCCTGCAGACGCGCAGTTTCATCTACACCATCATCTCGGCGGGCCTGGGCGGCGGACTGGTCATCGACGGCCACTATTACCGCGGCGCCGACGGCCGGTCGGGCGAAATCGGATTCTTGCCGGTGAAGGACGAAAACGGCCAGACCCGCGCCCTGGAAGACATGGTGTCGCTATATGCGCTGTACGAATACCTGCGCAAGGCCGGCTTCCAGGTCGCCACGCCGGAGGATCTCGATAACCTGCCGTCGCTGGGTCTGGCCAGGGTCGAGGCGTGGCTGGACCGCGCCGCCGACCTGCTGTTCGAGCCGCTGCTGGTGATGAACTGCGCCATCAATCCCGAGGCGCACTTTATCGGTGGCCGCATGCCGGCGCGGTTTATCGAGCAGCTGTGCACACGGCTGAACCAGCGCATGCAGGGCATGAGCGACCGCATCAAGAGCATCGCGCCGGTCAAGCGCGCCGAGCTGGCCGAGGACGCCGCGGCGCGCGGTGCGGGGATCCTGCCGTTCAATGACCGCTTCCTGCCGATCCGCGAAGCCTTGATGAAGACCAACTGATGAAACGGCCGCGCCTTTTGATATTCGTGATTCTGGGCCTGATGGTCGCACTGGGCGGCGCCTGGAGTGCGTTCAATGCCGGATCGGAGTGGGCTTTTTAAGCCTTAGAGCGCGTTTCGATCCGGTAGAATCGGATCGGCGCTCTAAGTTTTTGTTTTTACGCGCATCTTAATCCAAAAAGTGCGTCACACTTTTTGGGATGCGCTCTAAGGCCAACCTCTCAGTATTTGTCATTCGCTACAGTCGCGGATATTCGTTATCCGTAGCCTGTATGCTGTTACTGTATATTGCCGCTGTGTTTTACCTCGTGACCGGGCTGTATGCCGCGCGGCTGCTGATGCGGTATGAGTTTATGGATGTCGCCCTGGACGCAGTCGAGGGCAAACAACGACCGTTCTGGCCGCGCTATCAGACCGCCTATCTGACCGCGGGGGCGTTGGTGATCGCGCTGAGCGGGCTGCTGACCCTGTTCCGGACGGACCTGGCGCTCTATGCCGCCCTGGTCGCCGTCGCCCAGCAGGCGGTCTATTTCTACTATCTGGCACCGCGCCATATGGATCCGTATGATCCCCCCGAGGCCAAAGGGCGGCGGTCGTCGCAGAACGCCTATCTCGGGTTCTGCGTCTTTACGCTGGGCCTGGCCTGGGCCTTCTGGGCACACCATTTGCGGCCGCTGGCCCTGCTGCCGCGATTGGATTTGGCCATGGCCGGGGGCTGCGTCCTGGTGTGGATGGGCTATGTCGCGTGGCTGTTATGGCCGCGGCGTTTGGGTTAGCCTCGCGCCAAAAAGTGGATTGCCACTTTTTGGATAAACGTGAGGCGTCCAAAATTGACTACCAGCGCAGCAGTTTCCCGCCGATGAGGGCGGCCGCCGCCGTCAGGATCGCCACGGACAGGCCGTAGACCGCCAGGATATAGACCGGCGCGTCCATGGTGCAGTGAAGCGAATAGGCCGCCGCCATGAAGGATCCGACCGCCAGCCCGGCCATGGCGCCCAGAGTCACCGGATGGGAGGTCGCCGTGCGGCGCAGCCACAGTCGCCACAACGCGACCAGCCCGGCGGCGCCGCCGCAGAGGATGGTGATGTAGCACAGCCGCATGCCGCCATTCAGTCCGTCGGCCACGGCCGCCATGCCGGAGCGGCCGATATCCAGCCCCAGCGCGCCGGTGACCAGGACCAGCATGACCGCGATCGGCAGCACATGGCGCCATTTCAGCCAGCCTTCCGGCCGTGCCAGGCCCGATACGGCCCACAGGGCGCTGGCGCCGGTGACCAGGAACAGCAGCGGCTTGCCCACCGCCATGAATTTCATCGGCGCGCCGGCCAGTTCAGGACGCAGGCCGTAGAAGCCGATGACATAGGCGGCGGCCAGGAGGAAGCCGACACCGGCGCCCAGCCACATCGGCCAGTTGCGCAACGGTTTGACGGGCTTGAGATCCTTGGTCAGGTCGTCGATCAGGGTGTCACTCATCGGCGCCTCCCTTGATCCCGACAAGGCCCTGCAGCTTTTTCAGGCCACGATGGACGATGACCTTGACCGCGGAGGCAGACTTACCCGTGGCGGCGGCGGTTTCCTCGACGCTCAGCTCATTCAGCTTGTGCAGGCTGATGATCCGCGCCTGATCCTTGGGGAGTTGCCCCAGCAGCACCTTGACGTCGCGCGCCGCCAGGTCGGGCCGCAGGCCGTCGTCGACGCCCATGGCCTCGTCCAGCTCGACATGGACATGGCGGCCGGCCTTGCGGACATAGTCGATCAGCTTGTTGCGCGCGATCGCCGCGATCCACGGCATGAAGGGCGCGGTAACGTCGTAGGTGTGGCGCTTTTCATGTAAACTCAACAGGGTCATCTGTACCAGGTCTTCACAATCGCCGCCGTGCAGACGGCGGCGGAAATAGGACAGGAGCCACGGCCGAAGGGCGGCCAGCAGCTTGCGGTAAAGGCCTGCGTCGCCGTTCAGCGCCGCACGCATCCACCCCTGCCATTCATCCGAGTTATACGTGTTCATGACCGATCAGGTTACACCGCCGGATCGTTTTTCGAACGATCGCCTGTTCAGCGCTTGTAATCTGCACCGGCGGCATCAGGCCAGCGAAAATTTCCACCACCGCGATGTAACCGGCTGTATCCGGCCTGCGTAACTCTCAGCCAGGATGCGCTGCTGCATTCCCGCAACCCTGTCTGAGGAAACCACCCCATGTCCACGTCCCCCATTCGCGTCCTGCAAGTTACCGCCGCCCTGGCTGCCCTGGTCGGTGGCGCCGCCCTGGTCGCCAGCACCGCCTCGGCCAAGGAAGGCTTCGAAAAGTGCGCCGGCGTCGCCAAGGCGCGCATGAACGACTGCGCCACCAAGGCCCATTCCTGCGCCGGCCAGGCCAAGGCCGACCGTGATCCGGCCGAATGGGTCTATCTGCCGACCGGCACCTGCGCCAAGCTGGCCGGCGGCAAGGTCGTCAGCTAAGCACCTTCGGGGCGGCTTTGCTTGAGACGCCTGTATTTGCGGAAATGACAGCAAGTCGCCCCACCACCATTTCGCTGCGCTCATGGTCCCCCTCCCCCCGCAAAGAGGCGCGGGGAGGTATCAGAAAAAGCTAAGCCATGCCCCCTTCTTCCCTCCCTGCCGGTATGGGCCTGCGCGCACCGCACGTGGCGCAGATCGTTGAACAATGCCCGGCGGTCGGGTTTCTCGAAGTCCATACCGAAAACTATTTCGGCGGTGGCGCCCGGCTGAAAACCCTGGAGCGGCTGCGTGAGACATATCCCCTGTCCTTTCATGGCGTCGGCCTGTCGCTGGGCCGGGCCGACGGTCTCGACAAGGATCATCTGCGCCAGGTGGCGGCCCTGGTGAAGCGTTTCGATCCCATCCTGGTGTCGGAACACTTAAGCTGGTCGGCCTACAGCCATGTCGCCGTGCCCGACCTGCTGCCGGTGCCGTTCACCCATGAAGCGCTCACGGTTTTTGCGCAGCATATCGATGAATTTCAACAACTTATAGGCCAGCAGGTGTTGATCGAGAACCCGTCCAACTATGTTGCTTTTGACGGGCTGGACTATGACGAACCGGAATTCCTATCGCTGCTGGCGCAGCGGACCGGCTGCGGCCTGCTGCTGGACCTGAACAATATTTTCGTCAGCGCCCATAATCTCGGCCACGATCCCCTAGTGTATCTGAAGGAACTCCGGGATCCCCAGGCGGTGCGGCAATATCACCTCGCCGGTCATATCCGGTCGGGCGACCTGCTGCTGGATACGCATGGCGCTACTGTCTGTGCGGAGGTATGGTCGCTGTACGACCGCGCGCTTGCGCAGTTCGGACACCGACCGACCCTGATCGAGTGGGACAGCGATATTCCGCCGCTTGATGTCTTGCTGGGCGAGGCCGCCCGTGCCGACCACCGTGCGAAGGTGCCGGCCCATGTTTGACACCCGTTCCCTAAGCGATTTTCAGCGCGATTTCCTGGACGCCGTGACGGCGGTAAAAGCGCCCGAGCATCCAGGTTTACGCGTCCATCACGACACCTGGTTCCTGGGTCTGATCGCCTGCCTCGAAGACGTCTATCCGGCGGCAAAGGCGGTTTTGGGCGAAGAGGCGTTTCGGGCCTTCGCCCGCGACTACATCCACGGCCATCCCCAGCTTCATGGCGACCGTAACCGCTATGGCGAAGAGTTTGCCGGCTTTCTGACGCGGCATCCGCACATGCCGGTGACCTGGCTGCCGGCCCTGGCGCGCTATGAGTGGGCGCTGCACCGGGCCGGTTGCGCCGACGATGCGCAAGCCTGCGGCTTCGAGGCATTGTTGGATCCGGACGCGTGCGTGAGCCTGCATCCGTCGGTGCAGCTGGTTCAGCTCGATCATGATATCAAGGCGGCCTACGCCGCCGCCCTGGCCGGTGAAGCCCCGCCCGCAGTGCGCAGCCTGGTCTGCGACGCCCTGATCGGACGCGCCCCCGACGACGAAATTTTGCACCTGTGCCTGGCCCCGCTCGAGGCCGAGTTCCTTCGTCTGGTGGTTCGCGAACAGTCGCTAATGACCGTACTCGACCACCTCAATCCCACCCCCGACGATCTTTCCTTGCTGCAGACGCTGCTTGCGCGGCTGGTGCAGCATGGACTGTTCGTTATTGCCCCGGAGACCTTGTCATGACCGCCCTTCTGACCGCCTATAATCAGTTCGAAACCCGCCTGCTCGGCCTAGGCTGGCTGAAAGGCCTGTCGCTTCTGGCCATCCGCATCTATCTGGCGCAGTTCTTCTTTTTCGCCGGCCTGACCAAGATCCAGAGCTGGTCGACGACCGTGGCGCTCTTCGCCGACGAGTACAAGGTGCCGGTCCTGCCGCCGGAACTGGCCGCGGCCATGGCGACGACGGCCGAGTTGAGCCTGCCGGTCTTGCTGGTCCTGGGCCTGTTGAGCCGGTTTGCGGCGGCGGGGTTGTTCGTCATGACCCTGGTGGTCACGCTGTTTGTCTATCCGGACTATGCAGAGAACTACTTCCTGCTCCTGCTCAGCTTCGCCATCGTCGCCAATGGCGGCGGGCTGTTCAGCGTGGATCATTGGCTGGGGCGCAAGCGCTGATCAGCTCTCGAACAGGTCGCCCGAAGCGGTCGGCGTTGCCGGTGGGGTCAGGCCCAGGTGCAGATAGGCCCGCGCGCACGCCATGCGACCGCGCTGGGTGCGCTGGATAAAGCCCTGCTGCAACAGGTAGGGTTCGATCATGTCCTCGACCGCGTCCCGGGCCTCGGCGATCGCCGCTGACAGGGTTTCCAGCCCCACCGGCCCGCCGCCGTAGTTCTCGATCAGCGCCTTCAGGTAGCGCCGGTCGGAATGGTCAAGGCCGACCGGATCAACCTCCAGCCGCGCCAGGGCCTTGCCGGCGGCCTTCTTGTCGATCAAAGCCGTGCCATCGGCCGTCGCAAAGTCGCGCACCCGCCGCAGCAGCCGCCCGGCCACCCGGGGCGTACCGCGTGAGCGCGAGGCGATCTCCAGCGCGCCGTCTTCCGACAGGACGGCGCCCATCTTGCGCCCGGTGCCCATAACCACGCGGACGAGTTCTTCCGGCGTATAGAATTCCAGCCGCAACGGAATCCCGAACCGATCGCGCAGCGGCGTCGACAGCAGGCCCGCCCGCGTCGTGGCCCCGACCAGGGTGAAGGGCGCCAGGTCGATACGCACGGTGCGCGCTGCCGGCCCGTCGCCGATAATCAGGTCCAGGACATAGTCTTCCATGGCCGGATAGAGGATTTCCTCGACCGCCGGGTTGAGGCGGTGGATTTCATCGATGAACAGGACGTCGTTGGGTTCCAGGTTCGACAGGATGGCGGCCAGGTCGCCGGCCTTGGCCAGGACGGGGCCCGAGGTGGCGCGGAAGCCGACCCCCAGTTCGCGCGCGACGATCTGGGCCAGGGTGGTCTTGCCCAGGCCCGGTGGGCCGTAGAACAGGACGTGGTCGAGGGCTTCGCGGCGTTGCGCGGCGGCATCGACAAAGACCTTGAGATTGGCCTTCAGCGGCGCCTGGCCGACAAAATCGTCGAAGGTCTGGGGCCGCAAGGCGCGGTCCTGAGCCTTTTCCTCGTAATCGCCCTCGGATTCGCCCGACACTAATCTTGCCATACTCACTTACCCAGATTTTTCAGTGCGGTACGAATGACTGCCGGCAGAGCGGCATCAGCGCCCAGGGTCTGTATCGCCGCCTCGACGGCCAGGCGGGCCTGGGTTTCCGAGATGCCGAGCCCGATCAGAGCGGCGACGCTTTCACCATTGACCGAGGCTTTCAACGGTTCGGCCGGTTTCAGCGTTAGGGGCTCGAAGGTCGCCGTGGTCAGGGCCTTGCCCTTGAGTTCGACCACGATGCGCAGGGCCAGTTTCGGTCCGACCCCGTTGGCGCGCCCGACCGAGGCCTTGTCGTCATGGGCCACCGCCTGGGCCAGTTGCCCCGGCGTCAGTACATCGAGCACGGCCAGCGCCGCCTTGGGACCGACGCCCTGGACGGTCAGCAACGCCTGGAAGGCCTGGCGCTCGTCCTTGTTGAGAAAGCCGTACAGCCGCGTGCCGTCCTCGCGCGTCTGGCTTTCGATGTGGAGAATGACTTCGGTGTCGGGTTTCGGCATGGCCGCCAGGGTCCGCACGCCGCAGCGGACGATGTAACCGACCCCGCCGGCTTCAACGAGCGCGTCTTCATCGCCGGCTTCGAGCAGAGGTCCGCGCAGACGTCCGATCATGACGAAGCTCTTTTGTGCGCTAACGCTTCGCTCCTTGAGCGCAGTTCGGCGCCAGGAGCGCTCCGCGCGGTCAAGGCCAGCGTCTGTTTCAAACCGTTCATCTTGCGCTTGTGGGCATGGGTGACGGCGCAGGCCAGGGCGTCGGCGGCATCGGCCGGCAATCCGGCTTCCGACTTACCGGCCATCGGCAGCAGGCGTTTGATCATGAACAGAACCTGGTCCTTTTCGGCACGACCGGCCCCGACCACCGACTTCTTGATATCGAGCGCGGCATATTCCGCCACTGGCAACCCGGCCTTCGCCGGCGCCAGCATCGCCGCCGCCCGGGCATGGCCCAACTTCAGGGTCGAGGACGGGTTCATATTGACGAAGGTTTCCTCGATAGCCGACTCGTCGGGCTGCCATTGCGCGATGACCGCGGTCACGCCTTCGAACAGGTTGAGTAGCCGTACGGCCAGGTCGTCGTCCTGGGGCGGTGCGATGACGCCATGCGCCACCCACGACAGGCGCGCGCCTTCGGCATCGATCACGCCCCAGCCCAGCCGGCGCAGGCCGGGGTCAAGACCGAGAATTCTAACTCTGTTCATCATATGTTCGATTTAGCCACATTTGGCGAAAGTGTCAGCAAGTTTTACAAAAAAGTCGCCGGAAGGCATAAAACACCGTTTGGCCGAAAAGTTGCACAACAGTCGCGGCGGCCGCCTTATTTCACCATTCCGGGACGGGATGAAGAAGTTAAGATTGCCATAACGCCAAAGCTGGGGTTAAGGTTTTATGAAGGTTACAGTAACGGGGGCCTGAATGAGCAGCACGAATTCGACCCTGGAGGCCTATCCTCCGGCGAAACCGAAGATGACACCCTTTGTCGCCCTGGTTATCACGGCGCTGGTGGTGTGCGCCCTGGCCGCCATGCGCGGTGAAGCGCCGATCCTGACCAACCGCCCGGACGACTGGTTCCTGTGGGTCCGCGCCGAAAAGGTGTGGGGTGGTATCTTTGCCTGCGCCGCCGTGTTCGCCGTCATCGGTCTGCTGGGTATGGTACTGCGGCTGTTCTCCGGGCCGAAGAAGATCAAGGCCGAAAAGGCGCCGCGTCCTGAAAAGACGTCGCGCCGCGAAGCGCCCGTGGCGGCCCCCGTTGTGGCCGCGCCTGCCGCTGCCGTCGAAATGCCGTCCTATGTCCCCGACGCGCGCGAAGACCTCAACGTTCCGACCTCCGAAGGCCTGACCGTCATGCCGCAGCGCGACACCCGCGGCAGCCTGAAGTTCGACGCCCATCGCCTGAACGCCGTTTCGGCTGCGGCGGTCGAGGAAGAGGTGGTCACCGCGCCGCTGTTCGCGGAGGTTCATGTGGCCGAGATGCCGTCCCTGGAGCCGGCCATCTTCCATGACAATGCCTCGGATTCCTTTCTGAGCCAGACGCCCGCCGCTGCGCCGGGCTTCGACCCCAATGCCGCCCTGTCCGAAGCCCACGGCCTGCACGTTGTCCGCGCGGCGCCGGAAGGCGAAGGCGCCAAGGTCATTCCGATTCGCCCCGACATCGCCGTACCGGCCCAGCCGGTCGCGGAGATGGTCGTCGAGACCCTGCCGGATCCCGTCGAGGCCGCCCTGCTGGCTGAGCCGACCGCGGCGCCACGTCCGGCGCCGCAAAGCGACATCCATGCCGTCATTTCGTCGGCCATGCGCTTTATCGATGCCGCCCCGGCCGAAGACGTAACGGCGCCCGTGGTCAATGGCGAGGCCGAGATTCGCCAGGCTGTCCAGACTGCCCTGTCGGTGTGGCCGGACGCCACCCGCGCCATCGCCGCCGATGAGCTGAGCGTTCGCGTATCGCATCTCTATTATGACCGCGACGCCCACAGCCGCCGTATCTTCGACCTGATCGCTTCAGGCGATCTCAGCGCCGCCGCCAGCGCGCTGCAGGTCCATGCCGACGCCCTGGCCCAGGACGGCCACGCGTCGGCCGCCGCTGAACTGTGGCGCGTCTACGGCGCCCTGCATATGGGCCGCGACGACAGCCGGGCCATGACCGCCTATGCCCGGGTGTCCGAACTGGATCCGTCCGACGCCAACATCCACCTGTATCTGACTCGCCGCTACCAGATGGCCGGCGAGGCCGCCAAGCTGCCGCCGGTGATCGAGCGCGCCCTTGGCGTCATCAGCGATCCGGCCGTCCGCACGGAATTGCTGACGCCCTATGCCGAGTTGCAGATGAAGGCCGGCAATGTCGCCGCCGGCGCCGAAGCGCTGGAAGAACTGACCCGGCTGCACGAAACCACAGCCTATCTGAAGCCCGACGACATAGCCGCCCGCTCCTCGCACGCCATCACCCTGGCGCGGTTGGCCCAGGCGCGCGAAATGCTGGGCGCCTTCGATCTGGCCGGGCCGCTGTACAAGAAGGCTCACAAGGTGTTCGCCGACCTGTCGGCGCTGAAGCCGGAACATCCGGGGCTGAAGGCCATGGCCGACAACGCCGCGAAAGATGCCAGCCGGTTCGGCGCCTGAGAACAGAGAAATGCCGGTTCGGGGCGTAGGCGGTATAAGCACGGATGAGTTTGGCTCATTTGGGCCAACAGCGCGCGGCTGCGTTTGAGCTAAAATTAGAGCGATCTTAATCGATTGCACGCTATGACGGGTACGGAAAGAGTTCGTACCGGAGTGGCGTTGTTTCATGGAAGCTGAAGGTCAGGCCTGGCTTGAAGCGGCGCAGTTGCTGGTGATCGACGACGATCCCATCCTGCGCGAATTCGCCCATGCCCAGCTCTCCAGCCAAAAAGTCACCATCGAACTGGCCTGTCATGGCGGCGAAGGGTTGGCGCGCCTGCGCCAGGGCGGCATCGACCTGGTGCTGGTCGATCTCGACATGCCGGTCATGGATGGCTTTGAGCTGATCCGCCAGGTGCGCGGCGATGAGGATTTGTGCGATCTGCCGATCGTGGTCATCACCGGCCGCGACGATATGAAGGCCATCGACCGCGCCTATGCCGCCGGCGCGACGGCCTTTGCCCAGAAGCCGCTGAACTGGAAGGTGCTGTCCTACAAGCTGGCCTACATCCTGCGCAGCGCGCGCGAGGAAGACCGCATCCGCGCCAAGGCCAGGTCGCTGCGTCAGTTGGTCCGCGCCCAGGATGAGATCATCAGCCTGTATGAAGACGGCATGACGCGGCTGCTGCACACATTGCTGGACCAGGCGGCTCAGCCCGGCGTGGCACGACTGGCGGCGGAGCTGGAACGGCTGAACCAGGCGATCCGCGACCAGGCGAGCAAACTCAGGGCCTGATAAGCGGGGTCTGAATACCGTTTCTTAAGCGATTCATTTCAAGCGTGGCGTCATGCCCATATCCCCCGCCCTGTCCACGATCCTGCTGCTGGTTGCGTCCAACATCTTCATGACGTTTGCCTGGTACGGCCATCTCAAGTTCAAGATGGAAAAGCTTTGGGTGGTGATCCTGGTGTCGTGGGGCATCGCCTTTTTCGAATACTGCCTGATGGTGCCGGCCAACCGGATCGGCTACGGCACCTTTTCGGCGGCGCAGCTCAAGACCATCCAGGAGGTCATTACCCTGGTCGTGTTCGTGCTGTTTTCGTGGCTATATCTCGGCGAAGCGCTGAAATGGCAGACCGCGGTCGGGTTCACGCTGATCGCCTGCGGTGCGGGCTTCGTGTTCTACAAGCCATGATCAGAATACAGTGCGCCGGGTGGCGAACTTGGTGGTCGACCAGGCGACACAGGAGTCGAAGCGGCGAATGGCCGGCGACGAAATAGTATTGCATGACATGGGGATCGGCGATCCGTCGTTGAAAACCAGGTAGCGATCAGCGTGTAAACGCCATGGCATTGCCGCCGTCGACGTTCAGAATATTGCCGGTCGACTTCGACGCCGCCGGCGAGGCCAGGAAGATCACCGCTTCCGCCACGTCCTCGGGGAAGACCGAACGTTTCAGCAGGCTGCGGTTGCGGTAGAAATCCTCGAGCTCGGCGTCGTCCAGGTTATAGGCCGCCGCGCGTTCGGCCCGCCAGGCGCCGTTCCATATCTGCGAACCGCGGATGACGGCGTCCGGATTGACGACATTGACCCGGATGCCATGCGGCGCGCCTTCGACCGCCAGGCAGCGCGCCAGGTGCAGCTCCGCCGCCTTGGCCGAGGAATAGGCCGAGGCATTGACCGACGGCGCCAGGGCGTTTTTCGAGCCAACGAAGACGATCGAGCCGCCCAGTGGTTTCATCGCCTTGAAGGCTTCGCGTACGGCCAGGAAATAGCCATCACTCAGGACCGCGAAATTGCGCCGCCACAGGTCCAGCGAGGTGTCTTCGATCGCTGCGGCCGAGGCGATGCCGGCATTGGCAACGAACAGGTCGACCCCGCCGAATTGGGTCGCGGCATAGGTAAAGGAGTCCAGCACGGCGGCTTCGTTGGTGACGTCGGCCTCGTAAGCGCGAACGCGATCGGCGGAATGGGCCGCGCTGAGATCGGCGCGCAGGGCTTCAAGCCGGCCACCGTCGATGTCGGTGAGGACGACATGCCCACCGCGTTGCAGGACAGCTTCGGCGATGGCGCGGCCGATACCGCCGGCCGCGCCGGTGATATAGGCGACCTGGCCGGCAAACAGGCCGGGCTTGGGCTGGCGCTTAAGCTTGGCCTCCTCCAGTTGCCAGTATTCGATGTCGAAGGCTTCCTGTTCCGGCAGGGCGGTATAGCGGTCGAGCGCTTCGGCGCCGCGCATCACCTGGATGGCGTTGGTATAGTATTCGGCGGCAATGCGCGCCGTGGCCTTATCGGCGGCGAAGGTGATCATGCCGTGGCCCGGTATCAGGACCACGACCGGATTGGCGTCACGGACCGGAGGGCTGTCGGGGCGCCGGCAGCGGTCGTAATAGGCCCGGTAGCCCTCGCGGTAGGCGTCCAGCGCCGCATCGATGGCGGCGCCATCGGCATCGGCGGCCAGGACCAGCGGCCGGATCTTGGTGCGCAGGAAGTGGTCGGGGCAGGAGGTGCCCAGCGCCGCCAGGCGGTCGAGATCGTGGGAACAGACGAAGTCGAGCACGGCGGGGCTGTCGTCGACATGAACCAGTTTAAGCCGGTCGGCGCTGAGTTTGGCGCGCAGGGCCGGGGTCAGGCGGGCGAACAGGGCGGAACGGTCGGCCGGCGTGTGGGGACGGATCTTGACGCCGCCAAAGGTCGGCCTGCCGGCGGCGCGAACATCGATGAAGTCCCTGGCGCGGCGGATCAGGTCGAGACTGTTGCGATAACAGGCCTCCGACGTATCGCCCCAGCAGATCAGGCCGTGGCCGGCCATGACCATGCCGCGCCAGTGCGGGTTGGCCGCGGCAGCGTCGCGGATGCGCAGGCCCATGTCGAAACCCGGACGCTGCCAGCCGATCCAGCCGACACTGTCGCCATAGATCAGGTGCGTCAGGCGTTCAGAGTCGTGCGCCGCGGCGATGGCGATGACGGCATCGGGATGCAGGTGATCGACATGGGCATGGGGCAGGAAGGCATGCAGCGGCGTGTCGATGCTGGCCGGACGCGGATTGAGGCCGAAGCCGCAATGGGGCAGCAGGTCGACCATCTCGTCTTCGTGGACCAGGCCGCGATAGCGCTTTTCGAGGCCGCGCGCCCGGTCGAGATACAGGGTCGAGAAACCGTCCAGCTTCATCGAACCGAGATCACCGCCCGACCCCTTGACCCACAGGACCTCGACCGGTTCACCGGTCAGCGGGTCAGGCTGGATGATCTTGGCCGAGGTGTTGCCGCCGCCGAAATTGGTGACGGTCGCATCACGGCCCAGCAGGTTGGAGCGATAGAGCAGGCTTTGCGGCGGCGTCAGGGTTGCATGGTGAGCATCGTCCCACACCGCGCCGTCCTGCGTACGGACCTCCATCGGTGTCACCTGCGACACGCCCATTCGAAACCCCAACCTGTACTTTGTTATCAATCGTACCTTTCTAAATACAATCCCAAACGATTACAATCAATCGTAAATGATCACCATTCGGCGCTTTGTATTGCCACATTATGAGATCAATCGCGTATATTTGAGAATGAGCGTCAATTTCGATCAAAAGACGCACAATTTGCCGAAAGTTGTCCGAAGCCCTGACCGCAAGACAGCGCGAATGCGATTCTCCGCTGCAACGAAATCGTCATTATTCGGCAACACCCGCCGCGCTTCCATGTCACCGGTGTCACAAAGGCTTGATTTGCGCCCGGCGTGGGATATAGTCATACAAATAAAGAAAAAGCACGAGGCGTTGACGGGTTTGCCCGCAACGACTTCGGCACAGGGTTGAACGGGAAAACATGCCAAAAAAGCATCAGGGCAAGTGCGTCGTATTCGATGTCGGCAAGACCTTCGCCAAGGTCAGCGTCGTCGACAGCGACGGACGGATATGGATCGAACGCCGGCGCGCCACGCCGCATGTCGATACCCCGCTTTACAGGGCGTTCGACGTCGACGCCCTGCATGACTGGCTGATGGAGCAACTGCGGGATCTGGGCAGCCACTACGCCATCGACCGCATCATTCCCGTGACCCATGGCGCCACCTGCGCCTTTCTGGACGAGGACCATAGACTGGTCCAGCCCGTCCAGGACTACGAATCCGCCGTGCCGGGGGAATATGTCCGCGCCTACGGCCGCATCCGCCCCGGTTTTGACGAAACCCAGTCGCCGTCCCTGCCGCTGGGCCTCAACCTGGGCTGCCAGATCTTCTGGCATTCGCGCCGCGCGCCGACCCTGTTCGCCCGGGTGCGCTGGATCCTCAACTATCCGCAGTACTGGGTGTGGCGGCTGACAGGCGCCCTGTGCAACGAAGTCACCTCCATGGGTTGCCACACCGACCTATGGTGCCCCGAGCGCAAGGATTTCTCGTCCCTGGCCGTCAAGCAGGGCTGGGCCGAACTGTTTCCCCCCATGCACCCCGCCTGGGAGCCCGTCGCCACCCTGCGCGGCGACCTGGCCCAGGCGGCAGGCCTGCCACCGTCGGTCAAGGTCTGCGTCGGCGCCCACGACACCAATGCAGCCCTGGCCAGCGTCATTGTCGACAGCGACGACTCACCGGCCCTGTTGTCCACCGGGACCTGGTACATCGCCATGGCGCCCGGCGCCTCGCCTGAAGACCTGGTGCCGCAGCGCGACTGCCTGGCCAATGTCGATGTCTACGGCCGGCCGGTGCCGTGCGCCCGCTTCATGGGCGGTCGCGTCTATGACAGCATCGTCGGCAACGGGACCACGGTCGACGAAGCCGCCCTGCGCGCCGTGATGCGCAAAGGCACCGCCGCCCTGCCGGTGTTTCTCGATACGCCCGGCGTCTGTCCCGGCCTGAACGGGGAGGTGCCGGTGAGCGGTGAAACCGCTCGGGAAAAGGCCGCCATCGGACTGTTGTATGTCGCCCTGATGACCTCGGCCTGCCTGGACCTGGTCCGGGCCTCGGACCAGGTGCTCATAGAAGGTCCAGCTGCCGGCAACCCGTTGCTGTGCGGTCTGATCGCCGCCCTGCGTCCCGGACAGGTCGTGGTCGAGGATAACCGCAACGCCGTGACCCTGGGGGCGGCGCGCCTGGCCTTCTACGACAGTCCCGCCCCGCGCGCCCGCATCCGACAGGTGGTGGCGCCGGTGCTGCGCGACGACATTCGCCGTTATCGCGAACTGTGGCGCGGACGGGTGTCAGCGGAACTGGCTGCATAAATTCTTTTTTGACGCCTCACGCCAATATACGTTTCTTGGCCGAAAAGTGCCCAGGAAATTGTCTGGCCACTTTTCGGCGCGAGGCTGTATCGACAAATCTCTGGAACCTTCGTATAGATCGATCATTATCGATCATCGCGCGGTGACGATTCGCGCAAGAGGTACGAGAACGCATGCATTTTCAGGATCGCTGGAAGCGGATTATCGACGAGCTGAGCCCGGATCGCGTGACCTCGGTGGACGAACTGACCGAGCGTCTGGGGGTGTCGCCGGCCACCATCCGCCGCGATCTCAACGAACTGGACGGCCTGGGTTATCTGCTGCGGGTGCGCGGCGGCGCCATGCGCGCGGAGAGCAAGGCCTACAAGCAGGCTTCGGACGAACGCCGCAGCGAGGGCCTTCAGGGCCAGCCGGGCTTCCTGGATACCGTCATAAGCAATGCCGCATCCAAGCGCGCCATCGCCCGCACGGCTTTGGAGTTCCTGACGCCAGGCCTGTCGATGATCATCGATGGCGGCACCACGACCTACACAATGGCGTCGATGATGCCGAACGAGCCCTATCATGTGTTGACCACCTCGATCGCCATCCTGCAGGGCCTGATCGCCCGGCCGAAGGTCAAGGTGACCCTGCCCGGCGGTGAGTTTTTCCGCGAACAAAGCATTATTCTGAACCCGTATGAGGACGGCATCCTGCAGCATTTCACGGCGGCGCGGATGTTCATCGGCTGCCAGGCGATCACGCGCAACGGTTTGCTGCAGACGGACGGTCTGCTGGTCCAGTCGGAGCGTCGGCTGATGGAGCGCGCCAGCGAGATCATCGTGCTGGCCGATTCGAGCAAGATCAATGCGTCCGGGTCGCTGGCCGTATGTCCGTTGAACAAGATCGACGTGCTGATCACCGATGACGGGATTGCGCCGGATGCGGTCAAGTGGCTGCGCGATGCCGGGATCGATGTCCGCATCGCCGAACGCACGGCCGAAGACCGCAATACGCCGGTGCCTTTGCCGCGTTGAGTCTTCCTGAGAACTGTCCGGCCGGTCTGGTCTTCTCGGCGGCATAAAAAAATCCCGGATGGAACCATCCGGGATTTTTTGTCTG
The DNA here is from genome assembly GCF_000495795.1 of Asticcacaulis sp. AC460. GTDB lineage: Bacteria > Pseudomonadota > Alphaproteobacteria > Caulobacterales > Caulobacteraceae > Asticcacaulis. The sequence goes on from NZ_AWGD01000002.1 coordinate 20,050, forward strand.
ATGTGACCTGGCCTCAGGTTTCGCGGAAGGTCTTCCACAGCGACTGGTTCAGCGGTTCCAGGATGTACTGCAGCACCGTGCGCTCGCGCATCGGCACCACCACTTCCACCGGCAGGCCCGGCTTCAGCTTTTCCGTGCCCATTCGCGACAAGGTCGCCAGGGTTTCCGGCGAGATCTGAACCCGCGCCGTATAGAAGGTGTTGTGGCCTTCCTTATCGGTGAAGCTGTCGCCCGACACGTCCAGGACCTTGCCTTCCAGGATCGGCGAGTTACGTTCGTGCAGCGAGACGAAACGCACCTGGGCGACCTGGCCCGGATGAATGTCGTTGCCGTTCTTGGCCGGCACCATCACCTGGATGACCAGCGGCGTGGCTTCCGGAACGATGTCCAGCAACTTCTGGCCCGGCTGGACGACGCCGCCGACGGTGAAGACCTGCAGGCCCATCACCTTGCCCGTGGCCGTGGCGCGGATATGCAGGCGGTCATAGGCGGCGCGCGCCGCGACCAGTTGCGGTTCCATGGTCTTCAGGCGGCCCTGGGTGTCGTTCAGGTCGGCCATGACATTGTCGAGATACTGCTTGCGGATGCCGACGGATTGCATCTGGGTTTCGCCGATTTGGGCGTTGGCAGCGGCGACCTGGGCTTTCAGGGCGCCATATTCGCCTTCCATGCCGGCGATCGATTCCTGCAGGGCGCGCACCCGAGTGGTCGGCGCGTAGCCGCGGGCATTCAGGTCCTCGACCCCTTTCAGTTCGTCCTTGGTCAGGGCCTGACGGGTCTGGTTGGAGGTCATCTGCTCCTGGTTGCCGATGATCTGCTGTTCGCTTTGGGCGACGCGCTGTTGCAAGACCGACATCTGCGACGCGAGGAAGGTGCGGTTCGACGCCATGGTCTGGCGTTGCAGGTTCATCGACTCATCGATCACGGGACGGAAGGCTTCCGGCAAGTCGGCGAACTCGACCGGTTCGGCGAAGCCGCCGCGCTGGCCCTGCTCGGCCAACAGGCGCGCCTCGCGCGTCTTCAGGTCGATATACTGAGCCATCAGGGCGTTGGCATTGGCCTCGGTTTCGTCGCCCGACATCGTGATCAGCTCCTGGCCCTTGCGGACCATGTCGCCTTCCTTGACGTGCAGGGCGGCGATGATGCCGCCTTCCTTATGGGAGACTTCCTGGCGGTTGCCGATGACGGCGATCTGGCCGCTGGCATAGACGGCGGCGTCGACGCGGGCAAAGGTCGCCCAGCCCAGCAGGACGCCGAAGAAGATAAAGACGACCAGCAGACCGAAACGGATGTCGTTACGCGGGTCGTCCGAACCGTTGGCGCCGGTCACACCCAGAAGGGCGCCGATGCCGCCACCGGACGGCGGAGTCTTGGCTTCAGGGGACGGGGCGGCAGTGTCGAAATGGGTGCTATCGGGCATGTCAGTTGGCGGCCTTTCCGCCGGTAATCGGCGCCAGGCTTGTCGGCGGCGCGGCGTTGGAAGCTTGTTGTTTCTTCATGGCTTCGGCGTATTGCGCCGGCGTGCCGAGGAAGGCGACTCGGCCGTTGGCCAGCATCATCAGACGGGTCACACGGTCCAGGACCATGGCGCGGTGGGCGATGACGATGACGGCGCCGCCACGGGCGCAGACACCGTTCATGGCGTTGATCAGGGCGATTTCGCCGGCCTGGTCCTGATAGGCATTGGGTTCGTCCAGCACCAGAATCGGCGGGTCGCGGTACAGAGCCCGCGCCAGGGCGACACGTTGCGCCTGACCGCCGGACAGCCCCTGGCCGTTCATGTTCAGCACGGTGTTGTAACCGTTGGACAGTTGCAGGACCATGTCGTGGACACCGGCCAGCTTGGCGGCGGTGATGACCAGTTCGTCGATTTCGTCGGAATTTCCGGTTTCGAAACGGCAGATATTGTCGCGGACCGAACCCGGGAACAGGGTCGGGTCCTGGGGCAGGTAGCCCATATACTTGGCCAGGACTTCGGGATCCCAATCCTTGCGTTCGGCGCCGTCGACACGGATCGTGCCGATCTCGTAGCCGTCACAGCCGACCAGGACGCGGGCCAGGGTCGACTTGCCGGCGCCGGAGACCCCGGCAATGCCCAGCATCTCGCCCGGACCGACCCGGAAAGTGATGTTTTGCAGGATGTAGGCCTTCTGCTCCGAATGGACGATGCTGAGGCCCTCGACCTCCAGCACCGCCTTTGGACGCGGCAGGCTGGTCACGGTCTTGCTGGCGTCTTCGCTCAGGGCCTTGTCGACGGTGCGGAAGGCGTTGTAGCCGCGAATCAGGCTGCGCCAGTTGGAAATGACCTGTTCCATCGGCATCAGGGCGCGCGCCATCAGCAGCGACGCGGCGAAGATGGCGCCGGCCGAGATTTCCTGTTTAACCGCCAGATAGGCGCCGACGCCCAGCGAGATCGACTGCAGCAGCTGGCGCAGGAATTTCGAGGTCGTGGCGTAGCCGCCGACGCTCAGATTGGCCTTGATCTGGTCGTCCAGGGCCGAATGGCGTTCATCGAGCTGCTGGTTGACCAGGGCGCGGCGCATGCCCAGAGCGCGGACGACGTCAGCGCGCTGGGTTGTGGCTTCCTGGCGGGCATAGGCCTTCTGCATGTTCTCGGCGGCCTGGGTGATATAGCGGTAAGAGGCGCGCTCGCTCAGCCAGGTGATGATGCCCAGCAGGACGCCGCCGCCGACCGTCATCCAGCCCAGGACCGGGTGCAGGATGAAGCACAGTCCGACAAACAGGAATATCCACGGCAGGTCGAACAGGGCGACCATGCCCTGGCCCGACAGGGTCTGTTTGAAGGTGTCGAATTCACGCAGCAGGGCGGCATTGGTCGCCTGACGGCCATTGCCGATCCGGGCATAGAGATGGTTCAGCACATTGCCGACCAGGACCTTGTCCAGGCGCATCCCCGACCGCATCAGCAGGCGCGACCGCACGCTGTCCAGAAACGACAGGGCGACCAGCGACGCGATCAGCATCATGGTAATGTAGACCAGGGTCGTCATGCTCCCGGTCGACACTACGCGGCCATAGACCTGCAGCATGTAAAGCGTCGGCGCCAGGCTGAGCATGTTGATGAAGAAGCTGAACACCGCGGCATTGATAAAGTGCGGGCGGGATTGCTTGATCGCGTCCGCCATGACGGAGCTGATCTTGAGTCGGGAGAGAGCTGAAATCATGGCGGCCGTTATATCAGGTGAGTATGATTAAAAATAGCGGGATATTTCCCCAATCGCCATACCTGAATTTGCCGGCGCAGCGCAAGCTTTCGCGTGAAGGCTGTAGCCTTTAAAAAAGGCCGCGCCGTCCCGTGAAGGACAGCGCGGCCTGTATGTCGACACCGTAAAAGCGCTTACCAGTTAATGTGGCCAAGGAAATTCGGGTCCGCCGCCGAAGTATTGAGGACAAGAATCGTATTGCCGCCGCCTAGGTTGATCAGGACATTGGCGCCGGCCTGGGCGACCAGGGCGCTGTTGGCCACGCCATTGGTCACGGCATGGATGTCGATGCTGTCATTCTGGGCCGCGCTGAAGTCGGTGACCGTGTCCTTCCAGGTGCCGGTCAGGAAAACAAAGACGTCCGAGCCCAGCCCGCCGGTCAGGGTGTCATTGCCGACGCCGCCGTCCAGCCGGTTGTTGCCGGAATTGCCAGTCAGACCGTTGTTCAGCGAATTGCCGGCGGCGTTTATGTGCGTGGCACCCGTCAGGGTGATAACCTCGACCGCCCGGCCCAGCAACGAATAGGTCACCGAGCTGAAGACTGTATCCGTCCCTTGCAGATGCTGCTCGACAACATTGTCGCCGACATTGTCGACATAGTAGGTGTCGTCGCCCAGGCCGCCGACCAGCTTGTCCGCGCCGGTACCACCGTCCAGGACGTTGTTGCCGCTGGTCCCGGTCAGGGTATTGGCCAGCCCGTTGCCGGTACCGTTCAGATTCCCAGTCCCCGTCAGGCTGAGCACCTCCACCGCCCGGCCAAACAGCGAATAGCTGACCGACGCGATGATGGTATCGGTCCCCTGAAGGTGCTGTTCCTGGACGTTATCACCCGCGTTATCGACATAGTAGGTATCGTCCCCGAGACCCCCGACCAGCTTGTCGGCGCCCGTGCCGCCGTCCAGGACGTTGTTGCCGCTGGTCCCGGTCAGGGTGTTGTTCAGCCCGTTGCCGGTGCCATTCAGGTTGCCCGTTCCGGTCAGGGTCAGGATTTCCACCGCCCGGCCCAGCAGGGAATAGCTCACCGAACTGATGATAGTGTCGGTGCCTTCCAGGTGGTTCTCGCCGACGCTGTCGCCGGCATTGTCGACATAGAAGGTGTCGTCACCCAGCCCGCCCAGCATGCGGTCGGCGCCTGTACCGCCGTCGAGGCGATCATTGCCTTCGCCGCCGCTCAACAGGTTCTTGCCGCTGTTGCCGCCGAGGATATTGTTGCCGCTGTTGCCGGTCGCGTTGAAATCGCCACTGCCGGTCAGGCCCAGGTGTTCGAGATTGGCGCCCAGGGTGTAGCTGCGCGCGGCCAGCACCCATTCGGTGCCCTCGCCGGCCGCTTCGACAATGACATCGTCGGCATCGACGATATAGGTGTCATTACCCAGGCCACCGGTCAGGGTATCGTTACCGCCGGCACCTTCCAGCCAGTTATTGCCCGCATTGCCGCTGATCGCATTGGCCAGGCTGTTGCCGTTGCCGGTAAAGTTGCCAATGCCGGTAAAGGTCAGGTTTTCAAGGTTCGCGCCCAGGTTATAGTTGCGCGACGCCAGCACCGTGTCCGTGCCTTCACCGGCCAGTTCGGTCACCGCGTCGCCCGCCGCATCGACGACATAGCTGTCATTGCCCAAACCACCGACCAGGGTGTCGTTGCCGGCGGCGCCATCCAGTTGGTTGTTGCCGGTATTGCCGGTCAACAGGTTGTTGACGTTGTTGCCGGTCGCATTGAAATTGGCGGCGCCGGTGAGGGTAAGGTTTTCAATGTTGAGCCCGACCAGAGAATAGCTGAACGAGGCCACAATCAGATCGTTGCCTTCCCCGGCGTTCTCGACCACCTCGTCCGAGCTGGTATTGAGCATATAGGTATCATTGCCCAGGCCGCCGGCCAGGGTATCAGCGCCGGCGCCGCCGTCCAGCCGGTTGTTGCCGGTATTCCCGGTCAGCGCGTTCGCCAGGGCATTGCCCGTCCCATTGACGTCGAGCGCCCCTGTTAGTGTCAGGTTTTCGAAATTTTCCACGAGCGTCCAGTGGATCAGTGACGCGACCGTGTCGCTGCCGCCGCCCGCCTGTTCGGCGATCACATCCAGGTACGAATCCACGACATAGGTATCGTTGCCCAACCCACCGGTCAGAGTATCCGCGCCCCAACCACCATCCAGGCGGTTGGCCCCATCGTTACCCGTGATGTCGTTTGCGCGGCTGTCGCCCGTCGCATCAATGTTGTTCTGTCCTGTCAGGATCAGACGTTCGGTGTTGGCTATCTGAAGGATCCAGCGATCGATGTCCACCATCTGGAGCAGCGAAACCGAAACGGAGCTGTAGACAGTATCCGTTCCCTTGCCGGCCTCCTCGTAAACGGAGTCTTCGATATGATCGAGGATATAGGTATCATCGCCAGCGCCGCCGGACAGGGCGTCCTTCCCCTTCCCGCCATCGAGGAGATTGTTTGCGTCATTGCCGAACAGTGTGTCATTAAAAGCCGAGCCGACCAGGTGCTCAAGCTCGAAGTACTCACCGACCCCGCGCTGAATCCCCTGAGTAGCCTTGGCGTAGCTCAGGGTATCGACACCGTTACCGCCGTAGGCCGCTACCGAACTCGCGGTAGCGAACAACATATCATCGCCATCCCCGCCTTGAAGCTGGCTATCAGCCCCGCCGGTCAGCGTATCGTTACCGTCTCCACCCCACAATTGATCGTCAGCACCCCCGGTGACAAGGTCATTGCCGCCATTGGCCAGGAACAGGTCCTTTCCGGAGGTACCGTTCAGGACATGGCCTTCATTGTCGTCTTCGAAGACCGCACCGGTGAACAGGTCGATTGTCACGTATTGAGGTGAGCCGTACGGGATCGTCACCTGGCCGTCGCTGATGACGAACCCGAACCAAGCGTTCGCCCCCGCCCCGCTCTGACGGAAGGCCACCTGACCGGCAGCGAGTTGCACCTGGGTAAACTGCGTCGCGGCCACGCCATTGACAAAGATGCCGCCGCCGGCTTTCTGCCCGACCGTAAACGTCAGCGTGTCGCCATCGGCGTCAGTGGCATTCAGATCCGCTGTGGTGAGTACATAGGTTCCGCCCGATGTCACGAGGCCGCGGAAGTCGCCCGTCAAGACCGGAGCATCATTCACCAATTGGGCTTCAGCCACCGTGCGATCATCGAATCGGATGAATTCGAAATTGTCGAACGAGAAGGCGCCCGCTGCCGAGGTCAGTACATAGGCGCGACCACTGCCGCTATAGTCGCGAGCCACGGTGTAATCGGCATAGTTGCCGGACAGCACCAGGGTGTCGCTGCCGGTGCCGCCATTGGCTGACATCCCGGCCGCAAGGCGGATGGTGTCATCGAAACGCGAACCCGAAACGGCTTCAATACTGTTGAAGACGTCCGTGCCTTCGCCGGTGTTCTGTGCCGCGGTCTGCGTCAGGTCTATGGTAACCGCGTTGGTAGCCAAGGTGAAGTCGGCCCGGTCCACACCTTCGCCGCCATTCAGCGTGTCGTCCCCGGCACCGCCCCAAAGGGTGTCGGCGCCGCCATTGCCGGACAGGACATTGTGACCATCATTACCGTACAGCCGGTCGCTAAACGCGCCGCCGGCGGCATTTTCGATCATCACGCCGTTTGCGATAGCGAAGCCGCCACCGATCAGCGACCAATAGCCGCCGCCCGTCGACGTGTTGTCCAGAGTTGCCGGGCGCAGGTCGATCGAACCGGAAGCCTGGCCCGCCGACAGGGTGTCGTTGCCGCCGGTATCCCAAATCACGGTGAAGGCAGAATTGAATGTCGCCGTATAAACCGTATCGCCGGCATTGGCGGCGCGGACGCCATACCGGCTTTGGACGGCAGCGATATCGAGCGCGCCGGGGCCTGAGGGATGGCCTGGATAGTACCAGCCATTTTGCAGAGTGACGGACCAGAGCTCCTGATCCGACATGACGGTGTTGCGACGATCGTCGAGAATGTAGGCGTCCTGCAGTGGCGGCCACGGCATGAAACCTTCCAAAGGCTCGTTGCCGGCGTTCCAGGCCGGCTGAACCAGACCCAGCGCCAGGCCGGTTGCCTGCATATATTCCACGGCAAGACCGTACAGGTCGGCGTCACGATCATTGACCACGATGACGCGCGCCGAACCCGCCATGCCGGCCATTTCCGCGTTAAGACCCGTGTCGCCATAGAGGATGATCAGATCGGCCGTGGCAGACGAGTTGGTCCGGCTGAAGCTGACATTGGTGACGGTGCCCCATGTGGCGCCGGCCAGCAGGAAACCGTTCGCTTCATCGGTCGACCAGCCCAGGGTCGAGGTCTTGCCGGCAAAGGATTGCCCCTGGCCGGCGAAATAGACCGAAAAAATCCCGTCGCCACCATTGTTGCCTGTGATGGCGTCCACCGGATCCTGTGGAGCGACGGCGTGGGCGGTGATCGCGTAGCTTCCGGTCTGGTTGTTCGCACTGGCCGCCGAAACATAATAGGTTCCGCTCGTCTTCGCGGTGAAGCGCACGACCGCATCCTGCGTACCAGGACCGTCCTTGCTGAGCGCGAGTATGTCGCTGTAAGGATAAGGCGCACTGGTGCCCGCGATGATGCTGACCTGGGAATAGGTCAGGGGCTGGTCGCCTTCCGGCGTCACCGAGAAGACGTAGCTCTGTCCGGCTACCAGCTCGACGCGGAACCAGTCCTCGTCGAAATTTCGCTCCAGCCGGCTGTGGGCAGTTTCGTCCATGGCCAGGGTGCTGTAGGTACTCCTGTTCCCATAGACGTCGTTATCGTACTCCGCGCGCAGGGTGTATCCGACCAGATAGCCATGGCTGATGCTGACGTAATACTGCCCGCCTGTGGCGCTGTAGAAGGAGAGGGTGTTTTCGGGCAGTCCGCTCGGATTCGCCAGAACCTGGCCGTTCGCATCGAAAACCTTGAGCGCGAAATTCGCCGTCGTTAATATACCCGTGCCGGTATGTTTGGCGGTAAACGTATAGGCGCGCCCGGCTTCGAGTTCGATGCCATACCAGTCGGCGTCCTGAGGCGGGCTGTCGAAGTAACCGCGGAAATCAATGGAACCGGCAACCTCCTGGCCCAGCGTCAGGTGACCCGAAGTGGAGGTATTGTCCCGCATGGAATCCAGAAGACGCACATCCAGCTGATAGTCACGCATGATCAGGTTGGTGTTGTCGGGTGTGCCGTATCCGCCGCCGGCGCGGAAATAAACCGTTCCGGTCTCCATCGCCATGAATTGCAGATAGTTTTCGGCGTTCATGGTCCGGCCGTAAGGACCGCTCACAAGGGCAAGCGGTGTTCCGTCCGACCCGGGCCTGGACACCGAGTAGGTATTCCCGGCGACCACGTCGATCGCGTACCAGTCCTCATCGCTGCTGTATTCGATTGTGCCCTGGGTCACCTGACCGACGGGCAGTTTCACGGCAGTGGATATCGTATCGCCGACCGAGTCGGAATTGACTTCCGCAATGAGGTTGTAATAGCCGTTCGTCGTCCCACCACGCACATAGACATAGTAGGTACCAGTGACCGAAGCGGTATAGGCGAAGGTTTCGGCAAGTGCGAACCCCGGCGTGCCGCCGCCGGCCAGAACCGTACCGTCCGGTTGAACCAGCTGTATGCGATCCTGATTAAAGCGCGAGAACTGCGTGTCGACTCTGAAGAAATACGACTGACCGGCCGTAAGCGTGACCGCGTACCAGTCGACGTCATTGACGCCGTTGACATGACCGCGTGTCGTCACATCCACCGTCAGGGTGCCCGTCGTCGTCGCGTTGGCAGCCAGATCGTCCGGGACCCGTTCGCTGCGAACGATGTAGTCGCTTTGCGCCCCGCCGCCGATGACGAGGTTGTAGCTGCCGGTGGCCGTCGGCGTGAAGAAGATGTAGGCAATCCTCTCGTTATAGCCTTCACTCTCCGACGTAATGCCGCCGATCGACATACGATTATAATTGAAGATGCCGTCATCGAAATAAAAGCTGTAGGTCTGGCCGGCAACCAGCTGATAGACGAACGTATCGGTCTCATAGCCGGTAAGCGTACTTGATATCGCCGTACCGATCGTGGCCGCGACCGGGCCATTACGGTCGATATCATTGACGTCTGTGTTGAAGGTGACGGCGTAACCGCCGTACAGTGAAGGCATTGAACCCCATGCATTGACCGCAACATAGTAGGTGCCGCTGGTTGTCGGACGGTAGAAGCTATGGGCGCTCCCGCCGTCAGAAGTCGCGTTTCCGGAGACCCGCTCATAGGCATTGTAGGTAGCGTTGTAGCCCATGATCTGCAGGTAAGCGCTGTCGATCCCCGTCAGTCCCTCCACCGTGGCGCCGGCCAGGGTGAAATCGTAAACCACACCGGCCGTCAGTTGCACGGCGAACCAGTCGACGTCAGCATTGCGATTGGCATCCTCGCCTGTCAGCGTGCTGAACACCGTCTGACCTAAGGCGATCGTAGCGGTTGTCGTCGCATTGCCGATGATGTTGTCCGGCTGAATTTCCGTTATGCTCAGACGATAACGGCCTGTTGATGTCCCGACACCAGACACGCCGACAAGAAATGCGGCATTGCCATAGGACCGCCCGTAAACCACCTGGGCATTCTTGCCCGTACCGCTGTTGTCGTCGGAAATAATCACATTTCCGTAGCTGCTGTCCTTCAGGAACAATTCCGGATCGCCAAGAGGATCGGTGCCCGTTCCGGTCAGGCTGAAGACATAGGTTTTTCCGCCCACCAGATTGAACAGGTAACCGTCCTGATCGGATTCCGACGAGATATCCCCCTCCAGGGGAACGTCGACCAGCACAGGCACGGTGGTGTCATAGTACGGAACGTCGCCGCCGTTGATGTCGGCCCCTTTTGGATTGCCGCCGGATACTGCAAATGTCATGAAAGCCCCCAAGCTATTCAGCCTCAGTACCATAGAAACCGTGCGCGAAAATACCGTTTTAGGCCGCGGTGATCTGAAAATTTCCGGAACGACAATTCACCTTGCGCCCTGCGCGCGAACGGTTAAGTTGCCGATGAAACGGTTGCGGAGGCTGGCATGAAAATCTGGGCAGGCATGATCTTGACGGCGGCGCTGGCCGGGCCAGCGATGGCACAGAACAAGCCTGCCGAGCCGCCGTCGCCCCAGGATATTCTCGACCGCTCCGGCGCGGCGTCCTGGCGCAATATTCCCGCCGAGGACTTGGTGGTCATGACGCTGGCCGACGGCGGCCAGGTCATCTACCAGTTGGCGCCCGACTTCGCGCCCGTCCACGTCGCTAATATCCGCCAGCTCGTGCGCAGCGGCTATTTCGACGGTGCCGTCATCCTGCGCGTCCAGGACAACTATGTCGTCCAGTGGGGCCGTCCGGACGAGGATCCGACCAAGCCCGCAGGTATCGACGAAACCCCGCCGGCGGAATACGAGTGGCCGTTGAAGGGTCAGAAGTTCAAGCCCCTGCCGTGGCGCGATGCCTATGCGAAACAGGCCGGTCACATCGCCTCATGGCCGGTGGCGAGCGACGGCAAGACCGGCTGGCTGGTCCACTGCTACAGCCTGATCGGCGTGGCGCGCGACGTCGCGCCCGACACCGGCTCGGCCACCCAGCTTTACACCATCATGGGCCACGCCCCACGCCATCTCGACCGCAACCTGGCCGTGGTCGGGCGCATTGTCTCCGGCGTGGAACACCTGACCGCCCGCCCCCGCGGCACAGAGGCGCTGGGCTTCTACAAGACTGATGCCGAACGGGTAAAGATCGTCTCGGCCCGCATGGCTGCCGACCTGCCCGCCGGCGACCAACCGCACTGGCAGATCCTGGACAGCGACACGCCGACCTTCGATGCCTGGCTGTCGGCGCGGGCCAATCGCAGCGGCGCCTTCTTCGTCAAGGCCGCCGGTGCGCTGGATCTATGCAATGCATTGCCGCCGGTACGGACAAAGCCATAAATACAACCGAAAGTTACGGTATTATTGCGGCGCAACAACCTTGCCGCAAGGTAAGCCGCTTTCTACCTACCGGAGAATTTCCGTAATAGGTGTTCAATCTTCGCGAAGGCATTTCCTGCGGAGAAATTTTTTTCTATTCACATATTACCTTTTATATGACGTCTAAACATCAGATACGCGGCGATGTCATCTTTCACAAGCAGCACGAGTCTTAAGGTTAAGCCGTTCGCTGTCCAATTAAGCCAAATCACGAAAACTTCAATAAATAGCTTATTAACCTAAAAGCGCGATCCCTGTGTCTGAGGGATACCATGACCCGCCATCCATTGCGCAGACAATTGGGTCTTGGAAAGGTAGAAGCGTATGTTTTTCAAGAAGACAGACTCAACCGATCATGCTGTTCTCGACGCCCTGGACGCGTCGCAGGCCGTCATCGAATTTACGCCGGACGGACGTATCCTGACGGCCAACCGCAACTTCCTGGGGGCGGTCGGCTATAGCCTGGACGAGATTTCCGGTCGCCATCACAGCCTGTTCTGCGATCCCGCCTATGCCGCCTCAGCCGAATACCGCGCCTTCTGGGACGACCTGGCGCGCGGGGACTTCACCGCCAATGTCTTCAAACGCTTCGGCAAGGGCGGCCGGGTCATCTGGCTGCAGGCCACCTATAACCCCATCCGTGACCGTTCCGGGCGCGTGGTCAAGGTGGTCAAGTTTGCCTCCGACATCACCCCGCAAAAGGCACGCGATCTCGATATGGCCGGCAAGGTCGACGCCATCAACCGCGCACAGGCCGTGATCGAGTTCACGCCGCAGGGCGAGGTCCTGACCGCGAACGAAAACTTCCTGAAGGCGGTCGGTTATCGCCTCGACGAAATCAAGGGCCGCCATCACAGCCTGTTCTGTGATGGCGACTATGCTGCGTCCGCCGACTACCGCGCCTTCTGGGAAGCGCTGCGCCGGGGCGAATACCGCGCCGCCGAATACCGACGCCTGGGCAAGGGCGGCAGGGAAATCTATATCCAGGCGACCTACAATCCGGTGTTCGACGATACCGGCATGGTCGTGAAGGTGGTCAAGTTCGCCACCGACATCACTCAGAGCGTCCAGCGCCGCAACCGCAGCGCCGAATTGAACAAGAACCTGGGCGCCGTGGTCGAGCGCATCTCGGGCGCAACCCGCCAGGCTGGCACCGCCGCGGCCGCTTCCAACGATACCGGCGCCATGATCAATTCGGTCGCCGCCGCCGCCGAGGAGCTGAGCCAGAGCGTGCGCGACATCGCCAACAGCATGGGCCAGGCCCGCGGCAGCGTCGAGGGTGTCTTCCGCCACGCCGAGACGGCCAGCGCTTCGGCCGGGGCGCTGGACCGGTCGGCCGCCGCCATGACCAATATCGTCACCCTGATCCAGGATATCGCCGGACAGATCAACCTGCTGGCCCTGAACGCGACCATCGAGTCGGCGCGGGCGGGCGAAGCCGGCCGCGGCTTCGCCGTGGTGGCGTCGGAGGTTAAGAACCTGGCCAACCAGGCCGCCAGTTCGACCAAGACCATCGCCAGCGAGATCGCCACCATGCAGTCGGTCACCGGTGAAGTGGTAGGTTCGCTGGGGTTGATTTCGGAGTCGCTGACCGGGGTTCTGGACAATGTGACCTCGGTGGCCGGGACGCTGGAACAGCAGACAGCGGCGACGCATGAGATCACCCACAACATGCAGGTTGCCGTCGGCGCCGTGCGCGACATCAACGACAGTCTGGACACCATGTCGGCGACCTTCGCCGATGTCCAGGCGGAGTCGGAGAAGGTAAAGCGCGAGATGGATAATCTGGCGGCTTAACTACTTGGTCACGGCGATCATGCCGACAAAGTCGTCGTCGGAATCGCGGCGGCCTTGGGCGGGGGCGTACATGCGCGAAATCACCCCATCCAGGTACAGGGCATCGTCGCAATCCAGCGTGTCGCGGAAATAACCCGCGAAGTCGTAGAAGCTCACCGGCCCGTTCGAGATGGCGAAGACCAACTTGCCATCGTGATTGATCCCTACCCCGCTGCGGATCAGTTTGTTCTTCGAATCGACCGCAAACTGGCTGTTGATCGCACCCTTCTCGACCAGCATCGGCCCGGATTGGGTCGCCAGGGTAATCCCCGGCGTCAGCTTGAACGCCTGGGTGCGGACGATGTGACCGCCCATACCGTCGACATAGAATACGCCGTTGGGCTGAAGGAAGAAGTTACCACCGCCTGATCCCGTGTTCAGCGGCCGAAGCACCTTGCCGTCGGCGATGAACAGGCCCAGCGGCGTGAAGTCCTTCGCGAAAATCCCGGCATTGGTGGCGAAGACCAGGGTCCGCCCCTGCCCCTTCACCCGGGCGTCCAGGGCCGACAGCGAGCCGATGCGACGGCCCTTGGCGTCCTTCCAGTGGAAGCTCAGATGATCCTTAGCCGGATCGACCGTCACCCGGGTATAGCCGTCGCCAGCATGGGCAGGGACGGCGCCGGCCAGCCATACGCAAAGCCAAAAAATCACAAGGCTTCGCATTATGGACTCTCCCCACGCCCATGGGTTTGTCCCACGGCAATCCGGCGGTTTGAAGGCGGAAAATATCACCGGTCACTAACCGAATAGTTACGCTGGACTGATAGGCTTCCCCGACATGACCTAACCTGCCCGGATCCGCGTTTGAAGCGTCATTTCGTTGCCTTTCTGAATCTGTTCCGCGTCCCGACCGACAACATGCCGTTGGTCCGGGCGCAGTTCGATGCCTTTTCCAAACAGATCCCGCTGCTCTATTTCATCCTGACGACCAACTCCCTGGCCGCCGCCTGGACCTTCACCAAATTCGCCCCGGCCTGGCTGGCCGTCTATATTCCGACCGCCCTGTGTACCCTGTGCGGCGTGCGCTGCCTGTGGTGGTGGCGGGCGCGCAATAAAACCTTCGATGATGCCTTCATTATCAAGCATATGCGCGCCACCTCACAACTGGCGGCGCTTCTGACCTTTGGTTTTACAATCTGGGGCCTGCTGCTGTACCCTTACGGCGACGCCTACGCCCGCGGCCAGGTCGTGTTCTGTATGGCCCTGACGGTTATCGGCTGCGTCTTCTGCCTGATGCATCTGCGGCCGGCAGCCCTTTCGGTGACGTTATTCGCCAACGGCCCCTTCATCCTCTTCTTCTTCCTGGAGGGCCATGGCAGTCTGAAGGCGATCGCCGTCAACCTGGCTCTGGTGTCCGTGGCGATGATCATGATCCTGCTCGTCTATTCGCGCGACTTCGCGAAATTGGTCGAATCCCAGGCCGAGACCCGGCGGCTGTCGGACGAAAACTTCCGCATCGCCAATCTCGACGCCCTGACCGGCCTGCCCAACCGGCGCTGGTTCTTCGCCGAGCTGGAACGCCGCCATGCCGAGGCCGCCGCGCAAGCCACGGGCTTCGCCGTCGGCATCATCGACCTGGATGGCTTCAAGCCGGTCAACGACACCTACGGCCACATGACCGGCGACAAGGTCCTGAGCGAAGTCGGCCGGCGGCTCAGCAAGACCGGCGGCGACAGCGTCGCCCTGGCCCGCCTGGGTGGGGACGAGTTCGGCTTTATCATGAACGATTCCCCGACCGAGGAGCGGCTGAAAGCCTTCGGCTCGGCCCTGATCGAGACGGTGCGTCTGCCGTTTGCCATCGGCGGCAGCCATGCCGCCCTGGGCGCTTCGATCGGCGTCGCCATCTATCCCGACGCAGCCGACACCCCGGAATCGCTGTTCGAGCGCGCCGACTACGCCCTGTACCACGCCAAGCGCAATCACCGCGGCCAGGTCACGGTGTTTTCCAGCCGCCTCGAAGACCAGATCCGCAGCCACGGCGTCATTGAACAGGCGCTGCAGGCGGCCGATTTCGAAGCCGAGATGTCCCTGGTCTACCAGCCGATCGTCGATATCCGCACGGGCCGGGCGTCAACTTTCGAGGCCCTGGCGCGGTGGAATAACCCGTCCCTGGGCGCCGTCAGCCCGGGCGACTTCATCCCCGTGGCCGAACGCACCGGCCAGGTGCGCGGCCTGACCCTGGTCCTGCTGGGCAAGGCGCTGCGGGCAGCCGCGCAATGGCCCGAAACCGTGCGCATCTCGTTCAACCTGTCGGCGCACGATATTTCCCAGGCCGAGAGCGTCATCCAGATCATCGCCCTCGTCAACCGCAGCGGCGTATCACCCAAACGGATCGATTTCGAGATTACCGAGACTTCGATCTCATACGACTTCCAGCAGGCGCGCGCGGCAGTGATCGCCTTCCGGGCCCTGGGCGTCGGGATTTCACTGGACGATTTCGGCACCGGCTATTCGTCGCTGAGTCACGTCCACCGCCTGGCCCTGGACAAGATCAAGGTTGACCGCAGCTTTGTCGCCGACGTCACCACCAATCCGGTGTCGCACAAGATCATCAAGTCGCTGAGCGCCCTGTGCGCCGACATGGATCTGGCCTGCGTTCTGGAAGGGGTAGAGACGGCGGCGCAACTGGAGGCCCTGACACAGTTGGGCTGTACCCATGTCCAGGGCTACTACTTTGCCCGACCCATGCCCGAGCAAGACGTGGTGCATTATCTCGAGTCCGAGGACAAGCTGCCCTCGCGCCGCCGGATGAGCAAGTAAACCATCATTCCTGCATTGCGACGTTTTCGCGTTCCTGCCAACGCCCCGGCCGCTTGTGCGGACGGCATTTATGCAACGCCCCTATTCCACATTGTTACTTTCGTTAAGTTTCGATTTGACGATTTTGCGAAAGTGATGTTACGCTTTTGAAACGGTAATGGTGGAAATCGAAACGTATTGCCAGGTTTCGACGTCAGAAAAGCAAAAAAGCCAGCCGATTGAACACCTTGTGGAAAAGGATCGCACATGTCCCGTCGTCAAACTCTCCGCCGCACCGCACTGGCCAGCGCCGGAATAGCCGCCCTGCTGACCGCGGGACCCGTTTTCGCCCAGGCAGAAACGCAGCCGACAGCCCCTGAGACCGCCGATAGCGAAGTCGTTATCGTCGGCGTCCGCGGCAGCGTTGCCCGCGCCGTCAAGCTCAAGCGCGACGCCACCACGGTGCAGGATTCCATCAGCGCCCTGGAACTGGGCATGTTCCCCGACGACAACGTCGCCGACTCGCTCAGCCACATCACCGGCGTGTCGATCTCACGCACCGCCGGCGGCGAAGGCCAGAAGGTCAGCGTCCGCGGCTTAGGTCCTGAATACACCCTCTCGACCTTCAACGGCCGTATCCTGGCCACTGACGGCGCCGGCCGCGACTTTGCCTATGACGTCCTGCCGTCCGATGTGATCAGCGGCGCCGACGTCATCAAGGGGGCCGAGGCCGCCAATACCGAAGGCGCCATCGGCGGCCTGATCAACCTGCGTTCGGCCAGCCCCTTCGACAAGCGCGGCCAGCACGGCATCGTCCGCCTTGAAGGCGACCGTAACGGGATGTCGGAACTGGACGGCAAGAAGCTGTCGGGCGTCTACAGCACCACCTTCAACAACGACACCATGGGCGTCCTGTTCGGTGTCGTCCTGGAAGAACGCGAGGACCGCACCGATGTCGCCGGCAATGACGGCGGCTGGACGCGCAATGCCGATCCGACCGACGAAACCTGGATGTGGGGCAATGCCTGGGGCGGCTCGATCGACCCCAACGACAACGGCGTGCTGGACGAGGACGAATACGGCCTGATCGGCCCGGGCCAGTTCCGCGTCGGCTCTATCCTGGAACAGAAGAAGCGCACCGCCTTTACCGGCAAGTTCGAATGGCGTCCGGCCGACAATTTTCGCCTGACCATCGACGGCCTCACAACCAAGCTTGACTCGCCCCAGGTCGGCTATCAGCAGTCCTACTATCCGCTGTACGCCCCGGGCCGCTGGTCGAACATGGTCATTGAGGACGGCATCGTCACCGCTTTCGACATGAACAATCCCGATCCTGAGATGCGGATGAACCCGGAGTTGCTGAACCAGACCTCCTACCGCGTCGTCGAAACCGACCTGTTCGGCGTCAACGCCAAATGGGACCTGTCGGAGACCCTGACCCTGACCGGCGACCTTTACCGTTCGACCTCGAAGCGTCATTCCGGCGGCCAGGACAGCTATGTCGTTCTGCGCATGAACCAGCCGAACAGCGCTCATATCAGCCTGACCGGTGACCGCGTCCCCAATGTCGAGGTCAATTTCGATGACGGGCGCAAGCTAAGCGCCGGCCTGGCCAGCGGCGCCTTCTCGGAAGAGGATTTCAACACCCACTATTTCTCGCTGGCCGGCGACAATATCGACGATGAGATCAACGGCGCGTCGTTCGCCGGCACCTGGTATGCCGGCAAGGGCTGGTTCGAGAACCTGCAGTTCGGCGTCAACCTGACCGACCGCAAGAAGACGCGCGACCTGGTCAATAACGGCCTGACCGGCGGTGCCGACTACTATTCCGGCGACAACGCCATCAATGTCGGCGACCTGGGCAATGTCATCTCGCACAGCTTCACCCTGCCCAACTTCATGAGCGAGGTGCATTCGAACTTCCCGCGCACCTTCCTGGCCTTCGACATCCAGGCCTATCAGGATGCCCTGGCCGATTATGACGGCCATATCCGCCCGGACGGCGACCCTTACGAATATGCCGCCGCCGCCCCGGTGTGGAACCCGCTGCAAAGCTACCGCGTCACCGAAAAGACCTGGTCGGGCTATGTCCAGGCCAACCTGGCGGCCGATCGCTGGACCGGCAATGTCGGTGTCCGCATCGTCCAGACCAAGACTCATGCCCAGGCCTGGACCGCCGAGATCCTGGAGATCATCGAGAACGGCGCCTTCAACTACACCGCCGTCTATGACGATCCGTCGGTGGTCGAGCAGGACAATGACTACACCTACATCCTGCCGTCGGCCAACCTGAACTACCGAATCACCGAACAGTTGCGCCTGCGCCTGGGTGCCGCCCGGACCATGGCGCGGCCGTCGGTCGAGATGCTGGCCCCGACCAGCACGACCGAAAGCGTGTCGTGGGGTGAATTCACCCAGGTCTATGGCGGCAATGCCGAGCTGAAACCCTATTCGGCCGACCAGTTCGACGTCTCGCTGGAATGGTATTTCGGCAAGAACTCGATCTTCAACATCGCCGGCTTCCACAAGAAGATCACCGACCAGATCACCAGCAGCTGGGAAACCGGCGTCGATATCGGCGTGCCGGGTTACCTGTTCAATGTCAGCCGGCCGATCAACGGCGATTACGCCAAGGTCAACGGCCTCGAAATCGGACTGCAGCACTTCCTGGAGAACGGCTTCGGCCTGCGGGCGCAATATACCCGCAACTGGTCCAAGAGCTGGGTCGGCGATCAGGAACGTCCGCTGGAAGGCATTGCGCCGTCGGTCTATTCGCTGGGTGTCTTCTATGAAAAGGGTCCGGTGTCGCTGAGTCTGTCGGCCGACCATACGGACGGTTTCGTGACGGCGACCAATGTGCTGGGCGGCGGTTACAACGAAGAGGCCGATCCAATCACCTGGGTGACGGGGCATGCGTCGTACAAGATCACCGACCGGTTCGACATCACCATCGAGGGCCAGAACCTTCTGGACGAGGCCCAGACCTACAGCATCAACGGCAACCCGCTGCTACCGCAGGGCTATTACCGCTACGGCCGTTCGTTCAAGATCGGCGCCAGCTACAGGTTCTGATCTTAATCTGATACCTCCCCGCGCTCTTCGCGGGGAGGGGGACCGCACGAACGCGCCCCGCCGAAGGCGCAGCGCGTGAGATGTGGTGGTGGGGCGACTTCCTTCCTTTTTAACGACGAAAGCCCGATGCAACTCACGTCTCTAAAACGCCTGCGCGGCCTCTCGATCCTGCTCGCCTCGACCCTGGTCGCCTGCGGTGGCGGCACGGACTCCGCACAATCGGCGCCGCCCACCGCGCCTACGACTGTAACAACAACCTTCACCGCCACCGACACCGACTTCGCCAATCCGGAACGCGGCTTTTACGAAGCCGCGCCCACGGACCTGGACAAACTCACCGCGGCCTATATCGCCGACGCCTACGGGCAGGGTTACCGCCTGGTCTATGCAAGGATCAACCTGGAAGCCTACCGCGACAGCGACCTCCCGCCGGCCTTTCTCAACCGTCTTGAAACCGCTTTCGCCAAGGCGCGCGCCGGCGGTATCAAGCTGATCGTCCGCGCCACCTACAACTATCCGCGTGGCGAAACCGAATACCGCGACGCCAAAGATGCCTCGCTGTCGCGCGCGCTGGGTCACCTGAGCCAGCTCAAACCCATCTTCCACAACAATGCCGACGTCATTGCCTTCGTCCAGGCGGGATTTATCGGCGCCTGGGGTGAATGGCATACTTCGTCGAACGACCTGACCTCGCCGGCCAATCGCACAGCGATCAAGGACGCGCTGCTGGACGCTGTGCCTTCGACGCGGTTCATCCAGTTCCGCTATCCGCCTTATGTCCACGACTGGTACCCGACCTTGCCCGCGCTCGACGCAGCCCTGACCGGAAACTTCCGCGCGGGCTTCCACAACGACTGCTTCCTGGCCAGCCAGACCGACGTCGGCACCTATGACGAAGACGCCACCACCCGGGCCACGCAACAGGCCTATAACGACGCTCAGGGCGACCTGGCCCCGTTCGGCGGTGAAACCTGCAATCCGGCCGACGAAGCCTCGCCGACACCACGCACCGCCTGCAGCGACATTCTATCCGAAGGTGCGCGTTTCAACCTGACCTACCTGAACGATGGCTATTATCGCGGACTGTTTCACGACAAATGGACGAAGAACGGCTGCATGGCGGAAGTCCGCCGCAACATGGGTTACCGTTTCGCCCTGACCCGCGCTGAGCATGCCGCCACAGCGACCCGCGGCAGTGCCCTTACGGTCGATATCGCGGTGCGCGATGCCGGCTGGGCGCGCCTGTACAATCCGCGTCCAATCGAAATTCTGTTGCGCAACGGTGCGACGGTTCGCCGGATCGAAACCACGGGCGGCGATCCGCGCCGTTGGTTGCCGGGCGCGGAAACGTCTCAGACCCTCAACTTTACCATCCCTTCGGATTTGCCTGTTGGGACCTATGATGTCCTGCTGGCCCTGCCGGACGCGGACAGCCGCATCCGGACGGACACGCGCTATGCGATCCGCCTGGCCAATGCCGATAACACAGCCAAAGGGCAGACATGGGATGCAGCGCTGGGCGCCTTTGCGCTGGGTACGCGGGTGGAAATTAAGTAGGTCTGGATAGACGTTCCAAGGGCGCTATCCTCCAACAAATTTGTCGGCTATCACTGACCGTCCCCTACAGAGGTCACCCTGATGCTGGATCGTCGCCATGTCCTGATTGCCGGAGCCGCGGCCGCAGCCCTCCCGGCGCACGCCATGGACAGCGACCTGATCTACGCCAATCCGCTCAGCAAGCCCTCCGACATCGCCAACTGGAAGATGGAAGGCGAGGCCTCGGTCGACTTCGACACGGGCAGGATGCGCCTGAAAAACAAGCTTGCCCCCGACCAGGGCCAGGCGTCCAACTTCGTCTTCTGGAACCCCAAAGTCTTCGAAGGCGACGTCGCCATCACCTGGAAATTCCGCCCTCTAGTCGAGCCTGGCCTGGCCATCCTGTTCTTCGCCGCCGGCGGAGTCGATGGCCAACACATTCTCGCCCCTTCGCTCAAACCGCGCGCCGGCATCTACGACCAGTATACCCAGTCCGATGTGGCCGCGCTCCAGATCGCCTATTTCCGCCGCCGCTGGCCGGAAGAGCGCGCCTTCCACGTCAGCAACCTGCGCCGGGCGCCGGGCTTCGAACTGCTGGCCCAGGGCGCCGATCCCTTGCCCGACATTGCCGACATGACGCGCGAGCCCTACCGGATGAAACTCGTCAAAACCACAGCCGGCGTGATTTTCAGCATCAACGACCTGACCGTCCTCACCTGGGCGGACGACAGCAAAAAGCCCACGCCGCGCAAGGGCAGCGTGGGCTTTCGACAGATGGCGCCGCTGGAAGCGGTCTATTCCGATCTCGAGGTTCGCCGCCTTATTGGGCCGGCGTAGCCGGCTCAACCGGGGTCGGGGCGGGTTCCGTCGCCGGAACGGTCTGGGCCGGCGGATTGGTGGTGCTGTCCGGAACCGACGGAGTCGGTACCTGCTCGATCACCGTGCGGTCGGTGGTGTTGCTGGTGGTCGAGGTTGTGGTGGTGACCGGGTTGTTCATGAAATAGACGGCGCCGATGATCAGCGCTGCCAGGACGACCAGGGCCAGCACGATGATCGCCGTGCTGTTGCCGTTTTCGGTCGAGTTGTTGTAGCCAGTGGTAGCCATGATGCGTACTCCTTGACGCGATAGTGACGGGAGAAGGGTAGGCAAGGACGTGCAAAATCGCGCTACCCGTTTGGGCGCCCTGGCGTAAGGCAATGATCAAGCGGAAAAGTTAGCGGGTACGCAGGGCTAGCCTCGCCGAATAACCTGGTTTGACAAATTCCCTGCCCGCTATAGTTTCCAATCCTGGTTATTCATTGGGTTTTCTGGGGAGTGGTATGTCACATCACGAAAGCAATGCGCGCGGTCATGACGGCCGCATGGTCGACCGGATGCTGTTCTTTTCGGACGCGGTCTTCGCCATCGTCCTGACCATCATGGTGCTGGAGCTGCACGCACCGGTGGTCGAGGCCGTGGGCGCGGAGCGCGAGACCAGCGCGGAACTGTGGAACGGGATCGCCCATCTGGGGAGGGTTCTTTTCGCCTATGCGGTCAGCTTCGCCCTGGTCGGCATGTGGTGGTCGATCCACATGCGGGTGACGCGCCAACTGAAGGAATTCGACTGGCCCTCTGCGATTATGAACCTGCTGTTCCTGTTTACTGTGTCGGTGGCGCCGTTCGCAGCCTCGGTCCTTGGTGAGAATGTCCGACTGGGCGCGGCGTGGCAGATCTATTGGGGCGTCAATGCGGCCTCGTCCGTGGCCTTGACTCTGATGATGCTGGTCGTGTCGCGTGGCGGCGGCAAGCTGCTGGTCGCGCCCATGAGTGGACGGGAACTGGTGGCCCGGACGATCCAGGGAATTGGGCCAGGGATCGGGTTTGCTGTTGGTGTCTATCTGGCCGGTCTCGGCGAGATTCGCCTGTCGCAATGGTGCTGGGTGGTGATTCCGCCGATCATGATCATCGCGCGGTTGATCTGGCGGCAGCCGAAGGCAACACAGGAGTAATTTATGGGGCGTGGGGCCTGCGGCCCCACATCTTCTTCTTATCCAATAAAAAAGCCCCGCCCCGAAGAGGGGCGAGGGCTCTTTTTATTGGAAAGGAAAGGCGAGGGGGCGCAGACCCCTCGACCCCATAAGTTTATTCCTGCGTGACTTCACCTGCGCCGGAGATATCCGTGCTCAGGCTCGCCGGCTTGGTCTTCAGCGTGACATTGCCCATTCCCGACACGTCCACCGACACCTTGCCGGTCGCCGCGATATCGGCATCCCCGGCGCCGCTGATGCTGATGTCCGCATCCCCGGCCTTCAGCGACTCCAGGTTGGCGTCGCCATTGCCGGAAATATCCAGCTCCAGAGCGGCCGTCTTGCCGAACACCTCGGCCTCACCGGCGCCCGAAATCCGCAGGTCCAGCTTCGGCTGGTCATAGCCATGGATCGTCAGGTCGCCGACCCCGGCCACTTCGAATTGCTTCACCGACGGCGCCGTGATCGTCACCCGGACCGAATCGTCACCACCGTCGACATCAAGGCCGTGCTCATTCAGCTTCAGGCTGATGGTCTTGACCACCCCCGGGCCGTCCTTCAACCACAGCCGGCCGTTATCCAGCGCCAGCCGGTCCAGCAGCGACTTCGGCCCCGTTGCCGAAACCGACACGGTCGGCCCCTGGGTGTAGACCACCTCGACCGGCGCCGAAATGGTCAGGACCTCGCCGCCGGCCCAGGTGAGAGTGCGCGTCTCGACCGGTTCCGTCTTGACCTCCTGGTCCTTGCGGAAGCCAATGTGGTTGTCGTTCTCGCTGAACGAAATGCTGTAGCCATTGCTGATGTCGTGGCCGGCAATGCTGGCGGCGGCGGTCAGACAGACCAGGGCGATGGCGGTGCCGAAGCCCGTGATAAGTAAAAGCGTGCGGATCATGATCAATTCCTCCCAATCCGAAATCAGTTTTCGAGCGCGGGCTTGAGCACCCGATAATGCAGGCGGCCGTACCAGATCAGGCCATTGACCAGCCAGACGCTGAGAACAGCGGTGAAGGCGCCTAGCGCCGCGGCGCCGGACATGATGCCGACCCCGCCCAGCATGGCGGCAGCCACCCCGCCGGGCAGCGGCGTAAACGGTCCGGCGGCAAACAGGACGCCACCGGCGATGAAGATGCCGATCGCGGCGGTAAACACCCCGATCAGCGCCCCCACGACCCCACCCAGGATGGGCAGCAGAACCAGGATATCAAGAGCGCCTAACCCGATGATTCCCAGAACCGCCCCCGCAGCCGCGGACGGAGTTTTCGCAGATTCCCAGTTCTTCATGCCGGCCTCGGCCTTCAGCTCGCGGGCCAGGCGGCCCGGATCGCCTAAGGCGGCGGCCACCTCGGCCTCGCTGCGGCCGGCGGCGGCGGCATCGGCAAAGTGCGCCTCATAATCGGCGACAATGTCGGCTATGGCTTCGGCTTTCAGGCCGATAAGGCCCGCCCGCAGCCGTTCGATGAATTGCTCTTTCGTCATTCTATTCAGGCCTCCTGAGGGGCAATCGGCTGCGGGTCCAACAGGGCGTCGACGGCGTCGGTGAACCCGCGCCATTCCGCACTTTGGTCTTCCAGCGCCCGGTGTCCGGCCTTGGTCAGCCGGTAATATTTGCGCGACGGACCGGCGGTGCTTTCGACCAGATAGGTCTCGACCAGGCCGTCCGTCTGCATGCGCCGCATCAGCGGGTAGATCGTGCCCTCGCCCATGCCGATGGCATCGGACAGACGCGAAGCAATCTCATAGGCGTAGCTTTCGCCCCGTGCCAGCACCGCCAGCACGCACAGGCCCAGCACGCCTTTCTTCATTTGAATGTCTATGGTTTCAGGCATTGGCCCTCCATCCGTTATAGCCGGGAACATCCCCGGCGTTGATGGGTGTATAAAACAAGCTACCTTTTAACGCAAGGTACTATCACATTAAAAGATAGTAAGCTTTGATAGGTAGCTTGCACCACAAGGAACTCTGGCTTTTTGACGCGCGTTGAGGCATGAGGAAGCCTATGAAAACTCTGGTGGAAATGAAGTTCGGCTCGCACCTGTACGGCACGGCGACACCGCAATCGGACCTGGACATCAAGGCCGTCTACCTGCCCGATGCGCGCGATATCCTGCTGCAGAGGGTCAGGCCGTCGGTTAATATCGTCCGCGAAAAGGCACGCGGCGAAAAGAACACGTCGGACGATACCGACTTCGAAGCCTACAGCCCGGCCAAGTTCCTCGACCTGCTGGCCGACGGCCAGACCGTGGCGCTGGACATGCTGTTCGCGCCTGACGATATGCTGCTGTCGCCGCCCGATCCGGTTTGGGCGGAGATCAAAGCCCTGGCGCCGCACCTGTTCAGCCGCAAAACCACGGCCTTCGTCAGCTACTGCCGCCAGCAGGCGCGCAAATACGGCGTCAAGGGTGCGCGTCTCGCCGCCGTGCGCCTGGCGCTGGACGGACTGAAAACCATCGAAGAGACCTACGGCGCCAACGCCAAGCTGGGCACGGCAGAAGCCGAAATCCGCGCCCTGGCCGCCGCCCATGACCTGCTCGACATCGTCGTCCTGCCACATGCCGACGGCAGTCCGGCCACCTATTTCGACATCGCCGGCAAGAAGGCGATCTTCTCGGCCTCGATCAAGGGCGCGCGAACCCTGGCCCAGACCCTGTTCGATGAGTTCGGCGCCCGCACCCGCGCCGCCGAGGACAATCAGGGCGTCGACTGGAAAGCCATGACCCACGCCGTGCGCATCGCAGACCAGGCGATCGAGTTCCTCGATACCCGCCACATCACCTTCCCGCGGCCGAATGCGGCCCACCTGCTGGCGATCAAATGCGGCGAGATCCCTTACGCCGTTGTGGCCGAAGAGATCGAAACCCTGCTGACCGACGTCGAAGCGGCGGCCCTGCGCACCGATCTTCCGGAAAGCGCCGATGCCGGCCGGGCCGACGATTTCGTGGCGGCGCTGTATCGCCGGGTGGTGATGGCATGATCGTCCCTTCCCACGTGACCGCCGAGGCGCGAGCCTATATCCGCCAGAGGCTGGCCGAACTGGAAGCCGAGCGGCAGGTGCGCATCCTGTTCGCCATCGAATCCGGCAGCCGGGCCTGGGGCTTTCCCTCGGCTGATAGCGACTATGACATCCGCTTCGTCTATGCCCGCACCCAGGCACAATACCTGTCCGTGCGCGACTATCGCGACGTTATCGAAACACCGCTCGTCGAAGATGAAACCCTGGGCGTGCCGTTCGACCTCAACGGCTGGGACCTGCGCAAGGCCCTGCGGCTGGCCATCAATTCCAATCCCATCCTGCACGAATGGCTGGTTTCGCCCATCCTCTACGCCGGCGACGACGCCTTGCGCGAAGATATCCGCTGGTTCGTGAAGGCCACCGCCGATCCGGCGGCCTACGCCTACCATTACGACCGGCTGGCGCGCGGCGCGTGGGAACAGATCGGCGACGAAGACAGCGTTAAAATCAAGCGCTACTGCTACGTCCTGCGTCCCGTCCTGATGCTGCTGTGGCTGCGGGATCGCGAGGACCTGCCGCCGATGGATGTGGCGTCGCTGTGCGCCGGCCTGAACCTGACGGACGAGCGTCCCGCCATGGCGCAGCTCTTCGCGCTGAAACATGCGGCGGGCGAGCAGGACCGCCTGCCGCGCCAGCCGGTTCTTGACGCACTGATCACCCGGGTCCTGGCCAACAAGCCACCCCGCCCACCCCAGACCGACCGTTTCGATACCCGCACCGTCGAAATGGCCGACGGCCTCTTTCACCGGCTGCTCTCTTAGGCAAACCTTTGCTGCGTTAACCAAATCCTGTCGTATATCTGTAACGGTCCACGCGGACTGTACCCATGGTAGCGCAACCATGATAAGCAGTTGAATTGACGAAAAGCCGACTTCGCGCGATGGTCTGGAAAAACAGACAAAGTAACGGGAGTGGATTCAGATGGGTTTTCTGGCAGTCGACAGAAAAATCGCGACCATACCTCAGGAAGTTATCGCGCGCGCTAATGCGAAACTGATGGATGCGCATCTGGCCGATTATGACGCCCTGGCGGCGCGTCTGGTCCGCGTCAATATCGACATCGAAGACCTGGTCGAAAAGCTGATGGCCTTTTCCGTCGGCCTGCCATCGTGGGGTATGGTGTCGGGCGGTACGCGGTATGCCCGCTTCCCCCTGCCCGGCGAACCCACCAATGTCTTCGAAAAGGTCGAGGACTGCTCCGTCGTCAATCAGCTCGCCGGCCTGACCCCGCGGGTGTCCCTGCACTTTCCGTGGGACAAGTGCGACGACTACGAAGCCCTGCGCCAGTATACCCAGACGCTCGGCATCGGCTTCGACGCCATCAATTCCAACACCTTCCAGGACCAGACCGGCCAGAAGCGGTCCTACAAGTTTGGCTCCCTGTCGCATTCGCAACTGGCGACGCGGCAACAGGCGATCGAACATAACCTGGAATGCCTCGATATAGGCAAGAAGCTAGGCTCCAAGGCGCTGACCGTGTGGATCGGCGACGGCTCCAACTTCCCGGGCCAGGTCGAATTCACCGACACGCTGGAGCGCTATCTCGAAAGCCTGCGCACGGTCTATGGCCAGCTACCGGACGACTGGCGGCTGCTGATCGAGCACAAGATGTACGAGCCGGCCTTCTATTCGACGGTCATCCAGGACTGGGGCACCTCGATCCTGTGCGCCCAAGCCCTGGGCGACAAGGCGCAGTGCCTGGTCGACCTGGGCCACCACGCGCCCAACGTCAATATCGAGATGATCGTGGCCCGCCTGTCGCAGTTCGGCAAGCTGGGTGGCTTCCACTTCAACGATTCCAAGTATGGCGACGACGACCTGGATTCGGGCTCGATCAATCCATTCCAGCTCTTCCTGGTGTTCAACGAACTGGTCTCGGCCGAAAAGCGCGCAGAACGTACCGGTACGCGGTTTACCCCGTCCTATATGATGGACCAGACCCACAACGTCACCGACCCGATCGAGAGCCTGCTGAACTCAGCGCGGGCGATCGCCGGCGCCTATGTCAAGGCGCTGATCGTCGACCGCGACGCCATGCGCGCCTATCAGGAAGACAATGACGTCATCATGGCACACAACTGCCTGCGCCTGGCGTTTGAAAGCGATGTCCGCGCGGCCTTGGCCATGGCGCGGGTGCGGATGGGCGGGGCGATCGACCCGATCGCCGCCTATCGCGAAAGCGGTTACCGCGCCCACAAGGCCGACACCCGCAAGGCGCGCACCGAACTGGCCGGCGGGATCGTTTAAAGCTTCTGTGCCTGGGGGTGATGTTCCATCCCATACAGTTCGCGCAGCTTCGTCTTCAGGATCTTGCCGGTCGCGGTGTGCGGGATCTCATCGACCACGATGTAGTCCTCCGGGATCCACCATTTGGCGACATGGGGTTCGATCACCTTACGCAACTCAGACCCCGTGATGGTTTTGCCCGGGTGCAGGGCCAGGATATAGCGCGGCCGTTCGCTCCACTTTGAGTCCATACGCGCGATCACCGCCGCCTCGCGCACGCTGGGGTGCTGCAGCGCCAAATTCTCCAGCTCGATCGAACTGATCCATTCGCCCCCGGTCTTGATGACGTCCTTGGACCGGTCGACGATGTTCATGAAGCCGTCGCCGTCGATCGTGG
Source organism: Asticcacaulis sp. AC460 (assembly GCF_000495795.1). Classification (GTDB taxonomy): domain Bacteria; phylum Pseudomonadota; class Alphaproteobacteria; order Caulobacterales; family Caulobacteraceae; genus Asticcacaulis. The sequence goes on from NZ_AWGD01000002.1 coordinate 48,049, forward strand.
CGATGTCGCCGGTGCGGAACCAGCCGTCGGCCGTGAACTGGTCGCTTTCGGCATTATTGAAATAGGCCGAGATGATCCACGGTCCGCGCACCTCCAGCTCGCCACGCGCCACGCCGTCCCACGGCAGGCCCTTGCCGTCCGGACCGGTGATGCGCATCTCGATGCCGAAGGGCGCCCTGCCCTGCTTCAGCATCAGCTTCATCCGGTCGTCGGCGTCCAGGGTCTCCTGTTTCGACGACAGGACACTGACCGAACCCAGGGGTGAGGTTTCCGTCATGCCCCAGGCATGGACAGCCAAGGCCTTGTGGGCAGCGAAGCGTTCGATCAGGGTCTGAGGACAGGCCGCGCCGCCGACGACCACGCGGCGCAGCGGCGCCACGGACTGACCCGCCTGGTCGCAGTGGTTCAGCAGGTTCATCCAGATGGTCGGCACGCCCGCCGAGATGGTCACCCCTTCGCCGCGGATGATCTCCAGCAGCCCCGGTCCGTCCAGCCGCGGTCCCGGCAGGACCAGCCGCGCCCCGACCAGGGCGGCGGCATAGGGCACGCCCCAGGCATTGACGTGGAACATCGGCACCACCGGCAGGACGGTTTCTTCCGGCGTGAAGCCGAACAGGCCCGGCTGGTTGAGGCCCATGGCATGCAAGACGGTCGAGCGGTGCGAATAGAGCACGCCCTTCGGGTTGCCCGTCGTCCCCGAGGTGTAGCACAGGCCGGCCGCCGTGCGTTCGTCGAACTGCGGCCAGTCGAAATGGTCGGGCTCATTGGCAATCAGATCTTCGTAGCACAGGGCGCGCTGCAGGATATTGCCCGGCATCTGGTCGCGGCTGCCCATCACCACCACGCCCTTGACCGACGGCAGGTTGAGGATCATCGCCTCGACCAGGGGCGCGAAGCACGGATCGGTGAAGATGTACTGGTCTTTCGCGTCATTGACGATGAATTCGATCTGTTCGCGGAACAGGCGCGGATTGACCGTGTGGCAGACGAAACCGGCGCCGGGCGCGGCATAATAGAGCTCGAAATGGCGGTAATTGTTCCAGGCCAGGGTGGCGATCCGGTCGCCCGGCTGCAGACCCAGCCTTTTCAGTGCGTGGGCCAGTTTTGCCGCCCGCCGCCCGGCATCGGCATAGGTGTACCGGTGCAGGCTCGAATCCTCGTTGCGGGAAACGATCTCCTTATGGGCATGATACTTGGCGGCATAGTCGAGTACGGCGGAAATGAGCAGAGGCCCATCCATCATCAATCCGAGCACGGCGTTTCCCTTTGGTCATTTTATCTTGTTGGGTCGAGCCTAACAAAACTTGACGCGAAGGGAAAGATAATTGTGCGTGAACGTCAGGTGCCGGCGCGCCGCCGGGGTTTCTTCGGCGCCGATTCCGGCCCCGATCCGGGTTGCTCTTCCTTCTTGCTGACGTCCTCGCCTTTGTAGAAACGCATGACCAGGGTGTAGAGCACGACCGTCAGCGGCATGGCGTAGAGGATGCCGACCGGCCCCAGCAGGCCCGCGAAACCAACCACGGCGAACAGGGTCAGGACCATCGGCACCGACGAGATGCGGTTCTGCACCGCCGGCGTGATCAGGTTGCTCTCCAGCTGCGACACACCGACATAGAGCACCAGGGCGTAGAGGAACTTGTCGAGACCCGCGGCGCTGGCCAGCAGCAGGCCGGGACCGGCCGAGATCACCGGACCGACGATGGGAACGAACTGGGCCAGGCCAGACATCATGCCCAGCGCCAGGGCCGACGGCACACCCATGACCCACAGGCCGACGCCGGTCATGACGCCAACGACGATCATCGAGATGAACTGGCCCAGGAACCACAGCTGCAGCGCCTTGCCGGCGATGTTCAGCGAATCCTTGACGCGCGGCTTGTAGCTTTCCGGGGAGAGGAAGACGATGCCGTCGCGGTACATGGCCGGGTGAATGGCCAGCAGGATGCCAGCGATCAGGGCGACGAGGAAATTGGCCACGCCCGACAGGAGATTGCCGGCGAGTTGCGGAATCTTGGAGGCGACACCGCCCGCCTGGTCACCCAGGGCATCGATCTGGGCCTGGACCTCGTCATTGAGACCTGCGGCTTCGAGGCGGGTCTGGAGTTCGGCCCACGCGACCGGCAGTTGTTTCGACAGGATCTGGACCTGGGCGACGATATCGCGGCCGAACAGATAGAAGGTGGTGAAGACCACGCCGACGACCAGAAGGACCGCGGCCAGAACGGCCAGGGGCGCATTGAGCTTGAAGACATTCATCAAAGGCTCGGCGATGCCGCGCAGCACCACGGCGATCACGATGGCGCCGAAGATTAGGACCCAAAGGTTCATCAGGTGATAGGCCAGCAAGGTCGCCGCCACCGCCAGGATGACAAAGCCCACCCTCTGCATGAACCCGCGTGTCAGACCGTCATTTGTCATACTCACCACCTCATCCCGACTCGATCAGGCCTCACGACTCCACAGCGCGTCTCAACTTGCAAGCCGTAAGTGACATTCAACCCGAAGATGCGGTTGACAAGGCCCGCGCCCCGTGTTCATGATTTGTCCACAACAGCAAGGGTGGATGGTAATGTTGCACAAGGCGGGAGTGGCGGTCGTAGTCGGATTGATGATGACGGCTCCGTCATGGGCTGCTGACGGCCCGTTCGGTATCGCCATGGGGACCAGGCTCGAGGATCTCGCCCTTTCACCGAAAGAGCCAATTAGCGGCGATAACCCCGTACAAACCTACGGCGTTATACCGCCGATACCCAATGACCAATTTTCCGACTATCATGTCGAACTTACGGAAAAAGCGGGAGTCTGCGTCATCACCGCTTTTGGACATAAGCAATTGAATGATTTGGACGGCGCCAGGGTCAGCGCCGTTTTCACGACGTTGAAGACCGCTCTCAGCCGGAAGTACGGCCCGTCCACGGATACCCTTGAGGGTCTGAACGATGGCGCCGTGCTCACCGGACATGACCAGTTTGCCGCCTCGCTGAGCAAGTACCAGCGTCATTTGTCAAGCGGTTGGGACAGCATCGACCCAGCATCACAGATCGAAAGCATCGCTTTGATCGCCGGATCACCAAAAGGCCGGGACACATATATCATCCTGAACTATCAGATGAAAAACTTCAGTCAGTGCCTGGATGAATCCGTTCCCGACGCCGGCGATAAGGGGTTATGATTATCATCGCCTTCCGTGGCCTGGTTCCTTGCACCACATAGAGAACGAGGGGAGCTGAAGTGTTAAAACAGTTATTGTTCGCGATGGCGGTCGGATGTCTGGTTACAACGCCGGCTTTTGCCGGTGCTTTTGGCATCGAGATGGGGACGCCGCTCAGTCAATTGAAAGACCCGGACCTGATGAACGGGTCCGGCCCCGTCAAGACCTATTACGTCACGGCGCCCCAGCCCAATTCGGAATTCGAAAGATATGTCGTCACCCTGACGACGCAGACGGGCGTATGTTCCGTCGTCGGGTTCGGCCGGCTCTACGATAATGACAGATACGGAAACGCCGTTCGTCCCCCCTACGAACGACTGAAGTCGGTTTTGACCACGAAGTATGGTCCCCCCGTTTCGGACCAGTACGCTTTGCTCCCTGACGCCCTGTGGAACAAGGACAGCGATTTTGCAGCATCGATTTACCGGAAAGAACGCGTCGTGGCCGTCGGATGGCGGCTTGACGAAAGGCCGGGAAATATGAATTCGGTCACCATGATGATCAGTTCCAATGCCGACGACACCACGAGCGTGACGATCGCCTATGGCTTCAAGAACTACGATAAGTGCAACCAGATAGCCGAGCAGAGCGATAATAGCGGCCTTTAATGTGAGGAAGAACAGGATGTACAAGGCACTTATGATAGCGGCTGCGACCATTCTGATGAGCGCCAACGCCGCACTGGCCGGGCCCTTCGGCATCGAGATGGGTACGCGGCTTAAGGATCTTCAGGTCCAGCAGGTGATCGGGGTCTCCGGTCTGGTTAAGGAGGCGCTGGTCACAGTTCCACAACCCGACCCGGAGTTTGAGCTCTATATGGTTAGCGTCTCGGAGACGGCCGGGGTTTGCAATATTCTCGCAGTAGGCGTGACCTATAAGGACGATCACGACGGACAGAAGGTCATGGCGGCCTTCGACAGGCTTTCCCGGGCCCTGGCAGAAACATACGGCATGCCTATGGACAGCCAGAACGAGCTCAAAGCCGGTGCGGTCTGGAAGGATGACGCCGACTTCGCCGCCTCGGTTCTTCACGAAGAGCGGGACGTCTACATGATGTGGCTCGGCAGCCGCAAACCTGGTGCGGAAAATATCCTGAACATCATGCTGGCCGTCCAGGCCTCCAGCGAGTCAGAGACCCAACTGGTGCTGAAGTATGACTTCAAAAATGCCCCCAAAGCCTGCCGCTAACCGGCGGGAACATCTACAGAAAGCTTTCCAATATTCATTTTTCCGCAACGGTGATTAGCAGGCAAGGTGATGATCAGGATCCGCGTTTGGATGATTGTGGCATGCCTGACAGTGGGCACTCCAGCCTTTGCCGCAGATAGTGTCTTTGGTGTAAAAATGGGAACACCGCTAAAGAAGCTGACGGTCGTCGAGGTTTTCGACGACTCCGGCCCGGTCAAATCCTACGATGTCCGGGTTCCGGCGCCGAGTGCGCGACGGACTTGGCCGCCTCGTCCTCGTTCAGGACCATTGTATCGCTAGCGATCTCCATAAGGGTCAGGACCAGGCTGGTGACAACATCCTGAGATTGTTCTTGACTTTAGCTGGATCTTTTGTTCACTTTTTGTCCTGCGCATAGGGAGGGTTTTGGGATTATGCGGAAAGTTATCTTGGCAGCCGCCACTGCGACCAGCGTGTTGCTGGCAGCGACGGCCGCTTTCGCGGGACCATTCGGGATAAAGATGGGCGCTCAGGTCAAAGATCTGAAAGTCGTTGAGAAGCACGATATGAGCGCCCCCTGGGAGGCCTACAGCATATCTGTTCCCCAGCCCAACTCAGAATTCGAAAGCTATATGATCGTCCTTACGCCGCAAACCGGTGTCTGCAAGGTTCTTGCAATAGGAAAAACTTATGAAGACGACCGCTACGGCACTTCCGTTCGATCGGCCTACGACAAATTGAAGTCCGCGCTCAGCCAAAAATATGGACAACCCAAAGACTACGATTTTCTGTCCAGTGGTGCTCTCTGGAAGGACAGTGAAGATTTTGCCGCCTCACTCGACAAGAACGAAAGGACATTAGCTTCGTTTTGGTCAGTTCCGCTCGACGCTTCAAATGAGATTGCCGACATCCAGCTGTCAGCAGAGGGCGCCAGTCTGTCAGATACCTATATTAGTTTGTCTTACGAGTTGCGTAATTTCGACCAGTGCGTAAAACTGAAAGACAGCACCGACAATAACGGATTATAACCCGTCAGCGCCGATTCCCCGGATACCGAGGCGAGGGTTAGACTTCCGCCCGCCTTACCTTCTCGACCGTGCGTTCGACCAGATCGGCCAGCAGCTTGGCGGCATCCGGCCGGGCGACGGACTTGGCGGCCTTGGCGCGCATAGGCAGCAAGGCGGCGCCTTCGATCATCGTCCGGATCTCTTCGGCCAGGCGCTCGACCGTGGCCTCGTCCTCCGGGATGACGATGGCGGCCTTGGCCTCCTTCAGCACTTCGGCATTGTAGGTCTGGTGATTGTCGGCCGCGATCTTCAATGGGATAAGGATCGCCGGTTTGCCGGCCACCGCCAGTTCGCACACGGTCGAAGCCCCCGACCGGCCGATGACAATATGGGCCCGGCCCAGGCGTTCGGCCATGTTGGAGAAGAAGGGCGAGACCTCGGCATGGATCTCGGCGTTCTGGTAAAGCTTCACGGCGGCCTCGGCCTGTTCAGCCCGCGCCTGCTGTTCGACCTGGAGATTGATGCGGATCGAGATCGGCAATGACGCCAGGGCCTGAGGCACCCGTTCCGACAGGATTTTGGCGCCCTGGGAACCGCCGGTCACCAGGATGCGGATCGTCTTTTCGACGGCGGGATAGGGCTCTTCGTACAGAGCCTGGATGTCCGGCCGGACGGGATTGCCGACCACCTGGACCTTGCCTTCCAGTTCCTCCGGCGCCATGCGCAGCACCGGGAAGGCGCAGGCCACGGCGTCGACCTTCTTGACCAGTTGCCGGTTGGAGCGGCCCAGTACGGAATTCTGTTCGTGGATCAGGGTGACGTCCTTGCGCCCCAGCGCCGCCAGCAGCGCCGGATAGGACGGATAGCCGCCAAAGCCGATGACCGCCCAGGGTTTCAGCCGCGCGAACGCCTTGCGCGCCTGCATCGTGCCCATGGCGATCTTGATGGCGGCGCGGGCCATGCCGATCGGGTCGCCGGCCTTGAACGTGGCAGCTTCCAGCGACAGCCGTTCGATGGCCGGGAATTTTTCGGCATAGGCGGCGCCGCGGGCATCCGAGGCCAGCACCACCTGCCAGCCGCGCGCGATCAGTTCGCGCGCCAGCGCTTCGGCCGGGAACATGTGCCCGCCGGTACCGCCGGCGGCCACCACGGCCAGCGGTGTTTCGGAAAAGGACGAGGCCTTGCGGCGGGGTTTGGGGGCTTTGGCCACTTTGTGTCTCGCGAAACGGGTACGGCGATCTTGTAGCCGTGAATCGCGGCCCGCCGCAATCGGTCGGCGGTTATTTCAGCGGCAGGACCACGGTTCCCGACACTGCATCGGTAACGCCGCCATTGTCCAGGGTTTCCAGGGTGTCGCGGAAGGAATCCAGCGTGGCGATCATCTGCGGCCGGGCGCCGGCCATGGCGTCCATGCTATCCCATTCGGCAATGATGCAGTAGGTGCCCTCACCGGTCTTGATCATATTGGCGTGGCGCAGCCCCGGCCAGTCGGCGACGGTGGTACGATGGGCGTCGAGGAAGTCGTCCTCGCGGCCCGGCTTGACCTTGAAACGGACGGCATTGAAGGCAGTCATGGCGATATCCTCCCACAGATAACAGCGTCATCTTACGCCGCTATCGGAGTCGAGTCACCATTTCGTCGGATCGTCCTGCGGAATCTCTTCCTGGCGTTTGCGCGTCAGGGCCAGGATGAAGCCGAGGGTCAGCCCCATAGCCAGCATCGAGGACCCCCCGTATGAAATAAACGGCAGGGTCATGCCCTTGGGTGGGATCAGGCCCAGATTGACGCTGACATTGATTAGCACCTGTGTCCCCAGCATGATGTACAGGCCCGAGGTCGCGATCTGGCGGAAGGGATCCTGCATGGCCATGGATTTGAGCAGGCCGCGCACAATCAAAAAGCCGAAAATGCCGATCAGGATCAGGGTCAGCCACAGGCCGTATTCCTCGCCGACCACCGAATAGATGAAGTCGGTATGCAGGTCGGGGATACGCTTCTTCATGATGCCTTCGTTGAGGCCCTCGCCCCACAGGCCGCCATTGGCGATGGCCGCCTTGGCGCTGTTGACCTGGTAGCCGCTGTCGGCGTCAGGATTGAAGAAGCCCAGCAGGCGGTTACGAAAATGCGGCTGGATGAAGAACAGCCCGACCAGGCCGGTGCCCGCCGTGGCCAGCATGCCAATGATCCAGCGGAACGGCACACCGGAGATAAAGAAACAGGCACCGAAGACGCAGGTGATCAGGATCGACTGGCCGACATCGGGCTGGATCAGCAGCAGGCCGATGGCGACGGCATAGAGGAAGAAGGCAACGGTAACGCCGGGAACGCCCTTGCCCTTCTGGCCTTCGGAGAACATCCAGGCGATCAGCACGATCAGTGCCGGCTTGAGGAATTCCGACGGCTGTAACGCGATCGGCCCCAAGTTCAGCCAGCGCGTGCCGCCCTTGGCCTCGTGACCGATGACCGGCAGCAGCGCCATGATGCAGATGGCGCCGGCATAGACCAGCACGCTGACCCGTTTGACGCCCTTCAGCGACAGCATCGACACGGTGATCATTCCGGCCGCGGTCAGGATGGCAAAGAGAAAATGCCGTTTTGTGTAATAGAAGGCGTCGTAGGGGTCGGTATGGGGGGCTGCGACCGGGCTGGACGAAAACGAGAAGAAAAAGCCCAGCATCAGCAGGATCAGGACCAGAGCCAAGGTGACGCGGTCCAGCGTCCACCACCACATGGCGGTCGGCGAACGGTCAGTCCGGGTAAAGGGGTGGGCATAGGCCTGGGTCATAACGCAACCTGAGTACACGAACAGCCAAGGGTCAGGATTCAACCCATCACGGTTAATATTGCCTTAACCCGGCGGCGCGGCGGTAACGGAAAAGCAACCCGCTACCGGGCGATACTTGCCAAACCGCCGGTTCCGCTTAAAGTCGGACGAAATTCGGGAGGCTGGCATGAAGATATGGACCGCTGCACTGTTCGCCCTGGCCCTGGTGACCCCGGCCGTCGCCGATACACCCGTCGAAATCGCCGATCCCTTCTTCGGCTCCGAAGGCGGCGGCAATACCGTGCCGGGTGCGGCCGTGCCGTTCGGCTTCGTCAATTTCAGCCCCGACACCACCCAGGGCGATACCAACGGCTATGACGGCTGGTCGCCGGTGACGGGTTTTGCCTACACCCATGTGTCGGGCACGGGTGGCAATTCCAAGTACGGCAATTTCCGCGTCACGCCGACGACAGGCCCGGTCAATCCCCGGAACCTGGCCTATCAACGCCATGACGAACAGGCCTCCCCGGGTCTTTACACCGTGCTGTTGGGCAACCGGCCGGAAGACCAGATCAAGGTCGAGTTGACCGCCACACGGATGAGCGGCTTCCAGAAACTGACCTTCCCGAAGGACAGACAGGGCAACATCCTGATCGATGTGACCTCGTCGGTGCAGTTGATGGGCGGTGGACCGCACGCCACGGGCGGCCATGTCGAGGTCAATGACGACGGCTCGATTTCAGGCTGGGCATCGTTTCGCGGCGGCTGGAACGCCAATCCTTACAAGTTATATTTCCATGCCGTGGTCGACCGCAAGCCGGCTGCCGTCGGTATCTGGACGGCCAGTCAAGGCCAGTCGGCGCTGTTTCCAGGCGTGGGCGTGAAGGACGGCGGCGACCAAGACAAGGACCGTTCGCAGCGCCTGGGGGCTTATCTGAGTTTCGACACGGCGTCGGATACCGATGTCCAGATGAAACTGGCCGTCTCCTTTGTCAGCATCGAAAAGGCGAAATACAATCTCGACGAAGCACCGGGGTGGAACTTCGAACTGATCCATCATTCCGCGCGCGCGGCCTGGGCCAGTGCCATGGCGAAGATCGAAGTCACCGGCGGCACGGACGCCCAGCGCGAGGTCTTCTATTCCGCCCTCTACCGCAGCCACTCGATGCCGCATGACGTCTCGGGTGACAATGTCTGGTGGAGCTCGGACGAGCCGCATTACGAGGACTATTACGCCATCTGGGACACCTTCCGGACCATGCATCCGTTGATGACCCTGATCCAGCCCGACCGCCAGCGCGGCATGGTGCGGTCGCTGCTGGATACCTACAAGCACACCGGCTGGCTGCCCGATGCGCGTACCGCCGGCGGCAACGGCCTGACCCAGGGCGGATCGAACGGCGACGTCCTGTTGGCCGACGCCATTGTCAAGGATCTCGGCGGGTTCGATGTCAACCTGGCCTATGAGGCGATCAAAAAGGACGCCGAGGTCGAAAGCCCCGACCCGATGAATGTCGGCCGGGTTCTGGCCGACTACGACCGGCTGGGCTACATGCCGCTGAGCGAGGCGCGGTCGGGATCGCGCACGGTGGAATATGCCTATAACGACTACGTCGCAGGCGTGGTGGCGCAGAAGCTGGGCCACAAGGCCGATGCCGCCAAGTATCTGAAGCGGGCCGGCAACTGGCGCAACCTGTGGGATTCCGACCTGCAGTGTATCCGGCCACGTTATGCCGACGGGGCGTGGCTGGAGAACTACCGCTGCGACTACACCTATCCCGACAAGACCGCCGGCTGGTGGGATCATCCCTTCTATGAGGGTTCGGGCTGGCAGTATTCGACCTATGTCCCGCATGACGTCAAAGGCCTGATCGAGGTCAATGGCGGCGAGGCCGGGTTTGTCGCCTGGCTGGACCGGTTCTTCGACGGCCATCACTACGACCAGGGCAATGAGCCGGATATCCTGGCGTCCTTCCTCTACATTCACGCCGGCCGCCCCGACCGGACGGCGGAGCGCGTGCGGGCGATCATGTCCGGGCGCTATAAGACCGGCACGCGCGGCCTGCCCGGTAATGACGATTCCGGCGCCATGTCGTCGTGGTATGTGTGGAATGCCATCGGGCTCTATCCCAATGCCGGCCAGCCCTTCTACTATATCGGCTCGCCGGTGTTCGAAAGCGCCGCGATCCAGTTGGAGGGCGGCAAGACCTTTACTGTGGTGGCCAAGGGGACGTCGGCAACGAACCTCTATGTCGTCGGCGCAAAACTGAACGGCAAGCCGATCGACCGCGCCTGGCTGACCCACAAGGAAATCGTCAAGGGCGGGACGCTGGAGTTGGAGATGGCGGACGAGCCGGGTGCCTGGGCGACGAAATTTGCAGCACCTTAACCCTTTTCATTGCAGCTAACACGTGGCAGCTTGCGGGCTTCAACTTCAGGAGGCGGCGCATGCGGATGGTGAAATGGTTGATACTGGCGACAGCGCTTGTGGCCCCGTTTGCCGGCCCCGCGGGCGCCCAGACCCTGTGGCGTGAAGCCGTACGCGGCGACAGCATGGCTGCGACCCAGAAGAAGTTCCCTGCCGCCAAGGTCGGACCATCCAACCCGGAGAAGAAAGTTACCATTCTGGACCTGTCAGGAATAGACGTTGAAAGTTATCCGTCCGAGGCACGCTTCTTTTTCAAAGACGGCGCTCTTTACAGCATTTTTTTGAATATCGAAGCGAAACCGTCGATGGCGGTCAACGAGGTTCGGTCTCAGCTCCTGAAAGGGGTGCTCACATCGCAATACGGTCAGCCAACGGAATGCGGCGACATCAGCCCCTATCCGGACGTCAGCGTGCTTTACAAATGCAAATGGATAGCTGACAACCTGCTAGTCATGCTGACCTGGTCGCAAAGCCACAACGAAAATTCAGCCAATACACCCTATATTACAATCGGTTATGAACCCCGATCTTAAGCTCCGATATCCTGCACGCCGGCGACGGCCACCGACTTGGCGATCTCATTGACCGCATCGCGGAAGGCATCGCCGCGGGCTTCGAAATCGGTGAACTGGTCGAAACTGGCGCAGGCCGGCGAGAACAGCACAATCTCTTCTTTCCCCGACTTCTCCGCCTCGGCATAGGCCTGGGCGGTGGCCGTGAACAGCAGCCGCGACTGGGTGCACGGTGCCGCCTTGCCGATCGTCTTTTCGAACAGCTCCGCCGCTTCGCCGATCAGGAAGGCGTGCTTGATGCGCGGATAGAGGTCGCGCAGTTCGTCGATGCCGCCGGCCTTGGCCTTACCGCCGGCGATCCAGTAGAATTTGTCGAAGCTCGACATCGCCTGGCGCGCGGCATCGGCATTGGTCGCCTTGGAATCGTTGATGAAGCGGACCTTGCCGATACGGCCGATCTCCTGCATGCGGTGGGCCAGGCCCGGGAAGGAGCGCATGCCGGCGGCGATCTGCTCATTGGTCAGCCCCAGCGCCTTGCAGGCCGCAAAGGCCGCGGCGCCGTTCTGCCAGTTGTGGCGGCCGGTCAGGGTGCGCACCGACTTCAGGTCGATGATATGCCGCGCGCGCTCACCGGTCGCGTCATACAGTTCACCGTTCAGCGCATAGACACCATCGCCGACCACGCGGCGCGACGAGATGGCGACCAGCTTGACCGGATGGCTGACCCGCATCTGTGAAATCAGGTCGGCCGTATAGTCGTCATCGGCGCCGATGACGGCCGTCTGGCCCTTGTCCTGGTTCATGAAGATACGCTTCTTGGCGGCGATATAGCCGTCCATGCCACCGTGCCGGTCCAGATGGTCCGGCGACAGGTTCATCAGGATGGACACATCGGGCTTGAAGGTCAGCGAAAGGTCCAGTTGGTAGGACGAGGTTTCGATGACATAGACGGCGCCCGGCTGCATCTCTTCGAGGTCCAGCACGCCGATACCGATATTGCCGCCGACATGCACGTTCTTGCCCGCCGACTTCAGGATATGGCCGATCAGCGCCGTGGTCGTCGACTTGCCGTTGGTGCCGGTGATGGCCACGGTCTTGGGGCGGTTGCGCGCCGGGAACCGCGCCAGAGTGCGCGCGAACAGCTCGATATCGCCCAGCACCTGGACGCCGGCAGCCTTGGCTGCCTTCACCGTCCAGTGCGGCTCCGGATGGGTCAGTGGCACCCCCGGCGACAACATCAGGGCATCGAACTCGGCCCAGTCGGCTTTCTTCAGGTCCTCGACCGTGAAGCCCTCCTTCATGGCCGCCGCGGTAGAAGCCACCTTGTCGTCCCACAGCACGGGCTCGGCGCCGCCGGCTTTCAGCGCCCGCGCTGCCGACAGGCCCGACCGGCCCAGGCCGAAAATGGCGACACGCTTGCCTTCAAAACCTTTGACGGGGATCACGGCGATAGCTCCGGATTATCTGATTTTCAGGGTGGCCAGGCCGACCATGGCCAGCATGGCGGCGACGATCCAGAAGCGGATGACCACGGTCGATTCCGCCCAGCCCAGCTTTTCGAAATGGTGGTGGATCGGCGCCATCAGGAAGACCCGCTTCTTGGTCAGCTTGAAATAGCCGATCTGGATCATGACCGACAGGGCTTCCATGACGAACAGCCCGCCGATGATGGCCAGGACGATCTCGTGCTTGATAGCCACGGCGGCAGCGCCCAGGCCGCCGCCCAGGGCCAGCGAACCCGTGTCACCCATGAAGATCTTGGCCGGCGGCGCATTGTACCACAGGAAACCCATGCCGCCGCCGATGATGGCGGCGCAGATCACCGCCACTTCGCCGGCGCCCGGCACGAAATGGATGATCAGGTAGTTGGAGAAGTTGTAGTTGCCGACGAGGTAGGCGATCAGGGCAAAGGCGCCGGCGGCGATCATCACCGGCACGATGGCCAATCCGTCCAGACCGTCCGTCATGTTGACGGCATTGGACGCGCCGACGATGACAAAAGCGCCCCAGGCCAGGTAGAACAGGCCCAGATTGAACATGAAGTTCTTGGCGATCGGGAAGGTCAGGGTGGTGTTCAGGCCCGGCAGGGCGTCGGGATGCTGGGGCGCCAGATAGACCAGGGCGGCGACGGCCGCGACGGCGATCAGCCCCTGGACGATCAGCTTTTGCGGGCCCGACAGGCCGGCCGAGGTCTGTTTGGTCACCTTGGCATAGTCGTCGATGAAGCCCAGCAGGCCGTAAGCCATGGTCACGCCAAACACCACCCAGGCGGCGACAGAATGCAGGTCGACCCACAGCAGGGTGCCGACGGCGATGCCGGCCAGGATCATCAGTCCGCCCATGGTGGGCGTGCCCTTCTTGGTCAGCAGGTGGCTTTGCGGGCCGTCCTCACGGATCGGCTGACCCTTGCCCTGTTTGGCGCGCATCCAGCGGATAAAGCGTGAGCCCATGGCGACGGCCACGATCATGGCCGTGATCATGGCCAGGAAGATGCGCACCGTCTGATATTTCATCAGATTGATCAGCGGCCAGTGCTCGCCCGATGCCGTGACGTGCTCATACAGGAAATAAAACATTCAACGCCTTTGTGAACGCCGTCTAAGAGCGGCTTGTTGCGACTCACTTTCCCCGGGTGCGCCGTTTGACACCCCTTATCGCACAGGGGCCTTGGGCTCAAGCACGGCGTGAGGGAAGCGGCTCACATATGTGGGAAACGCCCTACCCCGCCAGTAATGCCCTCGCGATCAGGCCGGCTTTCGACCCGTTGGAGCCCTTCAACATGACCACATCGCCGGCCTGTAACCCGTCGGTGACCGCCGGCAGCAGATCGGCCGCCGTCGCCGCATAGCCGCCTTTCAAGCCGCTTGGCAGGGCATCCCACAGGTTCTGCATCAGCGGCCCGGCGAGATAGACCCTGTCGACACCCGACGCCACCACAGCTTCGGCCAAGCCCGCATGCTGGGCGGCTTCGTCAACGCCCAGTTCCAGCATGTCGGTCAGCACCGCCACCTTGCGGCCGGCAGTCTCGCGCTGGCCCAGGCTGGCCAGGGTCGCCGTCATCGACACCGGATTGGCGTTGTAGCTTTCGTCGATAATGGTCAGTTCGCCGCCCTTGAACGGCTTGGTGATCACCCGGCCGCGTCCTTCCAGCGTGGCGAAGGATTCCAGCGCCAGCAGGGAGGTGTCGAGGTCGACGTCCAGCGCCTCCAGCATCAGCAGGGCGGCCAGGGCATTGACCGCCTGGTGACGGCCGGTGTGGGACAGGCTGAAGACGATATCGCGGCCATGGAAACGCGCGGCGACCGAGGCGCGGTCGCCATTGACGCGGTGTTCGATCAGTTGCGCGTCGACGCCACCGCTTTCGCCAAAGGCCGCGACCAGGGCGCCGGAACCGCGTGCCTTCGTGCTCAGATACTCGAACCAGCGGTTGTCGGCATTGAGAATGGCCAGGCCGCCCGGGACCAGGCCGTCGAAGATTTCGGCCTTGGCGGCAGCGACACCGGCCTCGCCATCCGGGAAGTTTTCGGTATGGACGGCGCCGACCGTGGTGATGACCACGGCATGCGGCGCGACGAACTCGGACAGCGGCGTGATTTCATCGGCATGGTTCATGCCGATCTCGAACACGGCGCGCTGGGTATCGGCCGGCATCCGGGCCAGGGTCAGGGGCACGCCGATATGGTTGTTGAAGCTCTTGATCGCCGAGTGGGCGCGGCCGGCCTGTTGCAGGCCCTGCATGACCATCTGAGTGACACTGGTCTTTCCGACGCTGCCGGTGACGGCGCCACGGCGGGCATCGGGCGCGCGGTTGCGGGCGAAGACAGCGATGTCTTCCAGGGCCTTTTGCACGTCGGGCACCAGCAGGCAGGCGCCACCATCGATCGGCCGGCGGGTGACAGCCAGGACCGCGCCGGCTTGAAACGCTTGGGGCACGAAGTCGTGGCCGTCGCGTGCGCCTTGCAGCGCGAGGAAGACGTCGCCGGCTTCTAGGCCGCGGCTGTCGAAATTGATGCCATTGGCCTCGGTGATGCCACCGACGCCGGTCAGGGTGCCGCCCGTGGCCTTGGCCAGTTCGTCAAAGGTCCATAGCGGGCGAGTCATGAGCATCTCCATCAGAGGGGTTGCCATTAAGCCCGCCCGCCGTGTGAAGGCAAGATGGTTTAGGCCATGTAGAAGACGGACTTCAGCGGCGTTACGACCGGCGAGTTGTCCGGATTGGAGTCCATGATATCGGCCATATGCGCCCACCACCGTTTCATCACCGGGTGGTTGGGCAGGTCGTCCATGGTGTGGTTTTCGGTACGTTTGAGCACGCCGAACAGGGTCAGGCTCTTTTCGTCCAGGAAGATCGAATAGTCGGAAACGCCGGTTTCGTGCAGCAGGTCCGACAACTCCGGCCAGATCTCGTCGTGGCGCTTCAGGTACTCGGCTTCGAAGCCGGGCTTGAGCTGCATGGTGAAGGCGATGGTTTCCAAGATAAATCTCCAATCGTTGACACCACTCCCTTCCTCTCCTCCCTACGAAGTGGGGAGGGGGACCGCGGAGCGGTGGAGGGGTATCTTACTTACTTCACCGGCACAGGCTCAGCCGCCTGTTTCGGTTGTTCCGGTGTGCGCATCAGCGGCCAGTCGCCGGCGCCAATTTCGAAGTCTTTCGGAGCGGGTGCGCAGTCCGGCGCATCGATCACCAACCCCAGATCCAGCGTCTTCAGTTCACCCGCCGCCAGACAGGCAATCGCCCAGGCGCCATAAGCGTTATGATGGGTCTTGTCCTGGCCGCGATTGCCGAAGGCCAGGGCCGATCGCTCCGACCCAAGCGTTTCATAAAACGACGTCGACAAAGCCGTCAGATCGATCACCGGCACGCCCAGCTTTTGCGCCGTGTCGCGCACAGCCGCGTCATAACCTTCGTGCGTATTTCTGATCTTGCCGTTCTCAAAGAACCGCCGCGCCACCGGCGTCACCAGCACAGGCTGCGCGCCGCGTTGCCGCACCTCGGCGACAAACGCCGCCAGGTACGCGCCATAGGCGCCGTCCGCGCCGAGATAGGTCCGCGGCCACTGCTTCTTTTCGTCGTTATGGCCGAACTGGATGATGACGATATCGCCGGCGCGGGTTTCGCTCAGCAGCTTGTCCCAACGCAGCGAGGTCACGAACGACTTCATGGTCTCGCCGCCACGGGCATGGTTGGCGACGACGACATCGCCACCAACGAAACGCGGCAGCATCTGGCCCCACGACGCGAAGTCCGAACCCGCCTGGTCCGACACCGTGCTGTCGCCGGCCAGCAAAATCCGTCGGACCTGGACCGGCTCAACCTTCAATGCCAGCAGTGCCTTGTCCGGACCCGACGCCGACACCGTCAGCATGTCGTCCCAGTTCCGGCCGTCAGGTTCATCCCCCCTCAAACCAACGCGTGGCGCTTTGGTCGCGTCTTGCTCGGCGGTCGCCATGATCGCGTTGCGCACATTGACGATAAAGCTGACATCACGTGTCTGCCCCGCCGGCACCACCACCGGTCCGGTCACCAGCCGGCGATCCTCAGCCCACAGGGTGGTACGCCCGGCGCCAACCGTGGCCGTGACCCGGTAATCCCCCGGGGCTGCGGCGATCGCAAAGGCGACTTCGTTACCGCCCGCGATTGAGACATATCCCTGCCCTTTTGTCGCGTCATAGGCGAGACGTTCAGTAGAAGACAGGGTAAAGCTTTGCGGCATGGATGTAGTCTGGGCAAGTGCGGTTGACGCCACAAGGGTGAAAACACACACCGCCAGCGAAATCCCAAAAGTTTGATTGTTTTTGATCACGGAGGCCTGAATTTGTGCTCGATTGTGACTTATAATGATATTTTTTCATTGATCTTCCGGGCTGTCAATGCCAAGTTGCCGGCAAGACCGGCCTCGCAAAAGGGCGGCGATTCCGTTCAGGTGAGGTGCATGCAATCCCGTTCCGGCCGTCCGATGCGCAAGGTCCTGCTGCTGGGCGCAGCGGTGGGCGGATTGCTGTCGGCCCCGGCGTACGCGCAACAGACTCCGACGACCGGCGATGCGGTGATGGATAGCTTCGGCCTGACCGCGCAGAACGAACGCAAGACCCAGGGAAATACCGACGCCCAGGCGGCCGCCCCGGTGGTCAGCCGGCGCGGCGACACGACCTTCCTGATGTCGGCCTTCGACGCCACGTCCCAGGACCGGATGAGCCTGTACCAGTCCTATGACGGCATCGAATTCACCACGCTCAACATGGACGCCTACAAGCCCGCCAAGGGTTTGCTGCGCGATCCGTCGCTGCTGCACGCCGCCGACGGCTATTATTATATCGTCTACACCACGGCGTGGGACGGCAACCGCATGGGCGTGGCGCGCAGCCGCGACCTGAAGACCTGGGACCATGTCGGCGACGCCGAAGTCACCCTGCCGGGCGTCACCAACACCTGGGCGCCGGAATGGTATCGCGACAAGGACGGCAGCATCTATGTCGTCGTGTCGCTGTCGAAGGGCGGCACCAAGGGCCCGTTCGGCGCCCATCTGATCAAAGCGGTGGACCTGGCCACAGCCAAGTTCGACACGCCCGTGCCGATGGAAGGCCTGCAAGGCAACTATATCGACACCTTCACCATTCCGTGGGGTGAGACCTATGTCGCCGTCACCAAGAACGAGACGACCAAAACCCTCGAACTGGTCTCGGCCGACAAGCTGACCGGCCCGTGGAAGGTCCTGCGGCGCGGCAACTGGGCCGGCTGGGGCGACTGGATCGAAGGCCCCGCCCTGGTTTCCATTAAGGACAAGGACGGCAAGCCTGGCTTTCGCATCTATTTCGACGACTACCTGACCAAACGCTACTGGTATTCCGACAGCTACGACTGGCTGAAGACCTGGACCCCGCGCCAGGAACTGGGCGGCGTCTCCGGCGCCGTGCGCCATTTCACGGTTTTGAGCGAACCGACCGCCACGGTCGAGGCCGCCACCGCGCCTTCGGTCAAGGGCAAGCAGATTACCTGGGATAAGCACTCGCTGATGATCGATGGTGAGCGCACCATGGTCTGGGCCGGTGAATTCCATCCCTTCCGCCTGCCGTCGCCGTCGTTGTGGCGCGATGTCCTGCAGAAGATGAAGGCCTCGGGCTTCAACACCGTCGCCCTGTATATGGACTGGGGTTACCACTCGTCCATGCCGGGCCAGTACGACTTTTCCGGCGTCCGTGACATCGAGCGCGCCATCGAGATGGCCGAAGAGCTCGACATGTATGTCATCATCCGGCCGGGTCCTTATGTGAACGCCGAACTGACCATGGGCGGCTTCCCAGGCTATTTGGCGCGGCAGAAGGCTTTGGCCCGCACCGACGATCCCGAATACCTGAAGGACGTCGACCAGTGGATGACCCAGATCAATGCCATTGTCGAACGCCACCAGATCACCAATGGCGGCGGCAAGGTCATCCTGTACCAGATCGAAAACGAGCTGGGCCTGACCACCCCGACGCACCAGCGTTACATGCAGCACCTGTACGACAAGGCCAAGGCGGACGGCATCACCGTGCCCATTTTCCATAATGCCCAGTCGCGCCTGCCCAACTGGACGCCGAAAAATTCGTCTACGCCGTGGTCGGTGCCGGGTCCGGTCGACATCTACGCCTTCGACGGCTATCCCGGCGGCGGTTGCACCAATACCCACGACATCGGCAAGCCCAATAAGGTGCCCAACTGGGGCATGTATGCCGAGATTCCGGAAGGCGCGACCGCGCCCGATCCGAAGAACCCCGTCAAGATCGGCGCCTTGACCTCACCCAACACGCCGGGGTTTGCCGCCGAAATCGGCAGCGGCTGGTTCGACTTCTGGGGCAGCATCGGCAGCTATGACTGCACCTCGAAGCGCATCGGTTCCGAGTATGTGAAGACCTTCTTCGGCAGCAGCCTGATCAACGGCCTGTCGATCCATTCGATCTACATGGCCTTCGGCGGCACCTCCTGGGGTTGGACCCCGGCCAGCGTGGTCTACACTTCCTACGACTACGGCGCCGGCATCGACGAAGCCCGCGGCCTGCGCGACAAGCAATATACCCTGAAACAGATGGGCCAGTTCGTCCAGGCGGCCGAACCGCTGCTGGGCGCCATGGACAAGGCGGAGGTTCTGACCTCGTCCTCGCCCAAGGTGAAGCTGTACCACAATCGCAGCCCGCAAGAGCATGGCGACCTGATCTTCGCCATCCACGAGCCGACCGACGAATTCGGCGACAACCCGTTCAGCTTCGACCTGACCACCCGCGACGGTACCTTCCGCGTGCCGCAGCAGGGCACCTTGCGCCTCAACGGCCAGGACGCCAAGCTGCTGGTCGCCGACTATGCCCTGGAACGCCAGCATGTCGTCTATTCGACATCGCAGCTTCAGACCCACCTGCGCCAAGGCGACCGCGATATCGCTTTGTTCTACGGCCCACGCGGCGAGGACGGCGAAACCGTGCTGCGCTTTGCGAAAAAGCCGAAGGTCACGATCCTGAGCGGCAATGTCACCAACGTCTGGGACGCCAAGACCAAGACCCTGCGGCTGAACTACGTCCATGCCGCCATGAACCGGGTGCGCATCGAGACGGCCCCGAACGAACGCCTGGAGTTGCTGCTGGCCGAGGACGAGGTCGCCAAGACCTTCTGGCGCCAGGACACCCCGGACGGACCGGTGTTGGAACGCAGCAACGCCCTCATCCGAACCGCAAAGTTCGACAACGGCGCCCTGCACCTGACCGGCGATACCGAAAAGGAAAGCACGATCGAGATCTGGGCGCCGAAACCGGTCCAGACCCTGACCTTCAACGGCCAGCCGGCCCAGTTCGAGGTCATGGAAGGCGCCCTGTGGACCACCGGCCTGGCCGGTCCCCAGGAGGCCTCCGTGCCCAACCTGATGGAATTACAATGGGTTCGCCGCAAGGACTCCCAGGAAGCCGATCCGAAGTTCGACGACAGCCAGTGGCGCGTCGCCGACCTGAAGGAATCCGCCGCCACCCTGGATACCCAGCCGCCCCCGGGCGCGCCGGTCCTGGCCATGAGCGATTACGGCTTTCACCACGGCGACGTCTGGTACCGCGGCAAGTTCCGCGTGACGGGCCAGTCGCCGGAAACCCTTAATTTTACCTGGAATGGCGGCCCGGCCGGCGTGGCCCAGGTGTGGATCGACGGCCGCTTCATCGGCGAGCGCGAGGGCACGGCCGGAGAGGCGCGGCCCAAGACGACGATGAAGTCGCACCTCTATATCCCCGCCCTGCGTCCCGGTGAGCACACGGTCTCAATCATGGTGCGCAATAATGCGCACAACTGGGACTTGGGCGCCGATGATGAGCATAAGGAAGCGCGCGGGCTGATTTCGGTCGAGCTCGGGAAACTTCGCATTAACTGGAAGATTCAGGGCAATAAGGGCGGCGAGTTCATTTCCGACCTGGTGCGCGGGCCGATGAACAACGGCGGCCTGTACGGTGAGCGCGAGGGCTGGTACCTGCCGGTCGCCCCGTTCGCCGACACCACGGGATGGGAAGCGGGTACCTTCGACGACGATCCGCCGGGACCGGGCACCTACTGGCTGCGGACCAATTTCAAGCTGGACCTGCCCAAGGACCACGACACCCAGATCGGCCTGGTCTTCGGCGATCCCGATGTGCCGCGCACCGTCAACCGGACGCGCATCCTGATCTTCGTCAACGGCTGGCATGTCGGCAACTTCCTGTCGCACATCGGGCCGCAGAAGACCTTCATCCTGCCGCCCGGCATTCTCAATGCCAATGGCGACAACACCCTGACGTTCGCGGTCACCACCGACGGCAAGCCGCAGAACGCCCCTGAACCCGTGAAACTGGTCGTGCTGCGTAATGTCCGCGGCGGCGTGCCGGTGGAACCCGTCCCTCAACCCAGTAAAAACCAGAGATAGGCTGACTCCGATGTCCTTGCTTGCCCACCATGTTGCTTCGCTCGGCGCCACCCGCGCCGACTATGATGACGCCATTCGCCGGCTGATCCACAACCTGGTCAATATCAAGGACGAAACCGGTCAGTTCCTGCTGCACCTGGACGACGGCCGCGTCATCGACACCAAAGGCTGGGCCGGCTGGGAATGGACGCACGGCGTCGGCCTGTACGGCATCTACAAGCACTGGGAGGTGTCGGGCGACGAAGCCGCCTGGGACATCATGGTCGACTGGTTCGAGGCGCGCTTCAAGGAAGGCACGCCGTCGAAGAACATCAACACCATGGCGCCGTTCCTGACCCTCGCCTATCTTTATGAGCGCACCGGCAACACCACCTACCTGCCCTATCTCGACATCTGGGCCGAATGGCTGATGGACGGCCTGCCGCGCACCGAAGAGAACGGCTTTCAGCACATCGTCTTCAACTCGGTCAATAACCAGCAGATGTGGGACGATACCCTGATGATGTCGGTCCTGCCCCTGGCCAAGATCGGCCTGCTGCTGGACCGGCCGCACTATGTCGAGGAAGCCAAGCGGCAGTTCATGCTGCATATCAAATATCTGACCGACCGCAAGTCGGGTCTGTGGTTCCACGGCTGGACCTTCGACGGCCGGCACAACTTCGCCAATGCCCTGTGGGCGCGCGGCAATTCGTGGGTGACGATCGCCATTCCGGAATTTATCGAACTGCTGGAGTTGCCTGCCGAAGATGGCCTGCGCCTGTTCCTGGTCGAGACCCTGGAGGCCCAGATCAAGGCCCTGGCGCAATACCAGGCGCCGTCGGGCCTGTGGCGGACCATCCTGGACGACGAGACGTCGTATGAGGAGGCTTCGGCCTCGGCCGGTTTCGCCTTCGGCATCCTGAAGGCGGTGCGCAAGGGCTATATCGACAAGTCCTACGAGGCCATGGGCATCAAGGCGGTCAAGGCCGTGCGAGGCCATATCTCGGATGACGGCGAGCTGCAGCAGACCTCGTTCGGCACGCCGGTGTTCAACACCATCCAGGAATACAAGGACATCCCGCTGACCAGCATGCCGTATGGCCAGTCGATGGCCCTGCTGGCGCTGGGTGAGTTTACGCACCGGTTTATCTGATAAGAATTACCTCTCCCCTCTTGAGGGGAGAGGACGAGAGCCGAACGAAGTGAAGGCGATCGGGTGAGGGGCCTTCCGACGACGGCTATGCGCCGGAAGGAAGCCCCTCACCCCTACCCTCTCCCCGTAAACGGGGAGAGGGGGTTTACAGGGAGTACCGTCATGCAGGCGCGCAAGCCGTCTTGGGTCAATTACTGGGGCTGGGGGTCGGGTGATCTCCTCGGCGCCGGCGCGCAGGCCGTCGTTACCGGCTGGCTGTTCTATTTCTTCACGACCTTCTGCGGGCTCAACGCCGGTGAGGCCGGCCTGATCCTGGGCCTGCCCCGCCTGCTGGAAGCCATCACCTGCCCGCTGATCGGCTACATTTCCGACAATCTGCGCCACACCTGGATCGGCCGCAAGATCGGCCGGCGCAAGATCTTCCTGATGATCACCGTGCCGCTGCTGCCCAGCTTCGCCCTGCTGTTCGTCACCGGCCAGACCTTCTGGTACTATCTGCTGGCCTTTATTTTCTTCGAATTCGTCTACACCATGTTCCTGATTCCGTGGGAAACCCTGGCCGCGGAAATGACCAAGGATTACAAGGAAAAGGCCAAGTTCGCCGGCGCGCGCATGATCGTCGCCCAGACTTCAGCCATTGCCGCCTCGTTCATGCCCATCCTGACCACCATGCTGGCCGGCGAAGGCTCGCCGCATGTCTTCCTGATCATGGCCGCCATTTTCGGCGTGCTGTTCTCACTGGTCGTCGTGCTGGTCATCATCTTCTCGTGGGAGCGGCCCTATAGCGACGAAGAACTGGCGCACACGCCGGCGCCGCCATCACTGAAAGCCGCCCTGCTGATCCCGTTCAAGATGTTCGGCGACCTGTTCTCGACCCTGCGCATCCGCGCTTTCCGTCAGCATATCAGCATCTATCTCGGCGGCTACCTGTCGCAGGACATCTTCAATACGGCCTTGCCGATCTTCGTCGCCACCGTGCTGACGGCGGGCGCGGCGGTGTCCATTGGGGAAGCGACCACCCTGATCGGCGCCCTGATGATGACCATGTATTTCGCCCAGCTGATCTCGGTCATCATCGCCATTCAGGTGGCCATCCGGACCGGGCCGACCCTGGCCTACCGCATTGCCGCCGGTTTCGTCACCGTCGCGGTGCTGTTGTTCGGGGTCTTCTATCTGATCCAGCCCGCCGGGTTTGCGCAGGCCCTGGCGCCGCTCAATGGCAATGTGTTGAACCTCCTGTCCAATCCGCTCAGCCTGGTCCTGCTGTTCTGGCTGTTCATTCCAATCATCCTGGCCGGCCTGGGCCGCGGTACGCTGAACTTCGTGCCATGGTCGGTCTATAACTACCTACCCGATATCGATGAAGCCGCCACCGGTCTGCGCCGCGAAGGCATCTTTGCCGGCGTGATGACCTTCACGCGCAAATTCGCCCAATCGGGGGCCCTGATCGTCACCGGCTGGCTGATCAATGCCGGCGGTTATGTCGCCACGCCCAAGAAGGCCACCGAATTCGTTACCCAGACGCCGCTGGCCATCCAGACCATCGTCCTGGTCATCATCTTCGGCCCGATCCTGATGATGGCCCTGGGGGCCTGGGCGTCTTGGAATTTCCGCCTCAATGCCAGGACCCACGCCGTGCTGATCCATGAGGTCGAGCGTCTGCGGGCCGGTGAAACCGAACCGGAATCGGAGGATAGCAAGCGGATCGTAGAGGACCTGACGGGCTTCAAGTTCGAGCGCCTGTGGGGCCGGAGCCGCAAGAAGGCATGATCCGCAACGTCCGCGACTTCGGCGCCACCGGCGACGGCGTCACCCTGGATACCGACGCCATCAATGCCGCCGTCCAGGCCTGTGCCGGCGGCGGTACCGTGCTGTTTCCACCCGGCCGTTATCTCAGCTATTCCCTTCGGTTGGTCAGCGGCGTGACCCTGCACCTGACCGCCGGTGCGGTGCTGGAGGCGGCGCCCGGTAAGGGCTACGACCTGCCCGAGGACAATCCGTTCGACCTGTACCAGGACTTCGGCCATTCGCACTGGCGCAACAGCCTGATCTGGGGCGAGGGCCTGCGCGATATCGTCATCGAAGGCGAGGGCGTGATCGACGGCGCCGGTTTGACGCGCGAAGGGCCGGGCTCACAGTGGAAAAAGCAGGCCGGTGAATTTCCGCTTTCGATGCGCGGGCTGTCGGCCGAGGTCATGGCTGAACTGGCGCCCGAAGTCTCGGCCATGCAGGGTCTGGGCAACAAGGCGATTTCGCTGAAACGCTGCCGCAATGTCGTGTTGCGCGGAATAACCATCGTGCGCGGCGGGCATTTTGCCCTGCTGGCGACGGGGTGCGATGATCTGGTCTGTCAGGACCTGACGGTGGACACCAATCGTGATGGGCTGGATATCGACAGCTGCAAGCGGGTGGTGGTGCGCGGCTGCCGGGTCAATACACCCAATGACGATGCGATTGTGCTGAAGTCGTCGTTTGCCCTGGGCGAGCGCCGGGCGGTCGAGGATGTGCTGATCGAGGGCTGTGTCGTGTCGGGCTATGATCCGGGGACGATGGTGGACGGGACCTTCGGCCGGACGCAGGAACTCTCGCCGGACCGCGACCGGGTGACCGGCCGGATCAAGATCGGCACGGAGTCGAGCGGGGATTTTCGGCGGATCACCATCCGCGACTGCCGTTTCGAGCGTTCGCGCGGGCTGGCGCTGGAGACGGTCGACGGCGGGGTGATCGAGGATGTCACGGTCGAGGATGTCACCTTGCAGGAGGTCACGACGGCACCGTTGTTTCTGCGCGTCGGCGCCCGGTTGCGCGCGCCGGAAGGGGCTGTGCCCGGAGGCATCCGGCGGGTGACGGTGCGGCGGTTTACGGCTGAGGATGTGCTGGCGGATTACTGCGCCATGATCATGGGTTTGCCCGGGCATCCCGTCGAGGATCTGGTGCTGCAGGATGTGCGGCTGAGCTATCGCGGCGGGGGCTTGCCTGTGGAGATGCCCGGCGAGTTGGCCGATGCTTATCCGGAACCGTCGATGTTCGGGGTGACGCCAGCCTGGGGGCTATGGGCACGGCATGTGCGCGGACTGGTGCTGGACCGGGTGGCATTGACGACGGCCCGGGATGAGAGGCTGGAACAAATCTTGGATGACGTGACAGCCGGGTAAACACAAATTTCCCTCTCCCCAGCCTCGCCGGCAGGCATTGAGGGGAGAGGACGAGAGCGGAACGAAGTGAATGCGACGGGGCGGGCGGCGAGCCTGAGGGGTTGAGGAGGTTCAACTTTTACAGTTTTTGGCCGAACCAACCCCTCACCCCTACCCTCTCCCCTCAAGTGGGGAGAGGGAGAAGGACAAGAGTTCCTACTTTACCGCTACGACCTTCGCCGCCGCATCCGCCGCCTTCTGGGCTTCGAAATTGCCGTAGCCGATCACCACCGTCGAACCGACCAGCAAGCCGATCCCAAGCCACACCAGAGCCTGGGTCTTGAACGACGTGCCCTTCCACTCCTTCAGGGCAAAGCCCCACAGGGTCGAGAACAGGATGATCGACGCCATGTGCAGGGTCCAGCTCGAGAAGCCGAACGCGCCCATCTGGCTTTCGCCCATCGAGTAGAAGAAGAACTGGAAGTACCACAGCGTCCCCCCAAACGCTGCCAGCAGGTAGTTGGGCAGCAGCGGCACCTTCTCGCCGGTCGGCGTCTTGCCGATCCAGTTACCGGCCGACTTGTTCTTCAGGATCAGGTAACCCGACCAGATGAAGTTGGTCAGGAAACCGCCGATCAGCACCACGCACAGCACAGGCAGGCCGACCCACAGCGGGCCGGTCCCGGCCGCCGCCGTCAGGGCCTTGATCTGGTCGCCTTCCGTCAGACCGAAGGCGAAGAAGCTCGACATCACGCCGCACAGGATGGCGATTAGCAGGCCCTTAACCAGGTGGAATTCTTCCAGGCCTTCCTTTTCGCCGGGGATTTCCTTTTCCTTGGAATGGCCGGCGCGGGCCACGACCAGGATACCGACCAGCACCAGGCCGACGCCGATAAAGGTATAGAGGCTGCCGGGCTTGGCCGCCAGTTCACCCAGTTCGCCGGTGACGATGGGTGGGCCCAAGGTGCCGATCGCCGTGCACAGGCCCAGCGCCACGGCCATGCCCAGCGACAGGCCGAGATAGCGCATGGTCAGGCCGAAGGTCAGCCCGCCGACGCCCCAGGCAGCGCCATAGGCGATGCACTTCAGGATCTCGTCCTGGGGGGTGCGGCTGAGCACGCCGCCCAAGTCCTGGGTCATGAAGAAGGCGAACAGCCACGGCGCGATCAGCCACGAGAAGATCCCGCCGGTCAGCCAGAAGATCTCCCACGACCACAGTTTGATGCGTTTGTAGGGCACGTAAAAGCTGGCCGAGGCGAGGCCGCCCAGCCAGTGATAGATCACGCCCACCAAGGGGTTTGGAGTCATATCGTTGTCAGATCCTGTATAAGCGTTCCGCATTCGCCGCGAACATGGCGTCCCGTTCTTGCTGGCTGAACTTTGCCGTCAGCTCATCGTAGGTAGTCAATTGCCGCGCATAGCCGCTGAACAGCTTATCCGTCGGGAAGTCGCTGGCGAACATGACGCGCGCCGGCGTGAAGATGTCGATGGTTTCCTGGATCAGTGGCGCGATGCTCTGCGTCGTCCAGTTCCGGTCAATGAAACCGAGACCGGAAATCTTGACTGCCACGTGCGGCAATTCCGCCAGCTTACGCATACCGGTGCGCCACGGTTCGACACCGTCGACCGGCATGCCCATATGGTTGATCATCACCAGGATGTCGGGATGGTTTTTCACCACCTCATAGGCCTGCAGCATCTGGACCGGATAGATTTGCAGATCGAAACTTAACCCGTACTTGGCAAGCAAGGCATAGCCCTTGGCCAACTGCGGATCGTCGAACAGGTTGTCAGGCCCATAGGTCAGGCGTGGATCGGGATGCCAGTTCAGGATATGGCGGATGCCGCGCACCTTGGGACTCTCGACATGCGCCGCCAGCAGGCGCTCGACGTCAGGGTCGTTCAGCGCCGCAAAGGCGACGATCGCGTCGGGACCGCCGGGCAGACCTTGCAGCCACCGCGTCTCCATCAGGGCGTCGCCGGGATGGGCGCCGGCATCGATATGGACGGTCTTGGTGACGTTGAAACCGGCGGCATCGGCGCGATAGTCTGCCGGCAGGTAGTCACGGGCGATCGATTCGACGGAACCATTGGGGCCATCGTCCGAAAACGGCGGGGTCAGCCACGGATAACGAATGTGGGAGAGCTGCCAAAGATGCCGAATCTGCCAAAGATGTATGTGGGCGTCGACGAAACGCTCTATGGTCATCTGGACGGTCCCTGGTGTTTATCCCATTTATTATGAAGAAACCATACTATGTGGGAACAGTGAGTCAAGGCAATTGAAGGCTGGAAAACAGTTTCATATGATACTATGCTGCGCGCAACGGAGGACATCATGGCGGCCTATCTGAGCGGTTTCGGCAATCATTTCGCCACCGAAGCGGTGCCGGGCGCCCTCCCTGTCGGGCGTAATTCGCCGCAGCATGTGCCGTTTGGGCTCTATGCCGAACAGTTTTCCGGCACGGCCTTTACGGCGCCGCGCAGCGAAAATCGCCGCACCTGGTTTTACCGCCTGCGCCCCAGCGCCCAGCATCCGCCGTTTCAGCAGATGGAGACAGCGGAACGCTGGCAAAGCGCGCCGTTCTTCAACGCGGTCACGCCGAACCGGCTGCGCTGGTCGCCGGTGGCGATCAAGGGCGAGCATGACTTTCTCGACGGAATGGCGACCTATGCCGGAACCGGCGACGTCGCCACGCAGGCGGGCGTCGTCATCAGCCTGTACACG
Organism: Asticcacaulis sp. AC460; assembly: GCF_000495795.1. Lineage (GTDB taxonomy): Bacteria > Pseudomonadota > Alphaproteobacteria > Caulobacterales > Caulobacteraceae > Asticcacaulis. Next base: position 76,043 of record NZ_AWGD01000002.1, read on the forward strand.
GCCACCCGCAGCATGGACCGCGTCCTGTTCAATGCTGACGCCGAAATGGTCATCGTGCCCCAGCAGGGCATGTTGCGCATTATGACGGAATGCGGTGTGCTGGAGGTCGAGTCGTTGCAGATCGCTGTCATCCCGCGCGGGCTGAAGTTCCGGGTCGAAGTCACCGGCCCATCGCGGGGATATGTCTGCGAGAACTACGGCGCGCCGTTCCGTCTCCCCGATCTTGGGCCGATCGGCGCCAACGGCCTGGCCAATCCGCGCGATTTCGAAGCGCCCGTGGCCGCCTTCGAAGATATCGACGGCCCGCATATCCTGGTGCAGAAATTCATGGCAGATTTCTGGACGACAACATTGGACCATTCGCCCTTCGACGTCGTCGCCTGGCACGGCAATAACGCGCCGTATCGCTACGACCTGCGCCGGTTCAACACGATCAATACGGTCAGTTTCGACCACCCCGACCCGTCGATCTTCACCGTACTGACCTCGCCCAGCGACACGCCGGGGACGGCCAATTGCGACTTCGTCATCTTCCCGCCGCGCTGGATGGTGGCCGAGGATACCCTCCGGCCGCCCTGGTTCCACCGCAACATCATGAGCGAATTCATGGGGCTGATCGAAGGCCAGTACGACGCCAAGGCCGAAGGCTTCGCCCCCGGCGGCGCTTCGCTGCATAACTGCATGAACGCCCACGGCCCCGACCGCGACAGCTACGCCAAGGCGGTGGCCGCCGAGTTGAAGCCGCACCGCATCGCCGACACCATGGCCTTTATGTTTGAAACCCGCTGGGTGCTGGTTCCCACCACGATGGCCGCAACGACGGCGCAAAAGGACTATGACGCCTGCTGGGGCGGATTTGAGAAAGCGAAACTCCCTTGATCGATGAGACCCACAATCCGAACCTGACCAGTTGGGTGGCCGACGCAAATGGTCACAACGACTTTCCGATCCAGAACCTGCCGTTCGGCCTGTTCAGCCCGGCCGACGAAGCGCCACGCCCCGGTGTGGCCATTGGCGACCACATCATCGAACTGGAAGCCCTGGCCGAGGCCGGTCTGATCGGCGAAGCGCCGCGCGATCTCGCCGATGTTCTGGGCACGCCGGCCCTGCGCAAAACTTTGCGCCGCCAGATGTCGAAACTGCTCAGCGATCCGCAGTATCGTGCGGTCGCGCAAGCCTATCTGTACCGCGCCGCCGATTGCACCCTGCATCTGCCGGTGCGCGTCGGCGACTATACCGACTTCTATGTCGGCATCCACCACGCCAGCGCGGTCGGAGCTCTGTTCCGGCCGGACAATCCACTGCTGCCCAACTACAAGCATGTACCGATCGGCTATCACGGCCGCGCCTCCAGCATTCGGCCGTCCGGCGTGGCGGTCGTCCGCCCCCACGGCCAGACCAAGCCCGCCGACAGCGATGTGCCGGTCTACGGTCCCTGCAAACGGCTCGATTTCGAGCTGGAACTGGGCCTGTGGATCGGCGGCGGCAACGACCTGGGCCGGCCCATTCCGCTGGACGAAGCGCAAGCGCATATCGCCGGCCTGTGCCTGCTCAACGACTGGTCGGCGCGCGACGTTCAGGCGTGGGAGTACCAGCCTCTGGGGCCCTTCCTGGCCAAGAATTTCCATTCGACCGTCTCGCCCTGGGTCGTGACAGCGGAGGCTCTGGAACCGTTCCGCGTTCCTGCCTTGCCGCGCCCCGACGGCGACCCGGAGCCCCTGCCCTATCTGCGCGGCGAGACCACGGTCTATGACGTGGCGCTGGAGGTTCATATCCAGACCGCCGCCATGCGCGACCAAGGCCTGGCGCCGCACGTGTTGAGCCGCAGTTCGGCACGCGACGCCATGTATTGGACCCCCGCCCAGATCGTCACCCATCATGCCAGCAATGGCTGCAACCTGACCACCGGCGACCTGCTCGGCACCGGTACGCTGTCCGGCCCGCAACCGGACCAGGCTGGCAGCCTGCTGGAACTGAGCCACGGCGGCAAGGTGCCGGTCGACCTGCCTTCGGGTGAGATGCGCCGCTTCCTGGAGGACGGCGACGAGGTCTGGCTGGCCGGGCGTTGTACCGCCGACGGTTTTGTGTCCATAGGATTCGGGGCATGCCGCGCCAGGGTGACGGGCTGAATGTGTGAACTTGACGACTTTCCGCAATCGGGGCGGCGGCGGATCATCGTGCCGGCGGCCGTGGGCCAGTTGGGCACCGACCTGCCCGATTTCGAGACCGAAGGCCTGAAGCAGATGGCGACCGGCGCGGTATTTATGATGGGCGATAATCCCGCCCTGCCGCGTATGCCTTCGGCGCCGACCTTACAGGAATTCTTCCGTTATCGCTTGCTGGAGCTGGGCGTGACCGGCCGGCATCTGCTGATCTCGGCCCAGAAGGCATTGGAGGCCGGGTTGGACGAGGATGTCGTACTGGCCGTGTTGCTGCACGATATTTCGCTGCCCTGCCTGATCCGGTCGGATCACGGCTACTGGGGCGCCCAGATGATCGCGCCTTATGTCAGCGAAAAGGTCGCCTGGGCGGTGCAGTATCACCAGGCTTTGCGTTATTTCGCCGATGAGCCGAACGGCTATCCCTATCCGGACAATTACAACCGCTTCTTCGGTCCGGACTATGTGCCGCCGGAGTATATTCGTCGTGATGCAGAACTCGCCCGCGGGCATCGCTGGTACATGGCGTCGCGTCAGGTGACCATCTACGACACCTATCTGTTCGACAACGGCCCCTTGCCGGATCTGGAGATGTTCGACGACATCATCGGCCGGCATTTCAAGACGCCGAAAGAGGGTTTGGGGTTCGATGGTTCGCCGGTGGCGCATATGTGGCGGACGATGATCTGGCCGAATAACTTTTTGTAAGTCATCGGCAACTACGGTTAGCTGCAGAATCGCACCCGAAGTTAAGGGGAGCATCTGATCTTCTCCTCTCCATCTCATGGGGAGGCCGGGTGAGCGAGCAAGGGTATAGCCCTTGCCGTGCAAGGAAGTGGTGGAGGGGTATCTTTACCGGCAGTCGTGCCCGTTCCGTATCAGCCAGAATTGAGCTAATACGGAAGCCGAGCGGCGGCGACGTCTACAGAATCCCCCTCCACCGCTTCCTTGCGCTGCGAGCGTATACGCTCTTGCTCACCCGGCCTCCCCACTTCGTAGGGAGGAGGGTGCGTGCGGCTCCGTGTGGGAATACTGGATGAAGTTTTTAAAACTCGACGGGTTTGTCGCCGCCATGCTGGGGGCCGTGGTGCTGGGGCTGCTGCTCCCGCAGTTCGGCGCCAAGGGCGGGATCCTGCACCTCGATATCGTCACGCAGATCGGCATCGCCCTGGTCTTCTTCCTGCACGGCGCCAACCTGTCGCCCCACGCCGTCAAGGCCGGCGCCGCCAACTGGAAGCTGCACCTCTTCGTTCATGCCGCCACCTTCGTGCTGTTCCCGGCCATCGGGTTTGCCGTCTTTTTCGGAACCCAGGCCTTCCTGCCCCAGGATGTCCGGCTGGGCTTCTTCTATCTCTGCGCCTTGCCGTCGACCATCTCGTCCTCGGTGGCCATGACCGCGTTGGGCAAAGGCAATGTCCCCGGCGCCGTGTTCGACGCCACCCTGTCGGGCCTGATCGGCATGGTGGTCACGCCCTTCCTGGTCTCCATCGTCGTCAGCGCCGGCACAGGCCAGCATTTGCCGCTTCTGCCCGCCATCCTCGACGTCGCCCTGAAACTGCTGCTCCCCTTCGCCGCCGGCCAGATGTTCCGCCCGCTGCTGAAAGACATCATCGCCCGCCACAAGAGTTGGATCACCAAGGCTGACCGCACAGTGATCCTGCTGATCGTCTATGCCGCCTTCTGTGAGTCGACCCTGGCCGGGATCTGGACGCAGTATAATCCCCTGGTTCTGCTGGGCATTCTTCTCATGGTCTCCGCCCTGCTGGCCATAGTTCTCACCGCCACCCGCTTCGCCGCCCGGGCTTTCCACTTCCCGCGCGAGGACGAGGTGGCCGCGGTTTTCTGCGGATCGAAAAAAAGCCTGGCCAACGGCGCGCCCATTGCCGCCGTTTTGTTTGCTGGACACCCGGCCATGGGCATGATCATGCTGCCCATCATGCTGTACCACCAATTGCAGCTTATCGTGTGCAGCATCCTGGCAAGGCGTTATGCCGACGCCGCCGAACGTCAGTAAAAAAGCGTAGACTTATTAAAACCTTATACGGCCCTGCGCGCTCCTTATTGGATGCTTATGGTACCGTCCATAGGGTCAATCGTCGGCAAACCGCAATGCGGTGGGCCGGTTGGATAATGGGGACTGAGATCATATGACATTTTGGAAGAAGGCGGCGGCCGAAAGACAGTTTCGTAGCGACCTCGGGATTTCTCTTGGTCTCGCCCTGATTGCTGTCTTTTTTGTCGTCAGTGGCCTCGTGTCCTACGCCAGTCTCAGCAATCTCAACCGCAATATCACCCAGGTCACCGCCACTCACGACACAATCCAGGCGCTGAACAACACCCTGTCCCTGTTGAAGGACGCCGAAACAGGCGAAAGGGGTTTCGTGCTTACCGGCGACCCCAGCTATCTTGAGCCTTACAATTCCGCCATTCCGGCGCTGGAACAACAGGTCATCACGCTTGAGCGTCAGGTCGCCAACCACCCCGAATTAAAGGACCGGATGGACCTTCTGCGGGCGCGTATCGACGTGCGCCTTGCGGAATTGGCCCAGGTCATCGGGGAATACCAGAGACAGGGTGAAGAGGCCGCGGTTCTCACCATCAAGACCAATCGCGGGAAGGCGTCGATGGACTCGATCCGCACGCTCATCGCGGACATGCAGGCGGAAGCCCGGCGCGAACGCGAAGAGCGCATCGGCGAACGCCAGCAGGCCTATATCACGACGGTCGTCAGTGTTGTTATTTCGTCGATCATCGGCGTCATTCTGTCCATCGCGATCACGTGGCTGATCAGCCGGACCGCCGCCGCGCGCCGCCGCAACGACTGGCTGCAGACCGGCCAGGCGTCCCTGAGCGCCGCCCTGCTGGGCGAACAGCGCGTGGATCAGCTGGCGAAGAACGCCCTGGCCAACCTGGCCAAATATACCGAAGCCCATGCAGGCGCCTTCTATGCCGCCGACGGCAGCACCTACAAGCGTGTCGCGACCTACGGGGTCCCCGTCGATGACGATGTGCCGGCAAGCTTCAGCCGCGGCCAGAGCCTGCTGGGCCAGGCGGTGGCGGAGGGCAGCATCATGGTGGTCAACGACATCGCCGACAGCCACCTGACCGCCGGCGCCGCCCTGGGCCAGTGGCGGCCGCGCCATGTCGTCATCCTGCCGGCCAAGTCCGACGGCATGATCGAGGCCGTGGTCGAACTGGGCTTCCTGCATGCCTATCCGCCGGCCACGACCGAACTGCTGGAGCGTGCGTCCGAGGTGATCAGCGTCGCCGTCCGGTCGGCCAATTACCGCGCGTCCCTGCAGAATTTCCTGGAAGAGACCCAGCGCCAGTCGGAAGAACTGCAGAGCCAGAGCGAAGAACTGCGCGTCAACAACGAAGAGCTGGAAGAACAAAGCCGCGCCCTCAAGGAATCGCATGTCCGCCTGGAGCAGCAGCAGGCCGAACTGGAACAGACCAATACCCAGTTGGAGGAACAGGCGGCGCAACTGGAGGCCCAGCGCGACGACCTCAGCCGCGCCAAGGACGAGGTCGACCAGAAGGCGCGCGAACTGGAACAGTCCAGCCGTTACAAGTCCGACTTCCTGGCCAACATGTCGCACGAACTGCGCACACCGCTGAATTCGTCGCTGATCCTGGCCAAGTTGCTCAGTGACAATTCGGAGGGCAACCTCAGCGAGGAACAGGTCGAATTTGCCCGCACCATCCAGTCGTCGGGCAACGACCTGCTGGCTTTGATCAACGATATCCTGGACCTGTCCAAGATCGAGGCCGGCCAGATGGAGATCCATCCGGAAAGCGTGTCGCTGAAACGGTTAGCTTCGGATATGGAGCGCGTCTTCACCCCCATCGCCAACCAGAAGGGGCTGAAGATGACCGCCCGCCTGGGCGAAGGCGTACCCGAAACCGTCACCACCGATCGCCAGCGCCTGGAACAGGTGCTCAAGAACCTGCTGAGCAATGCCTGCAAGTTTACCGAGAACGGCACCGTCGAACTGGCCATACTGAAGGAAAGCGATGGCATTGTCTTCGCCGTCAAGGATACGGGAATCGGGATTTCGGCGGAGCATCAGCACCAGGTTTTCGACGCCTTCCGCCAGGCCGACGGTACGATCAGCCGCAAGTACGGCGGCACCGGACTGGGTCTGTCGATCTCGCGTGAGCTGTCGCGTCTGCTGGGCGGAAAGCTTTCGGTGATCAGTCAGTTGGGCCGTGGCTCGACCTTCAGCCTGTCCCTGCCCCTGGCCTATGACTTGGGCCACGTCGAAAACCACATCGACACCCGGGTCGCACCGGCGCCGCAACCGGCCGTCTTGCCTCAGCCCGTCGTCGACCTGGCGACCGCCATCAAACCGCGACCCGGCGTCCAGGACGACCGCGACAAGATCACAACCGGCGCCCGCAGCATCCTTGTGGTCGAGGACGATCCCGCCTTTGCCCGCATCCTGTACGACCTGGCCCACGATCTCGACTTCCTGTGCCTGGTCGCCCATACGGCCGAAGACGCCATGGCAACGGCGCGGCAATATACGCCGTCGGCCATCGTGCTGGACGTTGGCCTGCCCGACCACTCGGGCCTGTCGGTTCTGGACCGGTTGAAGCGCGACGTCCGCACCCGCCATATCCCCGTCCACGTGGTTTCCGCCGGCGACTATGCCCATACCGCCCTGTCCCTGGGCGCCGTTGGCTACATGCTGAAACCGGTCAAGCGCGAGGAACTGGTCGACGCCTTCAAGGGCCTGGAGGCGCGCCTGGACCAGCAGATGCGCCATGTTCTGATCGTCGAGGACGACGAGGTTCAGCGCAAGGCTATGTGCAAGCTTTTGCAGTCCCAGGACGTCGAATGCGTCGCCGTCGGCACCGCCGCCGAATGTCTGGAAAAGCTCAAGGAACAGACCTTTGACTGCATGGTTCTGGACCTGTCCCTGCCCGACGCCTCGGGTTATTCGCTCCTGGAGACCCTGTCGCAGGAGGAGGCCTACGCCTTCCCACCGGTCATCGTCTATACCGGGCGCGACATCTCCTATGACGACGAACAGCGCCTGCGCCGCTATTCACGCTCGATCATCATCAAGGGCGCCAAGTCGCCTGAGCGCCTGCTGGATGAGGTGACGCTGTTCCTGCACCAGGTGGTGTCGGAGCTGTCGCCCGAACAGCAAAAACTGCTCAAGAAGGCCAAGCACCGCGACGCCATGCTGGAAGGCCGCCGCATCCTGCTGGTCGAGGACGATGTCCGCAATGTCTACGCCGTCACCAACATCTTCGAACCCCTGGGCGCGGTCATGTCGATCGCCCGCAATGGCCGCGAGGCGCTGGAGGTGCTGGAGGGCGTCCAGGGCGATCCGAGCCAGGCCATTGACCTGGTGCTGATGGACGTGATGATGCCGGAGATGGACGGCCTGACGGCGACCAAGAAGATTCGCGAGAAAAAGGACTGGAAGAAGCTGCCAGTCATTATGCTGACCGCCAAGGCCATGAAGGACGATCAGGAGCGTTGCATCGAAGCCGGAGCCAATGACTACATGGCCAAGCCGCTCGATGTCGACAAGCTGGTATCGCTGGTGCGGGTATGGATGCCGAAGTAAACGCAGGCGGACATGAACCGGCGGGGCGGACAGACGAGATCGAAATCCGTCTGCTGCTGGAGGCTGTCTTCCAGAAGTATCACTACGACTTCCGCGGCTATGCCATGGCCTCGATCAAGCGCCGTCTGAACCAGGCCAAGGCTGCCTTCGGCTGCGCCACCATCTCGGCCCTGCAGAACCGCGTGCTGCACGAACCGGAACTGATGGCGCAGTTGCTGCCGTTTCTGACCGTCCAGGTCAGCGAGCTATTCCGAGACCCGCAGTATTTCCGCATGCTGCGCGAAAAGGTCATTCCGCACCTGATGACCTATCCGTCGCTGAAGGTGTGGGTCGCCGGCTGTTCCAGCGGCGAGGAACTCTACTCCCTGGCCATCCTGTTCCGCGAGGAAGGCCTGGAACAACGCACCCTGTTTTACGCCACCGACATCAATCCCGAAGCGCTGAAAAAGGCCGAGGCCGGCATCTACAGCCTGGACCGCATGAAGCTGTTCACCGAGAACCACCGCCTGTCGGGCGGCAAGTCGTCGCTGTCGGACTATTACCGCACCGCCTATGGCGCGGCGGTGTTCGACAAAAGCTTGCGCAAGAACTGCGTCTTTTCCGACCACAGCCTGGCCACCGATGCGGTCTTCGCCGAGACCCACCTGTGCTCATGCCGCAACGTCCTGATCTATTTCGACCGCGCCCTTCAAGACCGCGCCATCGGCCTGTTCAAGTCGTCGCTGATCCGCAAGGGGTTCTTAGGCCTGGGCGCCAAGGAAACCCTGCGGTTCTCGCACCATTCCGAAGCCTTCTCCGATTTCGCGCGCGAGGAGCGCATATACCAGAAGCGGGACCTGTCATGAAGAAGGCCGTCACCCAGGACCATCCGGCGGAAGCTATCGTTATCGGCGCGTCGGCGGGCGGGGTCGAAGCCCTGTCGGCCATCCTGCCGCGCCTGCCGGCCGACTATCCCCTGCCGGTCATGGTGGTCATCCACCTGCCGCCCGACCGCAGGAGTCTGATGGCCGACCTGTTCGATGCCAAGTGCGCTATGAACGTGCGCGAGGCCGACGACAAGGAGCCGATCGAACGCGGCACCATCTATTTCGCCCCCTCCGACTACCACCTGCTGGTCGAAACCGACCGCCGCCTGAGTTTGTCCAGTGAGGAACCCGTGCTGTTTTCGCGTCCCGCCATCGACATCCTGTTCGAAACCGCCGCCGACGCCTATGGCCCTGCCCTGGTCGGCGTCATCCTCAGCGGCGCCAACGAAGACGGCGCCGCGGGGCTGAAGGCCGTGCGCGCCGCCGGCGGCCAGGCCATCATCCAGTCGCCGGACCAGGCCCGGGCGCCTGACATGCCGCGCGCGGCGGGTGGAGCGGTCCCGGATGCCCACGTCCTATCACTGGACGCGATTGCCGACCATCTTTTGGCGCTTCACCGCGCGGGGGTATCATGACTGCCATGCCGACCCATCTGACCACCGTCACGCCGGTGAACCTGCTTCTGGTCGACGACCGGCCGGAGAACCTGAAATCGCTGGAGGCCCTGCTGCGGCGGGAAGGCCTGAACATGCTGACGGCCCGTTCCGGCAACGAGGCGCTGGAAATCCTGCTTAAGCACGATGTCGCCCTGGCCCTGCTGGATGTCATGATGCCGGACATGGACGGCTTCGAACTGGCCGAGCTGATGCGCGGTAATGAGCGCACTCGCCGCATCCCGATCATGTTCCTGACGGCAGGGAGCACCGACCGGACCCGCCGCTTTCGCGGCTATGAGGCCGGCGCCGTCGACTTCCTCGAAAAGCCGCTGGAGCCCGACGTGCTGCGCTCCAAGGTGGCGGTGTTCTGCGAGCTGTACCTGCAACGCCAGCAGATCGCCGTCCAGCGCGACAACCTCAAGGCCTTTGCCGAGGAAAACCTGCGCCTGCTCAAGGAAAGCCGCAAATACGCCAACGCGCTGAAGGAGGCCGATCAGCGCAAGGACGAGTTCCTGGCAACCCTGGCACATGAGCTGCGCAACCCCCTGGCCCCCATCCGCAACGGTCTGCAGATCCTGCGCATGTCGCCCGACGGCGAACGCGCCGACTCGGTGCGCGACATGATGGACCGGCAACTGACCCACCTGGTCCGGCTGATCGACGACCTGCTGGACGTGTCGCGGGTCAGCCGCGGCAAGATCGACCTGCGCCTGGAGCGCGTCGCCGTCCAGGAAGCGATCGCCGCCGCGCTGGAAGCGAGCAAGCCGCTGATCGACGCCGGCGGGCACGCCTTGACCGTAGAGATGTCGCAAACACCGCTATGGGTCGACGGCGATCTGACGCGTCTGGCCCAGATCGTGTCAAACCTGCTCAACAACGCCGCCAAATATACCCCGCAAGGCGGCAAGATCGCGCTCAGCGTCACCGAAAGCGCAGGACGGATCGAAATCCGCGTCAGGGACACCGGCGTCGGTATAGAGCCCGACATGTTGCCCAAGGTGTTCGAACTGTTCACCCAGGTCGACCAGCACCTCGACCGGTCCCAGGGCGGCTTGGGGATCGGCCTGGCCCTGGTGCAGAAGCTGGTCGAAATGCATCGCGGCACCACCGTGGCTTCCAGCGATGGCGTGGGCCAGGGCAGCACCTTTACCGTACGCCTGCCGATGGCGCCCGAGCCGGGTGAAGCGCGCCCCGACGGTCGCGACGCCGAGGCCAGCCCGAAACCGCTGGACGTGCTGATCGTCGACGACAATACCGACTCCGCCGACACCACGCGGTGGATGCTGGAGCTGATCGGCCATCGCCCGCGCGTCGAAAACAGCGGCCTCGCGGCGCTGGAGGCGGCGCGGAAACAACAGCCCGACGTGGTGCTGCTGGACATCGGCATGCCCGGTATGGACGGCTACGAGGTGTGCCGGCAGTTGCGCGCCCTGCCGGGCGGCGGCGACCTGGTCATCATCGCCCAGACCGGCTGGGGCCAGGAAAGCGACCGCCGCCAGGCCTTCGATGCCGGCTTCGACCATCACGTCACCAAGCCGGTGAGTCTGGACCTGCTCAATCGCGTGCTGAACGAGGCCGGCGAACCGCGTGACATTTGATCGGCTGACCGACGAGAAAAATCATACTTACTTTTTTTTTACAAAACTTTAGGCCGAACGCCGCTTAACCCTTATTATAAAAAATTCATTGTGTTCTGGCGCCGGGGAAGATTTTTTGGGCGCACAGGGCAAGCAAAGTGACACAACACCTAGGCAGAAATGGGGACCGCCATGGCTGATGGCTCCGGCGGAAATTCGGTCATGCGGGTCATGATCATCGAGGACAATGAGGCTTTGGCCCAGACCACAGGATGGCTGGTCGAGATGCTGGGCTACGATTACCGTCTGGCCCTGTCGCCGAAACAGGCGATCGAGGACGTCAAGGGCTATCGTCCCGACGTTATCATGATGGATCTGGGCCTGCCCGGGATGAGCGGCTATGACCTGTGCCGCCTGCTGCGTCAGGACCAGGACCTGAAGGACACGGTCTTTATTGCCCAGACGGGATGGGGCGAGGCCGAACACCGCCGCCTGACGGCCGAGGCCGGCTTCCACCATCACCTGGTCAAGCCGCTGTATCTCGAAGCGCTGCAGGATTTGCTGGGCAGCATCGAAAAGAGTTTGCACAAGGCGACGGTTGAAAAGTAACCTGGTTTGACAGAGATTCTGTAATCGATTACAAAAATCCCCGCATAAAGCATAAACAAGTGTTGCAGGGATCATTTCATGACATTCAGGTTCGAAACGACGCGCCGCGGCATGCTGCTGAGCGCTATGGCCTTTGGTGGGCTGGCCGCGTGCAGCAAGCCCCAGGATAATCCGGCGCCGGCCTCTGCCGGCCTGACCGCCTCCTGGCCGCTGGGCATCCAGCTGTGGACGGTCAATGCTGAACTGGACAAGGACATTCCTGGCACGCTGAAGGCGATCAAGGACTTAGGCTTCGAGCTGATCGAGACCGCCGGTGTGCGCGGCGCCTCGCCGGCCGAATACCGCAAGCAGATCGAGGATGCCGGCCTGAAGATCCGTTCGGCCCACACCAACATGTCCAAGCTGATCGACGGTTTCGACAAGGAAATCGCCGACGCCGTGGCGCTGGGGGCAGAATGGCTGGTGGCGTCGTCACCCAAGCCGGGCGCCAATTTCGATCCGAAGAAGGACTGGGTCGTGGCCATGACCGAGTCCATGAACGCCGACCAGTGGAAGTTCAACGCCGACCACATCAACAAGATGGCGCCCAAGGTCAAGGCGGCCGGCCTGAAGTTCGCCTATCACAACCACCCGATGGAATTCAAAGACCTGGGCGGTGGCCAGACCGGTGAAGACATCCTGGTCTCGGCGGCGCCGGCGGATCAACTGCGCCTGGAGCTGGATATCGGTTGGGTGGCGGTCGGCGGTGCCGATCCGGCGGCGACCATCCGCAAATATGCCGACCGGGTCGACCTGCTGCACATCAAGGACATGATCCAGGATCCGGCAGAAGCTTCGGGCTGGCGCTCGGTCGAGGTCGGCGCGGGCGTGGTCAAGTGGGCCGAAGTCTTCGCGGCGGCCAAGGAGGTCGGCGTCAAGGCCTGGTTCGTCGAACAGGAAGCCCCATACAAGAAGCCGATCCTGACCTCGCTGGCCGAGAGCGTGACGCATCTGCGCAAGCTGTAACCTTTTTTCCTCTCCCCGTTTTTGACGGGGAGAGGAAATTCTGTCCGTGCCTTTCGAGAACCTCAGTCTCAGTACAAGGTCGCAAATGCCGCCGGGCTAAAGGCTTTCAAGTCGTCATGGCGGCTGTCGCGCACCTTGGCCACCCATTCCGGATCATTGAGTATCGCGCGGCCGACGGCCACCAGGTCGAAATCACCGCGATCCAGCCGCCGCAGCAACTCATCCAGCGACTGCGGCTCCGATGCCGCCCCGCCGAACGCCGCGATAAATTCGCCATTCAGACCGACCGAACCGACCGTGATGGTCGGCACGCCGGTGACCTTCTTGGCCCAGCCGGCGAAGTTCAGGTCGGAGCCTTCAAACTCCGGCTCCCAGAAGCGGCGTTGCGAGGCGTGCAGGATATTCGCCCCTGCGTCGACCAAGGGCTGGAGCCAGGCTTCCATCTCGGCCGGATCGGCGGCCAGCTTGTTGTCCCAGTGACCGCCCTTCCACTGCGACAGGCGGATGATGATGGGGAAATCCGGACCGACGGCAGCGCGGGCGGCCTTCAGCACCTCGACGGCAAAGCGGGTACGCTCGCCGATTGTCGCGCCGCCCCAGACATCGGTGCGGCGGTTGGTGTGGGCCCAAAAGAATTCGTCGATCAGATAACCGTGCGCCCCATGCAGTTCGATGGCGTCGAAACCGAGCCGTTTGGCATCGCCGGCCGCACGCCCGAAAGCGGCGATGGTGTCGGCGATATCGGCCTCAGTCATCGGCTCGCCGACCGCCTCATCCGACAGGCTGATCCCCGACGGCGTATCCATTGGCGTCGGACGCCACTGCGGATTGCGGCCAAAGGCGGCGCCGGTGTGCCAGATCTGCGGCGCGATCTTGCCGCCGGCCGCATGAACCGCCTCGACGACTTTCGCCCAGCCGGCCAGGCCTTCGCCATAGATGTTCGGGATATTGGCTTCGTTCTTGGAGGCCGGGCGTTCGATCACCGTGCCTTCGGTGACGATCAGCCCGACGCCGGATTCGGCACGGCGGCGGTAATAGTCGACGACCGCCTGGTCCGGCACGCCGCCGGGTGAAAAGTTGCGCGTCATCGGCGCCATGACGATGCGGTTGTCGAGCTCAAGCGACTTCGAAGCAAAGGGGGAAAACAGCGACGTGTGCGACATGCAGGACTCTCCGGTCAATCTGTCACCGAGGTAGTTACGCTTATGTTGCGCCGCAAGAGGCGGACGTCATTTAATCTTGAAATAGCAGAGGATACCGTTGGCATAGAGCCGGTCGGTCGGCGTGAACCGCGGGTCGGGTCTGAACTTTTTGCCGGTGACGGTGATGCGGGTGATCTTCGCCACGTCGAAGGCCTGGGGCGTGGACGGCCCGTTCGGCTTGGCGGAGTCGCGAACCTGGACACCGCTGACGCTGACCCGCGTCCGTTCCTTCGCCGTGTAATAGACGGCGAAGGGCTCGAAGGTCCGGTCGTTCTTGCCATTGTCATAGCGGATGATAACCTGAACGCCGGCGGTTATGGCCTGGCACAGAGCCTGCTCGTGCTCGACATTGCGGGTTGCCGCCGTCTGGGGAGCTTCAGCCATTATGAACTCCATATCCTGATGTTCGCATCACGTAACACGATTCTGACCGGGTCTCTTCCGAACGCTTGCCAGTTTCACCCCGCAGCCCTAGCCTTGGCGCATGACATCCTATTTCGATATCTCATCCAGCGACACCGGCCTGACCTTGCATATGGACATAGGCGGGCTCTCAATCATGAGCCAAATCCTCCTACGCGCCAAATTCCCGCCGGACTACATTTATACCACGAACGAACTGCTGAACCCGCATCTCAACGGACTCATCGAAGCCGTCTTGGAACGGTGGAAACAACTGAGTCCCCGACAGCACGAGTCTGCGGTGTTTCCGCAGTCCGGCCCCTTTGCGCAAGCCGCCATGAAAGCCGTCGATGACTATATCGCCAGGGGAGACGCAGTGCCCGAGGACCGGGAAAAACTTCTGCGTCTGGCTTTCAAGCCCCATCGCGTGGAAGGATTCGAATAAAAAAGCGCCGGTCTTTCGACCAGCGCTTGCCTTCTTTTTCACCGTAGCAGCGGTTGGGGATGACGAGTCGAAAGGCGTTAGCTCGCGAGAACCGAAGCGGAGCGTACTTGAGTACGTGAGCATCGGATCGCAGCGAGATGACGGCTTGCAGACCGTCAGCGCCTACCGCGAGAACTTCTGGAACTTGATCCGATGCGGGATCAAGCTGTCGGTACCGAGGCGCCGCTTCTTGTCCTCTTCGTACATTTCGAAGTTGCCCTCGAACCATTCGACATGAGAATCGCCTTCGAAGGCCAGGATGTGCGTCGCCAGGCGGTCGAGGAACCAGCGGTCGTGGGAGATGACCACGGCGCAGCCGGCGAACTCTTCCAGCGCCTCTTCCAGCGCCTGCAAGGTTTCGATATCCAGGTCGTTGGTCGGTTCGTCGAGCAGGATGACATTGCCGCCGGCCGCAAGCGTCTTGGCCAGGTGGACGCGGTTGCGTTCACCGCCCGACAGCAGGCCGACCTTCTTCTGCTGGTCGCCGCCCTTGAAGTTGAAGCCGCCGACATAGGCGCGCGAATTGATTTCCTTTTTGCCGACCACCATGATGTCGGTGCCGCCGGAAATGGCCTGCCACACGGTATGATCCGGCTGCAGGTCGTCGCGCGACTGGTCGACATAGGCCAGCTTCACCGTCTCGCCCAAACGGATGGTGCCCTGGTCGGGCTTTTCCTGGCCGGTGATCAGCTTGAACAGGGTCGACTTGCCGGCGCCGTTGGGGCCGATAACCCCGACGATGCCGTTGGGCGGCAGGCGGAAGGTCAGGCCCTTGAACAGCACCTTGTCGCCATATTCCTTTTCCAGGTCGGTGACTTCCAGCACCAGGTTGCCGAGGCGCGGGCCAGGCGGAATCTGGATGGTGGCAAAGGTCTGGGCAGCGCGGGAATTTTCCTGTTCGCGCACCATCTCGTCATAGGCGGCCAGACGGGCCTTGGACTTGGCCTGGCGCGCCTTGGCGCCGGAGCGGACCCATTCCAGTTCCTTGGTCAGGGCGCGCTGGCGGGCTTCGGACTCGGACTGTTCCTGCACGACGCGCTTCTGCTTCTGTTCCAACCAGCCGGAATAGTTGCCTTCGTAGGGGACGCCCTTGCCGCGGTCCAGTTCCAGGGTCCACTTGGTGACCTGATTCAGGAAGTAACGGTCGTGGGTGACCAGGATGACGCAGCCCGGGAAGCTTTCCAGGTGATGCTGCAGCCAGGCGACCGATTCGGCGTCCAGGTGGTTGGTCGGTTCGTCCAGCAGCAGCATGTCGGGCTTGCTAAGCAGCAGACGGGCCAGGGCGACGCGGCGCTTTTCACCGCCCGACAGCTTGGTCACGCCTGAATCGTTGGGCGGGCAACGCAGGGCGTCCATGGCCATTTCAATGCGGCTGTCGATGTCCCACAGGTCACCGGCATCGATCTTTTCCTGGAGGGCGTTCATCTCCTCCATCAGTTCGTCGCTATATTCTTCGCCCATCAGCTCGGCGACCTTGTTGAAGCGATCGACCGTCTTCTTTTCCTCGCACCACGAGATGACGTTTTCCCAGACCGTCATGCTCTCATCGAGATGCGGCTCCTGCTGGAGATAGCCCATCTTGGTGCCTTCGGCGGCCTTGGCCTCGCCGTTGAATTCCTTGTCGATGCCGGCCATGATCTTGAGCAGGGTCGACTTACCCGAGCCGTTGACCCCGACCACGCCGATCTTGGCGTCGGAATAGAAGCTGAGCCAGATGTTCTCGAAGATCTTCTTACCGCCGGGGTAGATCTTGGTCAGGCCCTGCATCTGGAAGATATATTGCTGCGCCATGTGCGGAACGGACCTTTTTTGCGATAGATGGAAAGTGCCGGGCGGTTTAACTGACGGGACATCAATTCGCAAGGCGAAAGGGCTGATATGGCGGACTTCCTTTTCCTGATGCATACCCTGCCGGCCGGCCTGGAAACGGCGGCGGACTGGGATGCCTACATTACCCGGCTGAACACCGCCGGCGTCATGCGCGGCGGCAGCGCCATCGGAGGCGGCGCCTGCTTTTCAAAGCGCGGCGACGTGCCGGCGATGGCGGCGCACCTGGGCGGCTATATCCGCATCGAAGCGGCGGACATGGCGGCGGCGCAAACCTTCCTGGCCGGCAATCCGGTCTATGAGGCCGGCGGCGTGGTCGAAATCCGCGAACTGCCGAAATCCTGATCCGACGCATGGCGCATCCTCGCCGCCTCGGCCCAGCCGGCAGTCGCGTGTGCCTTTCCAGCTTTCGTACTGTATGGCGACGGCCTTGCGGTCCCACACCGCCCGCGCAATCGACGGCAGGGCGGCGGCCGGGCCGGGCATGCCGATCAGGACAATTCTAACGCCGCTCCGCGGCTTCCTGCAAATCCTGAAGTCCGTGTGGTCCGTGGTTGAACACCTTACAGCCAGCGCCGCCCCAAGACAGGTTCAGGACGCGAACACGACCTCGATCAGCGACTCCAGCCCATCCCGGTCTGTCTCGTCGAACGAGTCATACTGTTCCGAGTCGACGTCGAACACGGCAATCAACTCACCCGAACCGTCGAAAACCGGCACCACGATCTCCGAATTGGACCGCGAGTCGCACGCGATATGTCCGGGAAACGCATGGACGTCCGGTACGATTTGCGTGGTCTTTGTGGCCGCAGCGGTGCCGCAGACCCCCCGGCCGAACGCTATCCGCAGACAGCCCAGAGTCCCGGTATAGGGCCCCACCACCAGTTCATCGACGCCCTGTGTCTTCTTAACCTCATCGACACAATAAAAGCCGGTCCAGAACCAGTCCGGAAAGGCCTGCGCACACAGGGAAACCACGGTCGCCATGCGGGCGACACGGTTGGGTTCTTCATCGAGAATCGCCCGGGCGTCCCGAATAAGATACTGATAGATTTCGCTTTTCGTATAGCCCGCCATAGGGGCCGAAGGGGTATGCACTGTAGAATTCTCCTGGCACGCGTATTTGCCAAACCGCCGCGTGCGTCCTAGCACGCTCCGCGCGAAAGCGCACCTTAACGCCGCCTTATTAACACTTTTTTCTGGCCAAGCGCCCAGATATGACGCATGATGCTAATGCGGGCGTCCGCCTGCGGGGTTTGGGATATGGGCACTTACGGCGCGCTTAGTTTTTCGCGACAATCCGGCAACGCTCACCAAGATTGCATGGCCTGAAGGGGGGCTTGGCTTGACAGTGACCGTAATCCTTAACACAAGTTTGTATTAACCATATTGGCCGACGGCTGTCGGGGCGATTACTGATGTCAGAATGTGACCAGAAGGGGCCGGTTATGCACCGCAAGGCTGCACAACCAGGTTCGGCGAGCCAGAAGGGACGCGCATCCAAAGCGATTGCGGTGGTCACCGGGCTGTGCCTGATGGTCAGCCTGACCGGTTGCGATGGTTTTGCCTGGGACAGCATGTGGCGTAAGAAGGACTCGGCCGCCGGCGGTTATGCCTGCCCGCGTCCCGCCGACATGTTCCAGCAGGGCGGCTTCGGCGGCCAGGAAAAAGAAATCCGCTACTACCGCCACCTGGGCTTCAAGAACGACTTCTTCGCCCAGCTGGAACTGGCCAACCGCTACGCCGGCATCAATGCCAGCGACAAGAATCTCGAAGACTATGTCGAATCGTCGGTCTGGCTGACCATGGCCCTGACCAATCCGGAAGGCTATGTCCCGATGAGCCGGGCCATGGATCCGCGCGGCGGCGCCATGGCGTCACGCTTCGACAAGTGCCGCGCCTATGAGCGTGCCCGCGCCTACAAGATGCTGGACGACCAGTTGTCGATGATGGACTCGGGCGAACGTGAAAAGGTTCGCGACCGCGTCACCTACGTCCTGTCGACCATGGGCGCCGAAGGCTTCCGCACCCTGGGCAGGCTCTACGACAAACAATATGGCCCGATGGGCGAGCCGGCAGACAATTCCCAGGCCATCCGCGCCAATATGCGCGGCGCCAACTACGGGCTGTCCAACGCCCGCGACCTGTTCGAACGGTCGGACGTCGACGCCTATCTCTATAATTACAAGGCATCGGAAACCGGAGACGTCAGTGCCTATGTGCTGCTGAAGGACTTCGAAAAGTCGGCCCCCGACCGTGCCCGCTATGCCTCGTTCGTCGAATCCAAGGCCAAGCGTTGGGTCGCGCCTTACGAATTCTACCCGCCGGAAACCCCGCCGGGCGGCGTGCCGCACTCCGACGAATCGGTCCGCGACGATGGCGCCGCCTATGCCCTGTCGCGCATGGACGAACTGCCCTTCATCCATGTCGTCCGCGCGCTCGACTATCTTGATATCCTCGACACGGCCTGTTTCGAACCGAAGGACGTGCCGAAACAGACGATCGATGCCCTGCGTGGCATGACGGGTCAGCCCAGCGGCGCCGTCCTGACGAACCGCGACAAGGTCCGCGCCATCCAGTTGGCCGCCGTCAACGGCGACTCCCGCTCGCAACTGGTTCTGGCGGTCATGTATTCCGAAGGCGTCGGCGTCCCCGTCGACTATGCCCGCGCCTTCTACTGGTACAAGCAGGCCGACAAGCAGGGCTCGCCCGAGGCGCGCTATGCCATGTCGACCTATTTCGACCTGGGTTTGCAAGGCGTCGCCGACCAGAACAAGGCCGAATCGGTCGTGATGCAGTTGGACGCCGCCCTTTCGGGCTTCCGTCCCTCGGCCAGCCGCCTGCAGGAAGTCCTGAGCCAGGTGTCCTACGATCCGGACGGCCACGGCCACGGACGGTAATTGAAGCGTAGCCGCTGCCGTCCGGCAGGACGGGGCGGTGCAAGGAAAGAAGCATGTGGATGCGCAAGAACAGTGAAACCTCGCCTTCGGGCCGCGTCAGAGCCGGCCTTGGGCTCGGCGTTGTCGCCGCCGTGGCGATGGCGCTGGCGCCCGTCTCCGTGCCCCAGGCCGCTGCCGGTGAGGGCAACTACGAAAACAGCCGCGCCGCCGGGGTAAGCGGCTATATGAAGCCCTGTTTCGGCATGCTGCTGGATGCGCAACTGCGCACCTGCGGCCCGCGCCACTACAAGGGCGGTTCCCGTTACGGCTATCACGGCCGCGGCCAGGCCGACGCCACGGTCGATTGCGACCGCGCCAATCCGCGCTATGTCGAGGAAGTGGTCGGCCGCATCCGCTCCGGCGGGGTTCTGTACCTGAAGGCCAAGAACCGTTCCTGCGTCGCCAGCCTGGACATCAAGAAGTCGATCACCATCGTCGGCCAGGGCTATGGCCCGCAGCAGATCCCGGTCCTGGTGGCGCCTCCGGGCGAATCGGCCATCCGCATTTCCTCGGGCGCCGATCAGGTCATCCTGAAGGATATGTATATCTCGGCGCCGCGCAGTGGCGGCATGCCGGGCATCGAAGGCTCGAACACCGAGCTGACGATCCAAAACACCCAGATCCGTTATCAGGGCGATGATGCCGCCGTCCACCTGTCGGGCGGCCGTCTGAACCTGACCGAGAATTCGCACATCATCGCCAAGACCCGTTCGGTCGCCCTGGCGGTCAACAATGCCTCACTGTTTGCGGAAAACTCTCAGATCGCGACCACCGCCGGCGGCATCTATGCCGTTCTGGACGGCGACTCGCAGATGCAGGGCGTCAGCGTCCAGCAACTGGCCGACTGGCATGGCTTTGAGCGTGGCGAAGGCGCAACCGGCATCGAGATTCGTCTCGACAGCGGCGGTTCGATCCTTAGCATGAACGACATGAAGGTGCTGTACTTCTCGCAAGGCGTCAGCATCGAAGGCTCCGGCGAGGCCCTGTTGTCGCACACCCTGATCGCGCGCGCCGACCATGGCATCGTGCTGGGCCTGAACCGCGCCCGGGTGATTGAGAACACCATCATCGCCAGTGAGATCGGCATCGACGTCCAGGACGGCGAAGCCTTTGTCGGCCGCAACCAGATCGCCAATATCCGCACGGCCGGTATCCTGGCTTCGGCGACCGGCGAGATCCGCGCCGTCGACAACCAGATCGACCCGAACGGCGAAGGCTGCCCGACCCTGAAGTGGGGTACGGTCGACCCGTCGCAGCGGGTGTGTACGCCGTGGTATCGTGGCTCGGAGTTCGACGTGCCGGGCGATGCCAACGACCAGTACATGTTCGATGAATTCTGGCCGCGCATGGCCACCGTGGCCATGACCGATGGCGCCGCGACGACGGCGCCGGGTGGTCCGGTTCCCTATAACGATCTGAAATCCAAGCCGTAAGGCTTTCGATTTCGGATGGTGAGAGCAAAGCCCTGGAACTCTGTTCCGGGGCTTTTGCTTTGGAGGGGCAACAGATTTCCGGTGACGGCACCTCCCGCGCGAAGCGCCTTAATCTATTGACGGTTAGAGTAGTGCACCGGCGTATCTTCACCCGGAATTCCGTGACTTCCGTGCACGCCGCCGCAGGCGGCGCTTCCGTGTTTTCCGTGTTCCTCTTAAAAGCCTCCGGTCCGTCTGAGGTTTTTAAGAGGAACACGGACCACACGGAGGCCGCTGCGCGGCGACACGGAAAACACGGAATTCAGGATGCTCTCATGCAGGTGCGCCAAGTCACGCCAACGGTAGGAAGGCGCTTCGCGCGGGAGATAATTCCGCGCCTTCCGTGGTTCCCCTTCCTTCTTGAAAATAAAAAGCCCCGGATCGCTCCGGGGCTTTTCAAATCTCAAACCGATCAACCGGCTTATTTCTGCGAGTTCCAGGTCGTCTTGTACGAACGATCCTTCGGCAGGGCCGCGCCCGGCAGCGGATCGGCATCCGTGCAGGCTTCCGGAATCTTGCCGCCGACCTTGCCGCCCATCCCCAGGGCCGTATTGTCCGACGCATTCTGAGCGGTAACATCCACCCGGCGGCCGTCCTGGTTCATGTGCACTTCCGTGCCGGTCTTGGAGTCGTAGGTCATGACCTGCGGCGCCTTGCCGTCCGGCTCGAAAGCGCCGACGCATTGCTGGGCGCGCTCACGTTCGGTGCGGACATCGACATAGCGGGTCCGCTCGCGGGGGGTGGTTTCGCAAGCCGTCAGGCCCACGGCCGCAACCGCGGACATACCGGCCAGGATCAAAATCGACGCTTTCATGCAATCCCCCAAAGGACGTGGTGCTCAAAATGGTTAACAAACATCTTCGCACATTTCAGGCGGTAGTCAAAGCCTGGAATCCACGCCCGTAGCAAATTGCCCCAGCCGGCGTAACCCTTCTGCCACGCTTAATCGCGCCACACGGGAATTACGCCCCTAACGCCTCCAGCTCTTCGTCGGAAACGTCCATATTGGTGTAGACGTTCTGGACATCTTCATCGTCATTGAGCGCGTCGAGCAGCTTCATCAGCGTCTTGACCGGGTCGCCTGTCAGCGCCGTCAGCGCTTGGGGCTTCCAGATAATACCGGTCGACTGCGGGTCGCCCAGCGCCTTGGCCAGGGCTTCGGCGACTTCGTTGAAGTCCTCGAACGAGGTATAGATGGTGTGGCCGCCCAGGTCCTCGTCGCCGTCACCCGGATCGGTCTCGACGTCGGAGGCGCCGGCCTCGATGGCGGCTTCGAAGATCTTGTCGGCATCGCCGGCCTTCAGCGGATACTTGATCTCGCCGACCCGGTCGAACATGAAGCTGAC
Organism: Asticcacaulis sp. AC460; assembly: GCF_000495795.1. GTDB lineage: Bacteria > Pseudomonadota > Alphaproteobacteria > Caulobacterales > Caulobacteraceae > Asticcacaulis. The sequence goes on from NZ_AWGD01000002.1 coordinate 98,109, forward strand.
CGAACCGGTATCGGCCAGCTGACCGCCGTACTTGGTGAAGAAGGAACGGACATTGCCGGCGGAACGATTGCGGTTGTCGGTCAGGACCTCGACAATGATCCCGACACCACCCGGGCCGCGGCCTTCGTAGCGGATTTCTTCCATCGTGTCGGCTTCGCCGGCGGCGCCTTTCTTGATGGCGCGTTCGATATTGTCCTTGGGCATGGATTCGGCCTTGGCCATGGCGACGGCCAGGCGCAGGCGCGAATTCATGTTCGGGTCGGGCATGCCCATCTTGGCGGCGATGGTGATGTCGCGCGACAGCTTGGAGAAAAGCTTGGACCGCACGGCGTCGGCGCGGCCCTTCCGGTGCATGATGTTTTTGAATTTACTATGGCCAGCCATGGGTATCTCGATAGGAAGGTGTGCTGCGCTGTGGTCTAGCGCGACAAAACGCGTTTGTCACGCCCCTGCGAGCACGGCCACCTGAGGTATCACTTCCTTCAGCCGCCCGCCGACGCGGATGGGCTCGATCCGCGTGGCCAGGCCGGTGCGGTCGTCGCTTTCGACATAGACGCCGCACACCGTCGCAGGCCCCGAAGCCGGCTTGTAACGTTCCTTCTGCATCCGCGTGGTGAAGCGGCGCAGCGGCTCTTCCTTGTCCATGCCGATGACGCTGTCATAGTCGGCGCAGGCGCCGGCATCGGTCTGGTAGGCGGTGCCATTGGGCAGGATCTGGGTGTCGGCGGTCGGCACATGGGTATGGGTGCCGATGACCAGGGTGGCGCGGCCGTCGCAGAAATGACCCATGGCCATCTTTTCCGACGTGGCTTCACAGTGCATGTCGACGACGATGGCGTCGGCCGCCAGACCCAGCGGGCAAGCTTCCAGTTGTTTGTCGACGGCGGCAAACGGGTCGTCCATCGACGCCATATGGACCAGACCCAGCGCGTTCATCACCAGGATGCGCTTGCCCGACTGGGTTTCGTACAGGTTGGCGCCGCGGCCGGGCGCATCGGCCAGCGGCGGATAGTTGAGCGGCCGGATCAGGCGCGGCTCACGCACGATATAGGTCAGGGCTTCCTTCTGATCCCAGGAATGGTTGCCCAGGGTCAGGCAGTCGGCGCCGGCGTCGAACAGCTGGCGCGCCGAGTTCTCCGACAGGCCGAAACCGCCCGAGGCGTTCTCGGCATTGACGATGACGAATTCGAGGTCGAGCTGGCGGCGCAGGCCGGGCAGGTATTCGCTGAGGGCATCCCGTCCCGAGCGCCCCACCACGTCACCAAAAAAAGCAAATCGCATACGAGGTCCAAATCCGGTGGGGGCTGCCCCACGCCTGGTAAGCGTTACGCGTGTGTCGCGATGACGCCGGTTTCAGTAAAAATTCCATCCAGCGGCTGATCATGCGCTTCGGACGGCGTTTCGGCAAGCTGTTGCCCGGAAAAAGCGACGCCCCAGGCGGCCACGTTCCCCCGCGACCGCAGATCGGCCAGGGCGCGGTCATAATAGCCACCGCCATAGCCCAGCCGGATTCCGGCAGCGTCAAAAGCCAGCAGCGGCATCAGCAGCAGGTCCGGGTCAACGGTTTGGGCGTCGTCCGAAGGCTGACGAATATCGTACGGCCCGTCAACCAGTTCGTCGCCGATACGGAAGATGCGGAAGATCATGCGGTAACCGCCGTCCACCGGCACCAGGGCCGGCAGGGCGAGAGAAAAGCCGCGGTCCTCGAACATCTGCATCAGCGGGAAGGGATTGATTTCGCTCTGGATCGGCCAGTAGCCGGCGATGACGGCGCCCTGCGGCGGCCAGGCCTCGAACGTGTCTTCCGCTCGCCCGGCCAATTGTTCGCCGGCCAGCGGATTGGCGGCGGCCAGTTGCGCCCGGCGGCGCTTCATTTCGGCGCGCAGGAGCGGCTTGGGATCCGCCATGGTCATGCAGTCAGGCTCCAACATGGTTCGGCTCCGCTTTTGATACACTCAGTACACGTCGATTCTGCCGTTCTGGCAAAACCCGGCGCTCTCTAGCGGCTTTTGTATGTTTTTTCCATCCCCTGCCGTGGCATCTCAGTAAAAATCGCGGGAAGTGCCCGTGACCGCCTAATCCTCGCCGGCCCAGATGTCGGGATCGAGCCCTTCCCGCATCTGCGCCTTGGTTTGCGGCCAGACCTCCTTGCCGGGCTTGCCACCCAGCTCAAGGAGCACGGCTTCGACCGATGTCCGCCCGCGCTGGCGCGCCACATCCAGCGCCGTGGTGCCGCTTCCAAACAGGTCATCATTGACGGAAATTCCCGCGTCGCGCACCAGGACGCGCACCGTTTCCGCATCGGCGCAGACGGCGACCGCGCTGTACAGCACGTGACCATAGGTCCGGCTGGTATTGTCCTTGGGAAACGGCAGCCCGGCCTTCAGCAGCAGCGCCGCCGTCGATGGCTTGCACACCGAGCTGAAATTGAACAGCCGCATCCAGATTTCCGGCGTACCGTCGCGCACGGCATCGAAGCCATTGGCCTGGGCCAGGACGATGACGTCGTTCCACCCCATGGCCGAGGCGTGGGCGACAATCTCCCACAAGCCCTTGGGCTCTCCAGCCTCGGCAAGGATCGGCACGTATTGAGCATACAGCGTCATCTGCTCCGGCGTTGGCGCGTTCGGATACAGTTCGCTGTCGTGGGTATCGGGGTAGACGTCGCGATAGCCCGGCACGACACCGTCCGGCCCGTTGCCGACATTCAGCCCCCGCCTGATGTCGGAGACGACTCCCGGATATTTGTAGCGAACCATGGCCCGGACCATAGCCAGGTCGCCCCGCGCCATGGCGGGTTCGACCGACGGCCACGGCAGATCGGGATACACCATGCGCGGCATCACCCAGGCATCGATCTCCGCCTTCAGCGGCGCGTCGTACATCTGCCGCAGCGGGACGCGGTGACCACCCCGGCCGGCGTCGACCGGTTCGACCTGCATGGACCAGTTGTCCGGCAAGGTGATGCGGCGGTTCAGTTCGTCCAGCATCTGGGCCGTACCATAGCGCACAACCATCGTGCTGAGGCTCGGCTTGTAGATTTCGTTCAGGCCGGAACTGATGTCGAGCTCATGGCGGAACCTGTCGATATCGCCGCTCTTGACCGCCGCCAGAATACCTTCGGCGCGCAGGAAGGACGACCGGATGCACAGAGTGAACACCGCCGCCTGGTCGCCACCGGTGATGGCGCCTTCGCAATCGGCCAGTTGCTCGGCCGTCAGATAGTTGAGATGCAGACCATAGTCGAAAAGCTCGGCGAAGACCTGCGGATGGCCGGCATCGACGGCCCGGCGCCACAACCGCGCCTCGACAGAGGACCGCGCAACGGTCTGCGCCTTGTCGGCCGCCATCTCCACCTGGCCGTGACGATACAGCCAGATCGACAGGAAACCCGGATCATCGGCCAACTCCACCACATAGGGTGACAGACGGCCGGCCAGGGCCATGTCCCCGGCCCTTAAGGCCTGGTAGAATCCGGCATAGAGATCGCCCCGGTCGATCGCCTCGGGAATGCCGTGGATGTCGTCGGACGCCACCTGGGTCTTGAGCAGATGTTCGAGCAGGTCGACCTGGCCGCGCCGCAACAGCAGACCGGCCCACGAACATTCCCCCACCTCGCCGACCGCGTCGGGATCCGGCGCCCCGGTCGACGGCGGCAGCACCGTCAGATCGAATATCGTTTCCCTCTCCGGGCACAGGCCCGTGTCAGGCGCCAGCTTGCCGCCCCGGTCACGCACCCGCCGCGCCCCGTCATAGTCGCCCTTCAGGATCAGCAGCCCCAGCAGGCCGGGCGCCCGTCCATCGAAGCCCCCCAGAGCGTTGGGATCGGCGCCGCGATCGGCCAGGGCCAATCCCATGGCGGCGTCTTCATTGTCCACTGCCCAGCCCATTGGCGTGACGGTCAGTTCATCCGGCGCATTGAGCGCCTCCGGCGTGGCATTGAGCACTTCCAACCGGGCGATATCGCCCGAGCGGGCGGCCTGGGCCGGCGTCGTGACCGGGCCGGTGTAGCGGGCCTGTGGCGCCGCCTCTTCGATCGAGCAGACATCGGCGTAAGGAAATCCCGGCGCGGCCACCAGGGTTCGGTTGTAACGGCGCAGAAACTCATAGACCGCCTCGGCGTGTTCGTCCTCGCCGGGCGTGATGACGTCGTCGCTGACGTGCTCCTTGCCGACCAGGCTGCGCGGCCAGATCCGGCAACGCAGGCCCGGCAAATCGGAGGTGGCAATCGCGATCGGATCGCCATAGCGGAACATGCGCCCGAGACGATAATCGCCGGCCTGCGCGGCGGCCGCGGCCTCGGTTTGCGGGTTTCGCGCCTTGAGATGGCGGGTCTTTTCCTTGAGGGCCTTGCAGTGGGTGTCGCTGCCGCAGGATTGTGCCGCCGCCCTATCCGGCGCCAGGCTCAGGCCCAGAGTCAGGCCCAGCACCAGCCCGGCAATCATCGTATAAAAACGCATTTCCCCGTTCCCCCCAGGTTCCGGCAACAAGGTGCGTCAAATTCAGCCAACTGTAAAGAGGTTGGCGGCGCCACAAAAGAACCGTGTCAATGCGGTTAAAATCCTCTCAGACCTGACTAGTCAGGTGGGAACCATGTGATTAGGCCCACGGGCCAGATCAGGGACAGTCCCCGTTCTAAGTGATTAAGGTCAGAAGGATATGGTGATTGACACGAGAGCCGCAGCAAGACCCGCCGTCTGTACAAATAGTCCGTTGACGGCCGGATTTCAAGGGCATGGCCATATCGTGATCAGGCGTGTACACCGGCATCATGAGCAAATGCAGCGAAGACCCCGGTGTCATAACGCCCGTCATCGACCCCAGCCGATGCGACGGCAAGGCCGAGTGCGTCGATGTCTGCCCCTATGACGTCTTCGACCTGGGCATACTGCCGCCCGAACAGCGCACCGGCCTGGGTTTCATGACCAAGGTCAAGGGTACCCTCAACGGCTGGAAGCAGGGCCTGGTCGTCCATGGCGATCAATGCCGCGCCTGCGGCCTGTGCGTCGTCGCTTGCCCGGAAAAGGCAATCCGCCTCTCCAAATATTAACGCTTCGGCGTATCCGACAAATCGGCGCCTTCCAATGGCTCCACCGCAGCCTCGACCGCCTGGGTGACGGGCTGATCCTGGGCCCTCAGCGGCTTTTCCGTCACCGTCCAGAACACTGCCAGCCCCACCCCCATGACGATGGCGGCGCCGATAAAGATCGGCCGGAACAGCAGCGCCGGATTTTCAATCCCATCCAGCACCTGGACCGACAGGTCGCCGGTAAAGCCGGTGCCCATCACGGCATAGACCTCGCCGAACAGCACCACACCGAACACCGCCACCACCAGCGCCCCGCCCAGCGAACGGAAGAAGTTCATCACCCCCGTGGCCGTGCCGACCTGATGGCGTTCGACCGCGCCCTGGACGATCTGGATCGACACCGGAAACGTCGTGCCGACCGCCGCATTGGCGACAATCAGCACGCCGAGATACCCCCACAGCGGCAGGCTGTGCGGAAACACCGCCAGCCCCGCATAGATCATCGTCCCGATCGCCAGGCCCACCAACGGCAAAGTCTTGTACTTCTGCCCCTTGCTCATCGACATCATCCGGCCCGAGGCAATCGCGCCGGTCACCACGCCCAAGCTGAGCGGCGCCAGGCACAGGCCGGCCACGGTGGCGCTCAGACCAAAGGTCAGTTGCAGGTACAGCGGGTTATAGATCCCCACCCCCATCAGGGCGCCCATGGCCATGGTCGACATCAGGGTGGCGCGCAACACATCGCCGTTTTTCAGGATCTCGGTCGGGATCAGCGGTTCTTCCGCCAGGCGCAGACGCAACCCGAACAGCAGCCAGAAGACGATCGACACGGCATAGACCGCCCACACCGGCGCACCGGCCAGCAGGCTGCCGCGCGTTTCCAGGGCCAGCAGCAGGGTCACGGCGGCAATCGCCATCAGGGCGGCCCCGAGCCAGTCGAGCTTATGCGGCCGTTCAAAGCGCGGCAGCTTCATCAGCCCGCGATAGACGATCCATAAAGCCAAAAACCCGACCGGGATATTGATCCAGAAAATCGACGCCCAGCCGAGATATTCCGACATCACCCCGCCCAGCACCGGTCCGCCCAGGCTGGAGGCTGTGAACACCGCGGCGAAATAGCCCTGCAGCCGGCCGCGTTCGGCCGGCGTCACGACATCGGCGATCACGGTCTGAACCAGGGACATCAAACCCCCGCCGCCCAGGCCCTGAACCGCGCGAGCGAAGATCAGGAAATACAGGTTGCCGGCCATCCCGCACAGGGCCGACCCGGCCAGGAAAACCCCGATGGCGATCAGCAGGGTGGTCCGCCGGCCGATGATATCGGCCAGTTTGCCGTACAGCGGCGTCACCACGGTCGAACTAAGGAGATAGGCCGTCACCATCCAGGGCAGGTGCTCGATATCGTGCAGTTCGCGCCCGATGGTCGGAAGCGCTGTCGAGACGATGGTCTGGTCCAGCGCGGCAAGCAGCATCACCATCATCAGGCCGATGATGACGGAGCGGATGTCCTTGGGGTCCATCCCAGAGACCTGGTTTGATTGAGCAGGGGCGTGTGCGGCGGTCATGCGGATAGCTAACCCCTTCCGGATAAAAAAGATATGGCATAAGGCCGCACCATTTTTCGCTTGGGACGCGACGTATTTCGGCTATAACAGGGCCAGCCAGTTATGCCGCCTAAACATGAGCGCCGAACACGGTGCCGCAGTCACAATTATAATTGGGAGTTTCCTGATGCCTTCGACCTCGTCCGCCGCCCACGGCGCCCTGTCCCGTCACGCCTTTAAGCTGGCAACCACCACGGCCCTGGCCGCGCTCATGACGTTTGGCGCCATTGCCCCGGCCGCCTTCGCCCAGAATGCACCCGCCGCCGAATCAACGGCTAACCGTCCGTGGATGAACACCTCCCTCAGCGCTTCCGAACGGACCGCCCTGGTCCTGAAGGAAATGACCCTGCCGGAAAAGCTGACCCTGGTGTTCGGCTACTTCTCGACCGACAACCAATGGCAGAAGACGCCCGTCAAGAACTACGTCTACCCGGAAAAGGGCATGCCCTTCTCGGCCGGCTTCGTGCCAGGCATAGACCGTCTCGGAATTCCGGCCCAGTGGCAGACCGACGCCGGCGTCGGCGTCGCCACCCAGACCGGCCCGACCCCGCGCCAGCGCACCGCCCTGCCCTCGGGCATCGCCACCGCGGCCTCGTGGAACCCGAAGAACGCCTTCGCCGGCGGCGCCATGATCGGCAACGAAGCCTTCCTGTCAGGCTTCAACGTGCAACTGGCCGGCGGCATGAACCTGATGCGCGACGCGCGCAACGGCCGCAACTTCGAATACGGCGGTGAAGATCCCCTCCTGGCCGGCGTCATCACCGGCAATGCCATGAAGGGCATCCAGTCGAATAATGTCATCACCACGATGAAGCACTACGCCTTCAACGGCCAGGAAACCAACCGCTTCACCATGGACCACAAGATCGACGACCAGGCCGGCCGTCAATCGGACCTGCTGGCCTTCCAGATCGCCTATGAAATCGGCGATCCGGGCTCGGTCATGTGCTCCTACAACCGCGTCAACGGTTTTTACGCCTGCGAAAGCCAGTACCTGCTGAACGAAGTCCTGAAGCAGGACTGGGGCTTCAAGGGCTATGTCATGTCGGACTGGGGCGCCACCCACTCGACCATCCCGGCCGCCAATCAGGGCCTGGACCAGCAGTCGGGCTGGGCCTTCGACCGCTCCAACTATTTCGAAGGCGCTCTGCGCGAAGCCGTCAACAACGGCTATGTCAGCCAAGCCCGCATCGACGACATGGCCGGCCGCGTCCTGTGGGCCATGTTCGACAACGGCCTGTTCGACAACGTCGCCAAGGGTGATCAGGCCGACAAGATCGACTTCGCCGCCCACGCCGTCATCACCCGCACCGGCGCTGAAGAAGGCATCGTCCTGCTGAAGAACACGGGCGGCGTCCTGCCCCTGGCCAAGACCGCCAAATCGATCGTCGTCATCGGCGCCCATGCCGATGTCGGCGTGCTGTCGGGCGGCGGTTCTTCCCAGGTCTATCCGGTCGGCCTGTCGCCGGTGGCCGATGAGTTCGGCAAGGGCTTCCCGGGTCCCAAGACCTGGTATCCGTCGTCGCCGATGAAGGGCATCCAGGCCCGCACCAAGGCCAGTGTCACCTATCTCGACGGCAAGGACGTCAACGCCGCCGCCGCCGCAGCTGCAAAGGCCGACGTCGTCGTCGTCTTCGCCGAGCAGTGGACGGGCGAGTCGATCGACGCGCCGGACCTGAACCTGCCGGACGGCCAGGACGCCCTGATTGCCGCGGTGGCCAAAGCCAATCCGAAGACCGTAGTCGTGCTGGAAACCGGCGGCCCGGTGGTGATGCCGTGGGTCGACAATGTCGCTGCCGTGCTGGAAGCCTGGTATCCGGGCACGTCGGGCGGTGAAGCCATCGCCCGCGTCCTGACCGGCGAAGTCAATCCGTCGGGCCACCTGCCGGCCACCTTCCCGGCCTCGCTGGACCAGACCCCGCGTCCGATCATGGAAGGCGATCCGAAGCTGGACAACGACAGCCACCCGCACAGCGATTACAATATCGACGGCGCGGCGATCGGCTACAAGTGGTTCGACAAGCGCGGCGCCAAGCCGCTGTTCGCCTTCGGCCATGGCCTGAGCTACACGACCTTCCAGCTGTCGGGCCTGTCGGCTCAGGCTTCGGGCAAGTCGCTGACCGCCAGCTTTACCATCAAGAACACGGGTAAGACCGCCGGCGCCGAAGTCGGCCAGGTCTATGTCTCTCCGGTCGGCGATGCCGGCTGGGAAGCCCCCAAGCGCCTGGCGGGTTTCGAGAAGATCACGCTGAAGCCGGGCAAGTCGGGTAAGGCGACGGTGACGGTCGATCCGCGTTTGCTGGCCACCTTCGATTCGGCCAGCAAGACCTGGAACATCAAGGCGGGTGACTACAAGGTGATCCTGGCGACCTCGGCCACCGAGCCGGTGTCGGAAGTGATCGTCCACCTGGACGCCCAGACCCTGAACGTCAAGGGCCAGTAAGGGTTTCAAAACCTGAACACGAAAGCCGCCAGGTTCATCGCCTGGCGGCTTTTATTTTGCGTTCGCGCGAAGCGCCTTAACGCTTCATAACTATCAGAAAAATCTCGGGAAACGCCGTCCATCTGGCTTATCTGGCTTATCTGTGGACAACCCTTTCGCCGAGGTCCCGCTGCGATTCCGGTTGGGATTGTCACCCGGCATCCGAGTACCTGAAACCTCCTATTTTTCAATCCACAGATAAGCCGGATGAACAGCGCAACAAGCCGATAACTTTGCTAACCCGTGATCAATTTGAGGGCGCTTCGCGCGGGAGCTTTTCGGCCCTTGCCTTACTCCGCCTTCCATGCACCAACCTGTACAGCGCCGGCAGCACCAACAGCGTCAGCAAGGTCGACGACACAATCCCGCCGATCACCACCGTCGCCAGGGGCCGCTGAACCTCCGAACCGGCACCGACATTGAACGCCATCGGCACAAAGCCCAGCGACGCCACCAAAGCCGTCATCAGCACCGGCCGTAACCGGGTGAGCGCCCCTTCGAAGATAGCCTCGTCCAGCCCCCTGCCCTCGGCACGTAATGACCTGATAAAACTCACCATCACCACGCCGTTCAACACCGCGACGCCGGACAGGGCGATAAACCCCACCCCGGCCGAGATCGATAGCGGAATACCGCGCAACGCCAAGGCCACCACACCACCAGTCAGGGCCAGGGGCACACCCGAAAACACGATCAGCGCGTCTTTCCACGATCCGAACAGCATGAACAGCAATCCGATGATCAGCAACAGGGCCAACGGCACGACGATCTGCAGCCGTTGCGCCGCCGAGGTCAGTTGCTCGAACGTGCCGCCATAACCGATCCAGTAGCCTTCCGGCAGTTTGACCCGCGCCGCCACCTTGTCCTGGACCTCGGAGACGAACGAGCCCAGGTCGCGGTCGCGGACATTGGCCGTGACCACCACCCGGCGCTTGCCGTCCTCGCGGCTGATCTGGTTGGGACCGTTGACGATCTCGATCCGTGCCACATCGGCCAGGGGGACAAACCCCAGCCCCCCGCCGTTGCGCACCGGAATGCGCAAACGGCCGACCTCATCCAGCCGGCCGCGCTGGGCTTCCGGCAATCGCACCACCACGTCGAAGCGCCGGTCGCCTTCGAACACCTGGCCGGCTTCGGTGCCGCCGAGCGCCGTCGCTACCGCATCCTGAACATCGGCAACGTTCAGCCCCAGCCGCGCCATGGCCGGCCGGTCGGGGATGATCTGCAGCATCGGCAGGCCGGTGACCTGCTCGACCTTGACGTCCTCTGCCCCCGGAATGGCTGCCATGACCTTTTCGACATCGCGGCCGCTGCGCAACAGCCGGTCGAGATCGTCGCCATAGATCTTGACCGCCACGTCTGAACGCACCCCCGAGATCAGTTCGTTGAACCGCATCTCGATCGGCTGGGTGAACTCGTAATTATTGCCCGGCACCTGTTCGACGGCGGCCTGCATCCGCGCCACCAGATCGGCTTTCGACTCATGGGGATCAGGCCACGCTTTACGGTCCTTCAAGATGACGAAGGTGTCGGCGACCGAAGGTGGCATCGGATCGGTCGCCACCTCCGCCGTGCCGATCTTGGCGAAGACGCGCTCGACCTCGGGAAAGGCGCGCAGCTTCGCCTCGACCGCCGACTGCATGGCCACCGACTGGGTCAGGCTGGTGCCGGGAATGCGCATCGCATGCAGGGCAATATCGCCTTCGTCGAGCTGCGGGATAAACTCCGCCCCCAACCGCGTCGCCAGCAGGCCCGACAGCACGGCCAGGACGACCGCGCCCGCAACGACTGCCACCCGCGCCTTCATGGCGGCGCGCAAAACCGGCTCATAGAACCGGCGGGCGCCGCGCATGACGAAGCTGTCCTTGTCCTCGACCTTGCCGGTGACGAACAGCGCCACCGCCGCCGGCACGAAGGTCAGGCTGAGCAGCAGCGCCGCCGTCAGCGCCATGACCACGGTGGCGGCCATGGGGTGGAACATCTTGCCCTCGACCCCGGTCAGGGCGAAGATCGGCACATAGACCAGAGTGATGATCAGCACGCCGAACAGGGACGGCTTGATCACCTCGGCGCTGGACTGGGCGGCCAGGTCGAAGCGTTCCTCGCGCGTCAGCAGCCGACCAAGCTGATGTTGCGCTTCGCCGAACCGCCGCAGGCAGTTTTCGATGATGATCACCGCCCCGTCGACGATCAGGCCGAAGTCGAGCGCCCCGAGCGACATCAGGTTTCCCGACACCTTGTTTTCGACCATGCCGGTGATGGTCAGCAGCATGGCGATGGGGATGACCGCCGCGGTGATCACCGCCGCTCGGACATTGCCCAGCAGCACGAACAGGATGACGATGACCAGCAGCGCCCCTTCGGCCAGGTTCTTTTCGACCGTGTGCAGCGTGCGTTCGACCAGGTTGGTGCGGTCGTAGATCGGCTCGGCCACCACGCCCGGCGGCAAGGCCCTGGCCGCGGTTTCCAGCCGCACCGACACGGCCTTGGAGACGGTGCGGCTGTTCTCGCCGACCAGCATGAAGACCGTGCCCATGACGACTTCCTGGCCGTCCTGGGTTGCCGCCCCCGTCCGTAACTCCTGGCCGAGGACGACGTCGGCGACGTCGGCGACGCGCACCGGCACGCCCGACCGGCTCTCGATCAGGACCGAGCTGAGGTCGGCCATGGATTCAGCCTGGCCCGGCACGCGGACCAGATACTGCTCGCCTTCGCGCTCGACATAGCCGGCGCCACGGTTGCCGTTGTTGCGCTCCAAGGCAGCCACCACGTCGTTCATGGTCAGGCTGTAGGCGGCCAGCCGTTCCGGCAACGGCGTGACATGGTACTGGCGCTCATAACCGCCGATGGTGTTGACCTCGGTGACGCCCGGCGTGTTGCGCAGTTGCGGTCGGATGACCCAATCCTGCAGGGTGCGCAGATCCTCCGGCGTGTAGGCGGTGCCGTCGGCCTTGACCGCACCGGGCTTGGCGCGGACCGTGTACATGAAGATTTCGCCCAGGCCCGTCGAAATCGGCCCCAGTTGCGGCTCCAGCCCCGCCGGCAGTTGCGCCCGCGCCGCCTGTACCCGCTCATTGACCAGTTGCCGGGCGAAATAGATGTCGGTGCCGTCCTTGAAGACGACCGTGACCTGGCTGAGGCCATAGCGCGACAGTGACCGCGTATGGTCCAGCCCCGGCAGGCCGGCCAGAGCGGTCTCGATCGGAAAGGTTACGCGCTGCTCGGACTCCAGCGGCGAAGACCCCGGTGCCTCGGTATTGACCTGGACCTGGACATTGGTGATGTCGGGAACCGCGTCGATCGGCAGGCGGTGAAAGTTGTAGACCCCCACGGCCGACAGGGCGAACACGGCGAGAAGCACGATCCAGCGGTGCCGGATCGACAGGCGGATGATTTGTTCCAACATGTGCGCCGCCCTTTAATGATCGTGGCCGGCGCCGGACTTTTCGATGTCCGCGCGAATGACGAAGGAACCCTTGGTGACATAGGTTTCGCCGGCTTGCAGCCCGTCGATGACCTCGATCCATTCCGGCGTCCGCCGGCCCAGGGTCAGTTTGCGCGCCGTATAGACATCGCCGCTGCGGACAAAGACGACCTCGCCGCCTTCAAGGCGTTGCACAGCCTCGGTACGCACCGCCAGGGGGACGCCCTGTTCGCCGGTGAGCACGCTGCCCTCGATGCCGAGGCCGGGCCGGAAGGCGCCGCCGGCATTGCCCGGCAGGTGGATGTGGGCCATCACCGTCTGGGTTGCCGGATCGGTGCTGGGCAGGATGGTCTCGACCTTGGCGGTCAGTTGCACCGACTTGTCCAGGCTGCGCACCTCGACCGTCTGGCCGACGCGGACCTTTTCGGCATCGCGCGGGAACAGGAAGAACTCGGCGTGCAGCGCCGTCGGATCGGCGATGACATAGAGCGGATTTTCATAGGCCACGCCGCCGACATTGGCGTTCTTTTCGACGATGATGCCCGAGATCGGCGCCGGGATGGCGTAGGTCTGCAGGCTTTCGCTCGATTCGACCCGAGCCAGGACCTGGCCCTTTCGCACCGCCTGGCCCAGCTCGGCGGTCATGGCCATGATCCGGCCGGAATACCAGGCGCGGACCTCGCTCTTGCCTTCGGGCGTGGTCTCTATCCGGCCCGACAGGTCCAGCCGGTCGGTCAGGGTGGCGGCGCCCGCCTCTTCGACCTGGATGCCGGCGGCCTGGGCGGCGGCGACAGTGATGGTCGTTGAGTCTTCGGCGTGTTCGCTGGCTTCCTCATGACCATGTTCGTCTTCATGCTTTTCGGGCGCGGGCTTGGCGCAGGCGGCCAGCAGGGCCAGGCTGCCCAGGATGAAATGGCGGCGGATCATTGGCCCACCTCCGGCAGCAAAGCCACCCACTGGCCACTGAGGCGTTCTCGTCGGGCGCGTTCGAGCTGGAAAGCCTTCAGCACCTCCAGCCGGCGGGTCCTGGCGGCCATCAGCACCTCCTGGGCGCCCATGACGTCGCGATAGCTGAAACCGCCGCGGGCAAACCCTTCACGCACCTGGGCGACCGCGCGTTCGGCCTGGGGGATGACCTGGCTGTCGATGCGGCGGACCTCGGCGGCATGGTTGACCAGGCGGATCGTGCTGGCGGCGATCTCACGGTCGCGGATGCGGCCGGCGGCTTCGAGATCGATCGCAGCCCCCTGCGCCTCGGCCTGGGCCCGTTCGATGGCGCCTTGGTTGGTGTTGTAGCGGCCCAGCGGAATCGAGCCGCCGACCACGAAGGCAAAGGCATTGTCCGCCTGATAGTGACGGATGCCGGCCTGCAGGGTCGGGTCCTGGACGCTGCGCGACGTCTCCACCGCGATCTCGGCCGAAGCCGTGCGCTGCTGGGCGCGCAACAGGAAAAGGTCGGGGGTTTCCATCACGACCGGTTCGGCCCCGGCCGCACTGAGATCCTCCAGCCAGGCCGGGGCGAGCTCAAAATCGGCACCCCCGCCCCAATAGGCGGCCAGTTGCAGCTTCAGTTGCTGCGCCTTCGCCTTGGCCTGGTCGCGGGCGATTTCGGCATTGGCGACATCGGCATCGGCCAGGGAACCGGCAAACAGCGGATCGCGCGCCGCGGCGACGCGGCGGCCGATTTCGGCCTGGGCGGCACGGGCCAGGGTCAGGCGTTCTTCGGCCAGGGTAACTTCGGTCTCGGCGACAGTGGCCTCGATCCACAGGGTGTGGACCTCACCCATCAGGTTCCAGGCCCGCACCTGTCCCTGGGCGGTCACCAGATCGCGCTGGGCCGAGGCCGAGGCGATACGGGCGTCGCGCTTGCCGCCGCGTTCCAGGGTCTGCTGGTAGGTGACGGTGGTTTCCATGCGGTCGATACCGCTATAGGCGCCCGAGCCCAGGGCGTCCTCGACATCGACGCCGATGGCGGGATTCAGCCGGGCTCCGGCCTGGCGGACACCGGCATCGGCGGCGCGCCGGCGCTGGTAGGTGGCGTCCGCGGCGGGATCGGCCTGGGCTGCGCGGGTCAGGGCCATGGACAGCGGCAGGGTCTCGGCCAGGGCCGGAACAGCCATGAGCAAGCTTAGCCCGGCGGCCTGCCAGGCGATGGTTTTGGCGCACCTGTGGCGCACTTTGAAGGAGATCATAAGTCCTCGCGAAATGTCTGAACGCGCCGGAGGGCGGCGCACCCCGTCGATGACGGGTCAGACTCGCGGAGGCTGGTCGGGTGTGGGCGCGTTCAGGCCGGCGGGCACGGCGGTCGTGCCGGGCTTCAGGGTCAGCAGGGCAAAGGCGGCAACACCCTGCGTCTGAAGGTTTTGCGGCAAGGGCGCCGTCGGCATTTCCCCGGCCTGATGGTGGTGATGATGAGGGGCCGAACCGTCGCGGTCGCTCTCGCAGTGATCCTGGCCATCGCCACAGGTCAGGAGCCCATGGTCGTGGCCCAGTTGCACCTCGCCCTGGACCAGATGCTGCAGATTCACGGCTGTGTTTTGCGCCTGCACCAGGCCGACATTCAGCGCTGCCGCCATGCACAGCAGGGCGCAGAAAACCGTCAGGCGCGAACAAAATCTGGACAGGGCCGTTTCCATGGAGGTCACAGTGTCCGGGAATTCGGCATCGCCGTCAACCTTCGGGTTGTGCTACCGATCGCCACATGAGATTCGAAATCATCACCGAACCGTCCCGCATCGACTTCGACCGGGTCTACGCCTTTATCAACGGCCAGTCCTACTGGGCCCAGGGCATTCCGCGCGAGCTGTTCGACCGGGCCATGGCCAATTCGCTGTGTTTCGGCGGATGGCTGGGCGGCGAGCAGATCGCTTTTGCGCGGGTGATTTCGGACTATGCCACCTTTGCCAACCTGGTCGATGTCTATGTCGAACGCGAATTCCGCGGCATGGGCTATGCCTCGGCGCTGTTGGAAGGCGTGTTCGCCCATCCGGACCTGCAAGGGTTGCGGCGGTTCATGCTGGCGACCAGTGACGCCCATCATCTGTACGCGAAGTTCGGCTTCCACGCCCCTGCCCGGCCGGACACGCTGATGGAGCGCTATCACCCGGATATTTACAAGGCCGGGAGCTGAAATGCCTACTTCCTTCTCCTCCCTATCGAAGATGGGGAGGTGGCGAGCAAGCGAGGCCCCCTATGGGCCGAAGCGCGTCGAGACGGAGGGGTCCTCTTACTTACTCAGCCGCCGCTGTCGCACGCGACGGCGTCTGATCGGCAAAGGCCTTTTCGACGACGAACTGGCCGCGCTTGGCGTTGGAGCCTTCCTCGAAGCCCAGGCCTTCCAGCAACGCCGCCAGGTCCTTCAACATGGCCGTACTGCCGCAGACCATGACGCGATCCTGCGCCGGGTCCAGCTTAGCCAGGCCCAGGCTGTCGTAGAAGGCATCGGACACCAGGTGATCGGGAATCCGGCCCTGGCGTTCGAACGGCTCGCGGGTGACGGTCGGCACGTAGACCAGTTGGCCCTGCGCCAACTCGCCGATATATTCGTCGTTCTGGATCTGCGAGGTAAAGAAGTCGCGATAGGCCAGTTCTGCGATATTGCGCACGCCGTGGATCAGCACGACCTTCTCGAAACGCTCATAGGCGTCCGGCTCCTGGACGATGCCCATGAAGGCGGCCAACCCGGTGCCGGTGGCCAGCAGGTACAGGTTACGGCCGGAATCCAGGTTATCCAGCAACAGGGTCCCCGTCGGCTTGTGACCGACCAGGATTTCGTCACCCGGCTTGATGTGTTGCAGGCGCGAGGTCAGCGGGCCGTTCTCGACCACGATCGACAGGAATTCCAGGTGCTCGGCATAGGCCGGCGAGGCGATCGAATAGGCGCGAAGCAGCGGCCGGTTGTCGACCTCCAGGCCGATCATCACGAACATGCCGCTGTCAAAACGGAATCCCGTGTCCCGCGTGGTGCGGAAACTGAACAGATTGTCCGTCCAGCGATGAACGTTCAGCACGGTCTCGCGGTTGAACTTGGCCATAAAAAACTCCAGGGGCAGGCAGACGAAAGCCCGTCATATTGCAGTGCAAATAGGTTTCAGCCCCTTTTTCGTCAAGCTAATTCCCCTGTATGGCCGGGTTAGTCCTGCTCACTTCAGGTCGAGATCGGCCAATGCACGGCGCATACGAACACACCGCTACTTTATCTCATAGTTCAGCACCGCCATGCCCCAGCCCGGCAAGGGCGCATCGGCTTCCACCTTGGGCAGATCGGAAATTTCCGCATTGAGTTGGTTGGCCAGGTTGGCCGCGAAATAATCCGCCCCCGTCTCCGTATCCCAGCCCGGCTCGTAGGTCACCTCGACCCCCTTGGACTTGACCGGCGACGAGGCGATGAAGTCTTCCAGGTTGGCGCCCGGCGGCGCCACAATGGCCAGAAGCTGCGACGCGCCATAGGGCGGCTGGGCCTGGATCTGGAAGGGCTGGGTTTCGTCCGGGAAGGTCACCGGACTGTTGGCGACGATGAAACCGCGACCGGCATCCGAAGCAAAGGCGTTCGGAAAGACCTGAACCACCTGGAAGCCGGAATTGCGATCGATCAGGATCAGCCGTCCCGCGACAGGCGAGGTCACCTTCAACCGGATACGCTGGCCGGCCTTCAGCGAGGTCAGACCGCAGGCGCCGCCTTCGGCCGCTTCGCAGATCTCGACCTTGATGCGGCCTTTCGCGGGCGCCAGTTGTTCCTGAAGGGCGGAAAACCCCGCCGCCTCCTTCGGCGCTTCATTGGCGCCGGTCATGGGCCGCGCCGCTGCCGCGGCGGGCGCCACCGAACGGATCCAGGCGCCATAGGCCGAAACGCGGGTATAGACGCCGGGCTCTCCGGCAATCCCGCAGGGCGACGGCCCCCAGCTGACCACACCGATCTGGTACGGCCGGCGCGCCCCGTCATAGGCCATTAGCGGCCCGCCGGAATCGCCACCGCAGGCGTCGCCGATCGCTTGGCTGGCGGCGGCCTTGATCCAGCCGACGCAGATCTGGCGCGGCCCGATGACCCCGCCCGTGCCCTTGCGGCCTTCGGAGCAGATGCCGGCATCGACGATCGGCATAAAGGCTTCCAGCAACCGGCCGGCCCGGGCGGCGAACTGCAGACCATCGCGGGCGCGAAACATTTCGGTGGTTTCCGTCTCGGTCGTCCCCAGCCCCGCCACGGCGGTCAGGCCGCTGTCGGGGTCGGTGTCGGCGTTCAGCGACAAAGCCGACACCGGTCCGGTCCAATCGCGGTCGATCTGGATAATGGCGATGTCGTTGTCATACGATGGGCGGCCCGTCGTCTGCTGCAGTTCTTCCTCGCAGTCGGCATCGGGATGGGCGGTGACCTTGACGGCGCGATAGGGTTTGGCTTCCGGCGTTTTGGTCAGGTCGACCAGGCCGGGAAACAGCATCAGGTTGGCCGCCGGTTTCAAAGCCACGGCGCAGTGTTTCGCCAAGGCCGGCGCATAGGTTTCGACGCAGTGCGCCGCCGTCAGGGCATGGCGTTTGGAGATCATGGTGGCGCCGCAGATGATGGCCACCGAGCCATCCGGCCGCTTGATGCCCATGGCGGCATAGCCCGGCCAGCGCAGCGGATCGGCGATCTGGCCGCCGACCACCTTGGCGGCGGGCGGCGGAGTCGAGACGCGGGCGGCGGCGGCGGGGAAAGGCGTAGCCAGGACGGCCAGGATCAACAGCCAGATCTTCATTTCGGCATTCCGTCGAGCATGGCCTGGGCGTCGACATCGCCGGTCGCTGCGGCGGCTTCCAGCCAGCCGCGCGCCTTCACGGCATCCATGGGTACGCCTTCGCCGACGCTGTAGGCGATGCCGAGATTGACCATGGCTTCGGGATTGCCGGCTGCCGCGGAACGTTCCCACCACCGCATCTGCTGGGCCGGACTGGCGGTCACCCCCAGGCCGAGATAATAGAGCACGCCCATACGGTACATCGCGGCGGCGCTGCCCTTGGTCGCCGCCTGTTCGTACAGTTTCCGTGCCTGCTTGTAATCGCCCGCCGCCTCGTAGCCCTGGCCGAGATTAAAGGTCAGGTGGCGATCGCCGGGCGTCAGTTTCAAAGCCTGGCTGCACGCGGCAATCGCCTCCTGGGCGGCGCCGGGGGTATGGGTCATGTCGAAAATCTGGGCAAAGCCGGACCCGGCGGGCCGGTCGGCGTCGTATTCGGTCGCTGCCCTGGCGTCGCATTGTTGTGCCTCGGTCAACTGACGGACAGGACTATTGGCCGCCTGGACCACAGTTGGGGCGGCTTCACAGCTGACCAGACAGATTTCGTCATAAATACGGTTGTTCGACCACGGACGCTGCTTGCGTGCCGTCTGTTTCGACACATCCATCTGCACGCGCTCGAAAACCTGGGCGATGGTTCGACCGGGCGTCAGGATTTCCCGCGACAGCACAGGAGCATAGACCCCCACCGAGGCGATATCGCCGAGATCGGTCGAATAGGCGACCAGGGTGTTGGGTTCGGATGCCACGGCCACCAGCCCCTTGGTGCCGGCCTTGCCCAGGCTGGGCGTATTGCGGCAGGCATCGATGACGATGACGATCGCCACGGCATCGGTGCGCGACATCTGGTTGACGAGTTCGCTCAGGCGCACACCCGACGCAGGCAAGTCGGCAACGACTTTCACATCGGCGTCGATGCTGAGCAGATAGTTGTCACCCTTCTCGTCCGTCGGATCGGCCATGCCGTGACCGGTATAGTAGATGAAACCGATGGCGCCGGGTGAAGCGGCCAGCTTGCGGCGAAAATCCTTCAGACTGGCCTGCAGGACCGGCAGGCTGGCGTCGCGGACCGCTGTCACATCGAAGCCGACCTGCTTCAGGGCATTGCCGACCTGCCTGGCTTCGGCGTCGGTGTCGGGCAAGGGCGTCAGGGTCTGGTAAGCGACCTGGTTGATGACCAGGGCCAGGCGCGCCGGCTCGGCCACGGCCACGCCGGCCGACAGTCCGAACACGACCGCGATCAGCCATAGACAACGCACGATTACCGGCTTCATGACCTTACCCGCAGTTCGCTGATGCCCACCCGGCCCTTGTCGTCCATCACGGTGATGCGGATACGGTGATTGCCTTTCGGCATGGCCAGGGGCTTGGCGTTCAGCCCCCCGGCCGTGACCTTGCCCTGGGCCAGGACCCGGTCGGTGACATCACGCCAACCGACCGCCGTACGGTATTCCACCCGCAGGGTTTCGGGCCTTATGCGGGCGCCCGAGGCCGGCTTGAAGCTGACATTGGCGAGGGTCAGGCGGCCGGTTTTGGCGTCGTAAGGGATGCCGGGCAAGACGACCTTGGGCCCCCAGCTATCGCCGGAAACATAGAAGGGCAGGTTCCATTCCGGTTCACCGGAACCAAAGGCCTTCATTTCCTCCTCGGTGATCAGCCAGGCGGTCGTCGGCGTGTCGCGGACCTCGACCTGGACGATCTGGGCGCGGATGCCGGGATCGGCGCGCACAGCGGCGCCCAGATCGCTGCGCAATCGGTCCATAAAACCGGCCTCGGAGGTATTTTTCGGCATGGTCTGAGGCGTCATGACACCGCGGCCGGCCAGGATCAGCACGGCCTCCGTGCCATAGGGGCGGCTGGCGGTCAGCTTGATCTTGGAGTTGGCTCCGCCGATCGACAGGCGGCGACGGCCGTCACCGTCGGGCTTGATCTCGCCGCGCCAGATCTCCTTGGCCGACTGATCGGCCTGGAGGTAGAAGATCTGGACATAGGGCGCCTGATCCTGGACTTCGGCCTCGATGGCAAAACGGTCGCCGTTGCGCAGGACGGCCGTGGTGGTGACGGGCGCGTCCTCCTCGGTGATCTGGACGCCGCGCGCCACGGGCGGGGCGTCGGGCGCCAGGTTGACGACCTGGGCGGCGACACCGCCGCGATTGACCGCGTCCTTCAGGATGCCGCGGATCTCGCAGGCCGGCCACGGCGTCTCTTCCATGACCACCGACACCTTGTCGCCGAAGGGCGCGGTGCGGGCGCGCAGGTACTGGACTTCGTCGACGCAGCCATAGCCGGTCAGGCGCCAGCCGCTAGTGACGCGGGTCACCTTCATCTCGCCGGTTTTGAATTCCCGCGCCATCATCGTCAGTTCCGGCGTCAGGTCCTTCTGGACCGGCGCAGACAGCGGCGGTGGCGTCACAACCGGTTGTGCCGGCTTGGGCTGGGTCGTCACCGGCGGTTTCGCGGGCTGAGCCGGAACAGCTTGGACGGGCGCGGTTTGTACCGGCACGGTAACGGTTGCCGCCATGGCCTTGGCCGGAGCATAGACGCCGTCGCGCGGAATCATCGGCGGCAGGGCGCCCTTGAAGACAAAAGCTTCCTGGATCAGTGCCGTCAGCGCCGTATAACTGACCCAGGCATAGCCACGATCGCCCCAACCCTGGCCCCACGAATTCATCAGGCGAAAGGCGCCGCGTTCGCCATTGGCAGCCACCTTGGCATCGTCATAGCCGACAATGACCATGGCGTGCCCTCCCCGCGCGGCGTCACCGGTCGAGTTGGGGCCCAACGTCATAACCCCCGATCCGTTGAAGGCCTTCCATTCCGACGTGTTGAAGCGAACCCCGATCACCACCGGCTTCCCGCGCTCCAGCATCTCCTTATAGGCGTCGGCATTGTGGATATTGGCGGCGGGAATAGCTTCATAGCCCGGCACCTTCCAGGCGCTCGCAACGGACAGGTGCTCTGGCCCCGGCGCCGGCATGCAAGTCGTGGGCGAATAGGGAAACTGCGCCAGACTGACGGCGCCCTTGTTGACGACCACGCCCAGGGCGTCGACCAGGGTAGCCCCGCCACAGAACACCCCCTTGGGATCGGGTTTCGAGGTCGAAGCGTTGAACACGAAGGCGGGCGACGAAATTTGGCTTGGCGTGGCCGGCTTGTAGCCCAGTTCGGTCGCCAGGTAGTAGGAACGCGTGGCATAGGACACGGCCCAGCCGGTGCACGATCCCTGGAAACTCTGGTCACCCGGCGCAGGAAAATAAGGGCTTAAGTCCACCTTGGACAGCAGGACGGCGCTACGGGCGCGTACGGAAGCCGGCTGCTTGGCATAGTCCTCCGCGGTCAGCGGAATATAGCCCGTGCCGGGATCTTCGGCCGTCTGGGCGAACGTCGGTGCGGCGGCGATTGCCAGAACCAGTACACTGATACCCCTGATCACGTCCCGCGCCCCTTATGTTTTTTCTGATCCATGGGTGCCACAAACCCCGCTTCGTTTCAAGCAATCGGGAATGGATTACGGTCCTTGTAATTGTCGCGGCGGCGAGGTTCCGAACTGACTTTTTACGGCATTTCGAAACATAGTACCTACGAATTCCAGGAGATCCCCATGGCCGACACCACCGAAACCCTCAAAGCCGATGCCGACGAAGCCGTCGACATCTATGTCTGGAAGCCCGGCCAGGCTCGGACGCCCAAGCCCGCCGCGGTTCAGGCGCCTGACCTCCGCGTCACCACAACAACCCCGTGGTCACGGACGTGGCGCATCTTTGCCGCCGGTTTGATCATCGGCGTCGCGGCGGTCAAGGCGACCGAGTTGCTGCTGCATCCCGGCCGCAAGCCCGTCACGGATTGATCCGCACCGTTCCGGGGATGACCGGGCTCGGCGCGGTTTCGGGCGGAGGATTGATTGTCGACTTCGACGGAATGGTGAAGGTGATGCGCTCGCCGAAGCGATCATCCGTCATTGATGTGCCACCTGCCGTAACCGTCATCGTCATCTGACGATTGATGCAGCCGGCAACCTCATTTACGGTCAGGCTGATCTTGAACACTGCAAGGTTGGCGCCGGGCGTTACCGAGCCGGAGCTTTGCGTAAAGCATGACACGCCCGCCGGCTGGCCTGTGACCTGGTAGTCGAAGGTCTGGCCTGCCTTTGTCGGCTGGATCGGTGTAATGCCGAAGGCATAGGTCGAGTTCATCCGGCCGAGATTGGGATTGAACACGGGTGCCGCCGCCGCCTGCACACCGAAGCCCGGGGCCGACTGAATAACCAGCCGGACTTTTGACGTTTCCGAAGCCGGTGAAACATCCAGATCGTAGGTATACACCCCGACCAGGTCGTGCCACGTCGCCTGCGACAGGGTCAGGGAACCTTCCCGGAAATCGGCATTGAGGCTGTTGCGGGCAGCGTCAGAAAAGCCGAGCCGGGGCGCACCGGCGCTGGGTGTCTGGCTGAGGGTGTGGGTGACTGAGAGGTTGCTGAACTTGAGATCGACGTCGCTCGGTGCATTGCGGCGATACGAAAGGATCAGCGGCTTCGTCAGGCATGTGAATATCGCGCCGTCGCGGATGACCGGCAGGGTCACCGTCAGGGTCGGCGGATCGGAAGCCGTCAATTCGGACTTCACACCATGTTCGTCACCGCAATTGACCAGGGTGCCGCGGAAATCCGCGCCGGTTTCACGCGCCTGGAAACTGTGTTCGAAGTCGCAGCTGGCACCCATGGCGCGAAACTGGGCGCACGCCTGGTCGCGCGTCGTCGTCAGGAAAAAGCCGACGATGGCGCAGCTATTGTCCAGGTCCGGCGAGTTGATACGTTGCTGGCACCGATTGACCGCCGCCTGAAGCACGCGCGCGTCATTGGCCTGCTTTTCGGCCAGGGTCATGGACGCGCCATTGCCGAAGTCATTCTCGTCCCATTCGACTTCGGTGGCCAGCACCGGTATCGCGCGAATGGGGAAGGTTTCGCTGCCGATCTTGAGCGTCCCGTTCCGGGCCGACGACACGCTGCCCATGGTCACGTCGAAAACGATGGAGCCGATATTGCCGCAGCCACGCGCGCCATTGACCGCGCCGTTGCGGGACTCGATCTTGGTGGCCGAGGCGCCGGGAATGTCGGGAATGCTCACCGAGGGCGACAGGTCGATGCCGTGGCCGTACATTTCCAGCCGCTCAGTGCCTTTGCCGAGCAGGCGTATCGTGCCTTGGCCGGCTTTCCAGATGATGTGTGTCTGTTTCTCATGCGGCGCGGAACAGTTTGTGTCGCCGTCACGCGCCTGGTGCAGGTCTTCGGCAGCGGCAAAGGCGGAGGTAGATATGGCCAGCAGGCCAAGGGTAAACAACGCGAACAAGGACCGTTTCATTGTGATCTCCATGGAGCCCCGCAGTGGCAAGTCTTGAACGTCGGCGGCTTAAGCCGCTCTCAGGGTAGAAGCAGGTCGCCGAGGATCTCGGCTTCGTCGTGCGGCAGGTTCGGCCAGTCGAGCGAGGCGTCCGACGCCTTGCCGCGCTTGAACAGGCGGCTGCGCGACAGTTGGTTGGTGATGGTGGCCATGTCGCTGCCTGGGGCCACGACCGTGTCCCACAGGCTTATCAGACGCTCGACCGTTTCCGGCCGCGCCCACGGATGGGCGGAGATGGCCTGGGCCGGGGCGGGCGTGACCAGGATCAGCACCGCGTCGCGGCGGTTGGTGGTCTGACGGCGGTTGAACAGCGAGCCCACCACCGGCGCATGGCCGAGGCCGGGCGTTCGCGATGACGACGAGTCGCGCACAGCTTCGGAGAGGCCCGACAGGATAAGGGTCTTGCCGAAGCCGACCTCGACCGTCGCCGATACCGTCTGGCGGAAGGTAATCAGCGATTCCGCGAAGGTTCCGACCTGATCGCCCGACAGATACGACCGCGATACCTCGATACGCAGCTTGGTGGTGTCGCCGTTGATCTCGACCGGGGTAACGGTGACCTTGGTCCCGACATCGACGCTTTCCAGCGTGGCGGTATTGACCCCGCCCACGGCGACCCTGGCGGTGCGGCCGACGAAGAAGTCCGAGGTTTCGCCGACATAGGCGGTCAGCATCGGCCGCGCCACCACGCTGTAGAACTGGCCGAAGCGGTTGAACAGGTTCAGGCTGTAGGTCAGTTGCGGCAGG
This sequence comes from Asticcacaulis sp. AC460, assembly GCF_000495795.1. Classification (GTDB taxonomy): domain Bacteria; phylum Pseudomonadota; class Alphaproteobacteria; order Caulobacterales; family Caulobacteraceae; genus Asticcacaulis. The sequence goes on from NZ_AWGD01000002.1 coordinate 122,559, forward strand.
GTAATGGCGTCGGTGATGGTGCGGGTGTGCGGCGAGATGTCGACGCCCTGGGATTCGGTGACGGAAGATTGCGACTGCCAGCCATATTGCAGCTTCAGCCCGTCCAGCAGGTTCATGCCGACCGCGTCCTGCTGGGTCGTCTGCGACAGGACGATGGCGACGTCGACCGAGACCTGGGTTACCGGTTGCGCCTCATAGGTCACGGACGACGGTATAGGATCGGTCTGGCTGGTGCGGATCAGTTCCTCGACCCGCGGCGCGGTGGCGCCGGAAAGATCCGGATTGATCAGGGCTAAGGTGCGGACATGGGCGCGGGCGGTATCGCCCTGGCCCAGGGCGGCATAGGACAGGGCGGCCATGCGTACGGCGGCGGTGGAATAGTCTGGATCCTGCGGCAGCTGCGCGGCACGGTCAGCGGCGACGGCGGCCAGGGCCGGATCGCCGGCGCGGTAGGCCGAAATCGACAGCGACAACAAGGCGCGGCCGTCCTGAGGCCGGGCCAGCACGGCACGGGCAAAATAGGCTTCGGCCTCGCCGTAGCGGCCGCGCTCAAAGGCGGCTTTGCCGGCCAGGACAGACGCCCAGTAGGCGTCCTGGCCGCCGCGAAGGGCCAGGTCGTAGCCAGCCGCCGCCATATCGAGCTTTTCGGGATCGCCATTGGCGGCGCGGGCATAGGCCATGGCCAGCAGGGTCTGACGATCCGGATCGGCGGGGTTGCGGGCGGCGGCATCGCCAAAACCGGCAATGGCGGTTGTGGTGTCCCCGGCGGTCAGGGCCTGGGCGGCATGGCGCATCACGGCATCGTCGCCATGCAGCGACGCTTGAGGTGACGACGTCGTCGCACACCCGGATAGGGACAACAGACAAACGCCGGTCAACAAAACAGCTAGGCCGCGCACCATGAACCCCTCCATGAATTAGGTGGCATTTGGTAATCCCGCCGCGGTTGTGTCACCATCCCGCGATTAAGGGGTGTACAGAACGGCGTTCCTGGCCGATATCTTGCGTCGGAGAGGGTGTTATATGGAGCCTGTTCGCAGCCGTATCGGAGTGGTGGAAGACGATCCGGTCATCCGCCAACACTTGGCGCGCATATTTGACGGCGCACCCGACCTGATCCTGGTCGGCGAGGCGCGGTCGGTCGCCGAAGGCCGCGAGCTGATCCGACAACCGCTCGATCTGCTGGTGCTGGATCTCGGCCTGGAGGACGGCAGCGGCCTGACCCTGATCGCCGAGGCCTTGAAAACCGCCACGCCGCCGCGCATCCTGGTCCTGACCGTGTTCGGCGACGAAACCTCGGTGATGAGCGCCCTGGCATCCGGCGCCGACGGTTACCTGCTCAAGGACAGCGCCGAGGACGACCTGCTCGACAATGTCCGCCAGACCCTGGCCGGCGGATCGCCCATCTCGGCCTCGGTGGCAGCCTACCTGCTGCGCCATCTGCGCACAGCGCCGCCCCCAAAATTACCTGAAAATTCTCCGGAACCTACGGACGAGGCCCATCTGACATCGCGCGAACTGGAGCTGCTCAAGCTGCTGGCCAAGGGGCTGAGCAACAAAGAGGTCGCCCTGGCACTGGAGATTTCGCACTACACCGTCGGCGACCATATCAAGGCCATCTACCGCAAGCTGGCCGTGCGCTCACGCGGTGAAGCCGTCTTCGAAGCCGTTCACCGCGGCCTGATCCGGCAATGACGGTGGCGGCCGTCTGGCAGCACCGCTTCGTCCGTCTGGCCCTGGGCATCCTGGGGGCGCAGATCCTGTTCTGGGGGACGCTGTTCCTGATCGGCGAGACCGAAAAGGAGCACCTCAATATGAAATCATGGGAGGTGGGCGAGATCTATGTCCACCCCCTGCCCGGCCTCGATCCGGACTTCGGTGCGCGCGATGAGGCCCACCGTCAGACCTTTCCGGTCGAACCCGGCGACTGCTACCGTGGCTATCACAGCCCGGCCTACCAGATCAGCTTCGACGTCAAGGGCGACGAATATGTCAACTGGGCGCTCTACCTGCCGTGGGTCTCCGACAACTTCGAGACCTATGTCAACGGCCGCCTGATCGCCACACCTCGCGGTCAGTTCTCGCTGACCCCCAGCCGCGAAGAACGCCGCCCCTTCCTGATCGGCATTCCGCGCGACCTGATGGAGCCGGGCACCAACCGTGTCGACCTGGTGGTCACCCGCAGTGGCTGCGTGCCCTACGTCCAGACCGTCTATTTCGGGCCGCTGGAGCCGTTCAAGGCCTATGAAAGCCATATGGTCCTGCTGGGCCACTATGTACCGATCATCACGGCGGTGGCCGGCGGACTGGTCGCCCTGGTGGCTTTGTGCCTGCTGCCGATTTCCGGCTACAGCCCGCTGTTCGCCAGCCTGGCCGCCTTCATGGCAGCGCTGGCCCTGCGCGCCTTTGCCTATGTCTGGGCGGGCAACGGGATCGAGTTTACCACCTTCTTTATGGTGGTGTATCTGATCCATTATCTGTGCCTGGCGACGGCGGCCTATTTCATCCAGGCCTGGACCGGCCAACCACGTCACCATACGCGATGGTTCGCCGCGATTTTTGCGGTGTTCGCCGCGGTCTTCGCCGCCGTATGGTGGCCGGGCGGCGAGGTCTATGCCCTGGTGACCCAGGTGCTGAACCCGGTGTCGCTGCTGCTGGTGTCGGGCTACACCATCTGGAGCCTGTGGCGGATGGCGCCGTCGCGACCGGGTGAGGCCGGCCGGGCTATTGTGCTGATGTCGCTGTTCCTGTCGTCGGAACTGTACGACGCCCTGATCCCGATTTTCGGGGTGCGGCGGTTCATCGACGCCGCCTACTACCTGCCGATCGTGCTGATTGCCGCCGTCGCCGGGCATCTGGCGGTACGCGGCTATCGCCTGTACCGCGACCTGGCGGTCCAGGTGGCCGAAAAGGAGGTCGAGATCCGCGCCTCCTATGCCCGGCTGCAGGAGCAAGAGAACCTCAACGCCATCCATACCGAACGCCAGCGCCTCATCCGCGACATGCACGACGGCATCGGCGGTCAGCTGGTCAGCCTGATGCTGCAATTGAAGGGCAAGGCTGTGCCGCAGGAGCGCGTGCATCAGCAGGTCCAGGCGGCGGTTGACGATTTGCGCCTGATCATCGATTCCATGGACAGCGTCGGGGATTCGCTCGACATCGCCCTGGCGATTTTCCGCGACCGGATGCAGCCACGGCTGAAAGCCGCCGGCATACGGTTTGTGTTCGAGAACCGGCTGGACGGCGAGGTCCAGGGCTTCCGGCCGCAGGAGATTCTGCACATCTACCGCATCCTGCAGGAAGGCATGACCAACATCCTGAAATATGCCGGTGCCAAGACTGTTCGGCTGGAAATAGAGGCCGGTGACGACGCCGAGACGATCCGGTTGCGGCTGAGCGACGATGGCGTCGGGTTCGATGTCGAGGCGCGGCCGGAAACCGAGGGCGGACGGGGTTTGAATCATATGCACAAACGCGCCCGAACCCTCGGCGGAGAACTGACCGTGACCGCGGCGCCAGGCCTGGGAACGGTTTTGACTCTGACCGTCAAACGGCCTTAAGGTTCACCGCAAGTGTAGGGGGACATCATGATAAACCGTATCACTATCTTTGTGGCCACTCTTCTTTGCCTGGCCTCCACGCCGGTTCTTGCACAAAGCGGGATCTTTGACAGCAAGCCGCTATCGGCACTAACACCCATGTCCGAATCTGAGGTCAGGTCGCTTCTTTCGGACGTCATGGTTGGCCCGAGATGTTGTGACGCCGAAAGTGCCTATTACCGTGACGGTCGGTTCCGTCATTATGGCTATGGCTTGGAACTCGGCACCTGGACATTGCAGGGTAATTCGGCTTGCGCTCTGTATGGCACGCCTAAGCGCGAATGGTGCCGATCCTTCTACAAGGATGTCGACGGGAAGCCGTTTTTCACACATATGAGGGGGGACGACCCAATACCGGTCGATCCGCGACCAGCTCCGGTCGAGACCGATAGCCTAAGACGAATGTCGGAAACAGAGATACGAGCGCTATTGACAGGTGCGACGCTTCTCCTGGACGGATGGGACCTTGAGGCGATCTACCATCGCGACGGGCGTTACTTGCTCTACATCAACAAGCAAATCAGCCACGGGCACTATGTCTTCAAAGGAGACCAGGTGTGCGTGAAACTCGATTCGTCGGATGAGGGGCATTGCATTTCTTTTTATGCGGACGGATCTGGCCGGACTATTTACGCGCCGAACGATAGCGGGAGAGGCGCGCCTGTGACCGTGGACACAGCAACCGAAGAGGCACTGGACAAACGTGCTGTCGAGCTGGCCGCAAGAAAGGACTGACCACGAAAAGCACAATCTTCTGGGAATCAGGGTATCCTGAAGCTGTGCTTTTCGTGGTCAAAAAACCTTACCGGCCCTTCGGCAACCCGCCGATGGCCGAGGCGTCGCCCAGCACGCCGGCCGGAACTTCCAGCTGTTCTTTCAACTCCTGCTTCAGCGCGTCCATCTCCTTGGCCAGCTTGGTGGCCTCATGGCTGCTTAGGTACTTCTTGGCCTTTTCGAAGATCTCGCCCTCTTCCTCTTCAACGTGGTGGGCGACCGAGTGCTTGAACTCGCCGAAGGTCTCGATCCACAGTTCTTCCTCGATCGGCGTGGTCGACAGCTTGTGCAGATAGTCGCGGATCTCGTCGTGTTCGTGGTTGGCGTGTTCGATCTTTTCTTCAACGGCGTGGCTGCGCGTCGCCTTTTCGATGGCGTCGTAGAAGGTCTTTTCCTCGGAGTCGGCGTGCAGGGTCAGTTCCTGTTTGATCGTTTCGAACAGGGCCTGGCGGTCGCCAAGGTCCTTGGTGTCGATCACCTGCTGCATCAGGTCGGCAACCTTCTGGTGGTCCTTCTTGAGGTAGTTGTAGATATCCATGATCTGGTCCTCCTGGAATTGGTCCCGCCGGCGGGCGGATCATGACGGAAGGACGGGTAAGGCCGATATGGCATGCGACCCGGCCGGCGATAAACTAGGAATAAGGCCTGACGATCCGCAAAGGCTCCCTTACCGGTTTTTGACAAAATCCGGCCTGTCCCTGCCCGTCTTTTTACCGCCCGGCTGATAGGGTCTTGCCTTTCAGGCCGTCATGGAGTCTCCCATGCCCAGTCTTGAGTCCACACCGCACACCGGCGCTCCATCGCTCGATCTGTCCGATATGTTGCCCGGCCTTGAAGGGTCGGAACGCGACCTGTTGGCGCGGCTGGGGATCGCCGTCCTCGCCGTCTGGAGCGAACTGCCACCCAGCACCCAGAGGCGCCTGTTCGAAGCCGCCAGCGCCGCTAGCAAGGGCCATAACGGCGCCATGCGGCAACAGATCGCGCGCTTCCTGCACCACAACGGCCATCCGGCGGAAGACGTCGCCCACCTGGCCCCCGGCGCCGCCTGAGGAAGCCCCTATGGACAACGGCACCGTTCCTCCCGACATGCAATCGCCCCCGGACGTCAAGCCGTCCGCGCCGGGGCCCAATCCGGCCATGTCGGAAGCCGCCGCCTTCGCCGACGCCACCTCGAAACTGCGCGAAGGCATAGCCAAGGCGCCGTTGCTCAGCGTCGGCCTGGCAGTGCTGGCGGGATTGAGCGCGGCCCTGCTGATCAAGCCACCGAAGCCGCGGCGGCGGTTAGAGCTTTAAGAGACTGTTTTGGAAATTCGTCGGGCTGAGCCGAAAAGGGCTGGTTTCGAGAACCGGAGCGGAGCGTACTCAAGTACGTGAGCACCGGAAGCGCAGAAAACGGCCCTTTGCAGGCCTGCCTGACGGATTTACAAACAGTCTCTAGCTGGCGGCTACCAAGGGCGTCTGCGCCTGGGCCAGGGCCTTGCGCAGGGTATTGAAATCGATCGGCTTGGTCAGGTGAAGGTCAAACCCGGCCTCCAGCGCCCGGCGTTGGTCGGCTTCGCGGCCATAACCCGTCAGCGCCACCACATAGATCGACGCCAGTTCGTCGTCTTCACGGATCTTGCGGATGATCTGGTAGCCATCCATCACCGGCAGACCGATATCGCACAGGATCACCGACGGTTTGAAACCGCGCGCCTTATCCAGGCCCGTCATGGCGTCGTGCGCTACCTCGACCTCATGGCCTTCGTGGCGCAACAGCATGCGCGCACTTTCGGCGGCGTCAACATTGTCCTCGATCAGCAGGATGCGCAGGGATTCAACCGACACTTCGGACCCGCCATCGTCGCTTAAGTCCGCGCCCGACTGGCCGGCCAGAGGCAGGGTGATGCGGAATTCCGCGCCGCGGTTCAGGCCGTCGCTGCGCGCCTCGACCATGCCGCTGTGCAACTGCACCAGCCCCTTGACCAGGGCCAGGCCCAGGCCCAGACCACCGCGCGACCGGTCCAGCCCCTGGTCGGCCTGGCGGAAGACATCGAAGACATGGCGCAGCATGTGCGGCTCGATGCCGATGCCGGTATCGGCGACGCTGATCCGCGCCACGCCCTGGGGCAGGGCGTCGACCGTGATGGTGATCAATCCGCCCGTCTGGCTGAACTTGTTGGCATTGTGCAGCAGGTTGCCGACCACCTGGAGCAACCGCGTCGGATCGCCTTCGACCCAGACGGGTTCATCGGGCGTCACCAGTTTCAGGCTGACATGGTTGCCGTCCAGCAGGGTCCGGTAATCTTCCGCCGTTTGCTGGACGATCTTGTTGAGGTCGCAGTTTTCGGTGCGCAGCAGGATCTTGCCATGGGCCAGGCGCGTCGCGTCCAGCAGGTCGTCGATCAGCCGGCCCATATGCTTGACCTGGCGGTCCATGGTGTCGCGCACCGTGGTGATGCGGGCGTCACCCGGCGGCAACATCTTCTGCAGTTGCAGGCAGTTATAGATCGGCCCCAACGGGTTGCGCAGTTCGTGCGCCAGCATACCGAGGAACTCGTCCTTACGCCGGTCGGCCTCGCGGATCTGCTCCATCAGCATGACGTTTTCCAGCATGACGCCGGCGCGGTAGGCCAGGTCGCCGGCCAGGGGGCTGATCGTCGGCCGGTTCTGGCGCGTGCCCAGGACAAGCACACCACGAGCAAACCCCTGGACCATCAGCGGCAGGACCTGGGCATAGGCCATGGCGCCGCCGACAATGTCCGAGAAAAGCTGCGGACGGCCTTCCGCCAGGGCGCGCACCACCGCCGGCTCCAGCCGGTCCAGCACCGCCGGGCTGGCCGACATCCGGCCTTCGCTGTCGGCCCATTCGATGCGGTCGGGTTCGCCTTCAGTCTTGAACCAGGCCAGGGCCGCATCGGCCAGGTGCGGCACCGGCAATTGCACCAGGGTGCGCATGAATTCGCCGCGGTTCTGCGACCGCGCCAGAGCGTCGCTGACCTGGGCCAGGAAGGCGAAGCTCTGGGCGGCTTCCTCGGCGGCCTCGCGGCGGGCGCGTTCCTCCGCCTGCAACGCTGCCTGACGCCGCATCTGGGACAGTTCGATGAACACCTTGACCTTGGCCTTCAGGACCTCGGGCACCACCGGCGTCGGCATGAAGTCGACGGCACCCGAGGCATAGCCCTGGCTGATGGCGGTTTCGTCGTTGAAGGCAGTCAGGAAGATGATCGGGGTCGAGGCCGACTTCCGGCGTTTGCGGATCAGCTCGGCGGTCTCGAAGCCGTTCATGGTCGGCATGTTGACGTCGAGCAGGATGACGGCGAAGTCGTGCTTGAGCACCAGTTTCAGCGCTTCCTCACCCGACGGCGCCGTCATCAGGGTCTGGCCCAGTTCCTCCAGGATCGAGGTGTAGACCATCAGGTTGGCGGGACGATCGTCCACCAGCAGGATGGTCTCCGACTTGACCGGCGCCGGCTCGGCCGGCTCTGTTCCCCTGAACATGGCTGTCATGCGTCTACCGGTGCAGCCAGGCGCGCAGGACGGTGATCATCTGCTCGGAGTCGACGGGCTTGGACAGGTAGTCCCAGGCGCCGGCCTCGATGCATTTTTCACGGTCGCCCTTCATCGCCTTGGCGGTGACCGCCACGATCGGCAGGTTCTTCAGGCGCGACACCTTGCGGATTTCCTGGATGGTTTCCATCCCGTCCATCTCCGGCATCATGATGTCCATCAGCACGATATCGACATCCGGGTCCTCCATCAGGATGTTGATGGCGTCGCGGCCGTTGTCGGCGGACAGGATGTTCATATTATGCTCTTCCAGCACGCTGGTTAGGGCGAAGATGTTGCGGGCGTCGTCGTCGACGATCAGCACCTTCTTGTCGACCAGCAGCTTATTGGTCTGGTGCAGGTCCGACAGCGTGGCCTGCAGCGTGTCGGGCAGGCTGTCGACCTTGCGGTGCAGGTGCAGGGTGACGACATCCAGCAGCCGGTCGGGCGAATGGACGATGCTGACCGGGAAGACCTGGCCCAGGCGCCGGATGGCGTTGTCGTCGATCTCGGCGTCGCCGAACAGGATGACCGGGACACGGCCGGTAATGGCGTCACCGCCCTCGGCCTGGCGGATCAGGTCGTCAATAACCTCCGGGGCGGAGGACGACAGGATGATGGCGTCCATCTCGTGCTTGCGCAGCTTTTTCACCGCCGTGTCGCCGCTGGCGGCCGTCACCACGTCGATGCCGTCGAATTCCAGCGGCGAGGTGATGCGTTCGCGCCGGCCGGCATCGGGTTCGACCACCAGGATACGGCGGTTGCGGCGGCTGAGATAGGTGTTCAAGCGCGTCATCAACTGGTCCAGCACGTCGTGGGTCTGGATCGGCTTGGTGACGAAGCTGAGCGCCCCCGAGGTCAGCGCCCGGTCGCGTGATTCATCGGTTGAGATGATGCAGATCGGGATGTGGCGGGTGGCCATGTCATTCTTCAGCCGCTCCATCACGCGCCAGCCCTGCATGTCGGGCAGGTGGATGTCGAGCAGGATGCAGTCAGGCTTATGGTCGTGGGTCAGGGCCAGGGCGCCGGCGCCGAGCGAGGTGACCAGACCCTTGAAACCCTTTTCGCGCGCCACTTCCAGCAGGGTGCGGGCAAAGCCAAGATCGTTTTCGACGATCAGCACCACCGTATCGCCGGGCTGGATGAAGGCGCGGTCGTCGCCGACCTCATTCATCAGTTCCTTCGGCTCCGGATGGGGCAGGTCATGCGCCAGTTCGACTTCGGGCAGGGTCAGGCGTGTCAGGGCCGGCAGTTCGGTACGCGACGACAGGGCCTCAACCAGGGACTTGCCACGACGCTGGGCGTAGGTGGCCGGCAGGTACAGGGTGAAGGTCGAGCCGCGGCCCGGCACCGAATGCAGGCGGATTTCACCGCCCAGCAGGCGGGCCAGTTCGCGCGAGATGGCCAGGCCCAGACCGGTGCCGCCGTATTTGCGCGAGGTCGAGCCGTCGGCCTGCTGGAAGGCTTCGAAGATAATCATCTGCTTGTCGGCGGCGATGCCGATGCCGGTGTCGGTGACCGAGAATGCCAGCACTTCGGGGGCGCGGTTCAGGTCCTCATTGTCCGACGACCAGCCGGATTCGACCGGTTCGACGCTGAGGGTCACGCGGCCCTGGTGGGTGAACTTGAAGGCGTTGGACAGCAGGTTCTTGATGATCTGCTGCAGGCGCTTGGAGTCGGTGAACATCGAGCGCGGCAGGCGCGGATCGAAGCTGGCCTGGAAGTCGATATTCTTGGATTCGGCCATGTGGTTGAAGGTGCGCTTGACGTAGCCGTTGAGGTCGTCGAGGCGCAGTTCGCCCGATTCCACCACCACCGTGCCGGACTCGATCTTGGACAGGTCGAGGATGTCGTTGATCAGCATCAGCAGGTCGGTGCCGGACGAGTGGATGGTCTTGGCCGAATCCGTCTGTTTCGGCGTCAGGTTGCCTTCCGGGTTCTTGGTCAACTGGTCGGACAGGATCAGCAGCGAATTCAGCGGCGTACGCAGTTCGTGCGACATGTTGGCGAGGAATTCCGACTTGTACTTCGACGTCAGGGCCAGCTGTTTCGCCTTGTCTTCCAGTTCCTGGCGGGCCTGTTCGACTTCCTGGTTCTTGCGTTCCACCTCGTGGTTCTGCTGGGCCAGCAGGCGGGCCTTTTCCTGCAGCGCTTCGTTGGTTTCCTGCAGTTCCTCCTGGCGGGTCTGGAGCTGTTGCGCCAGGGACTGCGACTGGGTCAGCAGGTCTTCGGTCCGCATATTGGCTTCGATGGTGTTGAGCACGATGCCGATGGATTCGGTGAGCTGGTCCAGAAGGCCTTGGTGGGACGGGTTGAAGCCTTCGAACGACGCCAGTTCCAGCACGCCCTTGGCCTCGCCTTCGAAGATCAGCGGCAGAACCATGACCGAGCGCGGCGGCGCCGAGCCCAGGCCGGACGAAATCTCCAGCATGTAGTCTTCGGGCAGGTGGTTGAGCAGAATCTTGCGCTTTTCGACGGCGCACTGGCCGACCACGCCTTCGCCGATATCGATCTGCTTGCCGATATCGCCGGTGCCGCGCGACGCAAAGCTGGCCAGCAGGGTCAGTTTCGCCGCCTCGCTGCGTTGATCCAGGACGTAGAATTCCGCCTGTTGCGCGTTGACCACCGGACACAGTTCCGACAGCACCATCCGGCCGACCGCGGTCAGGTCGCGCTGGCCCTGCAGCATGCGCGAGAACTTGGCCAGGTTGGTCTTCAGCCAGTCCTGTTCGGTGTTCTTCTGCGTCGTGTCGCGCAGGTTACGGATCATCTCGTTGATATTGTCCTTCAACACCGCCACTTCGCCCTGGGCGTCGACGGTGATGGAGCGGGTCAGGTCGCCCTTGGTCACGGCCGTGGCCACGTCGGCGATGGCGCGCACCTGGGTCGTCAGGTTGGCGGCGAGCTGGTTGACGTTCTCGGTCAGGCCCTTCCAGGTTCCAGAGGCGCCCGGCACCTTGGCCTGGCCGCCCAACTGGCCTTCGACGCCGACTTCGCGAGCCACGGTGGTCACCTGATCGGCGAAGGTAGCGAGCGTGTCGATCATGGAGTTGATGGTGTCGGCCAGTTCGGCGATTTCGCCCTTGGCTTCCACGGTCAGTTTCCGCTTCAGTTCACCGTTGGCCACCGAGGTCACGACCTTGGCGATGCCGCGCACCTGTGAGGTCAGGTTGTCGGCCATCATGTTCACGGAATCGGTCAAGTCTTTCCAGGTGCCGGAGACGCCTTCCACGCGCGCCTGGCCGCCCAGCTTGCCTTCGGTGCCGACCTCCTTGGCCACCCGGGTCACTTCCGAAGCGAAGGACCGGAGCTGGTCCACCATGGTGTTGACGGTGTTTTTGAGCTCGAGAATTTCGCCCTTCACGTCGACGGTGATTTTCTTGGAAAGGTCACCGGCGGCCACCGCCTTGGTGACGTCGGCGATGTTACGCACCTGGCCGGTCAGGTTGCCGGCCATGGAGTTCACGGAATCGGTCAGGTCCTTCCAGGTACCGGCCACGCCCTGCACGTCGGCCTGGCCGCCCAGCTTGCCTTCAGTGCCCACTTCGCGCGCCACCCGCGTCACTTCCGACGCAAACGACGACAGCTGGTCCACCATGGTGTTGATGGTGTCTTTCAGTTCAAGGATTTCGCCCTTCACGTCGACGGTAATCTTGCGCTTCAGCTCGCCATTGGCGATGGCTGTCGTCACGTCGGCGATGTTGCGCACCTGAGACGTCAGGTTCGACGCCATCGAGTTCACCGAGTCCGTCAAGTCCTTCCACGTGCCGGACACGCCTTCCACCTTGGCCTGGCCGCCCAGCTTGCCTTCGGTGCCGACTTCACGCGCCACCCGCGTCACTTCCGACGCGAAGGCGTTGAGCTGGTCCACCATGGCGTTGATGGTGTCTTTGAGTTCGAGGATTTCGCCCTTCACGTCGACGGTGATCTTCTTGGACAGGTCGCCGTTGGCCACGGCCTTGGTCACGTCCGCGATATTCCGCACCTGGCCCGTCAGGTTACCGGCCATCATGTTCACGGAATCGGTCAGGTCCTTCCAGGTACCGGCCACGCCCTTGACCTCGGCCTGGCCGCCCAACTTGCCTTCGGTACCCACTTCGCGCGCCACCCGCGTCACTTCCGACGCGAAGGACGACAGCTGGTCCACCATGGTGTTGACGGTGTTCTTCAGTTCGAGGATTTCACCCTTCACGTCGACGGTGATCTTTTTCGACAGGTCACCAGCGGCCACGGCCTTGGTCACGTCGGCGATATTCCGCACCTGACCCGTCAGGTTGCCGGCCATGGAATTCACGGAATCGGTCAGGTCCTTCCAGGTCCCGGCCACGCCCTTCACATCGGCCTGGCCGCCCAGCTTGCCTTCGGTACCGACTTCGCGCGCCACCCGCGTAACTTCGGCGGCGAACGAGTTGAGCTGGTCCACCATGGCGTTGACCGTGTCTTTCAGCTCCAGAATTTCACCCTTCACGTCGACGGTGATCTTCTTGGACAGGTCGCCATTGGCCACGGCGGTGGTCACGTCGGCGATATTCCGCACCTGGCCGGTCAGGTTGCCTGCCATCATGTTCACGGAATCGGTCAGGTCCTTCCAGGTGCCGGCGACGCCGCGCACCTCGGCCTGGCCACCCAGCTTGCCTTCGGTGCCGACTTCGCGCGCCACCCGGGTCACTTCGGCGGCGAACGAGTTGAGCTGGTCCACCATGGCGTTGACGGTGTCTTTCAGCTCCAGGATTTCGCCCTTCACGTCCACGGTAATCTTGCGCGACAGGTCGCCATTGGCCACGGCCGTGGTGACCTGCGCGATATTCCGCACCTGGGATGTCAGGTTCCCCGCCATGGAATTCACAGAATCCGTCAGGTCCTTCCAGGTACCCGACACGCCCTCGACCTGGGCCTGGCCGCCCAGCTTGCCTTCGGTGCCGACTTCGCGCGCCACCCGCGTCACTTCCGACGCGAAGGAGCGAAGCTGATCCACCATGGTGTTGATGGTGTCTTTCAGTTCGAGGATTTCGCCCTTCACGTCGACGGTGATCTTCTTGGACAGGTCGCCATTGGCCACGGCGGTGGTCACTTCGGCGATGTTCCGCACCTGAGACGTCAGGTTACCGGCCATCATGTTCACCGAGTCGGTCAGGTCCTTCCAGGTACCGGCCACGCCGCGCACCTCGGCCTGGCCGCCCAGCTTGCCTTCGGTACCGACTTCGCGCGCCACCCGGGTCACTTCGGCGGCGAAGGAACCGAGCTGGTCCACCATGGTGTTGATGGTCTTGGCAGTGCGCAGGAATTCACCCTGCAGCGGCCGGTCGTCGATCTGCAAGGCCATGGTCTTGCTGAGGTCGCCCTCGGCCACGGCGCCGATGACACGGGCGGTTTCGGTAGTGGGGTGGACCAGGTCGTCGATCAGTTCGTTGACCGACTCGACCGATCCGCGCCAGAAGCCGGAGACATTGCCGAGGTCAAGGCGTTGCGACAGCTTGCCTTCCTTGCCGACGGTGCGCGACAGGCGCCCGAGTTCGGCGGCCATGCGCTCGTTCATCTCGACGACTTCGTTGAAGGCGTCGGCGACCTTTCCCGCCACCCCGGTCCATTCGACGGGAAGCCGGACATCAGCCTGGCCTTTGCGCAGGGCGGTGAGGGCGTGCAGGAGGGCGGCCATCTCGCCTCCCTCGGTTACCGGTTCGTCGACCACATCGAGGACAGCATCTAAAGGCGCCATGATTTCCCCATCCTTGAAAAGGAATGCACTTATTGGAGGGAATACAGGCGCAATACGGCCTATAGGCCCCCAACAGAAAGAGTTATGAGTCGGCGGATAAGCAGGCGATGGCGAGTTAGCGTTGGCTTATAAGAATTTCATAAATTCGGAGACCGGCCAGCGCGGTTTTTGTCGATAATAGCATAGACAATGGCACCGAAAGCCACCGCCTGAAGCAGGAAGAACAACGGTTCCTGCTCGGTGGAATAGGGGATGACGCCCAGCATCACGCGGCGGACGGCTTCGATGAAGAAGGCCGCCGCGAAGAACAGAAAGAAGCGGTCGCGGGTAGTTTTCCAGAAGCGGATGAAGATCAGGCTGATGATGAAGCTGCCCATGGCCAGGGCGCCGAGCAGGAGGAGCTTGGTCATTCTTCAGTGTCCCAAATCAGGCCGATGATGAAAATAATCATGAAAATCAGATTGATACCATATCGCCAGATGGCCAGGTCGATTTGCGGCCCCAGAAAGACCTTGTCGACCACCAAGATGGCGTTGCTGAGGGTCACGCCGGCGAAGAACAATCCACCCCACAACAGCAGGCGGTAGCGCGTCCGCCGCCACGCGGTCAGCAGCAGGACGGCGCAGACCAGCGCCAGCAAGGTACACAGCCCGTAGATGAGACCGGCCATCTAGTCCTTCCTTATTCTGAAAGCGTTGGCGAATTCCTGAACCCGCGACTTGGGCCGCGAATGGATCAGGTTGGTGATGGGGATCAGGTACTGGCGGTAAAGATCCGCGGTCAGGGTCACAACCTGGTCCAGTTCAGGCGTTGCCGGCGCATAGCGGAAGATGTGGCCGTCCGTCACGGCGACCAGACCGCGCGAGACCAGGCGGGTCATGAGCCCGGCGGCGTTTTCCGGGGTGATATAGAGATGACGGGCGATCGCCGCCGCATCCAGATCCTTGCCGGCGTTGAGGCGCAGGCACAGCAGGCCTTCCCACTGCGCGATCGAGTCGATGTGGTGCAGCAGGAACTGTTTGGCCTGATCGGGGATGTCGCCGTCGGTCATGCGGGCTTTATGGAAGGGATGCGCCGTTGCGACAAATAAAAATATAATAAGTTTTAGGGTGTTGTCAGGGTTGGGGCTTTCAGGATGCCGGACGGCAGGGGTTTCAGGTTACCCATGCCCTGAGGCTGGAAACGGTCGCCGTACCTGGCTTTGAGGGCAGCGTAGTCGGTCGGCGGGCGGCTGGACAACAGGTTAACGGCGGTGTTGGCGACCCGGATTTCGAGGCGGTTGGTGCCGGGTTTGAGGTAGTCCTTCAGGTTGATCGTGAAGGGGGCCGTCCAGACCGCGCCGGCGCGGACACCGTTGACATAGACTTCCGCCGCGTCGCGGACGGGGGCGGAAAAATCCGCCCGCATGCCTGCCGCCTGTTTGACGGGCGGCAGTGCTTCGCCTTCGCCGAAATCAAGGACGGTCAGGCCGGCTTTCAAGTCGGCTTCGGACACTTCCAGTTTCGCCGAATAGATAGCCACGCCGGAGAAATGTTCGTCGGGCCACGACGGGAATGTATTGATAGGTAAAGAGTTTATCTGCCAACCGGTCAGGTCGCGGCGCTGAGGCTTGGGTTTGGTGATGGCCGAAAGCGCGTCGGCGCCGAAGACGAAGACCTGCGATTCATAGGGCGCCAGGGTAACGGGTGTGCCATCCCAGGCTTGCGCAGTGCCGAGACGGGCATCCCACACCTGGGCTGGGCCCTGGCCGTCGCGGAAAACCAGCGGCAGGGTGACGGCGGCGTTGGTGGTGTTGGCGACGAAGTAGGCGTCACCTTGCGGAAGTTTCCGATGGACGAAGCCGATGCCCGGTTGCAGACCTGAGAGGTCTGGAGTCGTTTGGTTTATAAGGGTTTGGCCGAGGGTGGCTTCGGTCGTGACGGACAGCTTGGCGCTGATGGCGCGGACGGTGGCGGAATCGGGATTGAGCAGGCCCGGCGCCGTCTCCGGAAGGCGGTCGACAGCGATAACGATACCGCCGGCTTGCCTGTAGGCTTCGATACGGCGGTAGGTTTCTGGCTCAATACGAGTGACCCTGGGAAGGATCAAGACCTTGTAGTTTATGCCTTTTGCGGCGATCGACCCGCCGTCGACATAGTCGAAGTTGAAGCCGGCATCGAGGATCTGGGCCGTCAGTTCGGGGATGATGTAAGCGTCCATCTGGGCGTTGACGGTGGCCTTGCCCGGCGTGATGCCAGCGAAGGCGTCCTCGGTCGGGATGTAGATGGCCACGTCGGCGACGGGATCGCCCTGGCGCAGCAGCCAGCTCATGCGCTGGAGGTACAGGTTGACGTCCGGCATGACCGTCCACCACGGGTTATGGTCGTTGAACACGGCGGCGGCGTAGAAGGCCCAGCCGGGTTCTTCCGCCGAGGGCGGGGAATAGGGCCAGCCGTGGGCGATGAACTGGTTAACCCCTTGAAGCATAAGGGCATCCGCTTCGGCCTTGATGTCCAGGGGTGTCGCCTGGAAGGCGCCGGCATGGAGCCAGGTCCAGCTCTCGGCGGAGGTTACTGGGTTACCGTAGAGGTGGTTGGCGGAACTGGCCCAGCGGGTACTGGTGAATTGCCGCCAGTGGGCGCCCTCGCCTTCCGCCAGGTCGACCAGGCGGTTCGACGACAGGGTCACCGGCGGAAAACCGTAGGTTTGCGAGCGGAATTTGGTGTTGTGCTTTTCCGCCCACACCCGCAGCGGGGTCAGGTAGCGCTCTTCGGTCAGTTCCGAGAGGGTCAGGCCCCAGTCATGACGCACCGCCGCCGAAGTTCGCGTTTCCGCGAAGAGTTCGAGCAAATGGGGCTTCAAATCATAACCTCTGCGATTCCGGAATTCCGGAAGCACATCGCCGGTCCAGTCGGCATTGTAGACTTCCAGGCTGTCGCTGAAGATGGCATGGGGCGGGTGGTCGCCGAAGGCGGTCAGCAGCGGTTCGCCGACCTTCGTCAGATGGGTCTGGACGGCGGCCGCGTTCATGTGGTCGAGGACGTGACCTTCGGCGCCGACGGCCGGGCGTTTGACCTGCTGACCGGTCGGGCTCTGGAGGACGACGAACAGTCTGGCATCGGTCGGCGGGGTTTCGTCGAGCAGGGCGGCGGTGGCCATGTCCGGACCGGCGAAGACGGCAATGATGCGCTCGCCCGGCGCCAGGGCCGGCAGGGCCGAACCCGGATCAAGGTTGAGGAGGCGCAGGCGCGACGAAGCCAGGTCGGCGGTGATGTGCGGCCCGCCGAACGGCCAGCCCGAACCCAGGGTCAGGTCGACCCGCATCCCTTCGGCGCGGCCGGTGTCGTTGGCCAGGCGCAGGCTGCTGAGAAAGTCATCGGACAGGTAGGTCGTGTTGCCGTCGAGTTCGAGCGGGTAGACCGGCTGGATCTCGAAGCCGCCGAAACCGCCGGCCTTCATGGCCTTGATCTCGCGGACCAGTTCGGCGTCCTCGACCTTCGGGCCGAACCACCACCACCGCACCATCGGCCGCGTTTCGGCCGGCGGGTGGACAAAGTCTTCAAACGTATCCGCGGCAGCGGGTCCGGCCATAAGGGTCGCGAGCATGGCGATAAGCGCTTTCATCTCAGGCCTCGTGGGTGAAGGCTTCGACATTCTGCGTCGTCACCGGGTCTTCGAGAAGGGTTTGTACCTGGATGTCCCGCAGCGAGACGTTTTTGACCGGCATTTCGGCTTCGGCGGTGATGCGGCACAGGAATTTGGCTTCGTCGACGCGGACATGTCTGACGTGCAGGCCTTCGATCGGGGTCAGTTTGCGGACATAGGTCGGGGTCAGGGTGCGCCATTGGTACAGGACGTCGGTTTCGACGCAGAGGACGCCGCCGGCGATTTTGGTGGCGCTGACATTGGACAGGTGGATGTTTTTGACATAGCCGCCACGGCGTTCGTTGGTCTTGACGAAGAGGATGTTGTTGACCGGCACGGCCCAGCCGTCGGCACCCTTGCCGTCGCCGGTGAAGTGGCAGTTGTCGACGAAGACGTTCTCGATGCCGGCCGACAGTTCGCTGCCGATGGCCATGAGCTGGTGCCCGTTCAGGACGCGGCAGTCGCGCATGACGATGTTGCGGGCCGGCGTGTTGAGCCGCCAGGCATCCATATCCCGGCCCGACTTGACCGAGACGGCATCGTCGCCCTGGTCGAAGGTGCAGTCCTCGATCAGGACGTTCTGGCTCATTTCGGGGTCGACGCCGTCATTGTTGTGGCCATGGGCGCGGACCTTGACCCGGCGGATGACCACGTCGCGGCAGAGGAAGGGGTGCAGCACCCAGAAGGGGCTGTCTTCGATGGTGATGTCTTCGACCAGGACGTTGCGGCAGCGGTTGAACTGGACGAAGTGCGGCCGCAGGTGGTTGTCGCCGACGGCCATGTTGCGGTCGGCGACGGGGACGTTTTTGAAGGCCATGTGGTAGAGGGCGACCAGGGCGTCCATGTGCGGCTTGGGCCGTTTGTACCATTCCTTCCAAACGTCGAGTTTGGCCTGGAGGCGGCCTTCGCCGGTGAGGGCGATGTGGGTGCAATCGTAGGCATAGACCAGGGGCGAGTAGTTGAAGCACTCTATGCCTTCCCATGAGGTCTGGACCGCCGGCAGGTAGTCCTCGGGCTTTTCGGAGAACAGCAGGGTCGCGCCCCTGGCCAGGTGGAGGTTGACATGGCTTTTGAGGTGGACCGGACCGGTCGGCCAGATCCCGCCCGGGACGATGACCGTGCCGCAGCCGGATGTATGGGCGGCGTGGATGGCGGCGGCCAGGGCGGCGGAGGTTTTGGTTTGGTCGCTTTGGTCGGCGCCGAAGTCGGTGATCAGGAAGGGCCGGGCGTGGGCAAAGTCCGGCACGGTGATCGACGGCATGTCGAACGGGGCCGCAGCGCGGACCGTGCGGGTCTTGAGGAGGGTGGCGCAGGCGGCGAGCCAGGGTGTCGCCAGGACGGCACCAAGTACGGTCCGACGGGGTAGAAGCAAAGACATGGCGCACCTTGAGCTAGGTTGGAACTTACTTCGCCTCCCCTATTTATGGGGGAGCGGGGCGGCCCGTGCCGTGGCACCGAGTGTAACGAGGTGACGGAAGGGCCATTCCACTGACGGTAACACCCCGCCCACCGCTTCGCGGTCCCCCCTCCCCGCAAGCAGGGAGGGCAAAGTCACTTGAGCTTCCGCGTAGCTTAGCTTCATTTTTGATCAATATCGAGCAATATTTGTCAAAACTTTGCGACTTGACTTTGAGCGGGGGCGGATGCGTTTCTGGAGTCAATGATAAGGAGGTCACCATGAAAGCCGCGATCCTGATGAGTCTGATGTTGATCGCCCCTGTTGCCGCTTCGGCGGCGGAAGCGCCGTGGGAGCCGATCTTCGACGGCAAGACGCTGGACGGGTGGACGCCGAACCTGGTCGGGCAAAAGGTCGGTGACGACCCGCTGAAGACCTATGTGGTTGAGGACGGGAACTTGCGGGTATCCTATGCCCATTACGACAACCGGTTCGCCGGGCAGTACGGCCATATCTTCTGGAAGGAGCCGCTGAAGGCCTTTCGGCTGCGCTTCGAGTACCGCATCTATGGTGACCCGTTGCCGGACATCAAGGTGTGGGAGGTCAGCAATTCCGGCGTGATGTTCCACGCCCAGACGCCGCAGACCATGCGGCGCGACCAGGGCTTTCCGGTCAGCCTGGAGTTCCAGATCCTGGGCGTGCCGCGGCCGCAACAGGAGCCGAGCGGCAATCTGTGCACGCCCGGCACGACGATTGTGATCGACGGCAAGCGCGACCTGCGCCACTGTATTTTGTCGTCATCGCCGCTGCTGCCGGTGGGGCAATGGGAGCGGGGCGAGATCGAGGTGCTGTCCAATGGTGAGATCACGCACTTTATCAATGGCGAGGCGGTGCTGCGGTATTCGGCGCCGGAGTTGGACCCGGCGGACAAGGATGCAGCGGTGCTGATCGCCGCGGCCGGCGGCGCGGTGAAGCTGGAGCAGGGCTATATTGCGCTGCAGGCCGAAGGCCAGCCGATCGAATTCCGCAAGATCGAGGTCCAGAGGTTGGATTGATCGGATTGTCCCTACTCGCACCGGCAACTGTCAAGTTTTCCTTGACAGTTGCCCATTTACGAGTTGCCCCCCTAATGTCTCTGCCCGCTTTTTTGTCCTTTTGAACTATTGAGCGTAACTCAACAGTTGCGTCGTTTTGACGACATTTGGTTTTGGGGATTCGTATGGCGTCACCGAAACAAACTTGAACAAACTTGGAGACGCCCTGATGGTTGCACTCTCTATAACTCCCGTTTATGGTGAATTTCAAAGGCGGGGCGGGGCGGTATCATTCCGCAATCAGACAATTTATCAGACCGGTTTGCCTTCACCCGGTGAGTGTCTTAACGAATAATTATATTGTCTCTTGGGTCGCCACATTATGAAGCCATTAGATGCGCTGAAGCGTTTTTTCCGCCCTACGGACGCAACTATTGCATTGCCGGGAAGCCCCTTCATCGTCATTGACCGCCAACAAGCCGTTAAGAATCTGGGTTTGGAAGAGCGGGCGAAAAGCAATGGCGCATCTAATTATCCGCCTGCTGATGCGGAAAGCTTTGACGATGTTGAAGCCGAGGTAGTTGCCGAAATGGCTGAGCATACCAACCGCGCACAAATGGACGCATTGGCAAGCCATCGCGTGTACGCAGAACGACTAGCAGAACTATCTTTACTTCGTGAATTGTCCACCATCACGGGGGCGAGTGAACAGGCTTTGGGGGATTTTCAAGCCACAATAATTGATCGCAAGGGCAGACTTTCGCTAGCAAAGGATGAGATTAGCGAATCCTATGGCGAA
>NZ_AWGD01000003.1 GCF_000495795.1 Asticcacaulis sp. AC460
CTTGCGAGGTTCAAAGAAGATCACGGACTAAAGCGTCCCGCACACAGAGCTATCGGTCCAGTTTACGCGTGGTCTATAGTTGGCATTTTTTGGCTCGTGGAAGCGGCTTTCAACACAGGCTTTCTCAGAGTCAACGACGATTATGGACTATTAGGCGGTTTTGTCGCAGCATGTATCGTAGCTGCAATTAACATTATTACCTCGGCGCTTGTGGGTCGTGCATTCTGGCCAAAACTGCTTCATAAAGACGTCCAACAAAAAATTATTGGTATTGTAGTCATTTCTCTTTGGATCACCTTCCTGATTACCTGGAATTTGGTCGCTGGTCACTACCGGGATGCAAAGGCGGATGGGCTTTCGACGCCGGAGACCGCAGCGCTTGGTCTATTCGTCCAGCGTCCGTTGCTGTTTGACAGCTTATATTCTTACGGCTTGCTTGCGGCAGGTCTACTGTTCGCCATGGTATCGGCGACCGTGGCCTTCAAAGAGGATGATCCCTATCCAGGATACGGTCCCATTTACAGGCGGCACGAGGACCGCTGTGAAGCGTATGCTGATGCCATCAAGGAATCGCTGGACGAACTGAAGGAAATTCGTGACGAAGCCACCGCTTCAGCAACTGCCATTCGGAGCCAGTTGGGAGCGCAGTTTCGGGAACGAGGACAAATACTCGTAGCGCGCGAGACCCATAGAATGCGCTACCGCGAACACCAGACATATCTCGAGGAAATGGGGAATTTCCTTTTGGGGCTCTATAGAGCGGAAAACGTGCGCTCTCGCTCCGATGGAAATACGCCAAAAAACTTTCAAAAAAAGTGGCAGCTGCGCCGAACCGAATTACCGGCAGATGAGGTTGAGGCATCGATTGATGCTGAAGTCGTGCGTGCTCAGGAAGTTTTGGAAGCCTCTATTAAGACCATTGGGGAAGCTTATCAGGAGGCGATCAAAAGCTTTGAGCATCTAGACAAAATTAAGGAGAGTTTAGCGCATGGCCAAGCCGGCATCAACAAGTAAGAAGCGGAAACAGGACGAGATGTTCAAAGCCGTCCGGAATATCGGCGGTGTTATCGCGATTCTCGGATTGGTAGGCTTCTTCTATTTCAAGACGGTTATGTCTCACCCCCCACTTGACCCAGAGACACAATGCCCAGCACGACCCAAAAGCGTTACCGTTCTGCTTGTGGATGTGACAGACCCCATGAACTTGCCCCAGAGACAGGATTTCCTCAATCAGTTGGACAGGTTGGTTGATGACATTCCACGTTACGGTAAGCTAGTCGTAGTAAAGGTCGATCCGGTTTCGGACAGGTTGCTCGTACCTGTGATTGTTCGCTGCAATCCGGGATCGGCGAAAGACGAAACGGAAATGAACGGTAACCCGGCTCGGCTTGAAAAGCTCCATGATGAAAGGTTCGTCGCCCCCCTAAAAGCCGCTTATGACCAACTCTTGACTGCCTCAGGAGCTGACCAATCGCCGATTTTGGAATCCATTCAGTCTGTTGCGCTTACCGAGCTGAATAAGCCGTCTATTGGCGATATCCCTAAGCGGTTGGTTGTTGCTTCCGACCTTCTACAAAACACGTCATCGGTGAGCTTTTACAAGGCACTTCCCGATCCAGTACCCTTCACTAACGGTCAAGATTTCAGCCGTGTTCGCACTGACTTGAGAGACACAGACGTCGAACTATGGATGCTGCAACGATCGGACTCGAATCAGACCCAACCGAGAGCTCTCCCGGAGCTTTGGGAGAAAATTATCGACAAAGAAGGCGGAAAACTGAAACGCGTTTATACGGTGAGTGGGTAATGATGAGTAAAATAAGATTCTTAGATCGTTTGAGAGATAGAGGTTTTATCGATCAGTGGGGCTTCATGGCTTTCGCTGTGATTGGCTTTCTTGTCATTCCTTTGGTGAAGTATCTAGGCGTGAATCCGATTATTGTTGCTTTGTCGGCCGTCGCTACGATGAGCGCTTATGCTTTACTTATTAGCCGAATGGGAACCGGCCGTGTCAGAGCGGATCAGGCGGGAGACAATTGCTACTATCTCGGCCTCATCTACACATTGGCTAGCCTTTCCTACGCAATATTTACATTCGATCCTAATAACACCGCCGCGACGATAGTCAGTGGATTTGGGATCGCCTTGGCCACCACAGTAGTCGGTCTCATTTTGAGAGTATTTTTTAATCAGGGGCGACCAGATCTCGAAAATGTGGAGGAACAGGCACGGCTTGAGTTAACCGAGGCCTCGACGCGCCTAAAAGCCGAATTGAATGGAGTGGTCGTTCAAATGAACGACTTCAGCCGCCAATTGCAGCAATCCATGCAGGAAATGCATGAAGCGGCGACCTCAAATATGGAAGCTTTTACCAAAACATCGATCGAAGGCCTGAAGGATCTTGTCGAAACAGCAAACCAATCCATCAGGACGGAATCGGATGACTTCTCGTCGCGTTCTAAGCAATTTTCCAATTCCTTCAACTCCCTCGTAACAAAGTTGGAAAAGCACGGGGAGTCATTGGAAAAGCTGAGCGCGGCACATAACTCATTGGGAAGCGCCGCGGTCGCAGCTAAGGACGTTGCCGAGAGCGCGTTAACCTCAACTATAGCATTGCAGCGCAGCGCCGATAGTGCCACGGTCGCCGCAACATCTGCGGGAAATGCAAGCGAAGCGGCAACGCGAGCCTCGGAACGCCTCGCGGACGCGGTGTCAGGTTTCGAAAAAAGCCTCAGCTCCATTAGAGAAGAGACGGACCGGCAACTATCCGAACTAAAAACTGGCCCCGCGCGATCCGTGGAAAACGCAATTTCTAAGCTGACAGATGCCGGCGAGGTGCTCGGCCGTCAGGTAGAAAAAATATCGGAACTTCACGATCAGGTACACGCTCGACTTACTAGGGAAACGCAGTCATCCTTGGAGCTATCCCAAAGACATAATGAAGGTTTGCAGACCGAACTGGACCGATCCAGAGAATTGGTTACGAAGGTTCATAGTGCTCTAGCCGACATGACTGAGAAACTCGCCAATGTCGCTGAAGGTCGTGCGTAATGTCGCAGTACGACATCCGTCAGGATAAGACCTACCGGCGAGGCCTAATTCTGGGATTAACGATCGCAGAAATTATGATTCTGCTGATTTTCCTCCTCCTAATGGCACTAGCGGCCGCATTGGCCAATCGCGACAAGAAGATTCAGGCTATAAGCGACGGAACTGGCAGCCGGTTGATCGAAGCTATTCAGCAAGCTTACCCCGAAGCCAAAACTTCTGATGATTATTACAAGGAGCTAGTGCGGGCTATCGAAGATCGCAAAGCCGTCGAAAGTGCGGGCCTGGCAGGTGCGACAGCAACCCTGGCGAAAGACGCCGAACTTGGCAAAAAAGTACGTGAAGCCGCCGAGCAAAATGGTGCACACAACCCTTACGAGTTTGCTGAAAAGGCAGTTTCGAGAGCGACGCTTGGCAAAAAAGGGGAATGGCCGCCATTCTTCAGCTTGAGCGAGGCAGGTGGTTATTATTTCGAGAGTGGAAAAGCGACGCTGCGCCCGGACTTCGAAAAGAAGCTGCATACGACCATTATTCCGCTGCTTAGACAGTATATCGATGACTATGGAGTCGACGTTGTGGAAGTCATTGGCCACACGGACGAAGTGCCTATGGTTGGCCAAAGTAATTTGGACAAGCTGCTGATTTCGGCATCAAACAACGGCACGCCCATTGAATCTCTGCACTCCACCGACAATGCTGGTCTCGCGACCGCGCGTGCAGTTGCGGTCGTTCGTATTCTACGAGCTGACCCAAAGCTCAAAGGCTTAACCATCTTGCCATTGTCCGGCGCGCAAATGATCGTACCGGTGGACAAGGCCGCAGACGGCAGTTCTACCAAAAGCGACCAGACCAGACGGCGTATTGAAATTCGCCTGAGACGCTCAACTGAACAGGTTAAGTCACTGGAGCAAAAGTGATGGACGACATTGATGCAAATCTGAGGCGCCTGAGACTATCACTTGAACGTCGCGGCTTGATTCAGGAAGGCCGTAGTCGGCCGGCACCGACTCAAGCATCAGTTGGACCACTTGAGCAGAAGGCGATCACTTCCTCGGATTGGGCTATTCAGCAGGATGAGACCTCACTCGACGTGGAGCCATCGCCAATGCCCCCAGCCGATGCTATTTTTTTTCCAGCCCCTCACTCAGATGAACCACAACATCACATAACGGAACCTGGACCAACGCCAAGCGCAACGACAACTCGTAAATTGGGATTGGAGTCCGTTGTTCGTTATATTGTGGGATGGTTTGGATCTCTGACCAATAGGCGCGAGTAACTCCGCCCCCAGTTTGACACACTTACGTAACAGCTTAAAAATGCCGCGATTTCAATTTAGAGACATAGTACTTGTGATAGCCGGTGCCGCGGCGGTGATTACCGTGTGGCTGCTGCACGATCTGAGCAAAGATAACCATAAACAAGTGTCTAAGTCGGACTTGCCCGCCTCGACGGATCGATTCCGAGGATCACAAGAGCCCGATGCTACGTCGGGACACGACGCTTCCGAATATGACTTTATCCATATCGCAGAGGCTCCCACTTTCGACAGATGCGGAGATGTCCGGGAAAACTGCGTTGTTGACGGAGATACATTCTGGCTTCATGGCGAGAAAATCAGAATCGCAGACATAGACGCTCCTGAAATCCATGAACCTAAATGCTCGTACGAACGTGATCTTGGAACACGGGCGGCGTCACGGTTGATCGTGCTATTGAATTCCGGAGATTTTGATTTGAGGTCGGATATGACCAATCCGCGAGATCGATATGGGCGCAAACTCGCCGTCGTTTTTCGTAGAGGGCATTCTCTTGGTGACAATCTTGTAAGAGAAGGCCTTGCTCGAACTTGGCGCGGACAGCGTCAGCGCTGGTGCTAATTTGTAGCGGAGTGGCTTCAGACTGTTCCCCTTGGGTGTCATTCTGTTTTCGGATTGGAGATTCCTAGCAGTATCCTGTCGGCTGGACCTTCCGGCCTCCTCATTCGTAACTTCACGCTCGGTATTTTCGGTGACATGTTGTCGACGCTGAAGTTTCGGGGCTTCGCCTTGCGCCTACCGGCAAGTTATCTCAGCCATAGAGCTTCAGAACCTCGCCGAACAGCTTGGTATCGATAGGTTTGGTGAGATAATCGTCCATACCTGCGGCGATGCACTTTTCGCGGTCACCCTGGGCGCCATAGGCCGTCATGGCAATAATCGGCCGTCGCTTCTGAGCCTCGCGCGCTTCCCAGGCCCTCACCTGCCGGGTGGTCTCAAAGCCGTCCATACCCTCCATCTGAATGTCCATCAGGATGATATCGATCGGCTGCCGCTGCAGACACGCCAGGGCTTCCATCCCACTGCGAACCGCGCGGACCCGGCAGCCGAGATCTTCCAGAAAGGCCGTGGCGACCAGTATATTCGCCTCGTTGTCTTCAACGACGAGGACGCTGACATCGGGCATTGCACGGATCGAATCCACCACAACAGGCGCGTTCAGGGGCAGCGCCACGCTGGCGCGCGGCAGGGGCAGCGTGAAGGAAAACACCGAACCAAGGCCGACCGTGCTGGTGACGGAAAGCTCCCCGCCCATCCGTTCCGCCAGGCTGCGGGCGATCGAAAGGCCCAGTCCGCTGCCGCCGAACCGCCGCGTCGTCGAGCTGTCGGCCTGAACGAACTTGTCGAATATCCTGAGCACGGCGTCCGGCGCAATGCCAATGCCGGTGTCCGAAACCTTGATCTCCAGAACGGCCCCGTGGGTGTCCTGCGACCGGATGGCGACGGTGACAGAAACCGTGCCCTCAATGGTGAATTTGATGGCGTTGCTGACCAGGTTGAGCAGAATCTGGTGGATGCGCTGGGGATCGCCAATAAAGTGTGCACCCTCGTCAAGACTTGACTCGAACGTCACCTGGACGTCCGTCTTGCCGAGCCCGATCGCAGCCATCTCAACGACGCGCCGGGCGACGTCCGAAATGTCGAAAGCAATGGCTTCGAGCACGATCTTGTTGTCTTCGATCTTGCCGATATCGAGCAGATCGCTGACCAGGATCGCCATGGACGACGCACTTTGGCCAAGGACCGAAACGTACTTCTGCTGCTGCGGCGACATGTCTGTCCGCGCCAACAGGGTCGTCAGCCCCACAATGGCGTTCAGCGGCGTGCGGATTTCGTGGCTCATATTGGCCAGGAACTCGGTCTTGGCGTTGCTGGCGGTCTCGGCCCTGGCCAACGCGGCTTCCAGGGCGAGATTGAGTTCCGTCAAGGCCTGCTCGTGGCGCCGCACCTCGTCGATCGCGGCCAGAAGTTCCTGGTTCTGGCCCTGCATCTCCTCGAACGGATTCTGGGCTTCTTCGCGCATCAGCGCCTGAACAATATGATCGACCCGCGCAGGAGACAGCGAAGCCGTCCCCGGCGGCAGGCTGCGCCACAGCACGATGGCGGTGCCGGTCGCTGGATGGGTGGTAATGTCGAAGTCGTCGACCAGCCGTTTTGCCCCCAGCAGGCCCAGGCCCATGCCGGTTGTGGACTGGTACCCCCCGGACAGGATGAGGTCCAGGTCGGCGATGCCTTTGCCTGAATCGGTCACCCGAATCCTGAACCTGTCCGGTGAGCCGGTTTCGACGGAAAACTCGACCCGGCCGCCGCTGGTGTATTGAAAGACGTTGCGCGCCAACTCGGAAACCGCCGTGGCAATGCGGATCTGGTCCTGGCCGCCGAAGTCCAGCAGTTTCGCGATTTGCCGGGCGCGGCGCCGGGCCAGGACGACGTCCTGTTCGAAGCGGATGGCGACGGTGAGAAGAGGAAGGTTCAAGGGCGACGCCTGCGAAAGGTGAGGATGGTCGCATCGTCTTTCAGCCGGCCGAAGTCGCGGTAAAAGGTACCGGCGATCAGATTGGCCGAACGGAAGGCCAGGCCGGGATAGTCCTCCATCCGCCAGCGTGGCGACACACCGTCGGAGTGCATCATGACAACGTCGTCCGGACCGCAGGGGTAGGTGAACTCAGACACCCGGCGCATCTGGTGGCCCACGATGCCGTTCATCGACACC
Organism: Asticcacaulis sp. AC460; assembly: GCF_000495795.1. Lineage (GTDB taxonomy): Bacteria > Pseudomonadota > Alphaproteobacteria > Caulobacterales > Caulobacteraceae > Asticcacaulis. The sequence goes on from NZ_AWGD01000003.1 coordinate 7,081, forward strand.
ATGCCGCGCGACCTGGGCCCGGTGAAGAGACAGGCTCCGATATTGCCGATGCCGGCGAAGGTCAGGATATCGGTTTCCAGATCGATGTCCAGGACGGCCATCGCGGCGCCACGGGTGGGTTTCAACACAAGGTTCAAAGCATGGAGGAGCTCACCGGGCCCCAGGTCGTCACGCGCGATGAAGGTTGCGACAGCAAGGTCGCTGACTTCGGCCGCCAGGTCGCCGTGTCCCAGTCCGTCACTGACCATCATGCGGACACGGTTGTGGCTCTGATGCAGCCCCCAGCCGTCGCCGCAGCGGTGCTCGCCGTGTATCGGCAGGCAGACGGCGCCGGTATCGAGTTCGGGCGCCACCTTGCCGAACGGCAGTTGCCATAGCGACGCCGCCAGGACCGTCCCCTTGCCGGGAAGTGAATAGATGTCGAGGGTGTTGGCCAGCCGGCTGATCGCGCCCAGGCCCGTTCCGGGGCTTCCGGTCGTCGAATAGCCGTCGCGCAGGCAACGTTCGACATCCATGCCGGGGCCCTTGTCCAGCGACAGGATTTCGATGCCGGCGTATTCGGCTGACGGCAGCCCCCTGACGATGATGCTGCCGCCGCCACCGTGTTTTACGAGGTTGGTCGCCAGTTCGGTCACAACCAGGGCCGTCTTGCCTTCGGTGGTTTCACCGAAATCGAGCGCCTTGGCCAGGGCTGCGACCTGACGCCGGCAGTCGCCGACATCGTGCAGTTTGTCGATCGCGATGGCGATGGATTGACGAAACACGCTCATCGCCACCTCGCGATCGTGACGCGGGTGCCTTCGCCAGGTGCCGTCACGATGTCGAACTCGTTGCTAAGACGGCGCGCGCCGCTGAGCCCGAGGCCCATGCCGCCACCCGTCGTGTAGCCATCGCTCAGGGCCAGATCCAGATTGGCGATTCCCGGGCCGCGATCCTCGAAGGTCAGCCGAAGGCCGCGCCGGGGAAAATCTTCAATCTGTTCCAGAGTCACGCTGCCGCCGCCGCCATAGATGATGGTGTTGCGCGCCAGTTCACTGCAGGCGGTGACCAGCTTTGTCTGGTCGACCAGACCGAAGCCGATGTCCACCGCCCAGGCCTTGACCTCACGGCGGACCAGGACAATGTCGGACTCGACGATGAGCATGAGGGTTTCAGGCGTCCTCACTGTCATCGAGAATCCCTTCGCCGGAACCGCCGGACATACCTTTCAGAAGGTTCATCCCCTTATCGACGTCCAGCGCCGTCAGGACACCGGGCAGGGTCAGGCCCAGTTCGACCAGGGTAATGGCGACCGCCGGCTGCATGCCGACAATCACCGTATGGGCGTCGAGGATCCGCGACATACCGGAAATGTTGGAGATGACGCGGCCGATGAAGGAATCGACGATTTCGAGGGCGGAAATATCGATCAGCACGCCCCTGGCCCCGGTCCTGGCGATCCGGTTGGTCAGGTCGTCCTGCAGCGCCATGGCCAGCCGGTCATGCATGTCGACCTGGATGGTAACCAGCAGATGACTGCCCAGGCGCAGAATGGGAATACGTTCCATGACGCCGTGCCCTACACCTTGGCCCGGGTACGGGTAATGCTCAGGCCCAGCCGTTCGAGCGCGGCCGAGAAGGCCGCGGCCAGGGTCGCCTTGGTGACCACCGAGCCGAGTTCGACGCCCAGGTGGACAATGGTCTGGGCGATTTGCGGACGGATGCCGCTGATCATGCAGTCGGCCCCCATCAGCCGCGCCGCGGTAACCGTTTTCAACAGATGTTGGGCGACCAGGGTATCGACAGTGGGAACGCCGGTAATGTCGATGATGGCGACCGTCGAGCCGGTCTCGACGATGCGTTGCAGCAGCGATTCCATGACGACCTGGGTGCGGGCGCTGTCCAGCGTACCGATCAGGGGCAGGGCCAGTATGCCGTCGGCCAGGCTGACGACCGGGGTCGACAGCTCCAGCATGTCCTCCTGCTGGCGCTTGATAATGACTTCGCGCGTCTTGATGTAGACTTCGATGGTATAGAGGCCCAGACGGTCGAGGAGCAGGGTAGCCAGCCAGATCGCGGTCATCAGGTCGGCGGACGAGCCTTCATTGGCAGTGTTGATCGCGGCAAACAGCGGCTTCTTGAACGAAAACACAAAGGTCGCGATTTCGGAAGGCGAAAGGCCCAGTTCGCTGCGTTTGCGCGAAACGTCATCGAGGACCTTGTAGGCGGCCTGCCATTCCGGCGTTGACATATCGTCGAGATTGCCGTCGCGACTGGCGGCGATGAAGTGCTGAAGGAACAGGTTGCACTGTTCGGTCAGCTCCTTTTCCTTGATGACGCTTTGCCGGTTAAGCGCCAGCTGCTGCGCCTTGACCCATTCCTGGAGGAGGGTCGAGCGATCCTTTTCGATCGCGCGGTAAAGAGATTTGGAGTCCTGTTCGATATCCACGGCTGATCCTTGATCGTCCAAGCGCTGCTTTTCCGCTTCAAGGATGTCTCAAGGCTGGATCCGACCCAGGGCGGGCTCGCGATGCAGGCGAAAAAGATCAATGGGGCTTGTGCCGCAATCCCGCTTCGTTAACTGATGAAAACACGTGCCGCCTGTTTCGCGGCAAGGTCAAGCGAATAGGGTCGCTGCGTCAGAAATACCGCGACAAGCCCTGAGGAAACAGAGCCGGACCTTGCGCGACAGACTGGACGCCGCCGGCAAGTCGAACACCTATGTCGAACTGACCGGGTGCGGACATGAATTGGAATCCGGGGCACCGTCGCCCCGGCCGTGATCGACTTCATGGCGACGCACAATCCGTCGAAGTCACTGGCATCCGCACCTGCCGACGCGATCGTTTCAGAGTTCTTCAACTTCCTTGTTGTAGGTTCGCGCGACAGGATTGGGTTGGAGTTGAAAACATGAGCGGCGTAAACACGTGCAGCGGCTGTCGCGACGGGGCGGGCTTTGAGCTGCCGATCACTATGGCGTTTCAACCCATCTTAAATCTGGCAGATGGTACCGTTTTCGCCCAGGAAGCGCTGGTTCGTGGCATCAACGGTGAAGGCGCGGGTCACGTTCTGGGGCAGGTTTCGGATCACAACCGATATGCCTTTGATCAGGCCTGCCGAGTCAAGGCGGTAGAGATGGCCGCGGGTTTGAAATTCGCCGGTGAGGGCACCAGCCTGTCGATCAATTTTCTCCCCAATGCCGTCTACGAGCCCAGAGCCTGTATTCGCCTCACCCTCGCGGCGGCGATGAAGTATGATTTCCCGCTCAAGCGGATCATCTTTGAGTTCACCGAGTCGGAAAAGCTGGATACCGGTCATTTGTTGAATATTCTGCGATCGTATCGGGCCATGGGTTTCCAGACAGCGATCGACGATTTCGGCTCGGGCTATGCTGGACTGGGCCTGCTGGCTAAATTTCAACCCGATCTGGTCAAGATCGATATGGACCTCATTCGCGATATCGACACGGATGGTGTGAAGCGCAGGATTCTCAGCCATACCCTGAACATGCTGAAGGACCTGGGCATCCGGGTGATTTGCGAGGGCATCGAAACCGTCGCAGAGTTTGAGGTTCTGCGCGATATGGGTGTCGAGTTGATGCAGGGATATTTCCTCGGCCGCCCTTCGCTCGGGGCGGTCACGGCGCCCGTATGGCCGCACGCGCGACCGGCCGAAAACAGGTCGTGTGCGTAGAGCACGATGATTTTGGATAGGCGCGTCATCCTGCTCTGAACGCTGGCGCTAGAGCGAGATGCGTTTTGGTAGACTCAAAACGCCGCTCTAGATGTTTGTTTTGACGCGCATCTTAATCCAAAAAGTGCGGTACACTTTTTGGGATGCGCTCTAAGGCCAAGTTTTGGGATTCCATATGGTGTCACGGTAATCTGGCGCAGGTTGCGGCCCCGTCCCGCGCGCCTCCCGGCCGGCCTAAGGGTCTACCACACCATATGGCTCAGCACGTCGGCAACCAGAGCCGTGTTGACGGTGATGACATTGCCGGCGCTCAGCGTGATGACGACATTGCCGCCCACCTGGGCAAGCATGCCGTTATTGGCCACGCCGCCGGTATAGGCATTAACATTGATGACGTCGTTCTGGGCGGCGTTGAAATCGGTGATGGTGTCGAGACCGGATGCCGCTTCGAAAAGGAAGACGTCCGCCCCAAGCCCGCCGGCCAGGATATCCTTGCCACCCTTGCCGTTGATCGTGTTGATCCCGTCATTTCCGGTCAGGGTGTTCCCCAGCGAATTGCCGGTGGCGCTGACACCGGCCGATCCGGTCAGGATAAGGGTTTCGGCGTACCGGCCGTTGAGGCTATAGCTCACGGTCGAGTAGATGACGTCGGTTCCCTCTCCCGACAGTTCGACGACGTTATCCGTCGCGGTCTGGATATAGTAGGTGTCGTTGCCCGCGCCCCCGGCCAGGACGTTCTTGGCGCCGTTGCCGGTTAGGGTGTTGTTGCCGGCATTGCCGGTGCCATCGATGGCCGCCGCCCCGGTCAGGGTCAGGGCCTCGACATCCGCCGACAAGGTATAGGTGACCGACGCATTGACCAGGTCCGCGCCGCCGCCGGCCAGTTCGGTGATCGTGTCGCCGGCATTGTCGACGCCATAGGTGTCGTTGCCGGTACCGCCGATCAGGCTGTCGGCCCCAGCCCCGCCGTCCAGGCTGTCGTGACCCGCCCCGCCGTCCAGCACATTGCTGCCGCTGTTGCCGGTCAGCACATTGAGCAGGCCATTGCCGGTGGCATTGAGATTGTCCGACCCGGTCAGGATCAGGACCTCGGCCTGCTTGCCCGCCAGGCTGTAGGTTACCGAAGAGATGACGGTGTCGAGACCGGCATTGCTGGCTTCGGAGACGTGGTCGGCCGCATTCTGGACGTAGTAGGTGTCGTTGCCGTCGCCGCCGGTCAGGGTGTTGTTGCCGGCATTGCCGATCAGGATATTGTGCAGCCCGTTGCCGGTGCCGCTGATATTGGCCGATCCGGTCAGGGTCAGGCGCTCGACCTCGGCGGCCAGGGTGTAGGTGATGGCCGATTCGACCAGGTCCGAACCTTCATTCGCCGCTTCGGTGACCGTATCTCCGGGGGTGGTGATGACGTAGGTATCGTCGCCAATGCCGCCGATCAGGGTGTCCGCGCCGCCGCTTCCGCCATCCAGACGGTCATTGCCGCCCAGCGCTGTCAGGCTGTTGTTGCCGCTGTTGCCGGTCAGGGTCTGGCCCAGGCTGTTGCCGGTGGCGTTGATATTGGCGGCGCCGGTCAGGGTCAGGAATTCGATATAGCGGCCGTTGAGGCTATAGGTGACGCTCGAAAACAGGCTGTCGGTGCCGGCGCTATTGGCTTCGACGACGCTGTCGCCCGTTGAGTCGACATAATAGCTGTCGTCGCCCGATCCGCCGGCCAGGGTATCGGCCCCGCCGCCGCCGTCCAGGACATTGTGGTTGGCATTGCCGATGAGGCTGTTGGCGGCGGCATTGCCGGTCGCGTTGACGGCGTCCACCCCAGTCAGGAAGACATTCTCGATATTGTCCGAAAGGCTGATGCTATCGGCGCTGTAGACGCCGTCGGTGCCGCCGTCGGCCATTTCAATCAGGAGATCGCCCGTCGTAAAGAAATAGACGTCGTTGCCGGCCTCGCCGAACAGGATGTCGGCGCCCGCGCCGCCGTTCAGCCAGTCATTGCCGCCGCCGGTCTGGATATAGTCCAGCGCCGCGGTGCCGATGATCGTGTCGTTGCCGGAACCGGTCATCACGCCTTCGAAGCCGGCGAAGCTGGCCGCGACATTGGTCCATCCGTCCACCAGGGTCAGCGACAGGTCATAGGTGAGGGCGCTGGCGTCCAGAAAATCCATGCCGTCTTCGCCGTCGACCGTATCGAACCCGTCGTCGCCGTCGGCCACCGTCACCGTGTCATTGCCGCTGCCGCCATATATCGCGTCGTGCCCGGCCCCGCCGTTCAGCTCGTCATCGCCGTCGAGACCGTAAAGGCTATCGTCATCGCCTTCGCCGAAGATCTGGTCCATGCCGTCACCGCCGGTGACGAAGTCGGCGCCCGCACCGGCCAGGACGGTGTCATTGCCGGCATTGACCGAGATCTGGTTGGCCGCGGCATTGCCGACGATATGGTCGTTACCACCGGCGGTGACCAGGGCTTCGATATTGATGATGGCCTCGCCGCCAAATCCGGTCTCACCGGTCACCATATCGATGATGTAATCGCCGCCGTAGGGTGAGACATCGGCCAGGTCGTAGCCGTCGCCGCCGTCCAGCACGACATTGTAGCCGTTGATGGTGCCGATCAGGGTGTCATTGCCGGCCCCGCCGACGATGGTGTTGTCGCCGTCGCCGCCGTCCAGCCAGTCATTGCCGTCGCCGCCGGTGACCGAATCGTGGCCCAATCCGGCCAGGACTGTATCCGCGCCGCCATTGCCGGCCAGGACGTTATTGCCGTCCGTGCCGCCGATGAAATCGTTGCCGGAACCGCTGTTGAGATGTTCAAAGGCCGTCACCGTGGCCGAAAAACCGTTGGCCCCGGTTGCCAGGTTCAGACTGATCGCGGCGGTATTGACGCTGAGGTCGAGCCAATCATTGCCATCGCCACCGTCCAGCACGCCTCCCGTGACACCGAAGACCGCGTCGCCGGCATAGACGGTGTCGTCACCCAGCCCGCCATAGACCTGATTGGTCCCCAGGCCTCCGGTCAACTGGTCGTTGCCTTCGCCACCGTCCAGGGCATCGTCGCCGCTGTCGCCGATCAGGGTATCGTTGCCGCCCAGGCCGTAGGCGGTATCGTTGCCGTTCTGCCCGCTGAGGTAGTCATCGCCGGTGCTGCCCATGAGGCGGTTCGCCAGGTCGTTGCCGAAACCGGCCAGATTGCCGGCCAGCAAGGTCAGGTTCTCGATATTGCTGCCCATGAACACGGTGACGGCGGCATAGATTTCGTCCAGGCCGGCGTCGGCGGCTTCGGAAATAACCTCGCCCGTGACGTCAATCACGAAGGTGTCGTTGCCCAGGCCGCCGGCAAAGGTGTCGATGCCCGCACCGCCGTCCAGGACGTCGCTGCCGTCGCCGCCACTGAGATTATCGCTGCCGTTACCGCCCAGCTGGGTGTCATTCCCCTCCATGCCGGCGAGGGTGTCGTTGCCGTCCTGGCCGAGGAGCTGATCGTTACCGCTGCTGCCTGTGAGGCGGTTGGCAAGACTGTTGCCCAAAGCGCCCAGCCCGCCGATCACCAGGGTTGCGTTCTCGACATTGGCTGCCAGGGCCAGGGTAACCGTGGTAAAGACGTCGTCGATGCCGGCGTTGGCGGCCTCGTCGACCACTTCCCCTGCGGAATCGACATGGTAGGTGTCATTCCCCAGCCCGCCCGACATGCTATCGACTTCCGTGCCGCCGTTGAGGTCGTCATTGCCGTCGCCTCCGGCCAGGGTATCGTTGCCCTCCTCGCCGGTCAGGGTATCGTGGCCCCCCAGGCCGCTCAGGATGTTGGCGACATGCGAACCGGTCAACCAATTGCTGATGGCGTTGCCCGTGCCATTGCCGCTCCCCGTCAGCTGCAGTATTTCGACGTTGTCGGGCAGCGTGTAGGTCGTGGCCAGGTCAGCGCGGACCTTGTCCGTTCCGTTGCCGGACGCTTCGAAGACGATGTCACCCGCCTGTTCGACATGGTAGGTGTCATTGCCGGTGCCGCCTGACATCGAATCGTTGCCGAGTTCGCCCCAGAAAAGGTCATGGCCGCCACCACCGATGAGGGTGTCGTTGCCGTCCCCGCCGTTGATCGTATTATCGCCTGTGCTGCCCTGGATATAGTTGGCGAGGCCATTGCCGTAGCCATAGATATGGCCGCTTACCAGGTTGAGGTTTTCGAAATTAGCCGCCAGGGTCAGGCTGAGTGTCGTAAAGACCTCGTCAATCCCGGCGCCGGACGCTTCAAACATATAAACGCTGGTGTGGTTGAGATAGTAGCTGTCGTTGCCCTGCCCCCCGTCCAAGGTGTCATTGCCGCCCCCCCCTCCGTCCAGCTTGTCGTTGCCCCCAAAACCAACCAGAATATCGTCAGAGTTCGAGCCGGTAAGATGGTTGTTCGTCTCGTTGCCGCGACCTATTCCAGCGCCTCCCATGATCAGGTTTTCGACATTGGCCGACAAGGTATAGTCGAAACTGCCTGTGGTCCTGACCAGATCGGTACCGGCATTGATGTCTTCGACGATCACATCGCCATCGGGCTCGACGACGTAGGTATCATCGCCGATCCCGCCCTCCATGGTGTCGGCGCCCTCGCCGCCGATGAGCGAATCGTTACCCTCTTCGCCAAAAAGACTATTGTCACGCGTGCCGCCAATAATCTTATTGTCCAAAGCGTTGCCCCGACCAGTGAAGGAAGCCCCGCTCATCCGCAGGATTTCGACGTTGTCGAATAAAGTAATACTATTTCTGTCGACTACCCCGATCTCGTCTATGCCTTCCGCATCGTTTTCAATGACGGTGTAATCAAATCCCGCAAAGATCCAGTAGGTGTCGTTGCCCGCACCTCCAACCATAACGGCCCCGTAGGACCCGTCGAACACATCGACCAGCCGGTCATTCCCGTTGTTGCCGTACAGGTAGTCGAAGCCATTGCCACCGGTTAGGGTGTCATTGCCGTCATTCCCGTACAGGTAGTCGTTGCCATTCCCGCCTGTGAGGCTGTTGTCGCCGGCATCACCAACGAAACTGGAGCGGTTGAAACTTTCCATCCATCCGCGCATATCGTCGTTGTGCAGAAGCGCATCGGCAAAGGTTGCGATGGCCGTGGCGTCGACATCCGGGAGACTGACGGCAGCGCCGGTCCAGCCGGGCGTCGCGGCCGCCGCGTTCAAAAGCACCTGTCCGTTGGCGGGGCTGGTATCGAGGACCGAGGTCTTTTCGGCCGCGTCGTCGAGCGAGAAGTCTTTGCGCATGGGGCACCCGATCAGCCCTGTGTGACAGGTCGGCAGCAGGCTGGGCGGCCCGACCCAAAATAACATCGTTTCCTAATAGGCAAAGGAGTGCCACGGCGCGTGGTTTCTGACAATGCACAAAATACCGTCTGCCAAGGCTCTGTTGCAAACCTGTCCCAGCGCGACAGCGTCTCGACGCCGGCTTTGCTTCGGCCCTGGCCGGCTGTATCAGGCCCTCGGCCAGGACGTTCAGCGTCTCGTGATGACAAAGCCACGTGAAACGACCTGCTTCAGCGATGACAGCGTCATGCATCCGCTCTATTCGACCAACTGATCCAACCGCATCTGCAAAAAGCGGCGTTCCGCTGGTTGCCGCGTAAGCCTCAGCGCCGACCGATAGCCGTCACCAGCCGCAGAGGTATTGCCGAGCTGCCGGTGGAGGTCGGCGTGTGCCGCATGTGCCAGCGGGTATTCGGCCAAACCGCCTGCCGCAAGTACCGCCTCGACGGCTGCCAGACCAACCTCAGGACCATCCCGCATACTTATGGCGACGGCGCGATTTAACGCCACGACCGGAGAGATTTCAAGGCGCTCCAGCGTCGTGTAAAGAGCAACAACTTGCGTCCAGTCCGTTTCCTGCAAAGACGGTGCACGCGCATGAAGCTCCGCAATCGCCGCCTGGACGAGGTATGGGCCGACGTGGTTTCGCGACAATGCCCGGGCAATCCATGACTGCGCCTCAGTGATTTGGTCGCGATCCCAAAGTGTGCGATCCTGATCTTCCAGACGTATGATGTCGCCTGTTCCGTCAAGCCGCGTGAAACGTCGTGAGTCATGCAGCAACTGCAGGGCCAGGAGCCCCATGGCCTCGACATCTCCCGTCAGATCGACAATCAAACGGGCCAGACGGATGGCCTCGGCGCACAGGTCCGCCCGCATCAGGTCCGGGCCGTGTGAGGTCGCGTAACCTTCGTTGAACACCAGATAAATGACCTGCAAAACACTGTTCAGCCGTTCCTGCAAATCGGCGGCACCCGGCACTTCATAGCCTATGGCCGCGTCACGGATACGCGCCTTGGCGCGGACAATACGCTGGGCGATCGTCGCCGCTGAGACAAGATAGGCACGGGCGATTTCCTCCGTGGTCAGTCCTCCGATTTCCCGCAAGGTCAGCGCAGCACGGGCATCCGGGGGCAGGAGCGGGTGGCAGCATATGAAGATCAATCGCAATTCATCGTCAGCTATCGCCTCGGCTGGAAAAGTATCTGGCATGGGTTCGGCCATCATTGCCAGGTATGGCATAATCTTTTCAAACCGTGCCTGCCGGCGCCAGCGATCCAATGTCCGGAATCGCCCGGTCGACACCAGCCATGCGGACGGATTGGCCGGTATCCCATCCCGCGGCCATTGCGCGGCGGCGGCGGTGAAGGCATCGTGCAACGCCTCCTCCGCCGCGTCGAAACTGCCGAGCAGTCGAATAAGTATGGCCCGGACACGCCGGGCCTCTTGACGGTAGATAACATCCAGTCTCTTGCCGACCTCGCCCTGTGTCACAGTTTCGGTCGTGGTTTGGTAAAGTCGATAGCCGGCCGCACTTCGATATGGCCCAGCCGGGCGTGGGGCATGTCACCGGCAATGCGCAGGGCCTCATTCAGGTCGCGCGCCTCGATGACGACCAATCCGCCCAGCATCTCCCGCGTTTCGATGAAAGGCCCGTCCGTGGTCGACATCTTGCCGTCGCGGGTTGTGACGGTGATGGCTTCGGATGGCATGTTTAAAGGAAAGTGCGAGATCAAATGACCGCTGGCTTTCAGTTCCGCGGTGTGGGGGCCGATATCGGCCATGACCGCATTGGACTCTGGGCTGCCATTGAAGGCCAACTTGGGATCGAAATAGACGAGACAGTGATATTGCATGCGCGTGCTCCTTTTTGACGCTGGACTCGCTCTAATCGTCTGGCACCGCGGCAATTCGACAGGGTACAGCAAAAAAAATCTCTCGACATCAGATTTGCTGACTTTCAAGACGCTGCGCTTCGAACCACTACCTTAGGGCGCATCCCAAAAAGTGTGACCACCGCGCGGGCGATCCCGTTTTTGGATTAAGATGCGCGCCAAAACAAAAGCTTAGAGCGACGATCCGAATCTACTGGATCGATACGCGCTCTCATGAAACAGATGTCATCAAAATAAATCCAGCCGGGCAACTCTCTAAGGCGCCACCGGCAATCGCCGCGATGGCGTCAGTTGGCGAAACCACACCATGACATCGAAGGCGGTATCGAGTTGCGGCGGGGCGTATTCCACCGGGATCGGTCCTTTTTGCCAATCGTTTGGATCGACACCCCATCCTGCCGAACCGTCCCAATAGGCGGTCTTGACCCAGGCATCCATGAGTGGCGAGGCGGGACGTTGAGTCATGTCGATCCACAGGGCGTCGCTGCTGGCCTGGCCGAAGACGTAACCCAGTTCCCCCGGACGGTTGTTCAGGGCCGTATAGACCTCCTCCTGCGCCAGTGACGACAGCTTGTTCATGTCACCGACAACAACCATGATATCACCGGTCGAATAGACAAAACCCAGCGTATGATAGCCGTCGCCAAGGGCCTGTTTCAGTTCGTGGCCGAGCGTGGTGCCTGATTGATCGATATAGGCCTGCGGCAGACCGGCGGCGATGTGACTGTTATGGGCCCACAGGGCGGCTTGTTCACCGGCCCCCAGACGCCCGAGAAGATTTTTTGCCATGAAAATGTCGCGGCGCTCGAAGTAGCCGGCCGGCCGGTCTCTCAAGCGCTCTGTCCCCTTGCCGTCCAGCTCGAAGATATGGATATTCTGCCACGCCACCTCCGCGGCATAGGCAGCCTCTGCATAGTCAGGGTCTTTGCCCCAGTCGGCCTCGTGGGCGGCAATTGTGTCGGCCAGCAACCGGGCATTGGCCTTCACGACGGCGATCTCGTCGGGCGTCATCGCGCCGATCCAGGTAAAGGATTTCGGCCATATGCCGTCCTTGCCGGCAATGAGCGAACCGAACGGCGCGCGCAGCTTTTTTGCCAGCGCCTTGTCATAACGTGCCACGAACTTCAGCGCGAAATCGGCATCGCGGCCGGCGTCCTGATCGTCGATGCCGAAGATGCGCACGGGCTTGGCCGCCACCTGGTTCCAGGCGCGCAACCACACCAGTAGGCCGGCGAACTCCTCATTGCGGAAAACTCGGAAAAAACTGGTCGAGCGCATCAGCGCCATCGGGTCACCCTGACCTTCGCGGATATAGAGGTCGAAGGTGCGCGCAACGTCGCGATTGGCCTCTATGGCCACGGCGTCGATGGCGCCCTGACGCACCAGTTCCTCTATCAGGCCAGCCTTGAAATGCTGGGATTCGTGGTCGCCGTGGGTCACTTCGCCTATGCCGATCACCCGGCCGCCGGCCAGACGTGCGGCCAGCGGCGCCAGTTCCGCCGGGCTCGCATCGGCGCCGCTCAGTGGATGGCCCTCGGCATTGATCCATGCGATGGCGGTGGCTTCTGCATCCGCCAGCGGCGACGCCGCGGTTTGTGTCCATGCCGGCGAAGCGGCAAACGTCAGTGCCAACGCCAAACCTCGCCAAAGCTTCATGTCGGCATTCCCCTCTGCGAAATGTCCTTAGCGCAGGGGCTTTATGAAATCACAACCCTGCTCCAAAATTTTGTAATCCGGCGCGCGTCTGCCCGCCGGTATAGGCTAAGGGATGCGCCGGATCGGGCGCTCCGCCTTCTATCGTTGCAGGTTCAAACAGTCAGCGCATGAAGCCTGTTGTCAAGTCTATAACTTGTAGAAGGGAGGGCGCAGCGATTTCGGTGACATGGCGTAACGGATTTATCCTGCCTTCGTATCGGTCGCGGCCGTTTTGACGGTTACCAATCGGGGAGGAAGGATCAAGAGCCAAATCTCCAAGGCCGGAGATCAAAAAAAAGCGGTCAGAGTCGATATCGGCAGACTGGAGATAAAGGGGTCAGATTCGACAATTGACTCCCCGGCCAGCGCGCGAGGTTCTTTCTAAAGCGCGATCCGATAAAGTGTACCGCACTTTTCGGATAAATTGCGCGTCAAAACAAACATCTAGAGCGGCGTTTTGAGTCTACCAAAACGCCGCTCTCGAGCATCAGCACAATAGATTGGTGTGAAAAAAGAAAGACGCCCCACCACCACTTCGCGTCACTTCGTTGCGCACATGGTCCTTGCGCTTGCCGAGATATATCTCGGCTGCGCTCACCCCAGGCAAGCGCGGGGAGGTATAAGATAAGGGGAGTTTAAAACCCGCCGCCGGGGCCCATGCCCCCCCCGCCAGGGCCGCCGCCGCCCCAATTGCCGCGATTGCCGCCGCCTTCGCGCCAGCGCTGGCCGTCCGGGTTCTGTTGTTGGTTGTTGTTGTTGCCGCCGCCCAGGATGTAGTTCAGGCCGATGTAAAACGTCGGCGCGCTCATGCTGCGGAAGGATTCGCTGTAGACCGTGTTGGTGTCCGTCACGCTGCGCACCTTGGCCGTGCGGAAGATGTCGTCCGCCGTCGCCACAAAGGCCAGCTTCGGATTGATCTGACGGCGATACGACAACTGACCGCGGCTGAACGGCGAGCGATAGCCCTGGCCTGTCAGCTGCTGGCCCGAGGTGAACATCGACAGCTGTACCCGGTCCTTGGTCGAGACCTGGTAGTCCAGGCTGACCCGGCCGCGGGTGGTGATGCCCGAATCCGTGCCGCCGTTCGGCGTCTCCAGCTCTTCGTAGCCGACATTGCCGTTGACGCTCACCGTCAGCTTTTGCCACAGCTTGCCGTTATAGTTGAACTCCAGGCCGCCCTGCTGGCCTTCGCCGAGGTTCTGTTTCGTCGTCAGCAGAACGCCCGGGCTGATGAAGGTCGAAACATCCGTGATCTGGTTCGTCGATTTGCGGTAGTAGGCGCGCACCGAATAGGAGGTCTGCTCCTTCTGGTACTCATAGCCGACTTCGTAGGAGTCGCTTTCGGACGGCACCAGATCCGGATTACCCGCCATGACGTTCTGCGGATCCATGTAGATGACGTAGGGGTTCAGGTCCTGGGGGTTCGGCCGGCGCAGGCGGTGCGAGTAGGAAAAGCGCAGTTTCGAATTGTCCGACAGGGTGTAGGTGGCGAAGGCGCTAGGGACCAGCTTGGTATAGGAGGTCGTGCCCGTGGTGCCGGTGGTGATCTGGCGCGTCTTCAGGTCGATGGTTTCCGAACGCAGGCCACTCATCACCGTCCACTTTTCGCCGATCGGGGTCTGGTAGGTGACATAGGCGGCGTTGACGATCTGTTTGTAGGCGAAGTCGTTATTCAGCAGGGCGTCAGCCGGGGCGTCGGGGTCGCCGCTTTGCGAGGTGTTGATGACGTGGTTGTCGTCATAGGTGGTCTGGGTACCCAGCGAGAGTTGGCCGCTGCCGACATTGCGTTGGTAGTCGACACTGAAATTGCCGTTGGCCGAGCGTTGGTCGGAGGTGCGGGCTTCCTCGAAATCCGTGCCGGTGACGTAGTCGGTGAAGGCCGTGCTGAGGTTCTTGCCGTTCGAGGTGCTGACGCGCAGATCGACCTTCAGGGTTTCGGCCGGGGAGTCGCCGGTGTGGTCCCAGCGCGCCGAGAAGGAGGTGTCTTCGCGGTCGTTCTCGCCCAGCGAGCTGCGGGTACGGTCGATGTTTTTCGGGGTCGAGCCGGAATTGTCGTAGCCGGTGTAGATGTCGATGCCATCGCTGTCGGCAGTGCGCTTGCCGTAGCCGAGCTGGGTGCTGACGGTATCCGTGTCGGTGATGTTGTAGTCGGCACCACCGGTCAGCGACAGGTTGTCGAAGCGGTTGGAGCCAACGCCCGACTGGTCGCGTTCGGAGACGACCGCGCCGGCCTGGTTGAAGCGTTGTTGCGTCGAGGAGCTGCGGCTGTCGCGGCCGTCGTGGCGGAAGCTGGCGCCGCCGGACAGGGTCAGTTTGCCGGAGTTGCGCGCGCCGGAGAAGGTGGCGTTGTAGCGGCCCTGGCTGCCCATATTGGCGATGATGGTGCCGGAATTGCCCGGCTTACGGTTGCGGCGCATGACGATGTTGATGATGCCGCCCGAGCCCTCGGCCGAGAACTGGGCGCCCGGGTTGTTCATGACCTCGACCGAGTCGATGTCGCCGCCCGCCATGGATTGCAAGGTGGCGGCGCGGTTGTCGCCCTTCATCATCGCCGAGGGCTTGCCGTCGACATAGACCTGGACGTTGGAATTGCCGCGCAGGGTGACATTGCCTTCCGGGTCGACATTGACCGACGGCACCTTGTTCAGCGCGTCCGCCGCCGTGCCGGTCTGGGCGTCGATGTCGTTCTTGACGTCGTAGCTTTGGCGGTCGATGCGGTTCTGCTGCTTCTTGCCGGTGATGGTGACCGGGTTGGTGCCTGGGGCCGCGTCCGCAGGGGCGGCTTCGGCCGGCGCAGTCTGAGCGGGCGCGGCGGGCGGTTCGGTCGTTTGCGCCAGGGCGGGCGCGACCAGGCTCAGGAACACGCCGCCGCACAGGGCTGTGGTCGACCGGATGGACTTACTGAATTTCATTACCGCTCTCATTTGGGCGCGTTGATTTGAATTGTCGTACCAATCAACGCGCGTGCACCGCAAAACCGTCTTCAGGCCATGCAAAAAAATGACGGCGTAATAAAGACGTCGCAGTGTCGAGGATGCAAAGATGCGGTAAAGTGTGGCGAATGGGACGCAGGAAGTGTTGCTGCAGGTTTCAAGGTAGCAGCGGGCCAAATCCCCCACCGTCTCATTTGCTGATCGCAAATGATCCACCTCCCCGTATAACGGGGAGGGATTAAGAATTAAGGGATTGCGCGTTTAGGAACTTACTTCAGGCTGTTGAGGTAGGCGACCAGTTTGGCGCGTTTGGCCTCGTCCTTCACCGAAATCGCCATCGCCGTGCCCGGCTTGGCCTTTTGCGGCGCCGCCAGGAAGGTCGAGATCGAGTCCTTGGTCCATTTCGTGCCCGCAGCAGCATCGGCCGTCAGCGGCTTGGAATATTTGAAGCCCGGCGCCGAGCCGATCTTGCGGCCAACCACGCCGAACAGGTTCGGGCCGATGCCGGCCTTGCCGCCCGCCGTCGCGGTGTGGCAGGCGCCGCACATCTGCTTGAACACCACCTGCCCGTCGGCAACGTCATCCGCCAGCACCGGCGAGGCCATAACGGCAACCAGGGCGGCAAGGGCAAGAGTTCGAGTACGCGACATGGGCTTCCTTCCGTGATTTATACGACTGATTGAAGAGTGGATGATGTCATGTGTCAAGGGCGCAAATGTGACCGTGGACGAAGCGATAAAGTTCGGCTAGTTTCACATGCGAAACCATCCGGGGGTTTCTGGCGCAGGACGAACGCCGAAGCAGGAGGGTGACTTGGCTTACAAACTGAACATCAATGGCAAGACGCGTGAGGTGGATGTCGATGGCGACATGCCGCTGTTGTGGGTATTGCGCGACGAACTGAACCTGGTCGGCACCAAGTTCGGCTGCGGTGTGGCGCAGTGTGGCGCCTGCACCATCCACCTGGACGGCGAGGCGACTCGGGCCTGCATCACGCCGGTGTCTTCGGTCGAGGGCGCGAAGATCACCACCATTGAAGGGATTTCGGCGTCGAAGATCGGCGCGAAGGTCCAGGCGGCGTGGCTGGAGGTCGACGTCATGCAGTGCGGCTACTGCCAGGCCGGCCAGATCATGTCGGCGACCGCTTTGCTGACGCAGATGCCCAAGCCGACCGATGCCCAGATCGACGAGGCTATGGAAGGCAATATCTGTCGTTGCGCCACCTATGCCCGCATCCGTCAGGCGATCAAACAGGCCGCCGGCATGGCGACCGCCGACACGCGGGAGGTCTGAGATGGATGATCGTTTTCAACCGTCGCGCCGCTTGTTCCTTCAGGCCGGCGCGGCCGCCGGCGGCGGGCTGATGCTGGGGATCGGGTTCGGAGCGCAGGCGCTGACCGTCATTCCCGATGCGCCCCTGGGTCTTTATGTCATTGTGCCGAGCAGCGGGCGGATCAGGCTGGTCTCCAAGAACCCCGAAATCGGCCAGGGCATCAAGACCATGATGCCGATGCTGATCGCCGAGGAGCTGGATGTCACCTGGGACCAGGTCGATATCGTCCAGGGCGAAGGGGCTGTGAAGTATGAGCCGCAGTTCGCCGGTGGCAGCATGGCGACCCCGATGAACTGGCTGCCCATGCGCCAGGCCGGCGCAGCGGCGCGGCTGATGCTGGTCACCGCCGCCGCCAACCGGTGGGGCGTGAAACCGGAGGACTGTACGGTCAAGGCCGGGGTGATCTCCAACAGCGGCCGCACCCTGAGCTACACCGAAGTCGCCACGGAGGCGTCCAGGCTGCCGGTGCCCGATCCGGCAACGCTGAAGCTGAAAGACGCCAAGGATTTCGCCATTATCGGCCGGACGCACAAGGGCTATGACAGCCCGCGGATCGTGCGGGGCGAGCCAATCTTCGGGATCGATGCCCGCGTGAATGGCATGGTTCACGCCGTCTTCGTCAGGCCGCCGGCCTTCGGGGCAAAGCTGGTTTCGGCCGATATCGAGGCTGCCCGGGCGATGAAAGGCGTTAAGGATGTCTTCGTGCTCAAGGCTGCCGATTACGGCGACGACTGGATGCATGGGCTGAAGGACGGGGTGGCTATCCTGGCCAGCAACACCTGGTATGCCCGGCAGGCACGTGAAGCGCTGAAGGTCGAGTGGGACCTGAGCGGCGCGGCGGGACATACGACCGAGCTCTATGCCACCCGCGCGGCCGAGCTTATGAACGGCGCGCCAGTCAAGGTCACCACCGACCAGGGCAAAGCCGACGAGGCTTTCGCGGCGGCAAAGACCAAGGTGACGGCGGACTACGCGGCGCCTTTCCTGCCGCACGTCAATATGGAACCGCAGAACTGCACCGTACATGTGCAAAAGGACAAGGTGGAAATCTGGGCGCCGACCCAGTTGCCGGGCGCCGGGCGGGATCTGGTCGCCAAGGCCTTGGGCGTCGCGCCGGAAAGCCTGGTCATCCATATGGAACGTTGCGGCGGCGGGTTCGGGCGGCGGCTGGAAAACGACTATATGGTCGAGGCGGCGGTTATCGCCAAAAAGGCCGGCGTACCGGTCAAGCTGACCTGGACGCGCGAGGACGATATCGCCAACGACTATTTCCGCTCCGGCGCCAATCTGCGGATGGAAGGCGGGCTGGATGAGACGGGGCGGATCACCGCTTTTCGCCAGCATGCCGTGACCTACAGCCGCGGGGGTGAGGTCGCCCAGGGCGCCAATGTCGATGCCCGCGGCTTTGCGGCGATCGTGGCGCCGAATGTGCGTATGGGCGAAAGCTATATCGAGACGCCGGTGACCACCGGCTATCTGCGGGCCCCGGCCAGCAACCTGCTGGCCTATGTCAGCGAGGCCTTCGTCGACGAACTGGCCCATGCGGCCGGTCAGGATCCGGTGGCGTTCCGGCTGGCGCAGATCGAAGCGCACCTGGCGGCGCACCCTGTTACCGAAGCCGGCAATCCGTGGAACTATAATCCCGAGCGGATGCGCGACGTGATCCGGATCGTCGCCGAACGGTCGGGCTGGGGACGCAAGATGCCGGAAGGTGTCGGGTTGGGCATCGGCTGTTATTTCAGCCACCAGGGCCATTTTGCCGAGGTCGCCCAGGTGAAGGTGGCGGACGGTTTCTTCCACGTCCAGAAGGTGTGGGTGGTCGGCGATATCGGTTCGACCATCATCAATCCGACCCACGCCATCAACCAGGTCGAAGGCTCGGTCATCGACGGCATCGGCGAGATGTCCGGCGAGATCACCTTTGTTGATGGCGCGGTGCAGCAGTCGAACTTCCACGACTTCCCGATGATCCGCATGCCTCAGGCGCCGCAGATCGATGTCCACTTCCACATCACCGGGTTTTCACCGACGGGGGTGGGTGAACCGGCCCTCCCGCCGGTCGTGCCGGCGGTGGCCAATGCCATCTTCGCGGCCTGCGGAAAGCGGGTGCGCAGCCTGCCGATCCGGCCGGGGAGCCTGGCTTGATCGTAGCGGCGCCCGACTATCGGGACTTCGTGCTGCAACATTGGCTGGACTGGCGGCGGGAGGGCGAGCGATGCGCCCTCCTGACGCTGGTGGTGGCCCATGGCGGCTCACCGCGCCCGGTCGGCAGCCAGATGGCCGTGTGCGAGGACGGCCGCCATGTCGGCTTGATCAGCGGCGGCTGTATCGAGAAGGCGCTGGTGCTGGACGCGATCGCGGCGATCGAACGGGGTGAGAACCATACGGAGCGCTATGGCGAAGGGTCGCGGTTTGTCGATCTGCGCCTGCCGTGCGGTTCGGGGATCGATATTGCTTTCGATGTTGGGTTGGAGATGGCCGCGGTTGAAGCGGTCGTATCGGCGCGAGCGGCGCGGCGCGAGGCGGTGCTGGAGACCGGTGGGTTTCGAAGGGTGTATATGCCGGCGCTGCGGTTGGTCGTGGTCGGACAGGGCCCGATCATGACCGCGGCGATGCAGTTCGCGATGGGGTTGGAGATGGAGGCTGTGGCGTTTTCGCCGGACCTGGATACTTTGGTGGTGCTGCAGGGGCTGGGGTTCGATGCCCGGCCTTTGGAGGCGTATGACGGTGTGGCGTTTGACCGGCATACCGCCGTGCTGACCCTGTTCCATGATCATGATCACGAGGCGCAGGTGCTGGCGCGAGCCGTGGCGTCGGAAGCGTTTTACGTAGGGGCCTTGGGCAGTCGCCGGGCGCAGGCCATGCGGCTGGAGCGACTGGCGGCGCTGGGTGATGCGGCTATGCGAATACGCGGGCCGGTGGGCTTGGATATCGGGGCCAGGACGCCGCCGGAGATCGCCTTGTCGGCCCTGGCGGAGATCGTGCAATGCTACCGGCAGTGATCGTATTGGCGGCCGGCTTGTCGCGGCGGTTCGGGGAGAGCGACAAGCTGATGGCGGAGGTCGCCGGCCGGCCGATGGTGGCGCATGTCTTCGACATGGTGCGGTCGGTTGAGGCGAGTCAGAGGGTGGTGGTGACCAAGGCCGGAAGTGGGGTTTTGGCGTTGGCCGAGGGGTTCGATGTCGTGGTCAATCCCGATCCGGAAGCCGGGATGGGTTTGTCGATTGCCTTGGGGGTTCAGGCGTTAGGGCCCGAAGTGGGGGCGGCGTTTGTTGTGTTGGGGGATATGCCGTTTGTAGAAGCTTCAGTGTTTGGGGCTTTGGCGGCTGTGGAGGCGGATATCGTGGTGCCGGTTTATGAGGGACGGCAAGGGCATCCGGTGTTGTTCCGGCGGGCGTGTTTTGAGGCGTTGGGACGGTTGAGTGGGCAGGCTGGGGGGAAGCGGTTGATTGAGAGTGGACGGTATCAGGCGGTGAGGGTTGAGGTCGAGGGGAACGGCGGGTTGATGGACCTGGATACACCGGCGGATATAGCTCGAGAGGGAGGGGAAACCGGAGTTTGTAACGCCCCCTCCGTCTCGACGCGCTTCGGCCCATAGGGGGCCTCGCTTGCTCGCCACCTCCCCCGCAAGCGGTGGAGGATGAGGTTATAGGTACGCCGCGCCTTCGGATTCGAGGGCTTGCGGAATCAGGGCCAGGTTGGCTGTCGCCGCCAGGCCCCATTGCGCCGCGCCGTTCGTCGAAATCGCCGGATCCTCGTCCAAGGGATGCAACACGTCCGAACCCGCTACCCGCGTCGTCGCGGGCTTCAGGTTGGTCCGCCAGCGCGGGTTGTCGCCCCCTAAGAACTCCTGCGCCGCGCGTTTGGCCAGGGCCTCGTCCTTCAGTTCGCGCGCCGCATAGGCCGTGAAGCGCGAATGGCCTTCGCGCAGACTGACCCCGCGCGGCTTCTGGCCCAAGAAGGCCGCAAGTTCCTCTTCCGGCGCGTTGTAATATTTGCAGTAGTCCAGCCACGCCTTCTTGTAGGCCGGAACATCAAGCAGCGGCAGCAGCTCCATATGCATCTCGTAGACCCCGAACACGCCGTTCAGGTGCGAGATGCTGACCTTGTCGCCGGCGCCCAGGAACTTGCCGGTTTTCAGGTCGAACGGTGCGCCACCGGCGAACCAGCCGTATTTCAGCTTGGCGATCGAGTTCATGCCGTTGACGATGCGGTCGCGCCATTTCGTGTCGCCGGTACGCTCCCATTCGGTATACCAGGCGGCGATGAATGAACCCCACGACGTGCCGAAGCTGCAGTCGACCGTGCCGGGCACCTTTTCGCGGATGTTCATCCCCGAGCCGCCGGCGGCGCCGACCTTGCGCTCGATATAGACGTTCTGCAGGCTGTCTTCGGAATTGACCAGGTCGCGCATCAGGTCGCTGACCCGTTCGTCCGCCGTCAGGTAGTAGTAGAAGCGGCGATAGGCGGCTTGCGAGACGCGCGGCTGTTTCGAGGAATCGCTGAAGAACTGGACGCCGTGGCGGGTGCCGAAGCCTTTCCAGGGCCCGAGATGGTAGACATCCGCCTCCCCTGTCTGGCGCGTCATCGCCTCGGCCAGGCGGAACAGGTCGGCGCGGCCGGTGCGCAGGTAGCCGTACCAGAACATCATGTCGGTCGAGAGCTCGGAATTGTCCCAGGCAAAGCCGCCGATGTCGTAGCGCCAGGCGTGGCGGTCGCCGTCATAGGTGTGCATGATGTCGCCATAGTTCCAGAAGCCGTACCAGCGGTGCTGCTCGATTTGGCTGAGATAGTAGTCGAGCTGGTAGGTGAAGCGGTTTTCGATAGCGGCCTTTACCGGGGTCGTGCTGTCGGGCAGGCTCCATTCGCCGAAGACGCCGGCCTGGTGCAGGCGGGCGGGCGTGGTGGTCAGGCGCGGCGGCGTGGCCGTGGCGGTCGCCATCTGGGCCAGGCGCGGGCGTTCCGGTGTGGCGGCGACGGCCCACAGCATCAGCTCCGATGTACGGGCTGCGCCATAGGCCCGGTCATAGCCGGGTTCGTAGTCTTCGTAGGTGATGTCGAGGCCCTTGTTCTGGGCCTCGTAGGTGTCCATGCCCCAGACCGGACGGTAGGTGCGCATGTCCATGGCCGGGCCGTCCGGCGACCACAGCCAGGCGGTGACGGTCGCCTGGTCGGACGCGGCATTGCGCACGTCCAGCCGGGTGGCGGCGCGCTGCCAGAAGTCCTTGAGGCCCAGAGCGACCCCGCCGGTGGCGCCGCCGGCATAAACCAGGCCCGAAGCGCGGCGGTCGCCGATGACGTCGATCCAGCCATGGCCGGGCACGGTGCGCTTTTTGATGGTGTAGCCGTCGGCCGTGGTCTGGGACAGGGTGAAGTCGCCCCAGGCCGGGATATTGACGATGTTGTCGCGGACATTGGGCGTCATGCCGGCGAGGTCGGGGATGGCGCGTCCGGCCACCTGGGCGTCCTTGTTGGCTTTGCCGGTGTCGCGGCGCAGGCCGGTCAGTGGCCGGACGGCTTCACCCCAGACACCGCCCTCCTGTCCCGTGAAGCGGACATGGCGGTTATAGAGTTCGTCGGCCATCGGCACGGCGGCGGTCAGTCCAATACCGCGGATGAAGTCCTTGGTCTCGTCGCCGTCCCAGATAAAGCTGTGGACGATGCGCAGGGATTCGGCACCGGCGTGGGCGTAGAGACGGATCGAAAACGGCAGCCATTGCCGCGTGCCGTCGCTGTGGTGGCCGTCGAGCTTGATCACCGCGCGGATGGGGCCGGATTGTTCGACGGTGGCCTTGGTGACGATGCCGCGATGGCGGGTCTGTTTCACCGCGTCGGCGTCGTCCAGGCCAGGCGTGTCCTGGGTCAGGACGGTCAGGGCGACCGGGCCCATGACGGAACGGCCGGCGATGGTGGCGCCGGAGATCAGGACTTCGCCCGAGGTCGGGATGGTCCATTGCCGGTCGCCGCAGTTGACGGTGATGACGGTCGCGGTTTGGGTGGTCTTGACCGGTGCGGTGGGTGCGGCGGGGGTGCCTGCAGTCAGGCCTTGGGTCTTGGTGGTGGCATTGCCGGCGGCGGTGGCGTGGGCCGACCATTTCAGCGAGCCGTCGGGCCAGTAGGCAATCGGCCACGACTGGACCGGGACGTCGCCCAGGGCGAATTGGGTGTTGGGTTTGACGACGCCGCGCGGCCATGGCAGGCCGAAGGTCATGCCTTCGCTGAAGCCCGGCGCTTCGCCGTCCAGCCAGACCACCGGCGTGTCGGGCGTGGTCTTGGGCGCTGCCATGGCCGGAAGTGCGGTGGCCAGGCCGAGCGCGGCCGTGGCGGTCAGGAGCTGGCGCCGGGAGAGTTCAGACATGTTTCCTCGCTTATGAGCTTGGCGCTGTCCCCGGCGCGGCGCGTTTCGAGAAATGAACACTTTCGAGCAATATTTGTCAATCTCAATCAGATGGGATGGAGTTTATTAGCCGAGCACACCGCTTTTGAAAGAAAGTCGCCCCACCACCCCCTTTCGCCTTCGCTTTGCTACGGCTTCAGGCGGTCCCCCTCCCCGCTCGCGGGGAGGTATCAGAAAAGGGCGAAAAAAACGCCGGCCCCATGAGGAGCCGGCGTCCAGGTACACTTCAGGGAGGAAGTATCGCTTAGTGGCGGATGGTGATGCCGGTGGTGATCCGGTAGCCAGGCCAGGTGTTCGACAGGACGCTGGGCGTGCCGTCGGCAAAGTTGGCCGACTCGCCCTGGGACTTCATGACCACTTCGTTGTTGGCGTTACGCACTTCGAAGAAGCCTTCCATGCCCTTCTTGAATTCGTGCGTAATCTTGAAGTCGACATAGGTCGTCTTTTCGGTGAAGTTCGGCGCGCCCGGACCATAAGGCAGGACGTTGGTACGGCCACCGGCGGGGTTCGGGTAGTTGTTGACCGTGTTGGCGCCGCAGGCCGAAATACAGTCGAACACCTGGTCGCGGCCCTGGATGGCCAGACGGGCGGTGGTGCGGCCGTCGTCATACCAGATCGAGGCGTTATAGTAGTAGGACGGCTCGTTCACCGGCGGCAATTCGGCGCCCGTGATCAGGTCGTACCAGCCATCGGCCGTCAGCGACGATTCGATCTTGGCGTAGTTGCCGTCGAAGCCGAGATACTTGAACTTCCACGGCAGGAAGGTGAAGGCGATCTTGGTCGAAGCCTCGATGCCGTGACGCGACAGGCCCTGGCTGTTGAAGTAGGTCGGGAAGACGAAGTCGGTATCCTCCAGCGATTCCCCGGTCAGCGGGTCGGTCGCACCGGTGCCTTCCAGGACCTTGGCGGTCGTGGTCTGGACGATCGGCGCGCCGCGGACGATCTTGTTCTTGAAGTAGGCCAGCGAGAACATGGTGTCGCGGTTCGGGTAGACTTCCAGGCTGTAGTTCTGGTTCAGCGACTGGTACGCCTCCAGGCCCGGATTGCCGACCGTGGTACAGTCATTGGTGGTGCCGGTATCGACGTCGCGCTGGTCATAGGTACAGGTCCCCGACGGCAGCAGGCGGTTCAGCGGCGGACGGGCGATGACTTCACCCCAGTTGTAGCGCGCCACCACCTTGTCGTTGAAGCCCCACAGGTTGAGGTTCAGGCTGGGGGTGATGTCGTCGGTGCTCGACTCGATGGCCACCTGCTTGGTGACGCTGGCCGAGACCGTACCGCCCACCGCGTTCGGCGCGGCCGGGTTGAAGGCCGAGGTCTTGCGGATGGCGGTAAAGGTCATGAAGCCGTTACCCTTGGTGTCCGTATGGACAAAGCGGTAGCCGCCGTTGCCGTCGAAACGCATCGACCAGGGCAGGTCGATTTCGAAGTCGGCCATGAGGTAGGCCGCCGAGTTGCGCTCCCAGGCGTAGGAGAACGGCATGGTGTAGTCCTTGCCGTCGCTGCCCTTACAGACCTTCAGACATTCGAAATTGTACTTGGCCAGCGGGTCGCCGCCGTTATAGCCCGGCTTGCTGGAATAGTCGCTCAGCAGGCTGTAGAACTTTTCGACGTCGATCTGGGTCCAGCCGTCGAACAGGTCCCCGCGGTCCGGGTAGCTGTTGTAGAACTGGTTCCACGGTTCCTGCAGGACCTCACCGATTATGCTGGTCAGGTCGGCCTGGCGCAGGGTGAAGACGCCTTCCTGGTTGTTGGCCAGGTCGTTGAACGGCACATAACCGTAGTTACAGGATTCGGCGCCGGCCGGGGCGGCAGTGCCGGTCAGGCCGTAACGGGTGTCGTCGCAGGCGCGGACCTGGCCGCGGAAGGTCGAGTCGGGCACCACGATCGGGTTGACATAGCCGGGCTGGCCATAGGGAATGGCCGCGCCGGTGGTCGTGTTGCGGTTGATGGCGGGCGAGACGGTATAGGCGCCGCCGGCCCAGGCCTTCTGGTCGAATTCGCGGATGTTGAAGCCGGCATAGACCTTGGTGACGATGGGCAGGACGTCCTCGACATCATAGTCCGCGTCGAAACGGATGGTCGTCTCGTTGGTTTCCTGCAGCTTGGGCGAATACTGGATGCCGATGGTCGGGCTGACCCAGGGACGCTGAGCGACCGTATAGGCACTCACCGCATTGGGGTTCAGACCGTTGGACGTGCCACTGGCGACGGCGCCGCCGGCCGGGACCGCGTTCTGGGCGACCGTCTGCGGGCTCATGATGGTGTAGAGCGCCGGGTTGGAGTCGTCATAGGCGTTGGCGGGCGTAATGTTCCAGAAGCCGGAGGTCGGGTCGATTTCGAAGGTGGCCGGACCATAGGCATAGGACAGGCCCATGCGGCGGTCATAGCGGCTGTATTCGGTATGGCTGCGGCCGATGACCAGGTCTGCGTTCAGGCGTTCACCGTTGTAGCTGCCGCCGGTGGAGAAGGTCATCGTCTTCCAGTTGTTGGTATTCTGGATCTGATCCATCCCCGCCACACCGTCCGAGATGGTGAACTTGGTCAGGTGGTGGCTGGCGTCGACCGTGATGCTGGAAGGATTGATATTGGCGACGACGCCGTTGACATAACGGCTGGCTTCGTTGTTGCCGTTGGCCAGAACCGTGCCCTGGCTGGCGCCGTTATAGAGGTAATAGCCGGAGCCGGGGATGGCCGTGCGCTGACGTGGGAAGGTCGTCGAGTCTGTATAGGTGCGGCCGACATAGTTCGGCGTCGCCACGTTCAACGTGTTGATATTGACCGTGCCGCGGGTATAGGTCAGCTGGTGGTTGTCGACGTCGCGTTCGCTGTAGGCGATCTTGCCGAAGACCGTCAGGTTGTCGGTGAGGCGATAGTCGGCGCGCAGGTCCAGGGCCTTGCGATGTTCGACGTCGCGCTTGACGAGATAGCGCTGCAGCGACGGCGTATAGTCGTTCCACTGGTTCAGGCAGGTTTGCAGTTCCTGGACACGCTGCGCCGCGGCGGCGTCGTTGCCGTCGAGGGCGGGGAAGTAGGCGTAGCAGTCCGCCTTGGTCTGGGCGGCCTGGGACGCCTGAGCCAGGGTCAGGGGCGTCTTGGCCTGGCCGCTGAAAGGCAGGGATCCGGCGCCAAACGCCGTGCTGTTGGCGAAGGGCGTATTGATCGTACCGTCGCGGAACAGGTTGGGATCGAGCGAATAGGTCTTGTTCGGCGAGTTGTCGAAATCGACGAGGCGCAGGTGGCCGGCATTGGCGCTGGTGGCGCCTTCGGTGACGTGGGCGTCGTTCTTGACCGTTGACTGCGAATAGTTGACCAGGACGCCGAGACGGCCATCCATGAAGCGGCGGGCGCCGATGAAGTTGAAGGACGGCGTCCAGGTCTCATTGACCGAACTGCGGGTCTCGGCCGCCTGGAACGAGTAGAAGGGCTCCTTGAAGTCCAGGCCGGTGCGGGTCTTGATGACGATCGAGCCGCCCAGGCCGCCTTCGGTCATGGCCGCGGTCGAACCCTTGACGACGTCGACGCTCTTGATCATTTCCGCCGGGAATTCGCGGAAGTCCTTGCTGCGGCCGGAGCCGCCGGCCCACAGGCCGCCGGTGGTCGAGTTTTCCAGAACGCCCAGGCCGTCGATTTCGACATTGGTGACGTCCGAGCTGTTGCCGCGGACGGTGACGTCGACGCCTTCGTTGAAGTCGCCGCGGTTCAGCGCCACGCCGGCGATGCGCGAAATGGCTTCACCGATATTGCGGTCCGGGAACTTGCCGACGTCTTCGGCCACGATCGAGTCGGTCGCCGTCTTGGCGCGCTTCTTACGGTCGATCGAGGAGCGCTGCGAGGCGCGGGTTCCGACGACAACCACCGTATCGCCTTCCGTGGCGGCGGCATCGGCCTGCGGCGTGTCCTGGGCGGCGACGGTCTGGCCTATCCCCAGGCCGCCGAACAGGGTGACCAGAGCAAGCGCGGTCCCCTTGTTGAGATGGCGGTGAAGAACGCTGGCATTACGCTTAGTCATTAGTAACCCTCCTGATGCGGCTTTCGACGCAACCCGTTTTCTAGTTGTGGCGGCGTTCGCCGATGATCCCTGAGCTGCCCGCATTGATTGCGGACCTTATTGAAAGGTGGAGGTCGCCGGACGCGCCTGCCCTATTACTCAGACTACATCCTCATTGATTGAATTTGACAAGTCAAGCCAATACCTGTCCAATTATGTCAGAATTGACCGCACTTCGATCATATTGCGCCGCAAAAGTAACACAAATAGCACATTAACCGCAACAATTCGGCCTTTGGATCGCCATTGCGATCACAATTCAGGCTAATTTAGTCATTTATGATCAAATTCAAGCGCGCACTATGGCGACGGCATAGACGTGGATCGGTCCGTGCATATTGGAGCGGAAAACCAGCCATTTCCCGTCCGGGGTGAATTGCAGATTGGGCTCGGTGCGGTAGTCGTGGGTCTTCATATTGACCAGCTTTTCCGCTCGCAGGACACCCGGCCGGACCAGGTCGGCGGCGTTGGGCGCCGATACGCCCAGGTCGTCGATGATTTCGGGCCGGAACAGGTACATCCACTTGCCGTTCTTGGCCCGGGCGACCATTTCCTCGTCGCCGCCGTCGCCGGCGAACAGGGTTCCGTCGGCCGTGATCTGGTAGTGGACCGACCATTCGTCGCGGTCCATATGGTACCAGATGCGTTTGCGGGATTTCAGGTCGTAGGTCGCCAGCCAGAAGTCCTCGCCGCGCGGAGTCTGCAGATCGTAGATGATCTGCTGGCCATCGGGGCTGAAGAATTCGTGGCCGGCGATTTCCATGTTCATCGTGCGTTTGTGGACATTCTCCTGGCCCGAGCCGTCCGTTCGGATGGTCCAGACGCGGTCGACGCTGTGCCAGGGACCTTCGTGGCAGTACATGATGCGCTGCGGGTCGGTGGGTGAGAACTGGACGTGGTTCAGCCAGTCGGTCGAGGCGGTGACCACCTTGCGCTCGCCGGTTTTGATATCCAGCGTGAAGATCTCCATCGGGATGTTCTGGGCCAGGCGGTCGGCCATGCGGACCTCCTTGGCGGCGGCGAAACTAAGCGGTTTGCCGTCGGCGCCCACGGCATTGTAGCCGCCATCGGTGCCGGCGACCTTGGGGCCCGGCTGCAGGTCGTAGACGAGCTCGGCCCAGGTGCCGGCCAGAAGCGTGTCGTCGGCATTGACCGTGGTGATGCCGCCCTTGATGTCTTTCGCGATGACGGTGAGCTTGCCGTTGGCGATGTCAATGGCGGCGATCTCCTGGCCGGAAGGCTTGCCGTCGGGGCCCTGGGTCAATTTGCGGGCGTAAAGGATGGGTTTGGTGCGCGACACCATCAGGCTGCGCCAGCCCTTGGCGGCCGTCAGCAGCGAGGGTGTCCAGGTTTTCAGGTCAACCTTCATGAGGCCGGAGGGGGCATCGTAGACCATCCATTGGCCGTCAGCGGTAAAGGCGTTGTCGTGGAAATAGAGCGACTTGGAGTCGTTCTCGGTCGAGACGCGGATAACGCGGTGGCCGGTATCGGGGTCGATCCAGTCCTTGGGTAGGGTTTTCGGGTCGGGTTGTGTGGCCGGCGCGTCGGTCTGGGCTAGAGCCGGGGTGACGGCGGCTGCGGTCAGGGCCACGGTGCCGAGCAGGAATTGGCGCTTGTTCATGTGACGGTTCCTCTTGGTTTATGGCTTGAACAACTTGAGCGTTAAAATTTAGCTCGAAGCGCTTCCTCCTGCCCCGTTTACGGGGAAGGTGGATCAGTGCGAAGCACTGAGACGGAAGGGGCTATTCTACTGACGGTAAAGCCCCTCCCACCGCTTCGCGGTCCCCCCTCCCCGTAAACGGGGCGGGAGACGAAAACGAAAATCAGTTTTGTCCTTCCGCTGAAATACTAAGTTCGAAGGTGCCGGCGGGGAGGCCGTCTTTTGAATAGAGATTGACCACCGGCGAACCTGCCCAGGCGTAGCGGACCTTCATCGCGCCGGCTTGGGTGTCGAGGACAACCGTGTCGCCATTGAGCCGGGCTTCGGCCCAGGCGCAGGTCGCCGCGCACAGCTCAAAACTCAGCGGTCGCGTGCCGGAATAGGTGATCAATGGCCGGTCGAAGGTGACGCGGATGGTGTCGCCATCGCGCACGGCCGAAACCGGTGACGGCGAGCGTGGCGACACCGCATCGCCATAAACGAGGCGCGAGGCTTCGAGTTCCAGGCGGCGGGAGACCTCCTGCTTTTCCGGCGAGTGGATGTCGCGCGGATTGCCCAGGTCGATGGCCACGGCCAGGCCGGTATGGGGTACGGCGGCGGCGGTGCGGCGCTGGACGTCGCGGATGGCGGCAAAACCGGACTCAGCCGGCTGATCCGTCATCGCGCCGTAACCGGCCAGTTGCACGATCAGGAACGGCAGGTCCTTGCCGAACTGACCGCGCCAGTCCGCAATCATCTGCGGCAGCAGGCCGGCATAGGCTTCGGGCTCAGCGGTGTTCTGCTCGCCCTGGAACCACAGAACACCGCTCAGGCCGTAGGGGCCGATCGGCGCGATCATGGCATTATAAAGCGTGGAATAGCCCTTGCCACCCGGCCACGGAACGAAGGGCGGTTTGGGCAGGCCTTTCTTGAAGTCGCCCGAGACCTTGTATGTCCAGGCGCCGGCCAGGCTGAGTTTCTCGCCGCCGAGGTCGAGCGCCATCTTGTCCGCCGAGGAACGCGGTCCGCCGCCGCCGACTTCGTCAACGACGCGGATCGCGATGACATTGTCGCCGGCTTTCAGCAGGCCCGACGGCAGGGTGTAGGATCGTTCGGTGCGGTAGTCTACAGTGGCGCCGACACGGGCGCCGTTGACCCAGGTGACATCGCGCTCATCGACCGTGCCCAGGGTCAGGGTGGCCGGTTTGGCGGCCTGTTCAGGTGTCAGGGTGACATGTTTACGCAGCCACACCACGCCGTCGAGATCGACCAGGTCGGCCCTGCCCTGCTCTTCCCAGACGCGCGGCAGGGCGATTTCGCCCCAGGCGGCATCGTCGAGGTCGGCCGTCTGCCATTGGGCTTTCGTGCCGGTGTCGTGGGCGTCGGCCCAGGCGTCAGTGGCGGCGGCGACCTTTGCGGCGGTGGCTTCCGGGTCTGTGACATAGGCCTGGAGGGTGGCCAGGCCGTCTTCGTAGGCGCCCAGGGCGTGAAGACCCGCAGCCGGTGTCCAGTCCTGGATGGGGGAGCCGCCCCACGAGGAATGGATCAGGCCGATGGGGATGTTCTTTTGTTTGGCCAGATCGCGGCCGAAAAAGTAGCAGACGGCGGAATAGTCGGTAACCGTCGCCGGCGTTGCGGCTTTCCACGCGATGGGTGTGACGGGCAGGTCCTGCGGCGCCGGCATGCTCTTGCGCTCGAAGCTCAGCAGGCGGACGCGGTCGTCGGCGGAATGGGTGATTTCGGTGTCGGCATTGCGGACCTGGCGCACAGCGAACTGCATGTTGGACTGG
Organism: Asticcacaulis sp. AC460; assembly: GCF_000495795.1. GTDB lineage: Bacteria > Pseudomonadota > Alphaproteobacteria > Caulobacterales > Caulobacteraceae > Asticcacaulis. The sequence goes on from NZ_AWGD01000003.1 coordinate 37,771, forward strand.
CCGGAACAGAGATAGACATCGCCGATGAGCACGTCATGTATGGCCGTGGATTGCGTCGGCGAGGCGACGGTCAGGTCGTAGGGGCCGCCGGCGGCGGCGGCCGGCAGGTTCAGGATCCATTTTCCGGTCTTGTCGGCGGTGACGGTGGATGTGCGGCCAAGAAAGGTCACCGTCACCTTGGTTTTGGGCGCGGCCCAGCCCCATACCGGAACGGGACGGCCGCGTTGAAGCACGGCATGGTCCTGGAACATCGAGTGCAGCAGGGGCCTGTCCTGAGTTAGGTTTTGGGCCACGGCCGGCAGGGCCGCGGCCGCAAAAAGGGCGGTAAGCAGGGCAAGCTTCATCGATGTTCCCTCTTTTTGGCCATGGTGGACCCCGCGGATACGGAAATCAATCACCATTTTTCATTTTCGAGCATGATTTGTCACACAACAGATTGGAAAGGCTTCGACAAGCACCTGATTTCATGGTGTAAATCTTGCAGATACCACTGTTCCGGGGAGAAGATGGGGCAGGTTATGGAAAACGAACCGCAGACACGCATCCTGATGGGCCGCTGGCGCGACGGTGAACCCGACGCGCGCGACCAACTGATCGGCCGGTTGTATCCGGAGCTGAGCCAGATCGCGGCGGCGCGGCTGCGGCGGGAATACAATTCGTCGCTGTCGACCGGCGACCTGATCAATGACGCCGTGCTGCGGCTGATGCAGGTCGAACGTATCGAAGGCGACAACCGCGCCCACCTTATCGCCCTGGCGTCGCGGCTGATGCGCAACATCCTGGTCGACCATGCCCGGCTGAAGGCGACCGACAAACGCAAACACCACAAGGTCGAGCTGACCACCCAGGTCGAGGGTGGACAGAGGCTTGACCTGAAATCGCTGGAATCCTCGCTAATCCGTCTGAAGGCCATAGACGAGAGCCTGATGGAGCTGGTGGAGATGCGCTATTTCGGCGGCATGACGGTGGAGGACATAGCCGAAGTGACCGGACTGTCCGAGGCGACGGTGAAGCGGCGGTGGCTGGTGGCACGCGCCTGGCTGACCGACGCCCTGATGCATCCGGTCGACCCATGACGGATTTAGGGGACGAACGCGAAGCCATCTCGCTCTTCGAAGCCCTGCTGGACGTGCCGTCACCCGACCGTATGGCCTGGATCGACGAGCATACGGCCGGGCGACCCAAGGTGCGCGAGCGGTTGCTGGCCATGCTGCAGGCCGACACCTTACATAATCTCCGGACCGGCGGCGCGACCGAAGCCGTCGAGCCCGAGGACGAACCGGAGCGCATCGGCGCCTATCGCATCACCGGGCTGATCGGGCGCGGCGGCATGGGCTCGGTGTATCGCGGCGAGCGGGCGACGGGGGACTTCGCCCACACCGTGGCGATCAAGGTGATCAAGGCCGGGCTGTTGTCGGAGTCGCTGGTCGAGCGCTTCCGGCGCGAGCGCCAAACCCTGGCCAGCCTCAGCCATCCCAACATCGCGCGCCTGTATGACGGCGGCGAAACCGACGGCGGAGCGCCCTATATCGTCATGGAGTGGGTCGACGGTCTGCCTTTGATGGCGTGGGTCGAAGATGAGAAACCACCGCTGGACCGGCGATTGGCGTTGTTCGGCGATATGTGCCGCGCGGTCGGCTGCGCCCACCGCAGCCTGGTCGTGCACCGCGATCTGACGCCGTCGAATGTGCTGGTGACGCGCGACGGCGTGGTCAAGTTGATCGACTTCGGCATCGCCAAGCTTACGGAGAGCGAGGGGGGAGGCGGGACGACGAAGGCGTCGGTCGCGTCGGGGCAGTTGAGCCTGACGCCGGGCTTTGCGGCACCGGAGCGGCTGACCAGTTCGGACGTGACGACGGCGGCCGACATCTATTCGCTGGGGCGCTTGCTGGATAAGCTAGTGTCCGACGGTGATGAGGAACTGCGCGCCATCCTTGCCCGCGCCACGGCGGAAAAGCCCGGCGATCGCTATGAGACGGCTGAGGCTTTGCTGAGCGATATCGAGGCGTATCGCAAGGGCTATCCGGTTATTGCTATGGCGGGTGGACGGGGCTATGTCTTCGGCAAGTTCGTCATGCGGCATCGTTTCGGTGTGGCGGTAGCGGGAATAGCGGCGACGGCTGTGGTTACGGCGTTTGGCTTGGTGCTGAGCGCCAATCATCAGGCGCAACTGGCCCGCGCCGAGGCCGAGACCCGCTATGCTCAGACGCGGGAACTGGCCAACAGGCTGTTGTTCGACGTCTATGACGAGGTCAGCGCCGTACCGGGCACGACCAAGGCGCGCGTGCTGATCGCGCAGACGGGTGTCGATTATCTTGAAAAGCTGGCCGGGGACCGCAGCGCGCCTGTCGGGGTGCGCATCGAGGCCGGCAAGGGTTTCGTCCGGCTGTCCCAGGTGATGGGCGGTGGTCAGGAGGCAACCCTGGGACGCTACAAGGATGCGACCGCCCTGCTGGCTCGCGGCGAAGCGGTGCTGAAGGCCGTTCATGAGGAAAATCCGGACAACGCCGAGGCGGCGGCGGCCTATGCCGGGCTGTTGGTCGAGCAGTCGGGCAACAATCTCTATAATGACAACGACCCGGACAAGGCGCGGGCCCAGGCGCTCCAGGCCCAGGCCCTACTCAAGGACCGCGCCACGACCGACGTCAGGCTGGCCGCGACCTACCTGATGGCAATCCAGGCCGAGGGCGATTCCTGGCTGTGGGTGGATGAGTTCGACAAGGCCCGTGCGGTTCTGCTGCGGGCGGATGCTTTCTACAAGGGTTTGAAACCGGAGTTCCGCAACGACCTTTCCGTCCTGGCCGGTCGCAGTTCCTCCTTGCGATTGCTGGGCGAGGCCTATCACAAACTCAAGCAGCCCGAGGAAGCCAGGGCTGCCCTGGCGGAGAACATCGCCGTAAATCGGGAGCGTGTCCGCCGCGATCTGCAAAATCCCAAGGTGACGCGCGGGCTTATCCTGGCTTTGCGCTACAATGCCATCGTTCATCGTAGCAATATGCGCGATGCTGAAGCCCAGGCCGCTATTTCCGAGGCCTTCAGCCTGGCCCAGGCGTTACAGAAACGCGATCCGGCCGATACCGGCGCATTGGAACTGGTCGCGGCGGTCGGCGATGTCTATGCCCAGGTGCTGACCGACCGCAAACAGTATGATGAAGCGGAACGGGTCAGTGACGATGTCATTTCCGCCCAGCGCAAAAGGATCGAGATTTCCGACGGGGCGCCGTTTGCCGTGCGCGGGCTGGCGACGACCCTGGCCACGCGCGGGGGTAATTTCTACAATGCGGGTCGATATGACAAGGCCTGTGTCACCTGGACACAGACGCGCGAGGCCTGGGAGGGATTGGCCGCGCGTGGGCAGTTGAGCCAGACTGACCGTACCAACGGTTATGCCGAGGTCAAGAATTACCTGGCCAAGGCATGCAATCCGCCACGCATGGGGCTAGGGGACGATATCTGAAATCTTTCTTCGCGTCTTCGCGTCTTCGCGTGAAACCTTCTTGCGAGGGTTCGGCGCGGCGTTTCCATCCGAAAAGAAAAAATTTCACGCGAAGACGCGAAGGCGCGAAGAAGAAGGGTCAAACAGGCTTGTGATACCGCACGGGCTTGCTTTGCGGCGGGAACGAAGATAGAACAAATGCCGCATGTCTCGTACGCTTGTCCTGCCGCCGACCTATTACCGCGATCATTTCGTCGAAATGACCGGCTTTGTCGCCCGCCTGTATGGCGACGTCTTGGGAGGCGCTGAGAAAGCGTTCCTGGAACAGTTCGCGGCGCTGGATGACGACGCCCAGTGCCTGTTCGTGCGGATGTGCAATCGCAAGAAGCAGGCCTTTGCCGCGGCGGATCTGAGCTATGCCGAGATCGGCGGGGTTGATGGCGGGCTGGAGCGGTTGCAGGCGGCGGGGTTTATACGTCCCGCCGAGGCGGAGGATTTTCGCCATTGCCTCAATGAGCTGAGCAAGACCGACCTGGTCGCCCAGGCGCGTCAGGGCGGTGTCGAGGGCTTCAAGGCGTCGTGGGCCAAGCCGGAGCTGGTTGGGTGGCTGGTCGAAGCGCTGGAGCCCGACGAGTTGGACGCCGTGTTCGGGCTGTCGCGGCTGGTCGTCCCCTGTCACAAGGAGACGCTGGGCTTTCTGCTCTATCTCTATTTCGGCCGGCTGAATGACAATCTGTTGAGTTTTACCTTGCGCGATCTGGGCATGGTCTCGGTCAAGGCGCGCGAAGCCTATACCGCCCGGTTCGATTCCATCGACGAGGCCCGGGCCGGCTTTGTCTACAGCCACGCCCTGCGCCGGTTACGGCACGGCGAGCATCCGGAGCGCATCGACCTTGACGCCTTGCCGCCGGCGCCGACCGAGTTCAGCCAGGGGCTGCGCAACGACCTGCTGTTTCAACTGGGTCAGCATCATGAAAAGCGCGGCGATGGCGAGCGGGCTTTAGAGCTTTACGGGTTATCAAACGCCTTCGACAGTCAGGAACGCAGTGTCCGGTTGCTGTATGCGCGGGGCGATCATGATGACGTTCGTGGTCGTCTCGAAGCCATGCTGGAGGCGCCCGATCACGACGAGGCCTGCCTGTTCGCCCAGGACTTCCTGGCGCGCAAGTTCGGCAAGCGGCGGACCTCGGTGTTTACCGACCTGCTGCGGGGGGCGAGCGAAATCACCGTCGATGAGCTGTATCGCGGCTTCCCGGAAGCCGCCGCCATGCATCACTTCGAGGCCGAGGGCTGGTCGTGTCATCACAGCGAGAACGGCCTGTGGCCGGCCCTGTTCGGGTTGGTCTTCTGGGACGAGCTGTTCGAAGGCCCGGGCGCGCTGTCGTGCGGTTTCGACGCCGTGCCGCAGGCGCTGAAGGACCGGACCTTTCATGTGAAGTTTGCGCAAGCCGTGGAGCATAAGCTGGCCGGCGTGGCCGATGGCTGGGTCGAGGATCTGGTGCTGCGCACCTTCCGCCGCCACGAGGGCGCGGGCAACGGGTTGTTTTACTGGGATGCCGGGTTGCGCGGCCGGATGCTGCAGTTCGTCCGCGCCGCGCCGCCTCAGGCTTTGCAGCGGATTTTGGCGGAGATGAGCAAGGACTTCTATGCTCTGCGTGATGGCTTTCCGGACCTGATGCTGACGCGGGACAGCGAGATTCGTTTCGTCGAGATCAAGGCCGAGGGCGACCAGGTCCGGCGGCGCCAGTTGGCGCGGTTGAAGTTGCTGCAGGAGGCCGGGTTCGACGCTTCGATCCTGAAGGTCGCCTATCGCACCGATCCCGACACCACCTATGTCGTCGTCGATGTCGAAACCACCGGCGGCCGGGCCGGCAATGACCGGGTGACCGAGATCGCCGCCGTCAAGGTCCAGGGCGGGAAAATCATCGCCGAATGGTCGTCGCTGATCAATCCGGAGCGGCGGATTCCGGGCTATATTACGCAGCTGACGGGCATCACCAATGAGATGGTGGCCGGGGCGCCGAAGTTCGTTGAGATCGCCGATGATCTGGCGGCGTTTCTGAGTGGCGCGGTGTTCGTGGCGCACAATGTCGGGTTCGACCACAGTTTCATCGCGTCGGAGTATCGCCGGCTGGAGCGGCGATTCCATGCGCCGAAGCTATGTACCTGCGCCGGGATGCGAAAATATTATCCCGGCCATGGCTCGTATGGGTTAGGGCCGTTGACAAAGGAGTATGGCATCCGGCTGGAGAACCATCATCGGGCCTTGGATGATGCCCGTGCCGCGGCGGAGTTGCTGCATCTGGTCAATGAGAAGCGGCTGGCGGCCTGATAGCGTTCCGAGCTCCCGGCTCCCCCTCCGTCTCGACGCACTTCGCCCAATAGAAGGGCTCGTTTGCTCGCCACCTCCCCCGCTCGCGGTGGAGGATAAAGGTAGTTTGACTTTAAGTCTGATTTAAATTTATATGCTCTGTGGATAAAGAAATTGAACTTTTATCTGGAGGCTTGTCGTGTCGAAACTGCCCATTCCTCTTCCCGCCCTGTCGATCGTCATCAAGATCGTGGTCGTCGTGTTGGCCCTCGCCTTCATCTCCGAAAAATCGGGTGAGCTGGGGACGCTTGATTTTACCGCCGGTGACACCTGGGCCAATATGAAGGTCGTCTCGCTGTTCTGGCTGACCCTGTTGCCGCAGGGCTTTTACCTCTGCGCCGTATGGGCGGCGTCCAACGTCTTCGGCCGTATCGGCCGCGGCGACGCCTTCGGGCCGGCCATGGTCAAGGGCTTACGCGAAACCGGCAGTTGTCTGGTGTACGGCGCCGTTCTGGCCATCGTCATTATCCCGACCCTCTACCCCATGTTGAGCGAGCACTTCCGCGGCGTGCGCTACAATCCCGAAATCGAGAGCGTAACGATCGGGCTGGTCGGGATCGTGCTGTATCTGCTGGCCCGGCAGGGCCAGGCGCTGAAAGCGGAACTGGAACAGTTCGTCTAGATGCCCGTCCGCGTAACCCTCGATGTCATGCTGGCGCGGCGCAAGATCCGCGCCAAGGACCTGGCCGCCCAGGTCGGCATCAGCGAAACCCAGATGTCCCTGCTGCGCACAGGCAAGGTCAAGGGCATGCGCTTCGATACCCTGTCGAAGCTGTGCCTGTTGCTGGACTGCCAGCCCGGCGATATCATGGAATATGACGCGGATCAGGGTGACCTGACGAAGGGCGAGGATTAGATGTCCTCGTCCTTGCCAGACTCGCGCTTGCGTTCACGGTCGGCGGCTTCGACGCCCTTGTGCGCCGGCGGATCGAGCACCATCCCAAAGCCCAGCATCACCGATGCAAATCCGACGCCCCGGCGTATCGACCGGCCCCACAGGCGCCCCACCACACCGGCCAGAATGCCGGCCACAAGAATCGCCACAAGGCTCAGAAGTATGTTCATGGACCGGACATCGGGACGGCCGCGGCCCAATTCAAGAGCGACAGTCCGGCCGCAACGGCCTATAAGGGCGGCATGAAAATATTCGCCCTTCTGCCCCTGACCTGCCTGGCGGCCTGCGCGTCATTGCCGCAAGTGGCGCCGCAAACCCTGCGCGTGATGAGTTACAATATCCGCTATGCCAATGACAGCGACCGGCCGAACTGGGGCGAGCGCCGCGAAGCCCTGGCCAGGCAGGTGGCCTTTACAGATCCCGGTATCCTGGGCGTCCAGGAGGCCCAGCCGGTCCAGGTCGCGTATCTGGCGGCGCAGTGGCCGGGCTATGACCACTACGGCCTGGGCCGCGACGATGGCGTTAATGGCGAGACCACGACAGTATTCTGGCGCCGCGACCGGTTCGAGGCGGTATCAAAGTCGAACCAATGGTGTTCGGAGACGCCCGACCGGCCGGGCAAGGGCTGGGACGCCGCCTGGCCGCGGACCATCACCCGCGTGGTGCTGCGCGATCGTCTGAGCGGCCAGGTGCTGGATGTGCGCAACACCCATCTCGACAACGAAGGCGCGGTGGCGCGGGAAAACTGTGCGAAGCAGGTCGCCGGGATCGCGGCGGAACCGGGTGCTGTGGTGGTGGTGCTGGGGGATATGAATTCCGGTCCCGACAGCGCGCCGTATCAGGTCTTAAGCGGCGACGCATTGGGTCTGAAGGATGCGCGCAAAGCGGCGGCGGTCGACTTCGGCCCGCCGGGGACGTTCAACGGCTTTGACGTAACGGCAACGCAGGGCGAAGCCATCGATCATATCTTCGTGCCACGCAGTATGACGGTGACGCGTTATGGCGTTTTGACGGATTCGTTCGGCGGCAAGGTGATCTCGGATCACTTTCCCGTCGTGGCGGATTTGCGCCTGAATCCCCACAGCCCGTAGAATCAAACGATGGGGGGCACTGCTCGCGCGCGAAGCGCCTTCATTCTAACACGTTCAAGTTAGCCGCCCACCGAGTTGAGACCCTAAATTCCGTGTCTTCAGTGTACGCCGCCTTGGCGGCGCTTCGGTGTTTTCCGTGTTCCTCTTCAATGCCAGCGGCAGGCCGGCTGGCACCGAGCTTTCTGAAGCGAAGAAGGGCAACACGGACCACACGGAAGCCGCTGTGCGGCGACACTGAAAACACGGAATTCAGGGGGATGAACCGCAAGTGCAAAGCTTCTTCATTTTCAGACATGAAGGCGCTTCGCGCGGCAGGTTTCAAAACCGGAATTCCGCGTCTTTTCGTGTGTTCCGCCGTTAGATTCTACCGGCAGAGCGGAACCTGGTCAGCGCCGCGACGTGCCCGCGATCAGCAGGCCCAGCGCAAAGCCAACGCCAAGGGCCACCAGGGCCGTCGGGACCGGATGCTCTTCGACCGTGCGGCGCGCGTCGCGGCCCAGCTTGTCGAAGTCGGGATTCTCGGCGAACTCACGCACCTTGATCTCGGCTTCCTTGGCACGTTCAGCCAGAACATGGGTGGCGTGTTCGACCTCATGACGGATCGATTCAGACAAAGATTTCAAATCGCCTTCGTTCAGCGACGTGATCTTGGCGGCGGCGGCCTGGGCCTTGTCGGACAGCATGACGGGTCTCCCTCGGTGGAAATATGCCCCACTATAGCGCATCGCAAATAAAGAATTCATGCGCGCCTTCGCCGCAGGGGCAGCAAAAATTTTGCAAGGCCTGCCCTTGACTCACTATGGCGCGGCCACTATCTGCCAGCTGTCGTTAGCACTCGCGTGTGCTGAGTGCTAACAGGCACATCGCCATTATAATCTGGAGAGATATCCATGAGCTTTCGCCCGTTAGGCGACCGAGTCCTGGTCAAGCGCGTCGAAGAAGAAGCCAAGACCAAGGGCGGCATCATCATCCCGGACACCGCCAAGGAAAAGCCGCAGGAAGGCGAAGTCGTCTCCGTCGGCCCCGGCGCCCGCAATGAAAAGGGCGAGCAAGTCGCGCTCGACGTCAAGGCCGGCGACCGCGTCCTGTTCGGCAAGTGGGGCGGCACCGAAGTCAAGATCGACGGTGACGACCTGCTGATCCTGAAAGAATCCGACATTCTCGGCGTCCTCGTACGCTAAATCGTAATCCAAGCAACCAAAAGGAACATCCATAATGGCTGCCAAACTCGTTTATTTCGGTTCCGACGCGCGCGACAAGATGCTGCGCGGCGTCAACATTCTCGCCAACGCGGTGAAGGTCACCCTGGGCCCCAAGGGCCGCAACGTCGTCCTCGAAAAGTCCTTCGGCGCCCCGCGCTCGACCAAGGACGGCGTCTCCGTCGCCAAAGAAATCGAACTTGAAGACAAGTACGAAAACATGGGCGCGCAGATGATCCGCGAAGTCGCGTCCAAGACCAATGACAAGGCCGGTGACGGCACCACCACCGCGACGGTTCTGGCCCAGGCCATCGTCCAGGAAGGCCTCAAGTCGGTTGCCGCCGGCATGAACCCGATGGACCTGAAGCGCGGCATCGACAAGGCTGTCGCCGTCGTCGTCGAGCAGATCAAGCTGTCGTCCAAGAAGGTCACCAGCAACGAAGAAATCGCCCAGGTCGGCACCATTTCGGCTAACGGCGATGCCGAAGTCGGTCAAATGATCGCCAAGGCCATGGAAAAGGTCGGCAACGAAGGTGTCATCACCGTCGAAGAAGCCAAGACCGCCGAAACCGAGCTGGACGTCGTCGAAGGCATGCAGTTCGACCGCGGCTACCTGTCGCCCTACTTCATCACCAACCCGGACAAGATGGAAGCGGTCCTCGAAGACCCGTACATCCTGGTTTTCGACAAGAAGATTTCGTCGCTGCAGCCCATGCTGCCGATCCTGGAAGCCGTGGTCCAGTCGGGCCGTCCGCTCCTGATCATCGCCGAGGACGTCGAAGGCGAAGCCCTGGCCACCCTGGTCGTCAACCGCCTGCGTGGCGGCCTGCGCGTCGCCGCCGTCAAGGCGCCGGGCTTCGGTGACCGCCGCAAGGCCATGCTGGAAGACATCGCCGTGCTGACCGCCGGCCAGGTCATCAGCGAAGATCTGGGCATCAAGCTCGAAACCGTTGGTCTCGACATGCTGGGCCGCGCCAAGAAGGTCACGATCACCAAGGAAAACACCACCATCGTCGATGGCATCGGTGAAAAGTCCGAGATCGAAGCCCGCATCTCGCAGATCAAGAAGCAGATCGAAGAAACCACTTCGGACTACGACAAGGAAAAGCTGCAGGAACGTCTGGCCAAGCTGGCCGGCGGCGTTGCGGTCATCCGCGTCGGCGGCTCGACCGAAATCGAAGTGAAGGAAAAGAAGGACCGCGTCGACGACGCCCTGAACGCGACCCGCGCGGCCGTGGAAGAAGGCATCGTTCCGGGCGGCGGCACCGCACTGCTGAAGGCTTCGAAGGCCCTCATCAACCTGAAAGGCACCAATGCCGATCAGAACGCCGGCATCGCCATCGTCCGTAAGGCTATCCAGGCGCCGCTGCGTCAGATCGCCGAAAACTCGGGCGTCGAAGGTTCGGTCGTCGTGAACAAGGTTCTGGCCAGCGCTGACGCCAACTTCGGCTTCAATGCCCAGACCGAAAAGTATGTCGACCTGGTTGCCGATGGCGTCATCGACCCGGCCAAGGTTGTGCGTACGGCTCTGCAGGACGCGGCTTCGGTCGCGGGCATCCTGATCACCACCGAAGCGGCCGTGGCGGAAGCCCCGAAGAAGGACTCCGGTTCGCAGCCCCAAATGGGCGGCGGCGGCATGGGCGGCATGGGCGGTATGGATTTCTGATCCAGCCCTCAGGCACCTATCTGAACAACGGAAAGAGCGGGTCGCAAGGCCCGCTCTTTTTTGTTGCTCAGCCATGCAAAACCAAGGACGTTCGGCACGGATGGAGGGAATTGATGCGCACTGACCTGAATTGGGCTTCCTATTGGGGAAGTTTTGCGACATCGGTTTCGAGGACCTGCGCGTCGACGAGACCGTGTCGAAGGTGTCGATCGTCGGCGTCGGCATGCGTTCGCACACCGGTGTCGCTCAGACCATGTTCCAGGCGCTGTCGGAAAAGGGCATCAACATCCAGGTCATCTCGACCTCGGAAATCAAGATCTCGGTGCTGATCGACGAAGCCGATACCGAACTGGCTGTCCGCGCCCTTCACGCGGCGTATGGCCTGGACAAGATCGGCGCCTGACGAATTAAGCATTCGAAACGACGATACTCTGGTTGACCAAAGCTTGCTCGCAAAAGTTGCCGCATCGCGTGCGACCTTAACAATTTGTTGTCCGAATTACGCCAAGCGTTGAGCTGATTGCGTCGCTGGAAGCGGCGATTCAATCGATTGTGAAGAGTTCTGGCGAAATCGGGTGCCAAATGTTTAATAATCTGCCAATTCAAGCTAAGGTGTTGTCGTTGCTGTCGGTCATGGCGGCGGCGACGGTCGTAATCTCGGCAATCGCCGGGTTCAATCTGAACAAACAATCGGCCATCTATTCCGACATTATCGATAATTCGGAAACCGCTGTGCTGGCTCAGGCCCGGGCCAATCGTCAGGCGGAAATTCTCAGAGGCGGACTTTATAAGTTCGCCGTCGTGAGTTCCGACACCGACAATTCTGCGGCGCAGGCCAGTATCGATGGCGCCAAGACGGCTTACAAGGAGCAAATGGAGATTACCCGCAAGGGTCTGCCTGAACATTCAGAGAAGATATCCGAGTTTCTGGCGCGGTTTGATCAGGTGACGGCCAAGGCGTGCGGTGAAGCGGAGGCCGCCATGGCAGCGAACGATAATGTTACGGGGATGTCCCTGATGCTTTCGCAATGCGACCCGGCATTGGATCAACTCTCGACGGATCTTCGTGCCTTTGGCGATCAGGTAACGCAGGACCTCAATGCGGAGGCCGATAAGGCTGAGGCGGCTGCGCGTGGCGCGGTGACCTCTCTGATTATCATCGCTATCGGCAGTATGCTTCTCTCCGGAGCGGCCGCGATCTTTCTGACCCAATCGGGCATTACGCGCCCCATGCAAGCCTTGACCCGGGTCATGCAGGCCATGGACAAGGGGGATCTCGCTCAGCAGGTTCCCGGCATGACGCGCAAAGACGAACTGGGGACTATGGCCAACACGCTTGAAACCTTCCGTGCGGGCCTGGCCGAAGGGGTGACCCTGCGGGCGGCCGCGGAAACGGCCAAGGCGGCCGACCTGGTACGCGCCGAGCGAGAGCGGAAAATCGTCTCTGATTTCCAGACCAGAATGATGCGCCTGGCTCAGGCCTTTGTTCGTTCCTCCGGGGAAGTCTCTTCAGCCGCGCAGAACCTGGCCGCTTCGGCGGAGGAGACGGCGCGTCAGGCTCAGGTCGTGGCCGGTGCCGCGGAAGAGGCGTCTGCCAATGTGCACACCGTCGCCGCGGCAACCGAGGAAATGAGTGTGTCTGTCCGCGAAATCGGAGGGCAGGTGCAAGCCGCGAACGGCGCAACGCAATCAGCTGTGTCGGAATCCACGCGCACCCAGAGTGACATTCGCGCCCTGTCAGATGCGGCACTTCGGATCGGCAACGTCGTCAACCTCATCAACGACATCGCTTCACAGACCAACCTTCTCGCGCTTAACGCAACCATCGAGGCCGCCCGCGCAGGTGATGCCGGCAAGGGCTTTGCTGTTGTCGCTTCGGAAGTCAAACAGCTCGCCACGCAAACGGCGCGGGCGACTGACGACATTAGCCGCCAGGTCGCCGAAATTCAGCAGGCGACCCACAGCGCCGTTGACGCGATTGACGGCATTGTGAGCAGGGTGGACCATGTTCGCGCGATCTCGGCGGCTATCTCCGCCGCTGTCGAGCAGCAGGGGGCTGCGACCAGCGAGATCGCCACCAACACCAGCCACGCCGCCGACAGTGCGGGCCAAGTCACTGAGAATATCTTCGGGGTGGGACGCGCAGCGGAAATGACGGGCGCGGCATCGACCCAACTCATGTCTTTGTCACACGACCTGTCGAGCCAGGCCGATGATTTGCAGAGTGCGGTTGAAGACTTTGTGAGCCAGTTGCGGGCGGCATAGACCACATCGTGTTCCGGTACCGCCGACGAAGGTGCCAGACCGTTTTTCCTTAACACCAGCCGTCGACGAAGCCCTGCGGGCAGGGTCGACGGCAGGGTGCGTAAAATGGCCTGAAATTTCGCGTAACGGTAGTATAGATGAGGAAATCCAAAGATTTACTCCATATTTTCATGAACGCTTAAGCGTTTGCAAATGTTTGTGAGTCAGGTTTGCCCTAACGTAAAGGTAAGCGTTATGGACAAGACCGCGTTAATCCTGGAAGACAGCAAGACACAGGCGAATATCATCATCGCCATGCTGTCCCGCTTGGGCTGGTCGGCGGTGCATTGCGAAACCCTGCGCGACGCGACCGAAACCCTCAGCCAGATATCGGTCCAGGCCATGCTGCTGGACGTCTTTGTCGGCGCCCACAACACGCTGTTGCACGTCGATCGCTTCCGCACCCTGGCGCCGCATATTCCCATGATGCTGATGACGGCGGGCTCCAGCCGCGAGGCCATCGAGGAAACGCTGAAAAGTGCGCGCAAGACCGGCGCCGACTATGTCCTGAAAAAGCCGTTCAACGAAGCCATGCTGCGCGATGTTTTTACCTCGGTCACCCCCGACGTCGCGACGGGCAAGAAGCGCCGCCACGTCCTGGTTATCGACGACAGCTCGACCATCCGCACCATCGCCCAACGTGCCTATGACGCCGCCGGCTATCGTGTGTCCTGTGCGGACTCGATGGAAGAGGCCTTCTCGAATGTCGACATCGCCCATGTCGACCTGGTGCTGTGCGATGTGTTCATGCCGGGCATGGGTGGCTTCAAGGGTATGCGCACGATCAAGACGACCTGGCCGAAGGTGCAGCTTATCTCCATGTCCGCCGGGCTGGACGAACAGGTCTCGGACAATGACGCTTTGAACGCGACCCGCCGCATCGGCGCCGACGCCCAGATTCGCAAGCCGTTCGAGGCCAGCGACCTGATCGAGCTGTCGGCCGCCCTGCTGGACATGGCGGCCTGAATTCGAGCAAAGGGGCGCTTTCTTACTCTTTAGCGGGCGACTGCCCGCCGCGCACGTTTGCGCGAGCCCTGCGGCGCTTGAGCACTCAATTGTATCCGGATGTTAAGTCATTGTGATTATACACGGTTCCGTGACTTGCGGCGGGTAGCCCCGCACGGCTAGACAGCAGACGAAATCCGCCGCACAGTCTTTGGCTTTATGGCGTATATGGGGAAGGCGTGACGAGCGTGACCACCAGGCCCGGGATCAAGGGACAATCGAAGCTGGCTGCGCCCGGCCAGCGCGGCCTGTTGCGCCAGATCCGCGAGACCATGGAAGAGGGCCAGTCGGCCCAGTCGCGCCTCGACATGGTGGTGCGCATTATCGCCAATTCGATGGTCGCCGAGGTCTGCTCGATCTATCTGCGTCGCACTTCGGAAGAACTGGAACTGTTCGCCACCCAGGGCCTGAAGGCCGAGGCCGTGCACAAGACGCGGATGCGGCTCAGCGAAGGCCTGGTCGGTGAGGTCGCCCGCGCCGGCGCGCCGCTGAACCTGATGGATGCGCTGTCGCACCCCAGCTTCTCGTACCGGCCGGAAACCGGCGAAGATCCCTACAAATCCTTCCTGGGCGTGCCGCTGCTGCGCGGCGGCCGCACCATCGGCGTTCTGGTCGTCCAGAACATGGCGGCGCGGCGTTACGAAGAAGAAGAGGTCGAGGATCTTCAGATCATCGCCATGGTGCTGGCCGAAATCGTCACCGCGGGCGACCTGGTCGGGATCGAGGAACTCAAGGACATCGAACTGGCCCCGACGCGGCCGGAACGTCTCAAGGGCAGCGTCTTCGCCGACGGTATCTCCCTGGGCGTGGTGGTGCTGCACGAAGTGCCGGTGACGCCGGAACACCTGCTGAGTGAGGACGCCACGGCCGAAGAACTGCGGCTGCTGACCGCCATCGACGCCCTGCGCGACCAGATCGACCAGATGTTCGAAGGCCAGCACGGCCTGGCCGGCCCGACCTTCGACGTGCTGGAAACCTACCGCATGTTCGCGCACGACCGGAACTGGGTGCGCGCCCTGACCGAGGCTGTGAAGTCGGGCCTGACCGCTGAAGCCGCGGTCGAACGGGTCCGTAACGAACAGCGCGCCCGCCTGAACAATGCCCGCGACACGTACTTGCGCGAACGCCTGCACGACATGGAAGACCTGGCCAACCGCCTGTTGCGCGTCCTGGCCGGCAAGAACACGGCCCAGCGGCTGATCCCGGACAATTCCATCCTGGTGGCGCGTGACCTGGGTCCCGCCGACCTGCTGGAATACGACCGCACCAAGCTGAAGGGCATCCTCTTGGAGGAGGGTTCGTCGTCGAACCACGCGGCGATCGTTGCCCGTGCGCTGCAGATTCCCTGCGTCGGCCGGCTGCAAAACCTGCGCGACCGGGTCAGCCAGGGCGACGCCGTCATTGTCGACGGCGAAACCGGTGAAGCCTATCTGCGGCCGCGGCCCGACATCATCGATGCCGCCATGGCGCGGATGGATGTCCGCGCTCAGCGCCGCGCCGAGTTCGTCAAGATCAAGGACACGGCGGCGGTCACCAAGGACGGCCAGCGCATCACCCTGCTGATGAATGCCGGCCTGGAATTCGACATCGAGATCATGAACGAGACGGGCGCCGAGGGTATCGGCCTGTTCCGCACCGAGTTCCAGTTCATGGTGTCGGAGGATCTGCCGCGGCTGAAGCGCCAGACCGAGCTGTATGAGCGCATCATGGATGGCGCCGGCGACCGGCCGGTGACCTTCCGCACCCTGGACCTGGGTGGCGACAAGATCCTGCCCTATATGGAGATGGAGCGCGAGGAGAACCCGGCGCTGGGCTGGCGCGCCATCCGCATGGGGCTGGACCGGCCGGCGCTTTTGCGCATGCAGATCCGGGCGCTGCTGACGGCGGCGCGCGGACGCGAGTTGCGGGTCATGTTCCCGATGGTGGCCTCGATCGACGAATTCCGCCAGGCGCGCGACATGGTCGATATCGAATGCAGCTGGGCGCGCCGGCGCGGCCGGCCCCTGCCGTCGCTGCTGCGCGTCGGCGCGATGATCGAATGCCCGTCGCTGCTGTGGCACCTGGATGCGCTGTTGCCGCTGGTCGATTTTGCGTCGGTCGGCACCAATGATCTGACCCAGTATCTGTTTGCTGCCGACCGCACCAATCCGCGGATGAACGACCGCTACGATCCGCTGTCGCCGCCGATGTTGCGGGCCCTGGCCAGCATCCAGAAGGCGGCGGAAGAGTCGGGCACGCCGGTATCGGTGTGCGGCGAGATCGCCGGCCGGCCTCTGGAGGCGTTCGTGCTGGTGGCTCTGGGCTTCAACCGGCTGAGCATGCCGCCCGCCGGCATGGGCCAGGTCAAGCGGATGATTTTGTCGTGTGACCGCGATGCCGCGGGCAGGGCCATCACCAAGATGATGGGCTCGTCGAACGGCTCCTTGCGTAACGAAATCCTGAGCCTGGCGCGCAAGCTGAACGTGGACTTGTAGTTTTTTACCACGGACCACACGGACCACACAGACTTCGGGGTGTACAAACTCCCCCCCGCACAGCGGCAGTCTAAAGTTATCTAAAGCCGCTGCGCGGCGGCAGTTTTATTCGGAAGTCCGTGTGGTCCGTGTGGTCCGTGGTGAAAATTAGTATGTTTAAGCCGGCTGAATAGGTGCCGGAAAAATTCCTTTGAAACTGCCGCAGATTTTTTGTCACCAAATGACGGCATGGATCGTATAGACTAACCGGGTTCTCTCGGCAGGGGTCGTTTTACGTGTCTTTTCTGGTTCGTCTGGTTACATCCATCGTGCTTTTCCTGGGTCTGGTTACCGCCCAGGCCCATGCTGCCGAAGGCAAGTCCGCCCATATCGAGGCCAAGCTGATCGCCGTCTCGTCCAGCGTGCCGCAGGGCGGCGATGTTATGCTGGCGCTGGACTACAAGACCGCGCCCGGCTGGCATACCTACTGGATCAATGCCGGCGATACCGGCCTGCCGCCGAAATTCACCTGGAGCCTGCCCGACGACGTCACCGTCGAAGCGCCGCAGTTCCCGACGCCCGAAACCATCCCGACCTTCGGCCTGATGAGCTACGGCTACCAGGACCGCACCGTCCTGCTTCTGCCGCTGCACAACCGCTCAAAACTCGGCGCCGGCGAGGCCCTGCCGCTGAAAGCCAGGGTCGACTTCCTGGTTTGCGAAAAGATCTGTATTCCGGAAAGCTTGGAGGTGTCGCTGCGCCTGACGGTCGGTGCGATCGCGCCGGGGGCTGACGCCAAGACCCTTGCCAAGGCCGCGAAGGCTCTGCCGAAACCTGCGCCCTTTACCGGCACGGTCGCCGTGACCGATGATGGCATCGCTGAGTTCGGGTTTGCCGGCAAGGACCTGCCGTCGCCTCAGGGCGCCTATCTCTTTGTCGCCCATGACCGGGTGGTCAAGGCGGCGGCGCCACAGACCGTCGATAGCGGTCCCGACGGCTTTTCGATCCGCACCGCGGCCCAGGGGCCGCTCCCCGAAGGCGACATCAAGGGGGTGTTGAAATTCAGGAACGGCGAGGCCTATGAGGTCAGCCTGACCCGCGCCCCCCTGGCACCCGGCGTTCATGGCCTGGGTAGCGCCGGTGCCAGCGGCGCCGACACCTCGGCGGGTGGTATCCTGCTGGCGGCACTCGGCGCCCTGGTCGGTGGGATGATCCTCAACCTTATGCCCTGCGTCTTCCCGGTCCTGTCGATGAAGTTGCTGGCCCTGTCGCGCGCCGGCCACGATCAGAAACTGGCCCGCACCGAAGCCCTGGCCTATGGCGGCGGGGTGATCCTCAGCTTCCTGGCCCTGGCCGGCGTGATCGTGCTGGCGCGGTCGTTTGGCGCCCAGGTCGGCTGGGGCTTCCAGCTCCAGTCGCCCTATGTCACGGCGGCCCTGGCTGTGGTCATGCTGCTGGTGGCGCTCAACATGTCTGGCGTTTTCTCCGTCGGTGCCTCGCTGCAACGTCTGGGCGGCAATGTCCAGCTCGATCAGAACCGTCCCATCCTGTCGGCCTTCCTGACCGGTGTCCTGGCGGTCGTGGTGGCCGCGCCCTGCACCGCGCCCTTCATGGGGCCGGCGATCGGCGTCGCCCTGACCCAGGGCGGACTGAGCGCGGTGACCATCTTCCTGGCCCTGGGCCTGGGCTTTGCCCTGCCGTTCGTCGCCCTGACCTTCCTGATCATTTCGGTGCCGGCCGTGGCCCGCGCCCTGCCGAAGCCCGGCCCGTGGATGAGCTGGCTGCAACGCGGCCTGTCGGTGCTGATGTACGGCGCCGCCCTGTGGCTGATCTGGGTGTTCGCCCAGCAGGTCACCGGCCTGGGCCTGGGTCTGCTGATCGCGGCGGTGGTGCTGATCGCGGTCGGTTTGGCGGTTGCGAAACTGCCGTCCCTGGCCCGGATCGCCATGGTGGTGACGGCGGTGGTGGTCACGGCCTTTGCGGCGACACAAGGCCTGCCGCCGGCGACCAAATCGACGGCCGCGGCGCCGATCGATCACGTCGCCTTCGATATGAACCAGCTCAGCGCCCTGCGCGCGGAAGGCAAGCCGGTCCTGGTCGACATGACCGCCGCCTGGTGCGTCACCTGCAAGGTCAATGAGGTGCGGGTGCTGTATACGCCTGAGGTTGCCGACGCCTTCAAGGCGACCGGGACGACCTATATGGTTGGCGACTGGACCAACCAGGATCCGGCGATTTCGCGCTATCTCAGCCTGTTCGGCCGTTCCGGCGTGCCGCTCTACGTCTATTACGGACCTGACAAGGCCGAACCGAAGGTCCTGCCGCAGATGCTGGACCAGGGCGACATCGTCAAGCTGCTGAAGTCGGCGAAATAATCAGGTCGCTGGGCCGAACTCGATCACGCAGTCGAGGCCGGACTCGGCCGTGGCCGGGGTGGTGATGACGTCGATATTGTCGCTCAGTAGCAACGACATGTCCTGATAAGCCTTGGCGGCGTCACGATCGGTGTTCGCCGCCAGGATGGCGTCCATCTTGATGTTCAAGTCCAGGGACACGCCCTTCAGGATGCACTTCAGGTCGCTGTCGGTGCCGCGCACCTTCAGGTCCAGGTGCGCCTTCATGTCGTCCTCGGCCAGGGCGCGGATATCACGGACATAGACATCAAAACCCGGCCGGTCGCGCACGGCCAAGGCCGGCGCAAACCCGTCGGTTTGCGCCTTCAACTGCTCAGCCCGGTTTACCAGACCGGCATAGAAAGGCTCACGCGAAATCGCGCTGGCCACCGGCGTATCCGGTGAACTGGCACATGAAGGCACTGCGACAGCCGTAAGACCGAGCAGCGCCGCCAGGAACATGGCACGTTTCATTATGCGCTCCTCCACGATGATTGGAACGCATGATGCAAATATCCAGCCAAGAAAGCGTTAACACGCAGCTTCCCATGTCCCGGCAATGGATGCGGGATCGGAAAAGCGATGTTGGCCGTCCAGGACGGCCGCTGTCTGGCGGAAATCAGGCCGTCAGTACTTGCCAGCCGCGCGTTGCGCTTCGGTCCGGCACTCGATGCCGCCGCTGCAACCGCCGTTGTCAAAAGCCATAAATGCCCAGGCGACAGCTCCGATGAGAGCCATGGCGCCAAGTGTGGCAATTACAAAACGCTGTGCACTTTCCATTGCATGGGAACGCTTGCTCATAGTTTTGCCCTCCTTTAGGGAAGCTTTATTTATACCACCTTTCCGCCACATTTAACAGCGGTTAACGAAAATTTTTGACGCCGGTGTCAAAATACCGATGCTCCGACAAATTCCCCTTTAAGGCGAACCGTTTGCGGCGCCTGCGATGCGCTGCCCCTACGGCGAACCTGCGGCCTTACCTTGTTCTTTAAGGCGGTATGGGCTAAGGCGCAGGCATGACCGATCAAGCTCCCGAACCAACATCAGAATTCCGCCCCGAAGCGCGCTCGCCGCGTGGTTTCGCCGACAAACGCGCCAGCCAGATCGCGCTCGAACGCCGTCTCGTCGAGACGGTGACGAAGGTCTATGAAGACTTCGGTTTCGAAGCGCTGCAGACGCCGGCCTTCGAATATGCCGATGCGCTGGGTAAGTTCCTGCCCGATTCGGATCGCCCCAATGTCGGGGTGTTCGCCCTGCAGGACGATGACGACCAGTGGATGGCCCTGCGCTACGACTTGACCGCGCCCCTGGCCCGCTTCGCCGCTCAAAACTGGGACGGCCTGCCCAAGCCGTTCCGCCGCTATGCCTTCGGCCCGGTCTATCGCAATGAGAAACCCGGCCCTGGCCGCCTGCGCGAATTCATCCAGTGCGACGCCGATACCGTCGGCACCGACCGGCCCGAGGCCGATGCCGAAATCATCGCCCTGGCCGTGGCCGGCTTCAAGGCCGCCGGCGTGCCGGCCCTGCTGCGCATCAATAACCGAAAACTGCTCAACGGCCTGCTGACCAGTCTCGGCGTCGCCGGCGCCGATCAGCAAATGGCCGTGTTGCGCGCCATCGACAAGCTGGACCGCTTAGGCATTCCCGGCGTCGAACTGTTGCTGGGCAAGGGCCGCAAGGACGACAGCGGCGACTTTACCAAGGGCGCGGGCCTGGCCGATTCGGCTATCCGCCCGGTGCTGGACTTCGTCATGGCAGCGGAAGGCGGCGCGGCGCGTTCGCTGGTGCTGCAGCGCCTGGGTAACGTCCTGGCCAACTCGCCGGAAGGCCAGGCGGGCCTCGAAGACCTGACGCGCATCGACACGGCGCTGACGGCGCTTGGGGTCTCGGACGAAGCGGCGGTGTTCGAACCGTCGATCGTGCGCGGGCTGGAATATTACACCGGCGCCGTGTTCGAAGCCGAACTGCTGCTGGAAACCCGCGACGAAAAGGGCGAGATGGTCCGCTTCGGCAGCGTCGGCGGCGGCGGCCGCTACGACGACCTGGTGGCGCGCTTCACCGGCGAGCGCGTGCCGGCGACCGGCTTCTCCTTCGGCGTTTCGCGTCTGGCCGCGGCCCTGCGCCTGGTCGAAGGTGAAAAGGCCAATGCCGCGCGCGGTCCGATCGTCATCATCAACTTCTCCGAATCGGACATGGGCGCCTATTTCCAGTTGGCTGCCGAGATCCGCGCGGCGGGCATGGCGGCCGAGGTTTATCTCGGCCGGTCGGGCATGAAGGCCCAGATGAAGTACGCCGACCGGCGGCTGTCGCCGGCGGCGGTGATGATCGGCGGAGACGAGCTGAATAATGGTACCGTTACCATAAAAGATCTCGATTTGGGCCGGGATCTGGCGTTGCAAATTAGTGACAACAAGGCTTGGCGCGAAGGCCGTCCAGGGCAGGTGACCCTGCCTCGCGCGGAGGCTATCAACCATTTGAAATCCATCGTGAAAAACGACTGACACCGCTGTCAATTTGTGAGCGATTTTTGACCGATTTTGTTGAGCTTGTTACCAACTTGCCGTAGGGTCAAAATAATTTTGACACGATGTGATAAATCGCAGTTGACATGGTAGGCAAAAATCTGGTTATTGCCGTCTCAAGAGAACGGAACTTCTCCCGTAGAGAGAAGTCAGTTCCGGCGTTTCGGGGAGGAAACGCTCGCTTAAAACAAAACAGAAAGCTCGCCGCGCGGTATCCCCCTCGGCGAGCTTTTTTTTGCGCCTAAATGCGGCCAATTTTGACTGTGGTGTCAAATTTGGTGGCGTGGTCAAATCTTTCCCAAAAACCGCTGCTTCAACGCATTAAGAAAATTTCATGATACAATTGGTTGGATTTGTATCAATGTCGTCACCGGCTGTTATCCTGGCGCCGGGGACCCTGAGTGCGCCTATTCCGAAAGACCCAATATGCGCACACTTCGTACCCGCCTGCTCGCCTCGGCGATGATCCTCGCTCTGCCGCTGACCGCCCTGCCGGCCCTGGCGGAAATCTCGCCGCCAACCTCCGAAATCTCCCACCGCCTGGTGGCCGATCCCATGCCCGGCGCCGCCGAGCCTGCCACTCCGCCGCAAGCCAAGCGCTACGGCACCTGGGGCTTCGCGATCGACGGCATGGACACCGCGGTTGAGCCGGGTGACAGCTTCTTCGAATATGCCAACGGCACCGCGCTCAAGAACATGCAGATTCCGGGCGACCAGCCCAGCTACGGCAGCTTCAACATCCTGTACGACCTGTCCGAAGTGCAACTGAACGCCCTGATCACCGGTCTGGCGGGCCGCACCGACGTGACGGGCGAAGACCTGAAGATCGCCGACATGTACCGCAGCGCCATGAACCGGGACCTGAAGAACCAGCGGGACGTGGCGCCGTTCGCGCCGCAACTGCGCCAGATCGCCGGCATCAAGACCAAGGCCGAGATGGCCGCCTATATGGGGTGGACCTCCAAGGGCTTCGGCTCGTCCTTCTTCAATGTCTTCGTCTATGACGACGCCAAAAAACCCGGCTACTATGCCCTGCAGATGACCCAGAGCGGACTGGGTCTGCCGGACCGCGACTATTATCTGTCGGACACCTATGCCGACAAGAAGGCGGCCTACCAGAGCTACATCACCGACCTGCTGCGCATGGTGGCCTATCCGAACGCCGAAAAGGCGGCCGCCGATATCGTCGCCCTGGAAACCGAGATCGCCAAGGTCCATTGGACCGCGATCGAGAGCCGCGACGACACCAAGACCTACAACCCGATGGCGCTGAAAGACCTGAACGCCTACGCCCCGGGCTTTGCCTGGGATGGCTTCTTCAAGGCCGCCGGCGTCGACAAGGCGCAAAAGGTGGTGGTCGGCCAGAACACCGCCGTGCCGAAGATCGCCAGGATCTACGCCGATACGCCGCTGGAAACCCTGAAGGCCTGGGAAACCTTCCGCGCCGCCGACCAGGCCGCCGCCTACCTGTCGGACCGCTTCTATTCCCGCCGCTTCGACTTCCGTTCCGGCGAGCTGTACGGCGTCCTGGAACAGCGGCCGCTGTGGAAGCGCGCCATCTCGATCACCGGTGAGCGCATGGGCGAGGCCCTGGGCAAGGCCTATGTCGCCGACTACTTCCCGGCCGACTCCAAGGCCAAGATGGAGGGCCTGGTCAACGACCTGCTGGGCGCCATGAAGATCCGCATCGAAAACCTGACCTGGATGAGCGCCCCGACCAAGGCCAAGGCGCTGGAGAAGCTCAGCACCTTCGGCGTCAAGATCGGCTATCCCGACGAATGGCGCTCCTACGCGGCTCTGGAGGTCAAGCCCGACGACCTGTACGGCAATATCGAACGGTCGTCGGCGTTCGAATGGGATTACCAGCTCGCCCGCATCGATAACAAGATCGATCCGGGCGTGTGGGAAATGAACCCCCAGGACGTCAACGCCTACTATTCGCCGACCAAGAACGAGATCGTCTTCCCGGCGGCTATCCTGCAGCCGCCCTTCTTCGATCCGCAGGCCGATCCGGCCGTCAATTACGGCGCCATCGGCGGCGTGATCGGCCACGAAATCACCCACGGCTTCGACGACCAGGGCCGCCACTACGACGCCGAGGGCGTGCTGACCGACTGGTGGACGGCCGAGGATTCGGCCAAGTTCGACGCCGAGGCCAAGATGCTGGGCGCCCAGTACGACGCCTATGAGCCCCTGCCGGGCATCCATATTCAGGGCGGGCTGACCATGGGCGAAAACATCGCCGACCTGGGCGGCATCCTGCTGGGCCTGGACGCCTACAAGCTGTCGTTGAAGGGCCAGCCGTCGCCGGTCCTGGACGGCTTTACCGGCGAACAGCGGGTGTTCCTGGGCTTCGCCCAGGCGTGGCAGACCAAGTACCAGCCCGACCTGATCAAATTCATCGTGGCCTCCGACCCGCACTCGCCGGACATGTTCCGCGCCATCGGGCCGGTGCGCAATGTCGACGCCTGGTACGACCTGTTCAAGGTCAAGGCGGACGATACCTACTATGTCAAACCCGAGGATCGTGTAAAAATCTGGTGATTCCCCCAACAGACCGTCCCGCCTAGGACGGTGGCGCCCGGAGAGCCTGTTGAGGACCTGTGAAACGGTTGTGGACCGTGGTCAGCCTGGCCGCCACCTTTGGCGGTCTGGCCGTGACCGTTGTGACCTTTGCCCTGTTCTGCTGGCTGGCCAGCCGGCCGGACGGGCTTGAGTTATTGCTGGACTCGCCCTGGGGCGGGGGCCTGCTGGCGGCGTTTGTGATCAGCGTGCTGTCGGGCCTGGCCGGCGTCGGCGGCCTGTTGATGGCGCAGCAGAAGCAGGGGTGAGAAAACCGGAGAGGACCCAACTCCTCTTCTCCACTTGTGGCGGGGCTTTCGGATCTCACATCTCACCACGCGTAGAATGCCTTATTTTTTATACTCCCCCGTTATACGGGGGAGGTGGCTGCAAGCGTTAGCGCGCAGTCGGAGGGGGGATTTCTTGGCGCCAAGCCTTGCAGAATATAGGCGTAGATGACGGAAGCACCGGAGGGCCAAATCCCCCACTGTCTTATTTGCTTACAGCAAATGATCCACCTCCCCGTATAACGGGGAGGGATAAGTTATTTATATTTCTGGCTTTTTTCAGGGTTCGTCATCAGACGCCAACTCGGAGGGCACGGCCACTGAGATGTGTGAATCCGATAGGCGACCTGGGGTGGAGAATTTTGCCGACTATCTGCCTTTAAACCGGATCCATATCGCGGCGGATACGGCCCGCGTCCGACGCGCCGTCGGTCGGCTTGTAGTTCAACAGATTGGCCAGGTCGGCCGTCAGCTTGTCGGCGTTTTGCTTCAGCTGCGGGTTGGCTTCGATGCCGTGAGCCATGGCCTGATAGGACGCAACGCAGGCCAGCACGGACACAACGATCAGAATCAGACGCTTCATGGCTCCGCCTCCTGCGGAAGGTGTGAAGATTGGAGGGATGAAGGCTTACGTGGCCACCTTCACCCCTCCTGGTTTTTAGAAATCCCCCCCAGATCCCCCCGGGGGTGTGAACAAACCGCTTCATCACCGGGGCTTTTGGTGATATGAACGTCGTTCACAATTGTCTTGTAGCATAATTTGAACTGCGTTCAATAGAAAAAATGAACGTCGTTCAAAAAAAATTACACAGAAGAGCCCACGATCATGGCCCCCAAAACCGCCACACTTTCGACCGTAACCCCCACCACCCTGTCCAAGCGCCAGGCCCAGCTCGAAGCGCTGATGGCCGCCGCCGAAAAACGCATCTGCGACTCGGGCCTGCAAAGCCTGAAGGCGCGCGACCTGGCCGCCGATATCGGCATTGCGCTGGGCGGGCTTTACAACATCGTCGCCGACATGGACGCCCTGCTGCTGCTGGTATCGTCCAAGACCCTGAAACGCCTGGGTGAGGCAGCGACCGAACGCACCGGCCATCTACCCCTGGCGACGCGCGAGGAGGCGATCGAACGGCTGGTGGCGGTTGCGCACACCTATCTCGACTTTGCGCGCAGGAACCTGCCGCTGTGGCGGATGATTTTCGAGCTGCGGCTGGATTCGCCCCTGCCGGAATGGGCGGCTCAGGACCAGTTACGCCTGTTTCGACATATCGCCGAGCCGTTGAGCGTCATCATGCCCGACCTAGACGCGCGGGGTTTGACGATCCGGGCGCGGACCCTGTTCGCTGCGGTGCACGGCATTATCTCGATCGGCCTGGAAGAGCGCCTGATCGCCGTGCCGGTGCAGAAGCTGAGCGACGAAATCGCCTGGCTGACCCGGGCGGCGTGCCGGTAAGACCGGAGCGCCTGTCTAAGGCGACCACTTGACCGTGGAGCGGCCGACGCGGCCGGGCTCACCATAGGCCTTCTGGGTGAACAGTTGGTAAGCGACGGAGGCTTCGCCGAAACCATAGCCTCTTGGGTTTTCACTGACGATCGCACAGGCGGAATAGCGCGCGTTCTCACCGACGACGCATTCGACGGTGGCCATCCCTTCGACCTCATCCTCTCGCGCCCGTTCCGGCATCAGGTCGTTATAGGTCGCACTCTCGGTCAGGTCGGGAAAATCGGCCACAGTATAAAAGCGCACGTCGGCGGGCAGCGGCGGTAAGGTCTCGGCTGCGCCGGCGGATACCAGGCCGGACAACCCCATCACCAGGAGGGCGACAGGCAGCTTCATGGGCGAACCTCTTTTCAGCCGACGCGACGACACGTCAAAACGCCCACTTCATGGTCATCTTCTGCACAGCACCGCGAGGTTGCGTGGTGCGCATACCCGACAGGAACCAGGCTGCCGTCGCTTCACCGAAGCCATAATCTTTAGGGGCTTCGGACAGGACGGCGCACCGTTCGTAGCGGCCGTTTTCCCCTACACGACAGTCGATGGTAACCGTACCTTCGATTTCCTCCGTCCGGGCCTTTGGCGGATAAAGGTTCGTTGTATCCAGAGTCTCGGGCAGGTTTGGAAAGTCCGCCAGGGTATAGTATTTCAGCTCGGGATTGGGCGGCCTGTATTCGAAGCTCTGTTCCCGCCACAATCCGGGCAAGCCGCCCCAACGGCCCTGGGTCAGGAGCGTTTTCATCGCCGCTTCGGCAAAGCCCGCACCCGCGGGCGTTTCTTCAACTATGTAACACTGGCTGTAGCGCCGGTCGTCCGCGATGAGGCAACTGACGGTCGCCGCACCTGTCTGCGTTCCGTTATCCAGGTAAGGCGCGGCCTGAGGCGCGTCGGCCGGAAAATCCGCCCGTGTGTAAATCCTGGCGTCCGGCGGCGGATCGAACGCCGAAGCCTCCGACGCAGCTGTCATCGCAACAACCAGGGCCAATACGGCCGAACGGATCTTCATGATTAGCTCCCCCTGCATGTCTTGAGCCTAACATGCAATCCTCTTCCCACACAATAAGAACCGGCCGACGCGGGGTTCCGCACCGACCGGCACTGTCAGGTTTCCGGGTGCAGGGTCCGCGACCCTGCCTGCTACCAGATGCGGACGCGGTCTTCCGGCTTCAGGTAATACTTGCCGTCCACCACCTTGAAGGCTTCATACCAGGCGTCGATATTGCGCGACGGACCGATGGAGCGGAACTCCGCCGGCGAGTGCGGATCGACCGACAGAAGCTGGATCATGGTCGCGTCGCGGCGCTTGGAACGCCACACCTGGCCGGCCGCCAGGAAGAAGCGCTGGTCGCCCGTAAACCCGTCCAGAACCGGTGCCTCCGCGCCCTTCAGCGAGATATGGTAGGCATCCAGTGCGATCAGCAGCCCGGCCAGGTCGGCCAGGTTTTCACCCATGGTCAGCCCGCCCTGGACCTTATGGTCCGGCACCGGCTCATAGGCATCGTACTGGGCGCCCAGCTTGGTTGCCTGCTCGGTGAACTTGGCGGCGTCCTCGGCGGTCCACCAGTCGGTCAGTACGCCGTCGCCGTCATAGTTGCGGCCCTGGTCGTCGAAGCCGTGGCTGATTTCGTGGCCGATGACTCCGCCGATGGCGCCGTAATTGACCGCCGGATCGGCATTCGGATCGAAGAAGGGGGGCTGCAGGATGGCGGCCGGGAAGACGATCTCGTTATAGGTCGGCGAGTAGTAGGCATTGACCTCCTGCGGCAGCATGCCCCATTCCAGCGGATCGACCGGCTTGTCGACCTTCGACACCTGGAAGGCCCAGTCGAAGGCGCTGGAGCGCGCCATATTGCCGTACAGGTCGCCGGCGTCGATGGTCAGGCCGGAATAGTCGCGCCACTTGTCGGGATAGCCGATCTTAACGCCGAACTTGGAGAGCTTTTCCAAAGCCTTGGCCTTGGTGTCCGGCGACATCCAGGTCAGGTTGCCGATGCGGACCTTCATGGCGGCCAGCAGGTCGTTGACCAGGGCCTCCATCTTGGCCTTGGACTCCGGCGGGAAATATTCCGCCACATAGGCGCGGCCCAGGGCCATGCCCAGCGAGCCTTCGACGGCCGAAATGGCCCGCTTCCAGCGCGGACGCTGCTGCTGCTGGCCGCCCAGTTCCTTGGACCGGAAGGTCCAGGCGGTGCGGACGAAACGCTCCGACAGGTAGGGCGCCGCCTGGTCGATGGTGCGGAAGGTTTCCCACGCTTTCAGGGTTTCCAGCGGCGTGTCGGCAAAGACCTGGGCGATCTTCGGGAAGGCGGTGTTTTCACCGACCACCACCTTGGACGCGGTGTCCAGCTGCGCGCCCTTGAAATAGGCCGCCCAGTCGAAGCCCGGCGCATATTTGGCCAGTTCGGCGCGGGTGAAGGGGTTGTACATCTTCGTCGAGTCGCGGCGTTCGGTGCGCGTCCACGACACTTCGGCGATCTTCGTCTCCATGGCGACGATGTCCTTCGCCGCCTGGGTCGCGTCGGGATAGCCGACCAGGCGCAGCATGTCGGCGACATAGATCTCGTACTTGGCCTTCTTGTCGGCGAAGTTGTCCTTCAGGTAGTAGTCGCGGTCGGGCAGGCCCAAGCCCGACTGGCCCATATTGACGACATTGACGTTGGGGTTCTTTTCGTCGGCGGCGACATAGGCGCCGAAGAAGGACGAACCGAAGGTGCCGGCGCTGCGGCCCATCCAGGCGGCCATGTCCGACCGGGTCTTCACGCCGCGGATCGAGGCCAGCAGCGGCGCCAGGGGGGCTGCGTCACGGGCTTCCACGGCCTGGGTATCCAGCATCGACTTGTACATGGCGGCGATCTTGGCCTCGTCGCCGCTCAGGTCGCCGCGCGTCGCCAGGCCTTCGATGATCGCCTGGGACCGCGCTTCTGCCAGGTCCAGCAGCTTGTAGGCGACGCCGTACGACGTCTTGTCGGCCGGGATTTCCATAGAGTCCAGCGCCTTGCCATTGGCGTAACGGAAGAAGCTGTCGCCGGGCTTGACCGAGGTATCCATGCCTTCCAGGTCGACACCCCAGGCGCCGAAGCGCGGCGCCGCGGTCAGGTCAGTCCCGCCGGCATCCTGAGCGAGAAACGCCTCCAGACCGTGCAGCGGCCGTTGGGTGCGTTCGGCGGCGAGGCTGTTGTCGACGGCAAAAGCCGGGGCGGCGGTGACGACGGCCAGGGCGGTGGTCACGGCAAGAAGCTTGAGGATACGCATGCGAGGCACTTCCGGTTGGAATTGAAACTTTCCCGCCACCCTATCGCCTTTGCCGTCGGGTGCAATGTGAAATTTTGTTCATCTTGTGGCGGGATGGGGCATGTTTTTTCAATTTTCGCCACTTTTGGGGTTACATTCGTGTGAGCCTTCCCCCATAACTTGAAAATCCACGGAAAACTCAAAAGGAATGCGCATGATCTCTTCCACCCCTGACCTGACCGATATGGCCACTTCCGTGGCGCAAACGGCCGGCCATACGGCGGGGGACGGCAATGGCGCCTACCTGTTCATCATTCTGTTTCTGCTGGCCTCGGCGGTGATCGTACCGATCTTCCAGCGTTACAAGATTTCGTCCGTCCTGGGCTTCCTTCTGGTCGGGGTGATGATGGGACCGGATGTCTTCGGCCGTATTGCTGCCAACGTACCCTGGCTCGACGATTTCTCGGTCATGCAGTCCCATGCGGTGCATCAGCTGGCTGAGCTGGGTGTGGTCTTCCTGCTGTTCTCGATCGGGCTGGAACTGACGTTTGAACGTCTGAAATCCATGCGCCGGCTGATTTTCGGCCTGGGTGGCGCCCAGGTCATCCTGTCGGGCATCGTCCTGACCTGCCTGTTCGCGCTTCTGGGGGTCGGCTGGATCGGCGCCGCCATGCTGGGCATGGCCCTGGCCCTGTCCTCGACCGCCGTGGTCATCCCCGTCCTGGCGGATCGAAAAGCCTTGCGCACGTCGTCGGGCCGCTCGGTCTTCGCCATCCTGCTGGCCCAGGACCTCAGCGTCGCCCCGATCCTCATCACCGTCACCATGCTGGCCGGCGCCGCCAATGGCGCGTCCCAGGGGCTGGAAGGCCTGCTGGCCCTGATTCCCGCCCTGATCGGCATGGCCATCCTGGTCATCGGCGGCCGCTGGCTGCTGAGGCCGCTGTTCAACACCGCCGCCGTCTCCAACAGCCGCGAGCTGTTCATGGCCGCCTGCCTGCTGGTCGTGGTGCTGTCGGGCCAAGTGGCGGTCATGACCGGGATGAGCATGGCGCTGGGGGCCTTCGTCGCCGGCGTGCTGCTGGCCGAAACCGAATACCGCCGCGAGATCGAAGTCATGATCGATCCGTTCAAAGGCCTGCTGCTGGGCCTGTTCTTCGTCACCGTCGGGGCGCGGCTGGACGTCTCGGTCATCCTGGCCAATCCGACCCTGGTGATCGGCCTGATGTTCGCGCTGATCGCCATCAAGGCGGTCCTGGTCTATCCGTTGGCGCGGGCGTTCGGCCTGTCGCCGCGCAGCGCCGTCGAAACCGCCGCCGTGCTGGGGCCGGCGGGGGAATTCGCCTTCGTCATCATCGACGAAGCCATCGGTCATAAGGTGCTCGATTCCGGCTTCGGCCAGGCGGTGATCCTGGCGGCCATTCTGTCGATGTTCTCCATTCCCTTCCTGGCGGCGATCGCGAGCCGTATCGGCAAGAAGGTTCAGCCGCAAAAGACGGCCGAGGCGCCCGAGGTCATCTCCGAAGGTGAAACCGCAGCCCGGGTCATTGTCGTCGGCTATGGCCGCGTCGGCGCCCTGGTGGCCGACATGCTGAAGGAGCACAAGATCCCCTTCACCGTGGTCGACTTCAACCCCCAGGTCGTCCAGCGCGCCCGTACGGCTGGCATCGAAGCCTGGTACGGCGATGCTTCCGTGCCGGATTTCCTGGCGCGGATGGGGATAGAAAAAGTCCGCGGCGTGGTGGTGACGGCGTCCAATCCGGCCTTTACCGATCAGTGCGTCAAGGCCATACGGTCAGTCCGCGCCGACGTCCACGTCATCGCCCGCGCCCGTGACGCCGATCACGCTCAGCGCCTGTACCAGATGGGTGCGACAGATGCGGTGCCGGAAACCATCGAAGCCTCGCTGCAACTGGCGGAAAATACCCTGATCGACCTGGGCGTGCCCATGGGCCTGGTCCTGGCGTCGGTGCACGAACGCCGCGATGTCTTCCGCCAGATGTTCGGCATCCGCGGCGGCGGCGGCACGTCGGTGCTGCGCGCCGCCCAGGCGCGGGTCACCGGCAAGGATGAGGCGGTCGCCGAACCGGCGCCGTAGTACAGTGGTCTTTCATCCAGGAGTCGAGATCGACGACGTGCACTTAAAGGCTTAGATGCAGTACTGGTCCAGAAGGCCGTCGATATCGTCGGACTGCTGCTGGATCTGCTCCTGCAGTTCATTGAGTTCGCCGACCTGCGTGTCGCGTTCCGATGACGTCAGTTCGGAATCCTGAAGGATAACTTCGCGGTACTTGCCCAGCGACTCGTAAGCGCCGCCCAGTTCATCACCGGCCGTGCGCAGATGCGGGCAACTGTCGGCGATATTGCCGCCGTCGATAGCGGCCGATGCGGCATCCAGCGCGGTGTTGCTGGCTTCCAGATGCGCCAGTGTCTCGGCCTCGATGTCGCTGCGGTCGTCGGCGACGGCGGCGGTGGCGAACAGGCCGAGGGCCAGGGGCAGGATAAGGATGGCTATCGGGCGCATGGTGGCTCCGCTGTCGGTGAGGGACCTGGTTGTGCTCAGCCTAACACGGCGATCCGAGTGCGGCGAGAGTCATTTGGCAGCTTAGCACTCCACCGCCCGGGCGGCGAATGACAAAGCCTGTAAGCCTACTTCCCGTTGCCATCGTGGGCTTCCAGCCGATTGCGCAGGCCGTCGATCTCATGGAAGAAGCGGCGACGGACCTCAGCGGCAAAGGGATTGTCGCGTTCGATGCTGAGAAACAGCTCGTCGGAATCGCCGGCGACCAGGCCGATGCCCTGCATCAGCAGGTCGTAGGACCGCGTCGTATGCACGGTGGGCAGGGGCTCCAGCCCGGACATGACCTTGGCGATCAGGTGGGTCAGGCCCTGAACCGCGGCCAGGGCCTTGTCGTGCTGTTCCGGCGTCGCCACCGAAACCTTCAGGTCCAGGGTCTCGCGGAAGAAGCGCAGGATCGGGTTCAGCCGGCGGATACGCACCGGACAGACGACGATTTCCAGGTCATGAATGCCCTTGCGCGCCGATTGCGGCCCGAACAAAGGGTGCGTGCACAGGATGTAGGTGCTCTTGGGCAGGGCGGCTTCCAGCCACACGGCCGGCTTCATCTTGACCGAGCCGACATCGATGACCAGGGCGCGTGGATGGACCAGCGGCGCGATCTTCTCGGCCATGGCCTTCATGGCGCGGATCGGTACGGCCAGGATGACGATGCGGCAGGCGGCGACCTCTTCCAGGCTGGCCATGTAGACATTGTGCCGGCGGGCGAAGGCGCGGGCCGCGGGGCTCGGGTCGTAGGCATAGATGTCGAAATAGGGCGCCAGATGCTTGACGATCAGGCGGCCGAACGCCCCCAATCCGAACAGTCCCAGCTTGTCGACCCTTTTTTTCAGCACTGCCCCACCTGGCCTCTGTTTTGGAAAGCGCGCCCCTTAACACACGGCGTCAGGCGTGGCGAGACAAAACACGCCGCACGGGCGCGATTTCGGGATGTTTCTTGCGCAATTATCAGACCAGGCGCGAAGACGTGCCTCGGGACCCGCCGGAGCGGGGAAAAGATTTCCAGCCTATTCCGACGAACGGTCGTCACCGCGGTACTGGCGCTTCTTCTTCGGCTTGGTGTCCGCCGGGGCCTGGGCCGCGACCTGGGCCGGGGTGTTCATCAGTTCGTCGGCCGCGATCCCGCCATCGCCATTGACATCCAGGATGGCGAAGCGCTGCTCGCTGGCCGCCACCCATTCGGCGTCCGACACCTTGAAGTCCAGGTTGGAATCGGCGGCGCGGATCGGCTGGGGCTCGTCGATCAGGCTGTATTGCGACGCGCCCTGCACCGTCTTGACGTAGCGGTTCTGCATCGGGTTGCGCTCGATATCCATGGTCGGATCGGCCTTGCGGGCCAGGACCTTGGGCTGGCGGATGCGCGGATCGACCCGGGTGATTTCCGGCGCCAGTTGCGTCTCGTAGCGCGTATTTTCCGGGCTGTTGACGACCGTATCCCTGTTCTGGTCCAGCAGGATGAAGAAGGCCATGCTGTCGACCAGGAATTCTTCGTGGCTGATCTTTCCGTCCTTGTCACGGTCGGCCTGGGCGAACCAGGCCGCCTTGGGATAGGCCTCGCCCGTTTTGGCGCGGAAGGGCTGGCCCGAGGGCGAGAAGAAGATGTTCAGGCCCGCCGGCACCAGGGCGTTCTGCGCCATGACGTCCTGAGTCGTGGTGGCGCCGGCTGCGAGGACAAGAAGGGCGGTGGCGGCAAAAAGGCGCATCTGACAGCTCACATAGACTCTAGGAAGATCTGGGACTC
This sequence comes from Asticcacaulis sp. AC460, assembly GCF_000495795.1. Lineage (GTDB taxonomy): Bacteria > Pseudomonadota > Alphaproteobacteria > Caulobacterales > Caulobacteraceae > Asticcacaulis. The sequence goes on from NZ_AWGD01000003.1 coordinate 71,000, forward strand.
GGGGAAAACCGGGGTAGGTCTAGGTGGGCTTTATGGTCAATTTCGGGCACGCCCGCAACCACGCTGTTGCAAAGGCGGGCGTGCCCGTGGCGATGGCTATTCGAAGGTCTTACCTACTCGAAGGTTTTGGCGATATTGGTCGGCCGCAGCGGATTGGGACCGTACCGGTTGGGCCCGTATTCGCTTCCGGTGCAGAAAAAGACCAACAGGACGATGCCGCCGAACGGAATGAAGGCGATCAGCAGCCAGAAGCCCGACTTGTTGGTGTCGTGCAGGCGCCGAACCGCCACGGCCAGTTCGGGCAGGAGCGTGCCGAGGTAAAATATGGCGATCAGAAGGATCGGGATTGCGGTGGCCGCGCCGGCGGCGTTGCTGTCATCACTGGCGCTGCCGACGATCGCGGCGATGATCCCGGCCAGGATGAACAAGCCAATTGCGACCAGAATCTGGAACAGGCGGAACCACCAGAATTCGGACCGCGAGGCGCGGCCTTCGAAATTGGCGTAATTATTGAAACAGGCCTTGACCGCTTCGACGAAACCCATGGCACAGCCCCCTTTTACGGCTTGAAATTATGCAGGGCTTTTCCGCCCGGCGGATGACCGGGGTTGGTATCGCCCCGTACCGGAGCTTGCCACGCTTTGGGGGGCTTTAAAAGAAGAAGGTTTTTCAGACCTTGTCGTCGAGGAATTCCCGGCGCACGGACGCCCAGATATATTCCAGAACCAGGAAATAGAAGGCGGTGCGGACATAACGGACCGTATCATAGACCGTATAGTGTTCGACCAGGATGGCGACAGCCAGGACAAAGCCCATAATGCAGCCGGCAATGATCAGGCGTCTCGGCTTCACCAGTTTTTCGACAAGGGTCATCTACGCGTACTCTGCTGTGAACATAAGAAAGAGATAAGGGAAGGTGTTAACACAACGCCCTTGTTAAACCTTTAACAGGCGCCGGAAAACAACGCAGCCATACCCCAAACGGGCGAAAACCGCCAGTCACATTTACAGCTTCCTTATTTCATCCCTGGGGCCGGGCGTTCGTCCCGGCGCGCTGGCGCGGCTACCCCGCCATCGTCATCGTGGCGCCATGCACAGTCTCAATACCCAGATTCATATCGTTTGCGGCGGCCTGGCCCTGGCGCTCGGCCTCGTCCCGCTGCTGTCGCCCAAGGGGCGCAGGCTCCACCGCCTTTTCGGCTGGTTGTTCGTCATCGCCGGCACCGGCCTCCTGGGCGCCGCGCTGGCCGGCATTCTGTTCTGGCCGCAACCGGGACCTCTGGTCATCGCCACGCTTTCGGCCGGGTACAACTTCGTTGGCGCCCTGCGCGCCCTGCCGCGGTTCCGGACCGCGCCGGGCGTGATCGATGCCGTCCTGGCCGTGGCGGCGCTGACAGCCTGCGCCTGGCTGATGCTGGCCATGGGGCGCGGCAACGCGTCGTGGCCGCCGGTTTTGGGCTACACCATCCTGGGCATGCTTTCGGCGATTGCCATCTACGACCTCAGCCGTCACCTGTGGGCCCAGACCTGGCGCACCCATGTCCGGGAGATCGACCATGGCCTGAAGATGACCGGCGCCTATTTCGCCATGATGTCGGCCGGGGCCGGTAGCCTGCTGCGCGACGGGCAGCCGTGGAGCCAGATCCTGCCCCAGGCGGTTGGAACGCTTGTGATGATCCTGTTTTTGGTGCTCCATATAAGGAAGGCACGGCGCGGACAGGGATGATTCCATGATAATCCGGCATTGGCCGGCGGCGATGGGGATAGCGTTTTTCCTCACGACCGTCGGCTTTGCTTCTTTGGCGATCATCGCCATCCGGCGCCAGTCGGGTGTCGACCTGCCGTGGACCCACGCCGTGCTGTGGCAGGGCCTGATTTACGGCACCTGGTGGCCGTTGGCCGGTCTTGTGAGCGTCATGGTTGCCCGGTTGGGCCTGAAGCCGAAGCTGTTCGCCATCCTGCATCCGGCGGGTCTGGTCTATGTCGCCGGCCATGCGCTGCTGGCGGCCTGGATCGACCACAGCTTCGGCGCGTCGGGCACGGTTGGGCAGGGCTGGCTGCATCGATTGCCGATCGATGTCCTGATCGCCACGGCCATTGCCGCCATGGTGATCGCGGTCGCCGCCTGGCGACTGGCCCAGGCCGAAGCGGCCCGGGCGGCCGAGCTGAACCGGGCCCTGGAGGCCGCCCGCGCCGCGGCGCCTCGCGGTGAAACGCCTCTCTTGGTGTCGGCCGGCAGCAAACGCGTGCCCGTCGCGGTCGCGGAGGTCGAATGGTTCGCGGCGGCGGCCAACTATGTCGTGGTCAACTGGAACGGCCGCGAAGGCCTGGTGCGTGAGACCCTGACCGCGGTTCTGGAGCGGCTGGACCCGGTGGTCTTTGCCCGGGCGCATCGCGGTGCGGTGGTCAACCTGGCGCGGGTGGCGTCGGCGCGGGCCCTGGACGACGGCGGCTGGGTCCTGGCGATGACCAGCGGCGCCGAGATCCTGGTCAGCCGGACCTACCGTGACGACATCCTCAAACGGCTGGGGCGGGTGTAAGTTTTAAGAGGAACACGGAAAACACCGAAGGCCGCTACGCGGCAACACTGAAGGCACGGAATTCCGGTAATTCAGTCTTTCGCGCGAATTTTAGTGTTTTCCGTGTCGCCGCGTAGCGGCCTTCAGTGTTTTCCGTGTTCCCTTCTTAGCATCCAAGCGCCGATGCGACGATCACACGGTCTCGATCTCCGGCCGGCCGTCGACCACCAGCCGCAGCCGCCCGCGTTCCAGCCGTTCCAGCCGGATCGGCGCGGCCTTCTCATCCAGGCGCTTCTTCAGCAGGATCAGCCTTGTCTCGAGATTGTCCTTCCATTCCGGCAGTTTCAGCGCCGGATCGCGGCGGATCTCGCGGTTGGAAAACACATCCTGTCCGGTCGCCTGCCAGGCGCTGACGAAACTGTGCAGGAGCCGGCCCGGCACCCCGCGCACGACATAGGCGTCATCGATAAACACGCTGTCGTCATAGGCATGGTACTTCAGCCGGATGACCGGTCCGTGCGCCACGACCGCCCGTGAAGCCGGCCCGGCGACACTCTGCTGCGCCTGCTGGTCGCTTAGTTTCAGCGCCGCCGCCAGATGCGCGGCCAGGATCGCCAGGGCGCTTTCGTCCTCATGCCGGAAGGCAAAAGCCGTTTCCGACTCGATGAAGACGACGCCGGCCAGTTGTCCCTGGCAGATCATCGGGGCGGCGATCTGACTGAGCGCGTCGTCCAGACCCGGCAGGGGAATGTGGCGCGGATCGGCCGCGTGCGCCGCTGCCACGGCTGACGCATAACGCTGGGCGCGGCGCAGATCGCTGATGCGCAGGGATTGCCGCACCGCCGCCGCCAAACCGATGAGACCTTCGCCTATGGCAACCTCGGCGCCGACACCTTCGCGGCCATAGCCGCGATGGGCGATGGCGCTCAGGGTGCCCTCTTCGCCGGGCGTCAGGATCAGCGCCTGGGCAATCCCGAACACCTGCTCGAGCCCGTCCAGAGCCGCTTCCAGCAGGGCGTCGGCATCGTCCAGTCCGGACAGGACCTGACAAACCGTGCTCAACCGCGCCAGATCGGCGCGCGGCGCCAGCCGGGGCGGCGTTCCGGTCAGCGGCAGGACGGGTTCGACCGGCGCCAGGCTGAGCACGCGATAGATGTCGGCGCTGCGCAGTTTCATGATGGCGAGGCCGTCATTGACCTTCAGCAGGGCAGACATACGTGCGAACAGCGGTCCGGCCTCCTCCGACCGGACATAGGCGATGTCCAGCAGATGCTGCTGTCCGCTGCGGCCGTCGACCACCATCAACTGCGCCGTATTCAGCCGGCGGACATTGCGCGTCGTCTTGGAAAAGAACTGGTTCGACAGGGCGACATGGCCTTCGTCGACATAGTGGACGTGGGACAGATACGAGACGTTGGGCACCCCGGCCTCATCCAGCGTGGCGATGACCGAGGGGATAATGCCTTCCAGGCTGCTGCGGATATCCCCGAGATGCAAACCTGGGCTCATGCTTCGACATCCGTTACGGCGCTGCCGGCGCGCGGGCCGGGGGTCTGCAGGAACAGCGAGTCGGGCCGGAAGCGGACACAAATCAAACCCCCGAGGGGAAAGGTGTGCGACAGCGGCTCCAGGGTCACGCCCAATCCGGCCATCACGGTCAGCATGTCGTCGACATAGGCGGCTGGACCGCTGTCCGCCGCAACCGGCGTGACGGACACAATCCGTCCCTTGATCTGGTAGGACCTGTAGTCCGCCGGCGCCGTAAAGGTCGCTGCGATCAGCCCGCCCGGCGCCGCCGCCTCGACCGCGTTCACCCATTGCCGGCTGATGTACAACTCGACCTCGCCGTCCGGGGTGACGCGGCTGCCGGCCGACCGCGCAATCGCCGCGCCGTCGCCGCGGCGCACGGCGGCGATGATCATGACCTGGCCTTCGACGTGGCGGACGATATCGGGTGTCAGTTGCAAGGTTGCCTCGTACCGTTGCCGCACCCTACGACGGCGCGTTTCGTTTAGGAAGAACCGCTTAGGAAAGATTTAGGAAGCTTAGGGAAACCGTCCGCCGTAGAGCCGCCTCCACCATAAAAGGAGACGATCTATGAACGATTTGAGACTGGAAGCGGGTCTGTGCGACCTGAATGGCCGCCACGACCTGTACGGCTTTATCCATAAGGGCCTGCGCAAGGCCCAGGCCGAGATGCTGGTGCGCCTGGGCAACGAAGACATGGTCACCGAAGGTGGCCGCCGCACCCTCAACGACCTGCGCCGGCTGCTGGCCCTGGCGGCGCTGCACATCAAACACGAAGAGACCTTCGTCCATCCGCATATGGAGGATGCCGGTTTGCTGGAGCGCCAGCACGACCACCACCGCACCACCTTCCAGCGTCTGGAAAACCTGATCCGCGGCATCGAAGGCGCGCCGTCGGCCCTGGTCCCTGCCCATGCTCGCCGCCTGTATCTCGCCTTCGGTCACTATGTGGCGCAGGACCTGCTGCACATGTACGAGGAAGAGACCGTTGCCCAGCCGCATCTGTGGGCCGCCATGACCGACGCCCAGATCGGCGCCGTCGAAGGCGCCATCATGAACTCGGTCAGCCCTGACAACATGGCCGCCTTCATGGAGATGATCATGCCGGCCCTGACCCCGGCCGAGCGCGCTGCCGTGCTGGCCGTTGAAGTCCAGGGGTAAACACCATGATACTTTTGGGAACCGGAGGCCACAACCGCCTCGACGGCGGCGACGATGCCGACCAAATCCTGGGCGGCGCCGGCCACGATACGGTCTATGGCGGCGGTAACGACGATATAATTGACGGCGGCACAGGCAATGATGTCCTCAGCGGTGGTTACGGCCACGACGCCATGGACGGCGGCGCGGGCCATGACCGGATGGACGGTGACGGCGGCACCGACATCCTGATCGGCGGCACCGGTAACGACACGCTGAACGGCGGGGATGGCGAGGACTATCTCTGCGCCGGCTTCGACGGTGATCGCCTGATGACCAACTGGGGCGCCGACCGGTTCGATGGCGGTGCGGGCCTGGATACCGCCATCCTGTTCCGTGGTGCGGCGACGGCGGCCATTCGCTTCGACCTGCGTGACACTTCGGTGGCGCAGGTGCTCGACAACGGCGCCAGCGTGGTCAATATTGAGATGGTGTCGCTGTTTACCGGCCGTGGCGCCGATAGCCTGATCGGCGGCGCCCGCAACGATACCTACTTCGCCGGCGCCGGCAATGATACGCTCGATGGCTGGCACGGCGACGACCTGCTCTACGGTGAGGCGGGCAACGACCTGATCCAGGGCGGCAATGGCGACGACCACATGAACGGCGGCCTGGGTCACGATACCCTCGCCGGTGGCGCGCAGAACGACATCCTGACCGGCGACAGCGGCGAAGACCTGCTGACCGGCGGGGCAGGTGACGACCGGATCGACGGCGGCGCCGGTATCGACACGGCCGTCTATAGCGGCAACAAGGCCGACTATGAGGTTTATCGCGGCGGCGACGGCGACGTGGTCCTGCGCGACCTGCGACCGAATGCAGACGGGACCGACACCCTGGTCCTGGTCGACCGGCTGGCCTTTGCCGACGGCACCGTCACCATGGCGCACATGCTGGCGCGCGGCCGTGCACCGGTGGCCCAGGCCGACGTCGTTACCGTGTCCGAGGATGGCGTGGCGAAGGTCAATGTCCTGGCCAATGACAGCGACGATGACGGTGATACCCTGTCCGTGGTCTCGGTCACCGCGGCCGATCCCAATCTGTCCGTGGCCTTCACCCGGGCCGGGCAGGTGACGGTAACGCCGGGCGCGGCCTATCAAGCCCTGGGCGCCGGCCAGAGCCTGCTGACCACGGCCGATGTCGTGATCCGGGATCCCTACGGCAATACCGGCCATTCGGCCCTGTCGATCATCGTCACCGGCGCCAATGACGCGCCGAAAGCGGCCAACGACGCCCGCAGTATCGGCGAAGACGCCGGGCCGACCACCATCAACGTCCTCGCCAACGACCGCGACCCCGATGCCAATGCCCATCTGTTCGTCTCGGGGCTCGATCTCGGTTCGACCTTCGGCGCGGTGACGATCAACGGCGACGGCACCCTGTCCTACGATCCGGGCCGCGCCTTCCAGTACCTGGCGGCTGGCGAGTGGGCGACCGACAGCTTCGCCTATACGGTCAGCGACGGCTACGGCGGTCAGTCGACGGCGACGGTGACCCTCACCATTGCCGGTGCCGACGAACAGATGGCGATGGCCGTCCCTGATGCCATGGCGGGATGGGATATGGCTGTCTGGGGATGACGGAAGGGTACCGGGCGCTCTTGAACTGTGTTCACATGTGCTTGACAAATGAAACCATCTGGTGCATCAGCCGCCACCTTTGCGGGCAGAAGAAACGACCGGTCGCCGGTTATCCCTGCCCGCGGCCAGTGGCTTATCCCCAATATCATACCCGCGCCCGGACCCCGCCTGAGCGGTGACTGTGCGCGTACCCTCAGGAGATTGAGATGTCGAAGATGCGTGGCCGTTGTGCGGCCCTTATGGCTGCCGTGATGGTGACCCTGGCGCCTGCCGCCGCGCAGGCCCAGGACAACAGCGCGGCCATGACCGAAGTCGTGCGCCAGATGCGCGAAACGGCGACGAAAATGGAAGGCCAGCTTCCGGCCGAGGACATTGCCGAGATGCGCCGCTCGGCGGATGAAATCGAGGCCCAGATCAAGGCCGGGGCCTTCAACACCGCCGCGCCGGTCGAGGATCCCAACGACGTGACCGGCCGGCTGATGCGCGAACACGGCGGTATCGTCGACTGGCTGGAGAACGAGACGGCGTGCGCCGGCTATAGCTGGGAGACCTACAAGACCTACCGCCTGGACACGGGCGACCGTGACGGCGAACGCGATGTCCTGTGCCAGAAGGCCTATGCCCACTATGAACGCTACTTCTACCTGGGCCGGGACGGCAAGACGGCGGAGGCGCGCGTCGAACTGGAGGCCTACGACGTGGCGGCCCATGCGGCGGTCGATTTCTACGAAAAGCGCTGAGTTTCAAACGCAGGATGAACACGGATGTGCAATGACTTGCATATCCGCGCCAAGCGCCTTCAAAAACAGAGATCGAACCGCGAGAACCAGGTACGCAAACACCGCCCATCTGGCTTATCTGGCTTATCTGTGGACCAACTCTTTACCGCCCTCACCACTACGCGGCAGGCACACGATCAGGCGCCGATCTTGTCCAGGCCATAGGCAGCATGAAGGGCGCGGACGGCCAGTTCAGTATAGGCTTCGTCGATCAGAACCGAGATCTTGATTTCCGAGGTCGAGATGACCTGGATGTTGATGCCCTTTTCCGACAGCGCCTGGAACATGGTCTGGGCGACCCCGGTGTGCGAACGCATGCCGACGCCGACGATCGACACCTTCGACACGTTCTCGTCGACGCGCAGGTCCTCGAAACCGATATCGCCTTGGGCGGCTTCCATCAGTTCCTTGGCCAGCTTGGCATCGCGGCGGCCGACGGTGAACAGCTGGTTGGCGACTTCGCCGCTGCGCGCGTCCGACTGGACGATCATGTCGACATTGATACTGGCCTGGGCCAAGCGGCCGAAGATGGCGGCTGAGACACCGACCTTGTTGGGCACGCCCAACAGGGTGATCTTGGCCTCATCACGGCTGTAGGCCACGCCGGAAACGATATGCTTTTCCACGATTTCTTCCTCGTCGCACACGATGGTGCCCTGATCCGTAGCCTCACCCGGCTCGACAAAACTCGACAGGACGCGCACCGGCATCCGATAGGCCATGGCCAGTTCGACCGAGCGCGTCTGCAACACCTTGGCGCCCAGCGACGCCATTTCCAGCATCTCTTCGAAGCTGATCTTGTCCAGGCGCCGGGCCTTGTTTTCGATGCGCGGATCGGTCGTATAGACCCCGTCGACATCGGTATAGATATCGCAGCGGATAGCGCTGGCGGCGATGGCCACGGCCACGGCCGAGGTGTCCGAACCGCCGCGGCCCAGCGTGGTGATGCGGCCGTCGTCGGTCACGCCCTGGAAGCCCGGCACGACCACGATCTCGCCCGAATCCATGGCGCGGGTCAGGTTTTCCGGCGGGATGTCGGCGATGCGCGCCTTGCCGTGGACGTCAGTGGTCTTGATCGGGATCTGCCAGCCCTGCATCGAGCGGGCGCGATAGCCCATGTTGCGCAGGGTCATGGCCAGCAGGCCAGCGGTGACCTGTTCGCCCGAGGCGACGACAACGTCGTATTCGTCATCGCTGAGGTCGTCATTACCGGCGGCATCACCGGTCGGGCGGCCGGCGCCATCGGTCCAGGCGACCAGTTCGTTGGTCTTTCCGGCCATGGCTGAAACCACCACCGCCACCTTGTGACCCGCGTCGTATTCGGCCGCAACCAGGCGCGCGGCCCGGCGGATGCGTTCCAGGTCGGCCATCGAGGTCCCGCCGAACTTCATCACCAGACGCGTCATTTCGCCACTTTCCTTCTTGCGGACGCGCGCCTATCCTGACGTGGCGCCCATAAATCTTGCGCGGTTCTCTAACGTCGAAGCCGCGTCATCGCAAGGTTTTATCCGCGCATGACAGATAAGAAATAGGCGTCCAAAATGGCGGAATCGCTAAACAATTCCGGAACGGCCAGCGGATTTTCGATCGATGAGGGCGAGGTTGCGCGCTTCAGCGCCCTGGCCGCCAAGTGGTGGGACGTCAAGGGCGAGTTCGCCCCGCTGCACCGTTTCAACCCGACCCGGGTGCGGTTTATCCGTGAGACATGCCTGGACCATTTTGGGCGCGACGACCTCGCGCTCAAGGAGCGAAGCGTTAGCGCAAAAAGAAATCCGCGGCGCGCATTTGAGGGCATGCGTTTGCTCGACGTCGGGTGTGGCGGCGGGTTGTTGTCAGAGCCGATGTGCCGGATGGGCTTCAATGTTACCGGCCTGGACGCGTCGGCCAAGAACATCGGCACCGCCAAGGCCCATGCCGAGGACGGCGGTCTGGACATCCGTTATCTCAATCAAACGGTGGAACAACTGGCCGCATCGGGCGAGGTCCTGTTCGATGTCGTCCTGACCATGGAGGTCATCGAGCACGTCGCCGATCCGGACGCCTTCCTGAAAACCTGTGCATCCTTGGTCAAGCCGGGTGGTCTTCTGTTCGTCGCCACCCTGAACCGCAGCCTGAAGGCCTACGCCCTGGCCATTATCGGGGCGGAATATATCCTGAACTGGGTGCCGAAGGGGACGCACGACTGGACCAAGTTCCTGTCACCGTCCGAGATTCGCCAGTTTCTGGATGGCACGCCGCTGCTGCCCGATCCGGCGGTGGGGGTCGAATTCAACCCGCTGACCCAGCAGTGGGGACTGTCGGACGATACCGAGGTCAACTACATGATGGTCGCCCGATATCCGGTAACGGCCGTTTTTTGAGGTTCACATCCGCCCTCGTGCGGCGTAAAGCAGCGCCATGCCCATTACCCTCGTCAAAGCCTGGACCGGCGCGCAGCAGCGCCTGAAAGCCGTTCATATCGACTCGCCCGCCATCGATGCGCGCCTGTTGCTCGAAGCCGCCACCGACGCCACGCGCACCGATATCATCACCGACCCCTACCGCGAACTGACCGCCGAGCAGGAAGAGACGCTGAACAGCTACCTGACCCGCCGCGAAAAGCGTGAGCCGGTCGCCCGTATCCTGGGCCGCAAGGGGTTCTGGAAGCTACTGCTGAACCTGAGCGACCACGTCCTGATCCCGCGGCCGGAAACCGAGGTCATCGTCGACATGATCCTCAAGCAGAGCCAGCCATCGGATGCCTTCACCATGGCCGATCTCGGCATCGGCTCCGGCGCCATCCTGCTCTCGGTCCTGGCCGAACGGCCGGCGGCCAGGGGCTTGGGCACCGATATCTCGGAGGAGGCCCTGGCGGTCGCCCGCGACAATGCTGCCAATCTTGGCCTGGACAGCCGCGCCGCCTTTTTGCGCACCTCGTGGGGCTCGGGACTGGCCGACGCAAGCTTCGACATCGTCGCCTCCAACCCGCCCTATATCCGGTCCGATGTGATTCCCACCCTGGACCCCGAAGTGCGGAATCACGACCCGATGCTGGCCCTGGACGGCGGCCCGACGGGTCTGACGGCCTACGAAGAACTGGCGCCGGAAATTTTCCGCCTGCTGAAGCCCGGCGGCAAGGCTTGGCTTGAAATCGGTTTCGACCAGTCACAAGACGTTGAAAACCTTATGAAAAACGCCGGATTCCTGGATGTGGCGACCTGGCTGGACCTGTCCAACCTGCCGCGTGTCGTCACCGCCACAAAGCCGTCATAAAAAAACACTTGGCAGGGCGTATAAACGGCGCTAACAGATAGAGGTCTTCCTCCCACCGTGAACGCGCCTTGGAACTTTCTTAAGTCCTTCCGGGCATTATCGCGTCAGGGATACCGGCGAAGGCGCGCTGGCAGGGCCACAACGGCCCCGGCGCCGGCCATGATAGCCAGGACACACTTGCAAGCTTGATCACCGCGACCTTTGAGTTTTTCGCGCGGCTTCACGGCAAGATTTTTAGCACAGCGCCGCCGAACCCTGAGACACCAGGCGGGCGCAAGAGAGAACGTACGTACACATGAAAGATTTCAGGGGCATGAAGCGGCAACGTAACCGTAACCGCAAGCCTTCGTCGGGGAACCAGAACAACCCGAACCGCGCCTACGAGTCCAACGGTCCCGAAGGCACCAAGGTTCGCGGCAACGCCCAGACCATCTACGAAAAGTACCAGCAGCTGGCGCGCGACGCCAATTCGTCCGGCGACCGCGTGCTGGCGGAAAACCACCTGCAGCATGCCGAACACTATTTCCGCATGATCCGCCAGATGCAGCCCCAGCGGCCGGTGTCGGAGTTCGTGCAGCGCGATCCGTTCGCCTCGGCCTGGGACGATTACGACGACGATATCGAGAACGAAAACACCGAAGTCGAAGCCGAGGCCGTTGTCGAAGACCAGGCCCAGGCCGAAGAGCAGGCACGTTATGAGCGTGGACGCGAACGTGACCGCGGGAACGGCGACCGGCCCAATGGTAATGGAAATCGCGACCGCGATCGCGACCGTCCAAATGGCGAGCGCAATCGCGAATTCCGCAACAATGGTGACCGCCAAAACGGTGATCGCGAATTCCGTAACAACAACGAACGTCCCAACGGCGATCGCCCCAATACCGAACGTCCTAACAACCAACGCACCGAGCCGCGGACCTTCGAACCGCGCGACTCACGCGACGAGGGCGAAATCGGTCCGGACGGCCGCCGCGAAACCCGCCGCGAACGTTACGAGCGCCGCCGTCTGCAGCGCTTTGCCGAACAGGAAGCCAATCTGAACGGCTCCTACGCGCCGACCCAGCCTCAAGCTGCGGCCTTTGTGGCATCGACCGAACCCCTGGGGGTTCCGGCCGGCCGCGCCCCGTCGTCGCTGACGGAAGCCGCCCCGACGGTGGAAGCACCGGTCGCCGCCCAGCCGCCGGTCCGCGAGGCCCGCGAGCCGCGCGCACGCCGTGAAAAGCCGCAGGCGGTCGATCCGAGCCAGCTCCCGGCCTTCCTGTCGCGTCCGACGCCGCTTCCGGCGGCCGAACCGCCCGCGGCGGCTGAGGACGAGGCCCCGGCCAAGCCCAAGCGCACCCGCAAGCGCAAGGAAGACGCCGCGACGGAAGAAGCTTAAAATATCAAAGGCCTCCGGTGACGGAGGCCTTTTTACTTTACCTCTCCCCGCCTGCGGGGAGAGGACGAGAGCGGAACGAAGTGAACGCGACGGGGCGGGCGGCGAGCCTGAGGGGCCTTCAGAGGACGGAGCGCTCCGAAGACGCCCCGCCCCTCAGGCTCGCCGCCCCGCGCCTAACCTCTCCCCGTAAACGGGGAGAGGGGATTCTACAGCGCCCTCAGTTCAACTTCCGGTTCGCCGGCGTGGTCGTCTCCTGCCCGGCCGGCACGGGCTTGGGCGCACCATCATCGGTCTTGGGCGAAAACACCGGCAAAGGCGCCACGTGCACGCCCTCTTCGACCAGCGACTTGACCTCCTGCGGGGTGGCTTCGCCATAGATCGGCCGGTCAGGCGCCAGGCCTTCATGGATATCGCGTGCTTCGCTGGCAAACGACGAACCGACATAGTCGTGGGTCGATTCGACATGCTGGCGCAGGCGATGCATGGCTTCGGCCACCGCCTTCTGGGCTTCGGCCAGGCCGGCGTCTGCCCCCTTGGAGGTACGCACCTGCGGCGCCATGATCGCCTTGGTCACATTCTGGGTGCCGCACATCGGACACTGCACCAGGCCCTGGCGGACCTGTTCGTCATAGCCGTCCGACGAGGCAAACCACGCCTCGAATTCGTGATCGACTTCACATCTCAACGCATACCTGATCATAAACGACCTATAGCACGGTCATGCCGCAGTTGGGGAAGGGCCTGACGCGCCCGCGTCACCTCCGCCAGATCCAGCGTCGCCGTCAGCACGGCCGGCCGGTCGTGATCCAGCCGGGCGATAACCTCGCCCCACGGATTGACCACCAGCGAATGGCCCCAGGTGTGGCGGCCATCCTCATGGGCGCCGCCTTGGGCAGGGGCCAGGATAAAGGCGCCGGTCTCTATAGCCCGCGCCCGCAGCATGATTTCCCAGTGCGCCCGCCCGGTCGGCACCGTAAAGGCCGCCGGCACCGCGATCATGTCGACACCGGCCTTGGCCAGCTCGCGATAAAGGTAAGCAAAGCGGACGTCGTAGCAGATGCTGAGGCCCAGCCGGCCCCGCGGCGTGTCGGCGACCACCGCCTGGTCGCCCGGGCACATGGTGGCGCTTTCGCGATAGGACTTACCGTCCGGGGTGTCGGCATCGAAGAGGTGAATCTTGTCGTAGCGCGCCTGAATCTCGCCGTCCGGTCCGACCAGCAGGGTTCGGTTGGCGGCGCGGTGATCGCGGCCCGAGGCCACAATGACCGAACCGATCAGGATGGCGACCGAGAGCTCTTTCGCCAGCTCGCGCACGCCGAGGACAAAGACATCGTCATCTTCGGTGGCCACCTTGCCGGCCTTGAACTCGCTGCGCTGTTCGACCAGGTTGGCGCATTCTGGCAGCAGGATCAGTTGCGCGCCCGTAGCCGCCGCCTCACGGATCAACGGTTCGGCATGGTACTGCGCCGCCTGCGCATCCGCCGGCGTGGTCAGTTGGACCAGTGCAACCGCGAGGGTCACTTAGGCCGCCAGCAGCGGATCGAGACCACCGCGCGACTCCAGCGCCATCAGGTCGTCGCAGCCGCCGACATGCAGGCCGTCGATGAAAATCTGCGGATAGGTATAGCGGCCCGAGCGGCTGTTCATCTCGGCGCGCAGGTCGGGATCGTTCGAAGCAACGATCTCCTTATACTCGGCACCCTTGTCTTCGAGCAGCGCCTTGGCGCGCTCGCAATAGGGGCAGTAGGGCTTGGTATAGATTTCGATCTTGGCCATGCAAAACTCACAAACACATAGACATACCGGATGATGTCACGGCTTTCGTCAAGACTATATAGGAAAATGGTTGCTAAACTTAAAGGGTACGCGTGTGCGGTGAGCCCTTAGGACTTCTCCTGGACGGCACGGGCCAGCACGGCGACATCGACCTGGGTGGCGCCGGCCGTCAGCAGTTCGCGGGCGCAGGCCTTCAGGGTCGCGCCCGTGGTAAACACATCGTCGATCAGCACCACGCGTTTACCGGCGACCGCCTTGGCGCCGGAAGGACTGACGGCAAACGCCTTGCGGACATTGTCCCAACGCATCTGGGCCGAGGCATGGCCCTGGGACTTGGTCATCTGGACGCGTTTCAGGCCGTCGGGCAGATACTGTTTGCCGAAGCGCCGCGCCAAGGGCCGGGCCAGTTCCGCCGCCTGGTTATAACGCCGCTCAAGCAACCTCTGCCAGTGCAACGGTACCGGCGCCACGATATCGCAGTCGCTCAGGATATCGGCAGCGGCGCGTTCCAGCCACCGCGTCAGCATCGGGCGGGCATCCAGCCGATCGCCGTGCTTGAACCCCAGGATGACGCCCTTCGACGCTTCGGAATAGAGACAGGCTGCCCGACCGCGGCTGAACGGAAAAGGGTCGCTTTCGCACGCCGAGCACCGTCCGTCCACCCCCAGGTGCAGACCGCCGTCGAACGGCCGGGCGCACATGTCGCAGCCGTCGCGGTCGAGGAAACGGATGCGCGACCACCGCCCGGCCTCCATGCCGATCCCTCCGGCGTCAGCCTCCTCGGTTTCGCCCAGGCCATGCGGCGGAAACACCAAGTCCATGGCTTGGCGTGCAACGCCGCTGACATGCGCCCAGCTCAAATGATCTTCACCGAAGGCCTTAACCTCGGAGCGGAACTGACCTACATAGCTCGACAGTCTCCTCATGCCTGCGTGCCCATGTCCGATTCCCCGCCCCGCCTCTTTGACCGCCAATTGTTGGCCGCACGTAGAAATCGCGCCGCACGCGGTTTCGCGCAAGCCCATTTTTTGCGTGAACGGGCGATCGAGGACAGCCTGCTGACCCTGTCGGCGATCAACCGGCAGTTCGACGTCGCGCTCGAACTGGGTTCGGGCGATGGCCGTTTCGGTCGGGAACTGGTCATGACGCCGGCCGCCGGCAAGATCGATCTGCTGATCGAAAGCGACCTGTCCCCTTCCCTGTCGGCGCAGCAATCCGGCCCGGCGCGGCTGATCCTGGACGAGGAGGCCCTGCCCTTCGGCGACGACAGCCTGAACCTGGTGGTATCGACCCTGTCGCTGCATACGGTCAACGACCTGCCGGGTGTCCTGGTGCAAATCCGCCGCGCGCTGAAACCTGACGGCCTGTTCATCGGCACCCTGTTCGGTGGCGAGACCTTGAAAGAGCTGCGCGCCTGCCTGATGGAGGCCGAAATCGAGGTGCGCGGCGGCTATGGCCCGCGCATCGCGCCGTTTGCCGAGGGCGCCGACCTGATCGACCTTTTGAAGCGCACCGGATTCCAGATGCCGGTGGTCGATTCCGACCGGGTGACGGTGTCCTACGAGCATCCGTTGCGGCTGATGGCCGACCTGCGCGCCATGGCCGAGAGCAACATCCTGCATGACCGGCCGCGCAAGGGGCTGAACCGCGCCCTGCTCCAGCGCATGACCGAGCTCTATTTCGAGCACTTTGCCGACGACGAAGGCCGCATTACGGCGACCTTCGAGATCATCACCCTGTCCGGCTGGAAGGCACATGAATCGCAGCAGAAGCCGCTGCGGCCGGGTTCGGCGAAAACCCGCCTGGCCGATGCGCTGGGCGTCAAGGAAGGCAAACTTTAACCGGCGCCTTCACAGCCGCCGTTTTCGTTGAACTTGCCGTCGGCCCAGAAGTTGGTGTCGCCGGTGCGCGGCCGGCCCAGGTGATGCGCCACCGCACAGCCCGTCCCCATCACCACCTGCATCAAACTGTTCAGCGTGCCGTTGTGCGTCCACACCATGAAGGCGATGGCCAGGACAGCCATGAAAATAAGGCCGGACAGGCCCTTGCGGCCGCCCTTGACGGCCTGGTCGCCACGATGGCGGCCGTGTTTGCGCCGGGCGCGATAATCGGCGACGTCCGGGCTCATGCCGGACCGGAATTCTGGGCCGTGAAGCATAGGGTATCTCCCTGAACACGGTTATCCTGCCACGCCCGCCCTAACGGAAAGTGTGTAAATGCGGTTAAAATTAACCAACCTTACCTGAAGATTAATCCTTAACCGGCGGCAACCTTATCAACCTGGCCTTCTCCAGATCCTTGGGCCGGCCGAAGGTCTCGAAGATCTCGGCTTGCTCGGTAAGCGACGGCACATAGACCACGCCCGCAACCGTCGCGACAGCGACGCGCGTCTTAACCTTTAACGGCAGCCATCCGTCGCTGTTGACATGCAGGTCGCCCATCAGCTCGACCGGCAGTCCGCCGTCGATCTCGACCCGCACAAACGGCGTCGAGCGGAAACGGTCGCTGCCGGACCCCGCGACCACGCCGCCACCGAGATTACCGGCAAAGGCTTCGATGGTGGCGCGCGAGCCCAGCACATCGACGTCCTGCGGTTCGAGATCGATGCCCAACAGTCTGGCCGCCACGCTGCCGATCAGCCACCAGTCGCCGGCATCGGGCGCGGCGGCGACGATCCTGGACAGCGAGACCTCCAGCGGCGTCATATGAAGTCGCACAGCCACGCCACCAGCGGCACATCGGCCGGCGGCATGGGATAGTCGCGCATCTGGTTTGGCCGCACCCATTTCAGCGCCTTGTGCTCGCGGCTTTCCGGTTCGCCGTCCCAGCGCCGGATCAGATAGAGCGGCATCAGCAGGTGGAAGTCGTCATAGGTGTGCGAGGCAAAGACGAACGGCGCCAGGCAGGCGCGCTTGACCGTAATGCCCAGCTCCTCGTCCAGTTCGCGGATCAGGGCGTCTTCCGGTGTTTCGCCGGGTTCGACCTTGCCGCCGGGAAACTCCCATTGACCGGCCAGTTGCTTGCCATCGGGCCGCTGGGCGATCAGCACCCGGCCTTCGGAATCGACCAGGGCGGCGGCAACGACAAGAACGGTTTTCATGACAGGCGATCCGGCAAAAGGCCGATCTAGCAGCGATTGCGGCACTGTGGAAGGGCTTGCGCCGCCGCGGGGCCGCGTCCATAGTCGAGTCAGTCAACCGAGGGGGCATTCGATGCTGCGCGCAATACTGATATCTCTGGCCGTCATCCTGGCTCTTCCCGTTACCGCCATGGCCGAGGTAACGGCGGCCGACCTCAAGGCGATCGACACCAAGGTCGACATTTTCTTCAAGACGGCCAACCAGGGCAAGACCACCGAAGCCTTTACAGCCTTCATGCTGCCCGAAACTGTCAACGAACCGGACCTCATCTCGCAACTGGCCGGAACCATGGACCAGTTGCGCACCTATTATGAAGTGCCGTTCGATTACGATCTGATCAAGACGACGACCGCCGGCAACCGCCTGGTCGTCCGCGACTACATCATCTACACCGATAAGGTGCCCTATTTTATCCGGGTGTCGATGTTCAAGACGTCAACCGGCTGGTTCGGCCAGTACGTGACGATGAAAGACCTCAAGCCGGAAGATATTGTCGGCAACTGATCAGCTGCGGTAATCCCCGTTGATGCTGATATAGCCGTGCGTCAGGTCGCAGGTGTAGACATGCGCCGTGGCCCGGCCAACACCGACATCGACGCCGATCTCCAGCTCGGCATTCTTCATATAGGCGCTCATGGCGGCTTCGGAATAGTTCAGCGCCACGGCGCCCTGTTCCGCCGCCACCAGGTCGCCGAAACGTATCCCCAGCCGGTCGCGGTCGACCGGTTCCTCGGTCTTGCCGACCGCCATGACGATCCGGCCCCAGTTGGCGTCTTCGCCGGCCAGCGCCGTCTTGACCAGCGGGCTTTCGGCGATCGACTTGGCGATTTTCCGTGCCGAGGCCGGATTGGCCGCACCCGTGACATTGACCTTGACGAACTTGGTGGCGCCCTCGCCGTCACGGATCAACTGGGTCGCCAGCGAGTGCATGACCGCTTCCAGCTTGGTCTTGAAGTCGGCCAGGCGCTTGTCGCCGGCGCGTGAGATGCGCGGCGCTCCGGCCGCCCCTGTGGCGAACAGCAGGCAGGTGTCATTGGTCGAGGTATCGCCGTCCACCGTCACCGAATTGAAGGTGGTCCGGGTGAACAGAGCCAGCAGGCTTTGCAGCACGCCCGGCGAAAGCGTCGCGTCGGTGGCGATGAAGGCCAGCATGGTCGCCATGTCCGGCGCGATCATGCCTGAGCCCTTGGCGATGCCGTTGATGCGCACCTTGACGCCATCGATCTCGGCCACCGCCGAAGCGCCCTTTGGGAAGGTGTCGGTGGTCATGATGGTCGTGGCCGCCTCATGCCAAGCATCGGCGCGCAGGTTCTTTTCCAGCTCGTACAGCCGCGCCGCGATCTTGGAATCGTCCAGCACCACGCCGATCACCCCGGTCGAAGCCAGCATGATGTCGCGCTGGCGGCAATCGATCCGCCGCGCCAGGGCCGACGCTGTCCGCCGCGCCGCGTCGGCACCCAGCTTGCCGGTGAAAGCATTGGCGCAGCCGGCATTGCACACCAGGGCGCGGACATCCTGACCTTCATTGGCATCCAGTTGCTTCTTGCACCAATCGACCGGCGCCGAACCAATGGTGTGGCGCGTAAAGACGCCGGCACAGGTCGTGCCCTGCGCGAACTGCATCAGCAGAACGTCCTTGCGCTCATGCTTGTAGAAGCCGGCACGGTCGGTGGCCATCGTGACACCGCCGACGGGCGGCATGTCGGGCAGGGGTACGGCCAACGGCGATACAGCCAGGCCGGGCTTGCCCGGTGCGGCAGCCGCCGGCTTCGCCGGTTCTTTAGGCGACTCTGGGCCATGAACGAGGTTGGAGGTCAATTCGGCGCCTTTCTGGACGACACGGGAAATCGCGGTGGTGAACGGATCGAGCGCGCGCTCCAGGCCCTGCGCCGCCAGACTGGCCATGGGGTTGGACGATGAGGCTGGCGGCTTGGTCATGGCGCGTCTCCCAAAAAACTAGGCTGAAAACTCCGGGTGGCCTTATCAGACAGCGTCCGCTTCGCCAACGCTTTTCGGCACCTTACCCTGAGGGTAAAACCGCGTTATGGTGGGGCGTGGCTGAGGGGCTGTGACATGAAACCGTTCGCACTGATGTTTACACTGGCCGTGGCCGTAGCGGCGCCATGCGCTGTGGCTGGTGACAAGGACCCGCCGGCGACAAAAACCGCAAAGGTCGGCAAGCCCCGTCAGGCCCCGGCACGGACCGGCGACGATCGCTCGGCGACGCCGGCGGATGCACCGGGTAGCCGCGGCGCGCCGGATCGTCCCGGCGGTCGCCAGGGAACGCCGGGACCGGGGAGCCGGCGGGGACAGGCCGGCGCCATCGTCATCGACAGTTTCGATGCTCAGGTTGAAGAGCGTGGCGCTCCGGCCCAGGGCTCCGGCGGCGGGGTTGAAGTCCGCGATTTCCAGGCGACGGTGGATACGGGCAAGGGCGGCGACCAGGGCCGCGGCGGCGTCCGGGTCGATGAGATCGATGTCCAGGTGGAAGAGGCCGAGCCCCAGGGCGGGGTGGTGTTCGACGAAGTCAAGGTGGTGGTCGAGCCGGGCAAGGGCGGTTCGGACGACAGTGACGACGGTTCGGGCGGCGATGTCGACGGCGACAAGGGTGGCAGTTCCTATGGCGGAGACCAGGAGGAAGGTGGCAACCGTCGACGGGTCACGCCGGCCACGGACGGACGGCCCGATATCGGCGGTCGTGCCTTCGATCAGGCCGTGGGTCCGCGTGGCGGAGGGGCCGATCCGTCCGATCCGGCGGCCACTCCGACGGAGGATGGCCAGGCGGGTAACGGCGGCAAGACCAAGGGTGACGGCAAGCACACGGGCAAGCACCAGACCGGCAAGGGTCAGGTCAGAACCAGCAATCCGGTGAGGCGAGGCGGTAATTAGAAATCTCTGATACCTCCCCGCGCCTCTTGCGTGGGGAGGGGGACCATAAGCGGAACGAAGCAAAGCGAAGTGTAGCGAAATGGTGGTGGGGCGACTTGCTGTCGGAGTAGCCGGCTTCAGCGCTTCCGGAAGAAAGTCGCCCCACCACCACATCTCACGCGCTGCGCCTTCGGCGGGGCGCGTTCGTGCGGTCCCCCTCCCCACGCAAAGAGGCGTGGGGAGGTATCAGACTATCTCTACCCGCCCCGGGCCGTACCGATCAGCTTCGACGAGCCGCCCTTGGCCTCCCCCATCGGCACCGACAAGGCCACCGGTTTGCCCTTGCCGCCCGAAGACGCCGACGCACTCGCCTCTTCGCCGGCACTGGCCGAATCCTCAGCCGCATGTGCCGGGGCATTGGCCGGCTCCTGGCCCGCCGTGTCGCTCAGCGCCGACTTCTCGATCAGCTTCTCGACCTTGGCGCCCTTGCGCAGGCCGTCCAGCAAACCGGCAACCTGGTTATAGATCAGGTAGCGCATGATAATCGGACGCTCTTCCTCCAGCGACGGCAATTGTTCCGGCCGGCGGTCCTCGACGCGCAGGATGGCCCAGCCGCCGTCGGTCTGGACCGGGCCAACCGTATCGCCGACCTTGGCCGTCGACAGGACGCCCTTATAGGCCTGGGGCATGATATCGGTGGTGAAATAGCCCATATCGCCACCCGAGAAACGCGTCGTCTGGTCGATCGAACGCTCCATGGCCATGGCTTCGAACAGCGAACCGCCCTGAACGGCCTTCAGCACATTGTCGGCATCATCCTTGCTCTTCAGCAGGATGACGCGGGTGCGGATCTCCTCCGACTGCTTCGACAGCTTTACCTGTTCGTCGTAATGTTCCTTGATCGCCTTTTCATCGATGTCGCGATCGATGGTGTTTTCAACCAGCATGTCGCCGAGGATCCGATCCTCCGCGGCCTGGAGGCGGCGCTGGGCGGCAACGGACTTGTCCAGTCCCTTGGCGCGGGCGGCCTTGGCCAGCAGACGCTGGTCGATCACCTCTTCCAGCGTGCGCGCGAACAGGTCCGAGGTCGGGTCCAGCGGCTCGCCCGGGCCGATGGCGCCTTGGGCGACGGCTTCGGCGCGGACGTCGGACGCCCATACCGTTTCGCTGTCGATCTTGGCCACGGCAATGTCGCCGGGTTCCGGCGGCCGGTCGGTAACGGTGGGTTTGTTACAGGCCGCCAGGCCAAGGGTTGCGGCGGCGAGCAAGGTCAAGGCGAGGCGGAAACCGCGGCGTCCGATCATAAACTATCCCCTAGAGCGCAATCCGATAAAGTGTGCAGCACTTTTCGGGTAAATTGCGCGCCAAACCAAAAAATCTGGAGCCCGATGGCGATTCTACCAACGCCATCCCGCTCCAGGGCCCCTAAATATTGTTCACACGGGGCGGCTGCGTTGACATACACCATTCTGCCGCTTAAGTCAGTGCCCGTGCTTGAAAAGCGCTTTTTCCGGCTTATTTGACCCAGAACCCGTTTCATTACGGTGAACGTCAGGTCACATACAAGAAACTTCGCGCCGCTCGACTCAACCCTCTACATCCAATGGGCTAATTTGCCGCCGCACAGGGACGGCAGGCCTTGAGGACACAAGTAAAACAAGGTCTACCAATGCTGGCTATCGCCAAACTGCTTTTCGGCTCCTCCAACGATCGCAAGGTTCGCGGCTATATGACCCGCGTCCAGAAGATCAACGCCCTCGAGCCGAAAATGAAGGCGATGAGCGACGAACAGCTGGCCAACCAGACGGTTCTCTTCCGCGAACGCATCGCCAAGGGCGCCTCGCTCGACAGCCTGATGGACGAAGCCTTCGCCACCGTGCGCGAAGCCGCCTGGCGCGCCATCGGCCAGCGCCATTACGACGTCCAGCTGGTCGGCGGCATGATCCTGCACAAGGGCGGTATCGCCGAAATGCGCACCGGTGAAGGCAAGACCCTGGTCGCCACCGCGCCGGTCTATCTCAACGCCCTGACCGGCAAGGGCGTCCACCTGATCACGGTCAACGACTACCTGGCCAAGCGCGACGCCGAATGGATGGGACGCGTCTACCGCTTCCTGGGCCTTACGACCGGCGTCATCGTCCAGGGCCTGTCCCAGACCCAGCGCAAGCAGGCCTACGGTTCGGATGTCACCTACGGCACCAACAACGAATTCGGCTTCGACTATCTGCGCGATAACCTGGCCTACAGCCGCACCGACATGGTCCAGCGCGGCCACAACTTCGTCATCGTCGACGAAGTCGACTCGATCCTGATCGACGAAGCCCGCACGCCGCTGATCATCTCGGGCCCGACCGAGGACCGGTCGGAACTGTACAAGATCCTCAACACCACCATCCTGGAGATGATCCAGGATCCGGCGACCTTCGAACTGGACGAGAAGCAGCGCCAGGTTCTCCTGTCGGAGCAGGGTTCGGAACAGTTGGAAGAAATGCTGCTGGCCGGCGGCCACCTGGCCGAGGATTCGGCTGGCCTCTACGATCCGATCAACGTCTCGCTGGTCCACCACGCCAACCAGGCCCTGCGCGCCAACACGCTGTACACCCTGAACAAGGACTATATCGTCAAGGACGGCGAAATCATCCTGATCGACGAATTCACCGGCCGCATGATGACCGGGCGCCGCCTGTCGGAAGGCCTGCACCAGGCGATCGAAGCCAAGGAAAAGGTCGAGATCCAGCCGGAAAACCAGACCCTGGCCTCGGTCACCATCCAGAACTATTTCCGCATGTACGGCAAGCTGTCGGGCATGACCGGCACGGCGGCCACCGAAGCCCAGGAATTTGGCGACATCTACAAGATGGATGTCCTGGAAATCCCGACCAACCGCCCGATCCAGCGTATCGACGACGACGACGAGGTCTATCGCACCGAGGTCGAGAAATACAACGCCATCGCCGCGCAGGTTGCCTACTGCTACGTCAAGGGCCAGCCTATCCTGGTCGGTACCGCTTCGATCGAGAAGTCGGAGACCCTGTCGCAGTTCCTGAACAATTACAGCTTCCGGGTCGAGCAGTCGCGCACCCTCAAGCCCGCCTTCGCCAAGGCCGACAAGAAGGAACTTCTGAAGGCCGGCGAAGACGCCTATGACATCGTGTGGAAGTCCGGCAAGGGCATCCCGCATAACGTGCTGAACGCCCGCTTCCACGAACAGGAAGCCGAGATCGTCGCCGACGCCGGTGTCCCGGGCGCCGTCACCATCGCCACCAACATGGCCGGCCGCGGTACCGATATCCAGTTGGGCGGCAATGTCGACATGCGTGTGCAGAAGTGGCTGTCCGACCAGGACGCCGCCGGCGCCGAGGTTCACCAGGAGCAACTGCTGGCCAAGCGCGCCGAGATCGAAGCCCAGGTCGCCGACCTGAAGCAGAAGTCGCTGGCCGCCGGCGGCCTGTTCGTCCTGGGCACCGAGCGTCACGAAAGCCGCCGTATCGACAACCAGCTTCGCGGCCGTACCGGCCGTCAGGGCGACCCCGGCCGTTCCAAGTTCTTCCTGTCGTGCGAAGACGACCTGATGCGCATCTTCGCCGGCGACCGCCTCAACGCCATGATGAAGTCGCTGGGCGTCGAAGAAGGCGAAGCCATCACCCACAAGCTGCTGAACGGCGCCATCGCCACGGCGCAGAAGCGCGTGGAAGCCCGCAACTACGAAATCCGCAAGAACCTGCTGAAGTATGACGACGTCGTCAACGACCAGCGCAAGGCCGTGTTCGAGCAGCGCCAGGAGTTCATGGACGCGGACGAGCTGAGCGAACTGATCAACGAGTTCCGCCAGGACACCATCCACGACCTGGTCCATCAGCACCTGCCGCCCAAGGCCTATGCCGAACAGTGGGATATTGCCGGCCTGAAGGAACGCGTCCTGGCCCTGACCGGCCTGGACCTGCCGCTGGAGGATTGGGCGGGCGAGGAAGGCATCGCCAACGAGGAGTTCGAGGAACGCCTGCAGTCGTTTGCCGCCCGCAAGATGGAAGAGCGCCTGGAACTGCTGGGTTCCGAACAGATGAAGTCGCTGGAGAAGCAGTTCCTGCTGCAGATGATCGACATGCACTGGCGCGAACACCTGATGCACCTGGATCACCTGCGCGCCGTCATCGGCCTGCGCGGCTACGGCCAGCGCGACCCGCTGAACGAGTACAAGACCGAAGCCTTCACCATGTTCGAAGCGCTGCTGGTCAATCTGCGCCAATCGGTCACCCGCTGGCTGATGACCATGGAAATCCGTTTCCAGGCGCCTGAGCCCGAACCGGAGCCCGACTTCACGCAGCAACTCGAACATGCCCGTCGCCAATTCCAGGAGGTCCATCTCGACCCGCTGACCGGCGAGAACGCCCGCGGTCCGCAACTGAGCGACGACCTGACGCCGGATCAGCGCGCCGACCTGCCGGTTTCGGCCCTGCCGGCCGGCTGGGAGCGGACCGCGCGCAACGGCGACTGCCCCTGTGGTTCGGGCAAGAAGTTCAAGCACTGCCACGGCACTCTGGTTTAATCCTGGCTTACGCTGAGCGCCGGCAGGCCCAGAAATGCGCCTGGCGCGTTCGGGCAGCGCAGCGTGCGACCGCACGCCGCCGTTGATATGTCGAGCCGCGCGGCGAATAAGCGTAAAAAGCGAGTCTTTCGCATTCCCGCCACAGTCGTGACGGGAATGCGGCGGTTTCCCGGATTCAAGCCTTGCCACCCGCCATCCCCCGGTTTATCGTCCGTTTACTTTTTGGCTTTCGGGGGATGTTCGTCATGAAGACGATCCGCGTCGCTGCCGCCGCTGTGTTATTTACGGTCCTTGCTTCGCCGGTCTTGGCGCAGGAGATTGTCGACGCTGCGCCGTCCAATCTGTACGCGGTCGCCGCCGGCGATACCGCCACGCCCGCCCTGGCCCAGCTCAACGACTCCGCCGACTCCGCCAATGCCGCGCAGAAGGTCGAGCTGTACAAGCAGTTGATGGAAATCAACGGCCAGTCGCGCAACATCCGCAACGTCATCGGTAATACCAAGTCGACGACCCTGCAGATCGTGATCGAGCGGTCCGGCCAGGCGGCCCTGTCCGCCACGGACGGCGCCCGCTACGAGTCGATCGCCAGCACCATCCTGGGCCAGACCGAAGCCACCCTGATCAACGACATCGCGGTCGCCCAGTCGGCCTCCTTCAGCACCGACGAGATCCAGCAGCTGATCGCCGCCAACTCCTCGGTCGCCGCCGCCAAATACAATGCCGGCAAGTTCACCCAGAGCCAGTCCAATACCCAGCAGATCCAGCAGTACATGGTCGAGGCCGTCATCAAGATCATCAAGACCTTCCAGGAATCGATGGCCAGCTGATCCGCAGTTTTCCGATACCTCCGGGGGAGTAGATTTTGTCCGTACGCTTTCGTCTCATCGCTGCTTCTCTTGCCCTGGTCATGGCGGCAGGGTGTGTTCACGCCCAGTCAACGCAAGGATCGGCGCCCCTGTCGGCCGATCAGTCGAAGCAACTGGGCGCCTACATGCAGAACCTGGGCCGTAGCCAGGCTTCGAAAAAGTCGCAGCCGGACACCGGTCACGCCATCATCACCCCCGGCATGATTCCCAGCAACGATGTCGCGGCTGTCACCGCCCCGGATCAACGCACCCTCGACAACCTGCTGGCGCTGACTGCGCCTGACGCCGAGCCCACGGGCATGGCGTTCGGCATGGCCAGTGGCTTCGGCGTCCAGACAGCCCTGCCCGAAGTCGCCACCTGGGACCAGCAAGCCGGCCGCGCCATCGTCGCCGCTTTCGCCAAGCCCGACCACGGCACGGCCGATGAGGTCGCCACCTTCGCCGCCGTCCCGGCGGGCAATGCCGCCTTCGAAGAGCGCGTCGGCCTGGCGCGCACCCTGTTCCGCGTCGACGGCACCGAGGAGCTGGTGCGCTACTTCGTGGCGCGCGAACACATGAAGCTGATCATCCAGGAAGTCGCCCGCCATATCGACTTCAGCAAGCTGAGTGAAACCGACCGCGTCCGCCTGGCGACCATCGCCGCCGTGGCCCAGACCGAACTCGAAGACAAGATTCTCGATCTGAACGCACGCAACCAGGCCAATATCCTGACCTCGCCCGAGTTGATGCAGCTGATCGTCGCCTTCGACATCGATCCGCAACGCAAGATGACGCGGATGCGCCTGAACGACGACGGCAAGATCGACCGGGCCGCCGAACTGGACCTGCGCCTGGCGCAATACACCATCGTCAAGCAGTTCGAATCCGGCCAGTAAGCCGTCCGGGAAGGACCAGCCGCCATGCGCCCAACCTTCGTGCGTAACTTCGCGGCCGGCCTTTTTGGGGTTTCGCTTTGCATCCTCCCGCTGAGCCCGGCCACGGCGCAGACACCCCCTGCGGAGGTGTCCGAAGCAAGTCTGACCCTCTCGCGCGAAGTCCTGGAAAACCTGCGGTATTTCGACCTGATGCTGATCGGTATGCGTAACGGATTCGAGGGCAATGATGACTACCGCGGCCTGTCCGAAACCGAACAAAAGCGATTTTTCGCGCTGGCTGTCGAGGAAATGGAAATCCGCCGCGTTGCGATCATCGATGTCATGGCCAAGGGGAATATCAACCGTCTGACCGCCGAGGAATGGGAACAAGCGGCCCAGTTTTCCAGAATCAAGTATGTGCAGGACCTTGTCCTTGCCGGGGTCAACCCCTCTGGTCCGCGGCCGGACCCGGCCACTATGACGCCATCCGAAAGCGCCCTGTTCAGCCGCCTGGTGCCCCAGCCTTTCATCGCGCGACTTTTTAGCAAGGAACAGATAGAGCCTGCCGAGTCACTGGTCCTCGAAGCCGGTAACGCCGCCCTGGCCCGTTTTCAGGCCCAATAATCACTTCAGGGAACTTACACCATGTCGTTCAAAGCCCTCTTCACCGCCGCCGCCCTGGCCCTCAGCGCCATGGCCGTGACCACCATCGCCACGCCGGCCGCCGCCCAGGCCACCGATCCGGTCAAGCTGGACCTGACCGCACGGGTGCTCGGCAATCTGAAGATCGTCGACGTCATGGCCCGCGCGGGCGCCCAGACGCTGCTGGCCGACGAGACCATCAAGTCCTTCACGCCGACGGAACAGAACCGCCTTGTGCAGTTCTACACCGACGGCCTGCATGCCGAGGAAAGCGCCCTTAACCGCAAGCTGGCGGCCAGTTGCGCCGACGATTTCACGGCGGACGAACTAAAGGTGCTGCTGCGCCTGTCGCAGATCAAATACATCCAGCAACTGGTCGCCCAGGGCGGCGATCCGTCCATAAACGCCGACCCGTCGACCATGAGCGCCGACGACAAGGCGGTTTATGACCAGTATTCCAACAGCGATCTGGTCACCCGTCTGGCCGACAACCTCGATTTCGATGCTATCAAGCCCGACCTGGAAGCCATCACCCTACAAGCCGTCACCGATTTCCTGGCCTGGCGCGCCCAGCAACCGGCCTGATCATGGCCCCTTGTGATCACGAACATACCGGGGCATAGTACCGTCCTGCCTTGCCCCGGACGTTCCATGAAACTGCTTCTGCCCCTGATCGCCGCCAGCCTGATGGCTGCCACGGCCTGCCCTGCCGCTACCCTCTATACCGGTGATCGCATCGACGGCGCGCGGGTGATCGAAAAGCTGGACGCCGCCGATTTGCCCGTGGGGCGTACGAAACTGTGGTTCCGGGCACTCGACAACCCGACCGGCCAGGCCTGGTACGTGCCTGTGGTGGTGGTCAAGGGCGAGAAGCCCGGCCCCAACTTCCTGCTGACCGCCGGCATCCACGGCGATGAACTGAACGGCATTGGCGTGCTGCAGCGCCTGACCCAGGACCTGGACCCTAAGACCCTGAGCGGCACGGTGGTGACCATTCCGGGCCTGAACACGCCGGGCCTGTTGCATTCGACGCGGACCTATACCTCCAGCCATGGCGGTGCCGGCGGCAACCTCAACCGCTTGATCCCGTCGGACCCCGAGGCCGTAGCCGGCGATACCGACGCGGCGACCCGCTTTGCCGCCCGGCTGTGGTCACAACTGTTCATGGGTAATGCCGACTTCGCCATCGACCTGCATACCCAGTCGCGCGGCGGCACCTATGGCGCCTTCGTCTTCGCCCAGACCCGGGCGGCGCGGCATCTGGGCGACCTTTTGCGCCCCGACGTCATCCATATGGACCCGGGCATCGAAGGTGCGGTCGAGAACATGCTCAACGGGGTCGAGATTCCGGCCGTGACCTATGAACTGGGTACGGCCGAGGTCTGGGACGAGGCCTATATCGGCCGCGCCATGGCCGGCATCCGCAATGTCATGATCGACGCCGGCATGTTGGGTGGGCAGGTGACGACGACCGGCCCGGCGCCCTTCGTCGGCAACGAAAGCTACGAGGTCAAGTCGCCCCATGGCGGCTGGGCCAACACCAAGGTCAAGCTGAACCAGGACGTCAAGACGGGCGACGTGGTCGCGGTGATCACCAATGCTTTCGGTGACGTCACGGCGACTTTGAAGGCGCCGGTCGATGGCCGGGTCATCGTCGTGCCGGTCGATCCGCGCACCGATGCCGGCGAGAATGTCGTGCGGATTTTGCGCTGGAACGACGCCCTGCCCTGCAAGACCGATGGCTGTCCTTCCAGTGTCGAGATGGTCAAGGACAACTGAGGCCAGCGCGGCAGCGGTTTCAGGACGCCGAAGCCATCCGCGGTGGGCCGGTCAGGAACCACGCCTTCTTGATCCGGCCGTCCAGAATCTCATAGATCCCGACCACATCGACCTCGCCCTTGCCGTTGGGGAAGTTGCGCGTCACCCGCTCGGTATCGACCACCTTGTTGCCCATCACGGTCCGGCTGACCAGGACCGCCTTCAGGTCGGGCTCGAGGAACCGCACCACGTGGCGGGCACGGATATCGCCATAACCCTTGGACAGCAGGGTGTCCGGATGCTGGTAGATCTCGGCGTCCAGCTCCCAGAACGACATGAACATCTCGATGTCGCGGGCATTGTAGGCGGCCAGCTGACCGGCGACGATCTGCTCCGGGCTCAACCCTTCGTCAAGTATGATCCGGTTTTCCATGCCGTATCAAAACGCCGCTTCGCCCCGACCTGTCAAGCGGACCTACCTGTCAAGCTGATTGGCCTGTCAAGCTGATTGGCCTGCCAGGCGGTAGCGTTCAGCATAGGCGCCGACCACGACAGCCCACAGGCCCCGCAGGGCCCGGAAGAACCCGCCGATCGCCGTAAAGGTCAGGATAAGGGTCACGACCGTAGTCAGGGGAACCGGCACGGGATGCGCCGCCATGGCCAGGGTGCGTTCGATCAGTTCGGCGACGCTATCGACCCCGACCACCGGCGCAATCGAAGAGCTCATACCGATCCAGGCGGAGATAGCGATGGCCATCACACCGATGACGATGTCGATCGCGCCGCGCAGGCGGACACCGGCGGGGTGGACCAGCACCACCATGCCATAGGTGATCAGGGCGGCGAAGTAGGCGACGAACGGTCCGAAGACCTCAGCCTTGAACGCCGGCCAGTCGACCTGAGCCAGGGCGCCGGGATCAAGGCCCAGGGTGCCGAAATCGAACGAAATCGACGAAAAACCGAACCGCAGCAGCCCGACCCACCACAGGAGCAGCACCACCCCGCCGACAATGGTGCCGATGCCGCGCCCGGTCGTCGAGCGCCCGATAGCCCGAAAGTCATCGCTGAAATCGAAGCCGGCCGTCATGGTGCCGTGTTTTGAACTGTTCATTTGAGCCATCCATTCCTGGACATCGGTCCAGTCCCAAAATGCGAAATCGAGAAAGCGTAGATCCTGGACGCGCCAGGCGTTGAGATAGTCGACCTTGATACCCTTGCGCTCGACCAGCCAGGCCGCCACCGTGGCGAACCCGATCAGGGTCATGGCCCCGGTGACGCCGGAACCGATCGCCGAACCGAAGGCCTCGGCGATATCGCCGCCGCTTAAGATCCGGGCCGCGAAGACGATCACCGAGACGCAGACCTGGATGATGACGGCAAAGCGGACCGCAAAGGCCCAGTAGGGATACAGGGCCGGTCCGACGCCATATTGCGGGCCGTCGCGGTAACGCGCCGCCACGACGATGGGGTGACCGAAATCGCGCAGCAACTGCTCGGTCTCGGCGTCGGTCAAGACCCGGCCAAGTTCGGCCTCCTTCGCTTCGATCCGCGTCAGGATCTCGTCGCGCAACTCGGCGATGATGTCGTCGCGCTTCGAGCGCGGCAGAAGGCGCGATACGGCGCGCAGATAGTCTTCAAGCATGTTCAACGCTCCCCGGTTATTTTCTCGAGCGATATATTGATGGTCCGCCATTCCTGGATCAGACGTTGCAGCATGGCCTCACCGGCGGGTGAGAGGATGTAGAAGCGTTTCTTGCGCTTCTCCTCCTCGCGCCATTCGCTGAGCAGCAGCCCCTTGCTCTCCAGCCGCCGCAACAGGGGATAGAGGGTGCTTTCCTCCATTTCGAGCCCGTCGTCGGCCAGGGCCTGGCGCAGGGTGTAGCCGTAACGCTCGACCCGCAGCCGGGCGAGAACGGCCAGGCCCAGCGAACCGCGGCGAAGTTCCGCGCGCAGGCTTTCATACAGGTCGCCCTCTTCATCCATACCCTGCCTCATACACTGTATAACACATACTGTGTGATATACAGTGTATGATAAGCAGTATGGGGAGTCAAGGGGATTTGGGCATAGGCTCCGCGGCTTTTCAAAGTCGGAGGATCGGGCTAGATTAGCGTTTTCCCATGGCAAATCCGCTGCTCAGAAGGACAATATCCGGTAGGACTTGAAGGCATCGCGTGATATGTGATTACGGTTTTCACCACAGGACAAGGGGGCACAGGTGAAGCTGTTTAGACTATTGATCGGCGCGTTGCTTTGCTACGCAGCACTCGCCTACCCAAATTCAGCGCTGGCGGAAAAAGCCTATAAGGGCGCCGACGCCGGATATCTCGTCTACTCCATTGGGTCGTACACACCCATGACCTTTTCGTTCCTGTATAGAAAAATTCCCGCGGAAGTTGCGCCCAAGTGGATAGATCGCATGTACTGCGGTTGCGAAAAAATAAACTGGTCGAGAGCTGCGGATTTTCCAAAGGACATAGACTACAGCGACAACGGGTCCGGCTTTGTTGTGATAAGAAAACTGCCTCCAGGCCAGTACGAGATTTATGATTATGCGATTAACGGCATGACGATGACGTTGGCAACGATAACCTGGTCCTCCAAGACACCCCTCTCGATACCCTTTAAGATTGAACCCGGAAAAGCGACCTATATAGGAAACTTCGCCCGAGGATGCTGGTGCGTACGTAACGGAGTTCCGTCCGAGTCGGTCTACGATTATCTTGGCTATTTCGTCATTTCGGATCAGTCAGAGCGAGACATTGCCATAGCACGGAGCAAGGAGCCCACGCTTCCGGAAATCAGCAACAGTGTCTGGGACGTAAGCCAATTACATCACCCCATCATCTTTACCAGCCAACCCAAGTAGTCCTGCGCACTAAGGGCAAAAGCGAATTCGGGCGATATTTCTCCGAGGACTATTTTGCTGTCTGTTCCGCAATCAGGGCATTCGAGCGCGTCTCCAGCCGTTCCTTGAGCTGGGCCATGAATTCGGCGCGCTTCAGGCCGGGCGGCAGCGGGGGCAGGAACTCGAACACCACCGTGCCCGGCTTACGGTCGATGCCATGGCCCGGCCAGAACTGGCCGGAATTGGTCGCCAGCAGATGACACGGAACCTCCAGGTCGCGATATAGCGCCGCCACGCCCGGCTTGTAAGCCGCGTCCTGGCCGATGTCCGAACGCGTTCCCTCTGGAAAAATAAGGATCTGGCGGCCTTCCTTCAGCCGCGCGCGGCAGCCGGCAACCATGGACTTCAGCGCCTTGGCGGCTTCGTCGCGGCGCACCGGCACCATCCGGGTGCGCGCGGCGAACCAGCCCAGGAACGGCAGGTACATCAATTCCTGCTTCAGGACATAGGCCGGCAACTTGAGCACGGTGAAGGGCGCAATGGTGTCCAGCATGCTGAGGTGCTTGCCGGCGATAAGGGCGCCCTGGTCAGGCATGTGTTCCAGACCGCGGAATTCGACCTTGATACCGACGATCCAGCGCGCGCCGAATAACACCGTGTGCCCCCACCAGCGGATCGGCAGCATGGCATAGCGCAGCGGCAGAAGCATAAAAGGCGAACAGAAGATGCCGTAGAAGGCCATCGAACCATACAGCCACAGCATGAAGATCAGGGATCGCAGTCGGGTCATGCCCTCAGGCGTAGACGCAGACGCAGCAATTAGCAAGAATGCCGTTAGGTCAGTTACCCGACGCTCATCGCCGAGGCAGCCGTTTCGGAACCCGGCGGTGGTGGAGTCTTCTTGCCCTTGTCGCCCATCGAGCGCGAGATGCTCAGCACGGCATCGCGGCCCAAAATCGCCAGATACTTGCAGTATTCCAGCACGATCAGGCGCGCGCCCTTGGGCGATTTCCACCAGTCGCGGGCGTTGAGTTCGGCTGTCGGTACGGGATAGGCCACGAAATGGGCATCGGGCATGTCCGCCTTCAGCTCCAGCAGAGACCGCGGCATATGGTAGTCCGACGTCACGACGATCAGGGTGTCGAAGTCGTGGCCACGCGCCCACTCGGCGATTTCACGGGCATTCTGGACGGTGTTTTCGGCCTGGTAGCCCAGGTCGACGCAGCATTCGTACAGCCGCTTGGAACCTTCGGTAACGTCCATCAGTTCGGGGCGCTTGACGTCGCGATTGACGCCGGAAATGAACAGGCGCTCGCCCTTGCGCCGCTCCAGCAGGCGCATGCCTTCCTTGAGCCGCATGTCGGAAGCGCCGGTCAGGACGACGATAGCGTCGGCGGCTTCTTCGGGTTCGGTCGCCGGAGTCGATTCGATGACGCGATCGGCAAAGACCAGGAGGCCCGCCGCCCACAGCAACACCACAACCAGGAATGCGATAAGACTACGCACCTACCCCTTCCCTCCCAGCAACCTCAAGGTCACGATCCGTGCCGTTACCGCAGCGATCAGCGCCACCAGGAACGGACACGGCAATAAGATTAACAGATCAAGCCATGAGAAGGGAAGAGCCAGGGCGAAGCTTTGTGAGGAACCTGTGGCTTTTATGACCGCCATCACCCCGGCGGCGATGGCGGCACCCAGCAGGCCGGACTCGAAGGCCATGCGGGCAAAGCGGTACTGAAACCGTTGCGCGATAAACAGATCCGTCGCGCCGCACAGCGACAGGACCTCGACAATGGTGGCGCGCGCGGTCAATCCGGCCCGGGTGGCAAAACCGACCACGGCGGCGGTCGCTGTGAAAATAATGAAGAAAATACCGATCGAAATCAGCCGGATGGTCAGGGCGCTTTGTTCAACATCCTTCAACCACACCGAATGATCGTCGATCGAGGCATCAATATCGTGTGAGATCAGCGCATCCGTCAGCGCCTTCACCGTGGCCGGCGCCTTATCGTCGAGGCGGACGGAAACCAGGTTGGGGATGGGCAGGTCGTCGAGGATGGCGTCGCCCAGCCACGGCTTGATCAGCGCCTTGGCCTTTTCCGGTTCGAGGGCGGTGACCTGGCCGACGCCCTTGACGCCAGCCAGGACCTCGGCGGCGCGGGCGGCGGCGACCGAACCGCTCTCCAGGCCGGTCGGACGCACCTGGACCGTCACCTCGGCACGGATTTCGCGCGCCCAGCCACGCGCCGCCCGGTCCGACGCCATGACGATCAG
This sequence comes from Asticcacaulis sp. AC460, assembly GCF_000495795.1. Classification (GTDB taxonomy): domain Bacteria; phylum Pseudomonadota; class Alphaproteobacteria; order Caulobacterales; family Caulobacteraceae; genus Asticcacaulis. Next base: position 104,807 of record NZ_AWGD01000003.1, read on the forward strand.
TGCCGCCAGGCAGGCCAGGACGCACAGCACGCCGATGACATAGTGCAGGGCGATTTCACGCTGATCCTGTTCCGGCAGGAGGTGGCGGGCCTTCATCGATGACAGGCGCGAGACGACGGTCATAGCCGCCCTCCGACCGTGGTGTTGAGGTCGCGCCGGACGATATGGCCGTCCTTCAGCTCCAGCACCGGCATGCCGGAGGCGCGAACCAGGCTTTCGTCGTGAGTGGCGATCAGGACTGTCGCGCCCAGCCGGTTCAGCTCGACGAACAGCCGCATGATACGCAGGCCCATGGCGTAGTCGATATTGCCGGTCGGTTCGTCGGCCAGGATCAGGGTCGGCCGCGTGACGACCGCGCGGGCAATGGCCAGGCGCTGTTTCTCGCCGCCGGACAGGACATGCGGCATGGCCTGAAGCTGGTTCTTCAACCCTACCCAGGTCAGCAGTTCTGTGACGTCATCGCGGTATTGGCGAAAGCTCTGGCCGTGGACGAACAGCGGCAGGGCGGCGTTGTCGAACACGTTAAGATGTTCGAGCAGGCGGAATTCCTGAAACACGATGCCCAGTTTCGAGCGCAGCCGCGCCACCTGGGCCCGGTCGCCGCTGCTGACGGTTTCACCAAACAGGGAAATCCGCCCGGACGTCGGCGCCTGGGCCAGGTAGATCATCTTCAGCAGCGAGGTCTTGCCTGCGCCCGACGGCCCGGTCAGGAAGTGGAACGACCCGGCCGGCAACTGAAACGACAGGGATTTCAGGATGTAGTCGGCTTCGGACGTCGCACCATAACCCAGGCTGACATTGTCGAAGGACACCACGGCGTCGTCGCCCGGCAGGAAGCCGGTGACGGAGCTGGCCAGTTGCTTTTTTTCGTTAATTTGAGCCATGGCGCCAAGTGACGGTCAGGCTTGACCGGTTGTTAAGACTTTTTAGCGACATATGGTTAAGAAACTTCGTCATTTGTCGGGCGAAGACACGCCGTATGCCAAAAAGTGCCGGTTATTCTGTGCATGATTTGGCTGCGGTCCCCAGATCAGTTCCGGTTATGATTCTTACCTGTCCCAGCTGTTCGACGCGCTACACTCTGCAGGATTCGCAGCTGCCAACCGGCGGCCGCACGGTGCGGTGCGCTGCCTGCCGGATGACCTGGCATGCCGAACGCCAGGAAGATCCGATCGAGCTGCCGCTGCCGGCGCAGTCCGCCCCGTCGCGGGCCGAAGAGCTTCAGGATATCAAACCGCGCAAACTGCCGGGCCAGTACCGCGCCATGGTCGAGGACAAGAAGCGCAGCAAGGAACTTACGGCCCAGATGATCGTCTGGGGCGCCATGGGCGCGGCGGTTATCGCCTTCCTGGCCATCGGCTTCTTCTTCCGGGTCGATATTGTGCGCGCCTTCCCGCGCGTCGCCGGCGCTTATGCCATGGTCAATCTGCCGGTTAACGCTTCCAATCTGAGCATCGACGAATACACGGCCGACCCGGCGTTCCGCAATGGCCGCTTCGTCGTGACCGTCAATGCGAAGATTACCAACCTGGTCAAAAAACCGACCAAGGTGCCGCCGGTTAAGGTCAAGCTGTACGACGCAACCGGCGAGCAATTCGACACCATCCTGATCCCGTCGGGTGGCCTGATGGTCGAGCCCGGCGCGACCCGTACCCTGACCTTCGACGTCAAGGATCCCAAGAACCTCACCGCGGGCGGTTCGCTGCAACTGGGCTTCGACCTGGAAGCCATGAAGCAGAAGCCAGGCGTGGCGCTGCGCGATGAAAAGTCCGGCCATGGCGACGAGGAACACGGCGATGCGGATGGCGCCGCGCCCGCGTCCGAAGGCGAGGATCACGGTGACATCGGCCATGGCGACGACCCTGCGGCGCCTGCAAACGATTCGGCTGGACACGGCCCCGAAGAGGCCTTAACCGGGGAAACTGCGCCGGACCACGGCGCGGCGGCTCCGGCGGCGGCAGATCATGCCGAAGCCGCGGGCGGTCATGCTCCCGCTCTCCGCCCCGATCTGCCCGCCAGTCACCATGACGACCACGCCACCAAACCCGCTCCCGCCCATCACTGATCCGGTTTTACCTGCCGTCCTTATCGACGAGGCCGAGGTCCAGCACCGCGTCCAGGCCCTGGCCGATCTGCTGGTGCATTATGTCCGTCCGGACTGTGTCGGGGTGTGCCTGCTGACGGGCGGCATCTGGTTTGCCGCCGACCTGACGCGGGCTTTGAACCGAGCCGGCCGCGACATCGCCTTCGACGCCCTGTGGCTGTCTTCCTATGGCGACGCTCACGAAGGCGGCGCCATGCTGATTCGCGCGCCGCTACAGCGCTCGGTCGAAGGCCGCCAAGTGCTGATCATGGACGATGTCCTGGATACCGGCGCATCGCTGAAGATCGCGGTTGAGATCGTCCGCGAAGCCGGCGCCGCCGAGGTTCTGACGGCGGTATTTGCGCGCAAACCCGATCCGCTGAAGGACGGTGCCCCGCGCGAGACGGATGCGGACTTCACGGCCTGGGAAGCCCCGGCGCGTTACTTGGTCGGCTACGGCCTGGACGATGGCGGCAAGTACCGTGGCCTGCCCTATGTCGGGGCGATGGACTGAACTTTTCCGATTTCAGCGCAGCAGTGTTATCAGACAGTGCCTATTTCCGCGCCAATTGCATGTCCGCCTTGGCGTCCAGCTGGGCGAAGGGCATGAAACCGTGCTGCACCCGGCTCCACGGTACCGGCCCCAGAACCAGGAAACCCAACAGCGCCGCCACAAGCGCCACGAACCGCAGGGCATAGGGGTCGGATTCGGCGATACCCGCCTTGGCCTTGCCCACCCGCAGTGGCGGCTGATCGACCTCATGGCGCATGGCCAACAGCCGTTCCGGCTTGACGCCGTTATCGACCGCCAGGCGCGTATTGTATTCGGTAAAGGTCGGCGCGCGGAAACGGAACACCGCCCGGATCGACGCGAAGATCGCAACCAGCAGGCCGACGGACAGAACCCCGGCATGGGCCCAGCTCGGCATATTCAGGAACAGACCCCACTGGGCCGCCACCGCGACCAGGGCCACCAGCAGGACATAGGGAAACAGAGCCGGCAGGATACGTTCCCAAACCATCACCACCTGCGTCCAGAACAGGGCGCGGTTCAAAGGCGATAAGGCGGATGGCTTTCTGCCCGACATAACTCCCCCAGGGTTTCCCGCTCTCGTATTCACGCCGATGCCGCCCGCGGCCGCGAACCTTGCGGCTCCAACCCCAATTCTAGCCATTGGGGCAGAGGCTCGCGCGCCATCATCTCATCATAGCTGGGGCGAGGACGCACGACGGCGAAGCCACCGTCACGCACCAACACCTCAGGGGCGAGCGGACGTGAATTATATTCGCTTCCCATCACCGCGCCGTACGCGCCGGCCGACATGAAGGCGACCAGCTCGTCCGCCCGCAGCCGCGGCAGTTCGCGATTACGGGTGAAGGTATCGCCCGTCTCGCACACCGGACCGACCACATCATAGATGTCGCTGTCGTCGTTGGTGGGCTGCGCCACCGGACGGATGTCGTGATAGGCGTCATACAGCGCCGGGCGGATCAGGTCATTCATCGCCGCGTCCAGCACCAGGAACTTTTGGCCGCTGTCGGTCCGCTCATGGACATGGACCACGCGCGACACCAGGACACCGGCATTGGCGGCAATCACCCGGCCGGGCTCGAAGGTATAGCGCACACCAAGAGTCCCGACCGTCAGGGCCGCCATCTCGGCGAAATCGACCGGGTGCGGCGGTTCAGGCTGGTTGAAATAGGGCACGCCCAGCCCGCCGCCCAGATCCAGCCGCTCAACGCTGAGGCCCTCAGCACGCAGCGCTTCGACCCAGCCCTTCATACGCGAGAAGGCCGCCTGCAGCGGCGTCAGGTCGGTGATCTGCGAGCCGATATGGCAGGCGATGCCGACCGGCGCGAGATTGCGGTGGGCCGCAGCCTCGGCATAAAGCTTCAGCGCTTCTTCGGCCGATATGCCGAATTTGTCGCGCGCGCCGCCGGTGGTGATCTTGGCGTGGCCGCCGCTGCCAACACCCGGGTTGATGCGGATGACGAAGGGGGCGATCATGTTCAGCGACGCCGCCACGCGGGCCAGCCGGTCCAGCTCGGGCCGCGACTCGACGTTCAGTTGGTAGATGCCAGTCTTGAGCGCGAAGGCCATCTCGGCATCGGTCTTGCCGACGCCGGAAAAGACAATCTTTTCGGCCGGAACACCGGCGGTCAAGGCCTTGCGGATCTCGCCCTCGCTGACCGTATCGGCGCCGCAGCCCTGGAGCGCCAGGGTGCGGACGACGGCCAGGTTGGAATTGGCCTTCATGGCATAGGCGACCAGCGGCGCCTCGCCCTTGGGGCTGCGCAGGGCCGGAGACGCGTTCAGCGCGCCGGCAAAGACATTATAATGCCGTTCCAAGGTGGCCGAGGAATAGACATAGACGGGGGTGCCGACCTCGCGCGCAATGTCCGTCAGGGACACGCCCTCGCAATGCAGCTCGCCGTCCTGATAGTCGAAATGGTTCACGCGTAACCCTACTTCGGGCCGTTGTTGTTGAAAATGGTGGCGTTGCCGAAGCCTTCCAGCGGCGCGTCCTGCACCTTCTTGTTGCCGCGGTACGGGTCTTCCATCTTGTTGTCGTCGTCCGCCTGGGGCAGGGCGCGCTCGGTTTCGTTGGAGGCGCTGCTGTCTTCCAGGGTCGCCGTTGAACCGCCATTGGCGTTCTTGGACGCCGACCACGACGCCTTGGCGTCATCGCCGACCATCGGTGGCGCCTGTTCCAGCGTCCCCAGCTTGCCGCAGGCCGACAGCAGCAGCGCCGCGCCCAGCAGGGCCGTCGCCGTAACGGCGGCCGAGGTGACGAAGCGGGTCTTGTTGACGGTCATCATAGGCGGCGATCCTTCCAACTCTGGATTTGTTTACGTACCTGGTCGGGCGCCGTACCGCCATAGGACTGGCGGGAAGCGGCCGAAGCCTCGGGTGTTAACACCTTATACACATCCTCCGTAATCCTGGCTTCCAGATTTTGCAGATCAGCGAGGTCTAGTTGCGCCAAATCCACACCCTTGCCGTCGGCCAGCTTCACGGCCGAGCCGGTAATATGGTGGGCATCGCGGAACGGGATGTTCAGGTTGCGTACCAGCCAGTCGGCCAGATCGGTGGCCGTCGAGAAACCGGCGCCAGCCGCCGCGCGCATTTTGTCGGTATTGGCGTCAAGATCCAATATCATTCCGGTCATGGCGCGCAGGGCCAGATCCAGGGCATCGAAGGCTTCGAACACCGGTGGCTTGTCCTCCTGCATGTCCTTGGAATAGGCCAGCGGCAGGCCTTTCATGACGGTGGTCAGGGCGATCAGGGAACCGGTAATGCGGCCGGTCTTGGCGCGGACCAGTTCGGCGGCATCGGGATTGCGCTTCTGCGGCATAATCGAAGAGCCGGTCGAAAACGCGTCCGACAGCTTGACGAAACCGAACATCGGGGTGGTCCAGATGACGATTTCCTCGGCGAGGCGCGACAGGTGGCCGGCGCAGATGGCGGCGTGGCTGAGCGATTCCAGGGCGAAGTCGCGCGCCGACACCCCGTCCAGCGAATTGGCCATGGGCCGATCGAAGCCGAGCGCTTCGCTGGTGGCAAAACGGTCGATCGGAAACGGCGAACCGGCCAGGGCGGCCGAGCCCAGCGGATTCTCGTTCATGCGGGCGCGGGCATCGGCAAAGCGCGAATGATCGCGGCCGAACATTTCGACATAGGCCATCAGGTGATGGCCGAAGGTCACGGGCTGGGCCGGCTGGAGATGGGTAAAGCCCGGCATCAGGGCGTCGGCATACTGTTCGGCACGTTGGACCAAGGCGTCCTGGAGGGCGATCAGTTGTTGTAGGGTCAGGTCGACCTGGTCGCGCACCCACAGACGGAAATCGGTCGCCACCTGGTCGTTGCGCGAACGCGCCGTGTGCAGCCGCCCGGCCACCGGGCCGATCAGCTCACGCAGCCGGGCCTCGACATTCATGTGAATGTCTTCGAATTCGTGGCGGAAAGGAAACACGCCCGATTGAATCTCATCCTCGATCTTCGCCAGACCGTCGTCGATGGTTTTGGCATCGTTAAAACTTATGATACCTTGTTTCGCCAACATGGCGGCGTGGGCGCGCGATCCGCGCAGATCCTGCTGCCACAGGCGTTTGTCGACATCGATGGAAACATTGATGGCTTGCATAATTTCATCGGGTCGGGCACTGAAACGTCCACCCCACATCTTTTGACCCTGTTGGGGTTTGGGGGACGCTTCGTCGGTATGATCGCTCATGGATAACCCTTTGGACAGTGATGACCTGAAGGCGGCGCAACCTGCGCCGCAGCCCGATCAGCCTGCGCAGCCTATAGCCGAGGACGGTGGCGAACCCAAGTGGCGCGACACCGGAAAAGCACATAAAAAGCGCGGTCTCAGCGGGCTGGGTATCGCCATCATCGTGGCCAGCGTGGCGGCGGTCGGTGTCCTGGGCTTTGCCGGCTGGAAACTGCTCCCGCAATTGACGAGCGGACAGACCAAGGGCGTCGAAGGCGCGGTCAAGGCCGAGGCCGAAGGCCCGCTGGCGCCTTACGTCAAGGGCTCGATCGCCCATATGGTCACCTTCGCCACGCCGCGGAAGATCGACAACCTGGCCTTCATCAACCGGGACAAGAAGGAAATGCACCTGGCCGACTTCAAGGGCCAGGTCGTGGTGCTGAACCTGTGGGCGACCTGGTGCGCGCCGTGCCGTTACGAAATGCCGACCCTGGCCAACCTGCAAAAGGATTACGCCGGCAAGGGCGTGGCCGTGGTGGCGCTGAGTGGTGACACCGAGGACAAGTTCGCCGACGTGAAGTCGTTCATCGATGTGCAGCAGCCGCTGGACGTCTATGTTGATCACGATCTGGTCGGCAAGACATCGAAGCTGGATGTGGCCGGCCTGCCCTCGACCCTGATCCTGAACAAGAACGGCGACATCGTTGCCCGCCTGGACGGCGAAGCCTCGTGGGATACGCCCGAAGTCAAGGCCTTGCTGGACAAGCTGCGGGCGGAGTAATGCGGCATCTGCCGTTTGCCCTGATCCTGTTCCGGCTGGTGGCCGGACCGGTCCTGCTGGCCGTGGCCGGGTTCAAGCCGGCCGGTGCCGCTGTCATCTGCGCGGTTCTTCTGGCCCTGGGCGTGCTGTCCGATATCTTCGACGGTGTCATCGCCCGTCGCCTGAACATCGTCACCGACAGCCTGCGCCTCTGGGACAGCCGCTGCGACGTCGTCTTCTGGCTGTCGGTCGCGATCAGCCTGCACATGCTGCATCCCGATATCTGGCAGGTGACCTGTATCATGTTGGCAGCTCTCGGCCTCATGGAAGCGACCACCCATCTGATCAGCTATGTACGCTTCGGCCGCGAAGCCTCGACCCATCACCTGCTGTCGAAAATCTTCTGCCTTTTCCTGTGGGCGCTTGCGTCGCAAATCTACCTGACCGGCGAGACCGGCTGGCTGTTCTGGCTGACCCTGGCTGTGGGCATCGTGTCGCAACTGGAAGCCATGGCCATCATGCTGGTCGTGCCCGCCTGGCAGGTCGATGTGAAGGGCCTGAAAGCCGCCCTAGCCCTGCGCCGGGCGTGAGCGGTTTACAAACCCGCCGCCCGGAGGCAAGGTCCGCCTCCTTTGTGATTTGGCCTGCGAGTCCCCATGCTGTTCATTCAATCCGCCCTCGACAAGGACGAGCTGACCGAGGTCACGACCCGGCTGAAGGCCCTGCCCGCCGGCGCCGTCCGCCACGGCAAGCCCGGCGAGCCGCAGCATAACGACTCCAAGGCGCGCGCCGTCATGGGCTGGGTCAAGTCGATCGTCACCCGCCATCCCTTGGTCCAGGCCTATGCCCAGCCGGCGCGGTTTTCACCGATTATCCTGACAAAACATGCCGTCGGCGAACGATTCGGCCTGCATCCGGTCGATCCGCTGATGAAGGACGACAACGGCAATCCGATGCGCACCGACCTGGCCTTCACCCTGTTCCTGACGCCGAAGGTGGACTACGACGGCGGCGCCCTGACCCTGGAAGCCAATGACGGCACGCGCGACATTCGCCTGGAAGCCGGCGACATGGTGATCCACAAGACCGGCCAACTTCACCAGGTAGCGCCGGTGACGCGCGGCGAGCGGCTGGCCTGTATCGGCTGGATCCAGAGCCTCACGAAACATGAGGATGAGCGGGATGTTCTGTTCGATCTGCAGCGGATGCTGCTGTCGGCGACCGACCGCGACCATGTGCTGATGCTGCGCAAGACCATCGGGAATCTGCTGCGCATGTGGGGCGAGGTTTAGCCTCACTTCAAAATCGGCATCCAGCGCTTATACGTCAAACACCGCCAGCCCCATTCAAACGGGCCATAGCGGAAGACCTGAAGCCACAGCATGCTGAACAGCAGTTGCCCGATCCAGATGGCGACCACGATCGGCACCAGGCCGGCATGGTTCAGCGTCCCGTACAGCGGCAGATCATAACCCGCCACTTCCGTTCCGGCCGGTGCCCGGCCGCCATAGCACAGCATGGTCATGATCACCGACTGGGTCAGGTAGTTGGTGAAAGCCATCCGCCCGGCGCAGGCCAGCGGATACAAGAGCCATCCGCCGCCGGACCGCGCCACCAGGATCAGCAGCGCCGCATAGCCCAGCGAAATCAGAAGCGGCAAAGCCCTGTCCACGATGTTGAACACCAGCCAGAAATCCACCGGCTGATAGCCGCCCTGCATGAAAACCAGGTTCATACCGGCCAACGGCACCAGGCCCAGCAGCCCCACCGCCCAGGCCAGCAAGTACCAGCCGTTCGGGCTTTCGCCCTTGAGGAAGCCCGCCTTGAACAACCCCAGGCCCAGCATCATCAGGCCCAGGGTATGGGGACCGAAAACGATCACCGCCGCGATGACGTCCTGGGCCCATTGCCAGGCATTCCCGGCCAGCGAACTGAAGAATCCGGCCCGCATCTGGTCGACATAGCCCGGATCACGTGGCGGCATTTCCAGCCCCGTCGGCATATATTGCGACAGGATGTCGATCCCGACAAACGCGGCGGCCGTAACGGCATAGATCAACGCACCGACACCGATCAGCCACGCCGCCGGCCGGTGGCGCCACTGCATGAAAATCAGCCCGGTCACCGCATACAGGAACAGGATATCGCCGTGCCAGATCAGGGCCCCGTGGATCAGGCCGAACAGGATCAGCCAGATCAGCCGCCGCTGCAACGGCCGCTCACCGGTCTCGCCCACCAGAAAGACACTGACCCCGAACAAAAGCGAGAACAGGGTGATGAACTTTTCCCGCGCAAAGGTCTCGATCGCCCACCAGGTCCAGTCGTCGGCGGCGCTCATCACCACCGGCGACCGCGTCGGGTCGACATAGACGTCGAACGGTTGAGCAAAGGCGATAGCGTTGACGATGAGAATGCCCAGGATCGCCAGGCCGCGAATATGGTCGAGCGCCGCGAAACGTTCCCCCTCGCGCGGCCCGGTCATATCAGGCGCTCTTGCGACTGAGCGCCAGGCCCTGCAACAGGACCGCGGTGGGTATTGAGAGGGCCAGTTCGCCCAGCCCCTTGAGCCCGCGATAGAGGGCGAAGGCCGACACCAGTTCCTGGGTCAGAGTCACGCCCTTGATCATGTAGTTGAGCAGGGCGGCGATATTGCCGGCCAGGGTGATGAACAGGGCGCCGCACAGGGCCAGCAGCAGGCCGTGCAGGCGTGACGGTGGAAAGGACAGCTTCCACAGGACCAGCGACGCCACCACCCAGAAGGCGGCCAAGACCATCTGGCGCTGGGCCTCAGCCAGGGCGTCTTCGCCGCCCATCAACGAAGCGGCGAGATACCATTGCGCGCCATGCAGGCACAGCGCCGCCACCGCGGACAGGATCAGCCATGTCCGTTCCGGTGTGCGGAAATGCAGCGGAGCCCCCTGAACCATTAACGCGTCGGCACCGGCTTTTCGCCGCGGTAATCGTAGAAGCCGCGCCCGACCTTGCGGCCCAGCCAACCGGCCTCGACATATTTCACCAGAAGCGGACACGGACGATACTTGGAATCCGACAGGCCGTCATAGAGCACATTCATCACCGCCAGGACCGTGTCCAGGCCGATGAAGTCGGCCAGTTCCAGCGGCCCCATCGGGTGGTTGGCGCCCAGCTTCAGGCCGGTATCGATGGCCTCGACCGTGCCGACGCCTTCGTACAGGGTGTAGATCGCCTCGTTGATCATCGGGATCAGGATGCGGTTGACGATAAAGGCCGGGAAGTCTTCGGCCACCGCCGTGGTCTTGCCCAACGAACGGGCGAATTCGATGCCCATCTCGTAGGTCGAGGTGTCGGTGGCGATGCCCCGAATGATCTCGACCAGTTTCATGATCGGCACCGGATTCATGAAGTGCAGGCCGATGAACTTGCCTGGGCGGTCGGTTGCCGCCGCCAGGCGGGTGATCGAAATCGATGAGGTGTTGGAGGCGAGATAAGCTTCGGGCTTCAGATGCTCGCACACCGACCGGAAGATGGCGTTCTTGACCTGCTCGTTCTCGGTCGCCGCCTCGATGACCAGGTCGCAGTCCTTGAGATCCTGGACCGAAGCCGCCGGCATCATCCGCGCCTTGGCGCTTTGGGCATCTTCAGCTGTAATCGTTTCCTTTTCGACCAGGCGATTGAGGCCCTTTTCGATCCGGGCCAGGCTGGCCTTGACGGCATCGGCCGACTGATCGAAGAGCAGGACGTCGTAGCCCGACTGGGCGCAGACCTGAGAAATACCGGCCCCCATCTGGCCCGCGCCGATAATGCCGACTGTCTTGATGGTGATCATGCGGAGATTCCCGTAAGGTTTAAGACTCATATAGCGCGGCAAGCCCGCGTATCACAACGCGGGCTTCCGTATTTTTTTGCAATGCGGAGAAGAAACGCTGGTTTTAACCCAGCGCCTTCATCAATTCCGGCAAAACGGTCTTGTAGTCTCCGACCAGGCCGTAGTCCGCCACCGAGAAGATGGGGGCTTCGGGGTCCTTGTTGATGGCGACGATGACCTTGGAATCCTTCATCCCGGCGAGGTGCTGGATGGCGCCCGAAATGCCGATGGCGATATACAGGTCCGGCGCCACGACCTTACCCGTCTGACCAACCTGATAGTCGTTCGGGGCATAGCCGGCATCGACCGCAGCGCGCGAGGCGCCGACGGCGGCGCCCAGCTTGGCGGCCAGCGGATCGAGGACCGTCTGGAATTCTTCGGCCGAACCGAGCGCACGGCCGCCGGAGACGATGATCTTGGCCGCGCCCAGTTCCGGACGGTCGGAGACGACCTTTTCTTCGGAAATGTAGCGCACCTTGGCCGAAGCCGCAGGCGCCGCCGTGCTTTCGATCGCCGCGCTGCCGCCGTCGGCCGCCGCCTTGAAGGCTGTGGTGCGCACGGTCAGGACCTTCTTGGCTTCGGAGGTCTGGACGGTTTCCAGCGCATTGCCGGCATAGATCGGACGGACGAAGGTATTGGCATCGACGACTTCGATGACGTCCGACAGCAGCGAAACATCCAGCAGGGCGGCGACGCGTGGGGCGAAATTCTTGCCCGCCGACGAAGCCGGAACCGCGACGACGTCATAGCCGGCGGCCAGGCCGGCGACCAGGGCCGATACAGCCTCGGCCAGGTCCTGCTTCAACTCGGCCGATTCGGCGGTGAGGACCTTTCGGACACCGGCGATCTTGGCAGCCTGCGCGGCCACGGCAGCGACGCCTTCGCCATAAACCAGGATGTCGATATCACCGCCAAGGCCTTGAGCGGCCGTGACGGTCTTATTGGTGGTGTCACGCAGGTGGGCGCCGTCGTGATCGGCGATAACGAGGACACTTTGGTTATTTGGCATCACAGCACTCCCGCGGTCTTGAGGTTGGCGACCAGTTCAGCGGCGTCGGCGACCTTGATCCCGGCTTGGCGCTTGGCCGGCTCGGTGACCTTGACCACCGTCAGGCGCGGCGTCACGTCGACGCCGTAGTCGGCGACCGTCTTGACGTCGAGCGGTTTCTTCTTGGCCTTCATGATGTTGGGCAGCGAAGCGTAGCGCGGCTCGTTCAGGCGCAGGTCAGTGGTGATCACCGCCGGCAGCTTGACGCCGATCGTCTGCAGGCCACCGTCGACTTCGCGGGTGACCTGGGCTTCGCCGTTTTCAATCACCACTTTCGAGGCGAAGGTCGCCTGGGGCCAGTCCAGCAGGGTGGCCAGCATCTGGCCGGTGGCGTTGTTGTCGCCGTCGATGGCCTGCTTGCCCATGATGACCAGGTCGGGCTGCTCCTGCTCGATGACGGCTTTCAGCAGCTTGGCAACAGCCAGGGGTTCGATGTCCTGGTCGGTCTGGATCAGGATGCCACGGTCGGCGCCGATGGTCAGGGCAGTGACGACGGTCTCGCGCGCCTGGGCCGGCCCGATGGAAACGGCGACCACTTCCGTGGCAATGCCCTTTTCCTTGAGGCGGGTCGCTTCCTCGACCGCGATTTCATCGAAGGGGTTCATCGACATCTTGACGTTCGCCAGGTCGACACCCGATTGATCCGCTTTGACGCGAACCTTGACATTGTAGTCCAGAACCCGCTTGACGGGCACCAAAAGCTTCATGGCCTAGTCACCTCTTGAGGTGGCGCAGATCCCTGTTTTCGCCTGCGCCGTCTTTTGACGCGATCTCTACGACGTGCACCGCCAAAGTCAATCAGTCACGCTGCGTAAGCTTGCGAATTTAGGCCGAAAAAGGCTGTTTTTTCATTGCCCTCGCGGAAGGTTTAGCGCATAAAACGGGCGAATTTCTAACCCACGGTCAAGTTTTCGCGTTACCATGAAAAGTAAAATCGCCACGCTCAAATACTACTTTCTCGGCCTGTTCGTCGTCATCAGCCTGGGCATTGTGGTCTGGCAACTGATGTATGAGTTCCCGCGCAAGAAGTGCGAGGACGCCGGCAACTGGTGGTCTTACAAATACAGGCAATGCGCCGTGCCGCTGCGGATTTATGACATGACGGGACGTAAACCCGGCACGGAAAAACCGGCGGCGGAAACCACCGCCAGTCAGTAATTGACCTGATCGCCGAACCGGTTCGCCAGCCTCGGCGATTTCAACATCCGTCCGATTACGGATTACGGCTTCTTAATGGTGCAGGTCATCACCTTGGGCGCCGCCTGCGGCTGGGTCAGGACGCCGCGTGGAATGCTGCAGTCGATAATGTCGTGAAAGAGGTTGGACTGGCTCGTACCAATGGCGTTAGCCTTGTACTGAATCTGGCCATCGGCGGTGTCGGGCAACAGGGTCACGTCCACGCCATCACCCTTTATTGTGAAGCTTTTGGCCTTGCGGTCGATGACGTAGGACTCAACGCCCATCTCCAGTTCGTGCAGCGCGTTCGCCTTGGAAGCCGACTGCGCGGTCGGCAGGCCGTAATATTTGACGGTGATCCGCAACTTGTCATCGGCCGCGTCCAGGGCCTTCGTCGCCGCATCGTCGAGCTCGATGCCAATCTCATGCACCGGCAGCGGCGCACCGGTCCACGGCTTGCCTTTGGCGACGGCCTTGGGCCCGTCGTCGCAGCCGGTCAGGACCAGCAGTGCCGTCATAGCGGCAAATGTCACAATCGCTTTCATGCGGCTCCCCCTCATTGTGTAGCGCCTGGCAACCATAACACATCGGCCCGGCCCTTGTCATTGGCGTGGCGCGCCAGGACAAACAACAGGTCGGACAGGCGGTTGAGATATTTCAGCGCCTCCGGATTGACCGATTCCGAACAGTTCAGGGTCACAGCGTCGCGTTCGGCACGACGCACAACGGTCCGCGCCAGATGCAGGTGTGCGCTCAAGGCGCTGCCGGCGGGCAGGATGAAGGAGGTCAAGGGCGAAAGCTCGTCATTGTGCCGATCCAGGGCCTGTTCCAGCGCCGCCACCTGAGGAGCGGTGATGCGGATGGGCGTCCAGGCGATGTGGTCGCTGGGGGTGGCCAGGTCGGCGCCCAGATCGAACAGGTCGTTCTGCACCCGGGCCAGCAGGCCGTCGAGATCACCGTCGCTGTGCAACCGCGCCAGGCCAAGGGTGGCATTGGCTTCGTCGACGCTGCCGATGGCGATCAGGCGCGGGTCGTCCTTAGGCCGGCGTGATCCGTCAGCCAGGCCGGTCGTGCCGTCGTCGCCGGTACGCGTGTAGATTTTATTGAGCTTGACCATTATTTTCCGTGCTGGATCAGCCAGACAGTCAGGACGAGCAACACAATCGCGATCGCCTGAAACAGGACGCGCATCCGCATCAGCTTGTTCGACCACTTGCGGCCGAATTCGCCGCCTTTGAACAGGCTGTACAGGCCGAAACCGAGCACGACCGTGGTGGCCAGCATGGCCAGAAGCGACAGGATAAGGACAAAAAGGCTCATGTCCGCTTCATCGCGCTTTTGACGGCAAAAGTCGAGGGGCTTGCATGCAATCGATGTCACCCCATATGCAAACATTTTCCTTAAGTTACAAAGGAGTCCGTCGCTATTTTCAACCGATAAAAATTAATCCCTTTACCGTTGAAACGTAAGAGTCGTCATACTATTAGAAAAGGTAAGACCACGGAAAGTTTTCCGTGACGTCAACTTTTATGTGTGTAACTGGTATAATGTACGAAGTCAGTAGCTTGCCCCAAACCTCCCCCTCCCCAGATTCTCAGGACACGTCGTTGCCCGTTGTCAGCCGCGCCCGTTCCAAGGAACGTAATCGCCAGAAGATTCTCGACTCCGCCATGGCGCTCTTCCGCGAGCGTGGCTTCGAAGCCGCCACCCTGCGCGACATCGCCAAGGCTGCGGGTCTATCGACCGGCGCCCTGTTTGCCAACTTCGCCGACAAGAACGAGATTTTCCTGATCGTCGTCGAACAGGAAAATGCCCGTGTCATCAATGTGATGCGCGAAGCCTACGACGAAACCCTGGACCTTCCGGGCCGCTTGCATCAGCAATTGATGCGCGGTTATGAATATGCCCAGGTCAATGCCCGACTGATCCTGTCGGCCTTCGTGATGAAGTGGAGCGCCGGCCAGACCGCTCAGACCGGGCTGAACGAGATTGCCCGCATGAGCGACATGGTGCGCTATGCCTTGCTGGATACGCTGAAGGCGGCGGTGGAACGCAAAGAACTGCCGGCCAATGCCCCGATCGAGGCGGCGGCGGAAATCCTGGAAGACCTGTGCTTCGCCAATATGCGCCGCGCCTTCCAGAACAGCCACGAACCGGCCACCTTCGACGTCAAGCACCTGTCGGACAGCGTCACGCTTCAGGTCAAGCTGGTCATCGCCGGCCTGCAGAACGCGTAATCATCTCAAGAAAAAGTCCTTCGGTTCGCTCAGTATACTTTTTCTTGGTGTTGAATCGAAAAACTGCCACGCGGGGCGGCCCTGCGTGGCAGTTTTGCATTCTTCTCTTTTGCAAGGCCGGCCAAAAGCCTGGTCCTTGCAAAAGGCGGTCAGTCAGGAAGTCCACTTCAGCGTGGCCGGCCTTACCGGGTTCGCGAAGACCCTACCTTCGCCGCGCGCCGACATCCATTCCTTCTTGAGCTGCTGATACCACTTGGCCTGGGTGTCGGCATCGTCGATCCACAGCAGGCTGGGGTCGTATTTCAGCCCTTCGTTCTGCAGATTGACCATGTCGCCGTCCTGCTTCAGGAAGGCCTTGGCCCCCAGCCGGAACAGCGGCGAGATGAACCGGAACAGGCCGTGGTCACTCCAGAAGACCTGGGTGATCCGCGTCGTCTTGTCGTCGATCGGCGTCAGGCAGGTCAGGCCCAGCACCTGTTTCGGTCCGACCTCGATGTGCTCATAGCGAATGCCCGGCAGACGGAAGGTGATCTCGGTCGCCGGCGCACCGCCCAGGATCTTATAGGCGCGGGAATTCTTCGACGGCGCATGGCGGACCATCGAGAAGCCGTAATCGCGCGGCTCGAACTGCTTGATCTTGGATAGCTGCGACTTTGCCGAACGCCACCACCATTGCTGATGTACGTAAGGCCCGTGCGCCGGGTCCATCAACCCGACCACGGCATGGTCGATGTGCGACTCGAAATCCATGGTCTCGACGATGATCGGCTTGCCGCCAACCACGCCGGGCAGGACCGGCGGCTCATGATCGGGCTCGGCCGGACGCCGGGCGTCGGCGGTGATGTAGATCCAGACAATGCCCTGCTGTTCGCGGACGGCATAGTTGCGCACCCGGATGCGGTTGACGTCCATCTCCTGGTCAGGCGTCAGGGACGGCACCGAGGTGCAGGTACCTTCTGTGTTAAATGTCCAGCCATGATAGGGGCATTGCACCACGCAGGCCGCACCATCGCGCACCATCTGGCCGGCCGACAGGGGCGCCGCGCGGTGCGGGCAGATGTCGCGGATGCCGTAGACCTTGCCGTCGAGATCACGCCCCAGCAGAACCGGCTCACCCAGGAAGACATAGCGCTGCAGCTTGCCGGGTTTCAGGTCGCCCGACAGCGCAGCAAACCACCAGCAGTCCTTCAGGAACCCCTGGCCGAAAGCGACGCGTTCGGTTTTTTCGGCACGGGAAGCGGATGTAGGCGTCTGATCGGGCATGGCAACTCAAGGACAATTCTAAGCGGCAGTCTCAGCATACCGCCTTCTGGGACACAGTGCGACCCTTTGACATCGGGGGCGAACGGAAAAACTAAGTTTGCTGACCGCCCGGTCATTGTCCCAGATCAATATTTGCGTCCAAATCTACCTTTGAACGACAAATTTATGAAGCGCGTCCAGGAAGGCTTCGTTCTCGGCGTCCTTGCCGACTGTGACGCGCAGGCAGTTCGGCAGGCCGTAATTGGCGACATGACGCACGATCAGTCCTTGGGTCATCAGGAATTCATTCGCCCGCGCCGCCTCATCGCCGTCCCTGAACCGGATCAGCACGAAGTTGCCCGCCGACACCCCGACCTCCAGGCCGAAGCTGCGGATCGCCTGGATCAGGCGCGGCCGCCACGACGTCACCTGGGCCTTCGAGGCGTCGATATGGGCCTGGTCGGCCAGGGCAGCAATCGCCGCCGCCTGGGCCGGCAGGTTGATGTTGAACGGCAGCCGGATGCGGTCCATGGCGTCGACCAGGTCCTTCGGGCAATAGCCGAAGCCGACCCGTAAACCGGCCAGGCCGTGGATTTTCGAGAAGGTCCGCGTCACCACAATGTTGTCGTGCCCGCGCGCCATGTCGAAAGCCGACTCCCAGGTCGGCTCATCGACGAATTCGGCATAGGCCTCGTCGATCACCAGGATGACGTCCGGCGCCAAGCGCTCACGCAGTTCGGACAATTCTTCCGGCGTGTTCCAGGTGCCCGTCGGATTGGCCGGATTGGAGATATAGACCAGCTTGGTGCGGCCATCGACCAGCTCCAGCAGGCGATCGATCTCGATGCGCCGCTCAGGCTCGGGCGCCAGGCGGACCTCGGCCTGGCAGGCCAGGGCGCTGATACGGTAGGCCAGGAAGCCGTGCTCGCCGGTGACGATATTGTCGCCGGCTTCGAGATAGGTCTGGTTCAACAGGGCGAAGACCTCGTCCGAGCCGTTGCCGAAGATCAGCCGCTCGGGCTCCAGGCAATGATAGGCCGCCACCGCCGTGCGCAGCGGATTGGCATGGCCATCGGGATAGCGGAACAGCTTGGCCTGCGCCTCCGCAAAGGCCGCGGCGGCTTTCGGCGAGCAGCCCAGGGCGTTTTCGTTGGACGACAACTTGGTCGGCTCGGCGATGCCGTCGATCTTCGACTTGCCGCCGACATAGGGGGCGATATCGAGAATACCTGCCTTGGGCGCGGGGGCATCGGTGGTCACGGGCTTGTCCATCACTTAACTCTTTGCTTTCGACAGCGGCTTATTGCGCCGGGCGCCGATTTTCAACTGCGGAAACGCCAGGCGGGTCTAAATCCGCGGTGCGGCGCCGATAATGCCGGTCAGGCTGCCCAGCGCGCCATGCAGGCGGGCGTCGTTTTCCTGGACGAAGCCGATCAGCGAAAACAGCTTCAGACCTTGGGCTGAACAGACCCAGTCGGCAGCGAAGCCGCGTTGCGACAGGTCGTCAATGATCCGTTCCTCGCGCTCGCCCGAGTCGCTGACCCAGAAGGTCAGGTCGTCGCCCGTAGGTTCCGGCGCAATGGAGGCCACCGCAACAGCATGCGGCCTCGCCTGAGACATCTCGGGCAAGGCCGCAATAATCCGTACCGATTTTTCCGCCAGCAGCCGCGCCCACCAGGCGCCGCCGCGCGGATCGAGGCTCAGGATCGAAATGTTGCGCACATCGCGCGCTGCAGCCACAGCCGCCGTCGTGTCGTCGACATAGCCGAAGGACGGGGCGATTCCGAAACGCTCACGTGCCCAGACCAGCACTTCGCGGCTGTGTTCCTTGGCGCTGAAATTCAGGTGGAGGCCACCGCGCGCCTGGCCCTGGATGCGCAGGTTTTCCGAGATCAGCTCGCGCCACACCCGCACCACCACCTCATTCGAGGCAGCGCCGCGCGGCATGGCCAGCAGCTTGCGGATCAGCATGGCTTCGCGGTCGGGTCGCAGCAGGGAGACGGCTTCGGTGGAGGTGTCTTCGCGCGCTTTCGCTTCGCCGATGGCCTTGCCCAGCGCCGCGCGGGCGTCAACCAGGCGCAACAGGTCGGCATCCAGAGCGTCGATCTGCGCTCTCAAGTCGGTCAATGTGGTCACGGTCGCACTCGTCTTTTCAGTAGGCGCTGAAAGCGGCGACCTTAGGGCCTCACGGGCGCGTGAACAAGCCGGGTTTATGCCGTTACCGCCCGCATGGTCAGTCTATCGCGCAAATTTCAAAAAAATTGCACGCAATCGTAACCAGTTAAGCCAAAATCACGGAAGTACGGGAGCGTCCGACACTTTCAGCGGGCCGATATAGGCGCCGCCGTCATGGAAGTCGATGTCGAACTTTTGCGTCCCCTGGGTGGCCAGGGTCAGGTTCAGCAGCGGCTTGGCCAGGGTCATGTTCTCGGGCGAGATCAGCCGCAGCGCCCCCAGCACGTCGATCGGGTTGAAGGTGCCGGTCATCTCGATATGCGCCTTGCCGGTCAGGTTACCGGCCGTGTTCGAGGTCAGGCTGTCGCTGTTGAGCAGCAGGTTGAGGTCGCCGGCCGTCACCTGCGACTTGACGGCCGTGGCCGTGCCGCCGGCGGCCGCCCAGGCGCGCGGGCCGCCGTTGAAGGCCGAATAGTGGTTCAGTGTACCTTCGACATGCAGGCTCATCGGCTTTTCGGGCGAGAAATCGCCGATCAGGCTCTTGGGCTGGCCATGGGCGCCGCTGACCCGGACCAGGAAATCGGCGGAGTCGGCTGCATCCGGGGTCGGGCGCAGATAGGCGTCGAACTTGTCAGCCGTGGTGAAGGCGAACGGCCGCGTCGCGTCGGACGGCGTCATGGTGATGCCGGTGCCTTCGATGGCGACATTGTAGATCGGGCTGAACAGGCCGGAGACGCTGGCGCGCAGGGACCGGCCAGTGACCTCGGCCTTGCCGTAGTCGACGCCGTTGACCCGGCCGCGGTACAGGGTCACGCCCTGCGGCGCCGCCAACACCCACTTGTCCAGGGCATAGGCATTGGCCTCGGCCTTCAGCTCCTTGGCGGCGAAGCCCTTGCCGGTGGGAGCGATGACGGTGATGTTGTCGAAGTCGACATACATGCGGAAGGGATAGCCCGAGACCTTCTGGCGGTCGACGGTCGCCTGGTAGCCCTGGGCGACCAGCAGCGCCTGGTGGATCGAGATACGCTTTTCGACGTCATGGGCGACATAGAACCAGTAGCCGGTCCAGCCCAGAGCCAGCAGGACGACGATGGTGATCGGCGCGAACAGGCCGATACGGCTGCGCTTCTTGACGGGCCGGTTCAGCGCGATATCGTCCATGGCGGTCTCCTGTTAACCATTCGCACTCATGCCAGACCTGGGAGCGCTTGGGAACCGGCAAGGGCGCAAAAAAGCGATGCGGAATTGTCCGGGTAATACGTGGACGCCGAGGCCATCTTCGTGATAATTCCTATTTCAAATAGTCTTATTGACCGGGAAGCCGCATGTCCGTTTCACGCCGCACCTTTCTGGGCGCCAGTTCCGCTTTGGCTTGCACCTGCGCCCTGCCGGCGGGCGCGGCAGTAAAGCAGGGCCGCTTCCCCGCCCTGGCTCAACCGGCCTACCCCAATGTGCGCCTGACGCATGGTCCGATGGATGTCCAGTTCAAACATCAGCACCACCTGTTCATGAGCATCGATGATGACCGGCTGCTGAAACCTTTCCGCGTCCTGGCCGGCCAGCCGGCGCCGGGTGAAGACATGGGCGGGTGGTATGACGCCTCCAACGACTTCCATATCGATCCCAACGACTGGAGCACCGCCAACTGGCACGGCTATATCCCCGGCCACAGCTTCGGCCAGTACCTGTCGGGCCTGGCGCGGATCTACGCCATTACGGGCGATGCCGCCACAAAGGCCAAGGTGCAAAGCCTGGTGAGCGCCTATATCCCGACCATCTCGCCGAAGTTCTTCGATGATTACAACCTGCCGGCCTATACCTACGATAAGACCGTCATTGGCCTGGTCGACGCCTACCATCTGGCGGGCGTCGCCGAAGCGAAGGACGCGCTGGATAAAACCACCGATGCCGTCCTGCCCTTCCTGCCGGAAAAAGCCCTGACGCGCGAAGAACGCCGCGCCAGGCCCTATGACCGCGAAGCCCAGATCTGGGACGAGCCCTATACCCTGCCCGAACATCTGTTCCTGGCCTGGAAGGCAGGCATGGGCGAACGCTACAAGGATCTGGCCATCCGATATCTGCAGAACGAAGCCCTGTTCGATCCGCTGGCCCACGGTGTTAGCCCGTTGAAGGGCAAGCACGCCTATAGCCATGTCAATGCGCTGAATTCGGCGGTTGAAGCTTATCTGGCGACAGGCGAGGACAAGTATCTCAAGGCCGCGATCAACGGCTTCGATTTCGTCTCGCACCAGTCCTACGCCACCGGCGGCTGGGGGCCGAACGAAGAACTGGTCGCCCCTGACGATTCCGAGACCCTGTTTAACATGCTGACCGAAACGCACCGTACATTCGAGACACCATGCGGCGCCTATGGTCACTTCAAGATCACCCGGTCTCTGCTGAAGATCACCCGCGAAAGCCGTTACGGCGACAGCATGGAGCGCGTGCTGTACAACACCATCCTGGGCGCCAAACCGACGACGCCGGAAGGTGAGACCTTCTACTATTCGGACTATCACCAGACGGCGACTAAGTTCTTCCGCGGCGAAAAATGGCCGTGCTGTTCGGGGACCTTTATCCAGCTGGCGGCGGACTACGGCATCAGCGCCTATCTGGTCGAGGACGATAGTATTTGGGTTAACTTCTATGTCCCGTCGCAGGTCACAGCGCAGATCGGCGGCCAGGATGTGCGGCTGAGTCAGACGACGCAGTACCCGCTAGCCAATACCAGCCGGATCGAGGTGCACGACGCCGGGAAGTTCAAGGTGGCTCTGCGGATACCGGAGTGGGCCGGGCCGGCGACGCGCGTCACCATCAACGGTAAGGCTGTTCGCGGTGTAAAACCCGGCTTTGTGAAGATTTCGCGCACCTGGAAAGCCGGCGATGTCATCGATGTGACCTTCGACATGGGTTTGCGGCTGGAAGCGCTGAACGCGGCGTATCCGGAGATGGTGGCGGTGATGACGGGGCCGCTGGTGCTGTTCCCGATTGCCGCGCCGGAGGGGGCGTTACCGCGAGATGTGTGGCTGTCGGCGAAACAGCAAACGTCCGACACATGGGCGGTGGCCATGGACTCCGGCGAAATTCAGCTCAAGCCGTTCATGGCCATCACGGACGAGACCTATCGGCTGTACAACAAAGTTCTCTGATATCTCACCGCTCGCGGGAGGTAACAGCTTTTTATACCCGCACCTCATCCTCCGGTGCCGCATTCGGCTCGCCATGCAGGAACCTACCCACCGATTCCAGCGCCTCGGCCAGGGTACATCGCTGCACCACCACCCCGTCAGGCAGGCCCGTAAATAGCCGCGTCGGCGCCGCCGAATCCAGCATGACAAATACCCCGCGATCGTCCGCCTTGCGGATCAGCCGCCCGAAGGCCTGGGCCAGCTTCGCCCGCGTCAGGGCATCGTCATAGATCTTGTTGCCGAAATGCTGGCGTCGGGCGCGATGCAGGCAATCCGGCCGCGGCCAGGGAATCCGGTCGAACGCGATCAGCCTCAAGGCCTGGCCCGGCACGTCGACGCCGTCACGCACCGCATCCGTCCCCAGCAGGCACGAATGGTGCTCACTGCGGAAGACGCTGATCAAATCCGACACATCCAGCGGGTCAACGTGCTGGGCGTACAGCGATACCCCCGCCTCGCTCAGAGGGCGGTTGATCTGCTCATACACCGCCTTCAGCCGGCGGATCGCCGTAAACAACCCCAGCGCCCCACCCTTCGACGCCTTGAACAGCGCCTCCATGGCCGCCCCAACGGCGCGCGGGTCTTCGCGGCTGACGTCAGTAATGACGAACAGCCGTGCCTGGCGGGCATAGTCAAACGGCGAGGTGATTCGCGCCGTCTTGGCGCCCATGACCAGGTGATTGGCGCCCGTCCGCTGTTTGGCCAGGGCAAACCGGTCAGTGTCGGCCGCGCCGTCGCTTAAGGTCGCCGACGCCACCAGTACGCCATGAGCCGGCTTCAGAACGAACTCGGCCAAGGGCAAACTGGGGTCGACATAGTGGCGGTTCAGGCTGACATCAACCACCTTGCCGCGCAGGACCTCGGTCGAGAACCAGTCGATCGTGTGCGCCGTGCCGTCGTCTTCGGTGACATCGCCCTCTTCCAGCGCCAGTTGCTGCAAAAGCGACCGCCACGCCGGCAACAGCAGCCGCGCCCGCCGCTCCAACCCACGCAGGGCACCGTCGATGCGGATGCGATCGGCCGGCTCCAGCTCGGCGCCCTCATTCAGACGGTCTTCCAAAGCCCGCACCAGGGCCAGCAAAGGCGCCTCGATACCAGCCAGGGCGCGCGCCGCCAGCTTGGCCGCCACCGCCACGCCGTCGATACAGGGATGGGCTTCGCACTCGCCGCCCTGTTCGGCATCGGGCGAGAATTTCGAACGCAGCCGCGCCTCGCCCTGGCGGATGTCGATCTGGCGATAGACCTCGACCAGCAGGGCTTCGATCGGTCCGACCGGGTCCAGCCCGCCGCCCGATTGAGTCCGCACGCCCAGCCGCTGCGAGAAGCCGTCCGACGGCAGGACATGCGCCGCCCGGATCAGTTCCTTCATCGCCGTCTGGGCCGTTTCCTGGCCAGCGATCAGGTCGCCCAGCCGCGCTTCCAGCCCGCGGCCGCGCCGCGACCGGCCTTCATTGCCTCGGATCCACCGCCGCAGCTCATAGGCTTCCAGGCCGGACAGCCGGGTCGCAAAAGCGCTGTCGGCCGCCTCGAACAGATGGTGGCCCTCGTCGAACACCAGGCGCGACAGGGCCGGTGCATCAACGTCGCCCTGGACGTCCTCGCCGTTCATCTCGGCCTGCATCTGAGAGCGGGCGGTGTCGCGCAGGTCGTAGGCCGCCTGGGCCATGACCAGCGCATGGTTAGCGATGACCAGCGAGGCCGACTTGGCCTTGCGCACCGACTTTTCGATGAAACAGACGCGGTAGTGCGGACAGGCGGCATAGGTGCATTCGCCGCGCCGGTCGACCAGGCTGTGCGGCGTCAGGGTGCCGAAGACCTGGGCCGGTGTGCCGGGCGGCAAAAGCGACGGCAGCCAGGTCGGGAAATCGCCGCTGATGATGTCGCCGTCGCGCGAATACAGCGCCCACCGCGCCATCAGCACCGCCATGATCAGCTCGGGCGCCGAATGCATGGCCGCCATACGTTCCTGGAAGTTCAGCAGGCAGAGGTAGTTCTCGCGTCCCTTGCGCACCACCACCTTGTCGGCGCGTTCGGCCGGGCTGTCGAACAGGGCGCGGGTGTCGTGATGGATCTGTTTTTGCAGCGCCTTGGTGTAGGTCGAAATCCACACCTGGCCTTGCGCACGTTCGGCCCAGGCATGGGCGGGCGCCAGATAGCCGAGCGTCTTGCCCACCCCGGTCCCGGCCTCCAGCAGCCACATATTGGGCTGATCCTTCATCCATTTCGGGGCGAAGATTTCGCGGGCCTTGAGCGCGAACTCGAGCTGTTCCGGGCGGCGTTCGTCCAGTCCGGCGCGTTGCAGGCCGCGTCCCAGATGCTGGGTGACTTCCTCCTCGGACATGGCGACGGCGCGGGCCGGGCCTTCGGGCGGCTGTTCTTCCCATTCCTCCAGCAAGGACCAAATATCCAGCGCCGGCGGCGGGACATAGTCGGCCGGCATCTCGGTGTGGTCCAGCACCGCCTGGACCAGCGGCGCCCACACCCAGCCCTGGCGGTCCATCAGCCGGTTGCCCGACTGCGCCGCCAGCCGGAAACCCAGCGGGGCGGCGCGCAGCTCTTCGCACAGGTCGAGGATGACCTGGACCAGAATCTTCGCCTGGTCGTCGGGGGTTTCCGGTTCGCTGTGACCGCAGGCCAGGGCCAGGCCGGCGGCGGACGGGGCGCAGAATTGGGCCGGCCGGATAAAGGCGTAGAGTTCCAGCACATCGAAATGGCGGGCTTCGCGCGCCTGGCGGTTACCGAACAGGCGGGTGCGCATCAGTGATGCATTGGCGACGATCAGGGCTTCGCGGCCCCACAGTTCGCGCACTTCCGGCAGGCCGACGATTCGGCCGCCTTCGGGTCCGGCGACGAAGGCACGCGCCGGTGTCAGCCCCAGGGCATGGGTCGGGGTCAGGTCGCGCCAGGCGGGTTGGGATACAGCGTCACTCACGGCGTTAACCTACGCCATGGCGCCTGCTACGACAACGGCTTTCGGAACACATCCAGTCCGGATCAGCCGCGCGGTTCGGCGCTGGAAGCCATCGGCGGGCCGTCGTCGGTGATCGGCGTAAAGCTGGCCACCGCTGCGTCCTGACGCTGCAACTGCGTATCGCTCAGCTGCGCCCGCAGACGATCGGCTGCCTTGCGTGCCTCGGCGGCATTACGCGGATTGCTGTCGTCCTTGGCGGCCAGGGAGTACCACTTGTAGGACTCGCCCGGCGACATCGGCGCGCCGACCCCGGTCTCATACAACACACCCAGATTATACTGGCTGTCCGGCTGGCCGCGCTGGGCCGCATAACGGAACCACATGGCTGCGGCGCTGCGGTCCTGGGCGCCGCCCTCACCGTTGTAATACTGCAGGCCCAGCGAATACATCGCCTCGGTGACGCCGCCTTCGGCCGCGCGGCGGATCCACTTACGCTTCTCGTTCTTGTCCGGCGCGACCAGGCCGGCATAGGCCTTGTCGCCGCCATAGACCTGACCCAGCACATATTGGGCCGGAGCGTAGCCCTGGTTGGCGACTTCTTTCAGCACGTCGACCGATCCCGGCTTGCGTGCGGTCACCTGCTGCATGGCCAGGTCATAGCGCGCCGCCAGGTTCTGCTGGTTCTGGCTGTCCGCGGCGGCGGCTTCCGGCGTCAAAGCGGCGGCGACGATAGGAGCAGTCTCTGTCGTGGCATCGTCAACCTTCTCATCGACCATACGGCTTAGAAGTAGTCCACCGCCTGCCAATCCACCGACCACGAAAACAGCCAGCGACGAGGCCTTGAAGGCCTTCATCAGCGTGCTTTCGCCACCAGTCTTCGGCTTGGGCGCGCGCGCTTGGGCGGCGCTGATGCGCGACGTACCGGCGCGCAGGCCCCCCAGCGGCTTGTCGTCGCTTTCCATGCTGGCGCGGACGGCGGCGCGAGCCGCAGCCAGGGCGTCACGCGTGGAGACCGATACACCGCCATCATCGTCGTCGTGTTCGTCAAAGCTCGGCGCCGAAACCTGGGCTTGCGGCGTCTGGGCGGCATAGGCTTGGCTGCGCGGCGCGGTCTTGCGCGACATATCGATATCGGCGAACGGATCATCGCCGGTAGGATCTTCTTCCACCTGCGCCCGAACCGGAGCCGCGGCATGCGCCGCCTGAACCTTCTGGCGCAGCGGCGAATTCATCAGTTCGGCGCTGAAATCCTCGTCGTCGCCGTCTTCAAACGGGTCGAACTCCGGTTTGAAATCGGTCACCGAACTGAGCAGACGACCGGTGATGTCAACCTGGTCATTGCCGCCGGCCGCCGGCCGGGGTGCGGCCGAGACTGGCGCCAGCGTCGCGACGGGTTCTTCGGCGTCATCCTCGAACCCACCCGAAAACTGGCCGAACGGCCGGGTCTCGATTTCAGCCGCCGGAGCCGCAGGCGCCGATGCAAATGGGCTAGGTGCGAAGGCACTCGGCAGTTCATCACGCGCAGGCGCCGGCTTGACGACGGCTTCCTGCAGCAGGGTTTGCTTCTGGACCTGGGCAAGCTTCTGGTCGATGCGGCCACGGGCTTCGTCCAGCAGCTTCGCCGTGCGCTCTTCGCTCTGGCGGATACGTTCGGCCAGGTCGGAACGGGCATGATCGCGCTGCTGCTCGAACTCCTGGCCGATACCGGAGAGCACCTGGGTGGTGCGGCGCTCGGTTTCCACCAGCTTTGCGGTCAGGCGCTCGGAGATACGGGCAATCTCGCCGCCCAGGCGCTCAAGCGCCTGAGCATGGCTGGATTCGGTGCGGTTGGCGCGGGTCTCGACCGTTTCGGCGACGCGGGTGACTTCAGCGCCCAGGCGGGTCAGGCCGGACGAATTGGCTTCCTCGACGCTGCGGACGCGACGGTCGAACGTGCCGGCCATCCGGACGATTTCCTGGCCCATGCGCTCCAGAGCCGCGGCCTGACGGCGCTCGGCCTGTTCCAGGCGGGCGTCAAAACGGGCGGCCAGGGCTTCAACGCCCTCCTTGCCCGAGGTGTTGAGCACGCTCAGCAATTCCTGGCGGTTTTCCTCGACGCGGCGCGACAGCTCGGACGCCAGCTCCGTGAGGGACCGGGCGGCTTCCGGGTCGGAGACGTCACCGCGTTCCTCGGCGCGCGACAGGCGGCCTTCCAGGTTGCGGAAGGCGTTTTCCAGCGTCTTGATAGCGCCCGAGGTCTGGGCCTCAGCCGCTTCGAGACGCTCCGCCATGCGCGACACGACCTTGTCGATCACGCCTTGCGCGGCGCGCTCGGGGTCGCGGGTCTCCATCTGAGCCAGACGGTGCGACAGCGTCACCATGTCGGTGCGGATGTCCTTGACGGTTTCGCGCGTGCGGACATCGCCTTCGTAAAGCTGGTTGGCCAGCTTGCCCAGGGCGCCTTCGACCGCCTTGACGGTCTCGATGGTCTGAGTGTTCTTCAGGCCGGCCTCGATCTTGCCCATGCGTTCGCGCTCTTCGCGCACATGGCCCGACAGACCTTCCAGACGCTCAGCCTGGGCGCCGATCAGACGCTCGGCCTTTTCCAGGCGGTCGACGAACAGCTCATGATCCTGCTCGGTGCGGCGACGGTCCTCTTCCAGGCGGTGACGGTCTTCCTCGATCCGGCGGCGATCCTCTTCGCTGCGACGACGGTCTTCCTCGCTGCGGCGGGCCAGTTGCTCGAACGAGGACATGACCTCCTGCGACTGCTCGTCCAGGCGGCCGTGCAGTTCGTCGCGGGTCTGGCTGGTGGCCGCTTCCAAGGCGGCTTCGGAACGTTCGAGACGACCCAGAAGGGATTCGACCGCGCTCGACACGCTGCGCACGGCGGTCGCCGAACGGGTTTCCGACGACTCGATGCGCGAGCCCAGGCCTTCCAGGGCACGGGCGACGCGGCCGAGGTCGTCCGAGGCGACGGCATAGTTCTGCTCTTCATAAACATCCGCACGCGGACGATCAGAAAAGATGGAGCTGCGGCGCAGGTCGCGCGACGAAAGAGGACGCGAATCTTGGGCGCGAGCGGGGGCATAGGCCGCCCGGGGTTCGACGCGCGGTTCGGGTCGCTTTATTCTGGGCGTGGGTTCGGCATAGGCGGTGTCGCGGTATATCTGGGCCGGACGACGGGAACGGGGGGCAAAGCGCTCCTCTTCCTCTTCATAGTCGTCGTAAACGTCTTCGTCGTCATAGGCGGCTTCCGGAATCCGGCGCGGCGCGGGACGGGCTGCGGCGTTTTGGGCCGGGCGTTCGCTGCGCTGACGCTCCTGGGAAATCAGGGCGCCGACATCCTCACCCTGGAGGATCATCTGGTTCAGCCACTCCCCAAGCGTCATTCCGGACCGGCGCGCCAAATCCTTGGCGACCTCACGGGCCTTGGCATCGATGCCCTTAACACTCCAAGGTGCGTTCGCGCTCATGCGACTCCCCAATTTCGTCCAGTACGCGAGCGTAGACCGCATAATCTGGGGTGTAAACCCATTGTTAACCACAACATATGGCGTCCGATCAGGTTTCTGTGGACATAATCCCGAACCCTTGGGCCACCCGCCCCTTGCCTGGGCGGCCATTTCCGGTCATGAGACACCATGGACATCGACGTAGGCCTTAACGTGATTCTCCTGATAGCGGGAGTATTGTTAACCGTTCTGACGGGATGGCGCGGATCGCGTCCGCCCGACCTGCGCCGGCCGGGGCCGCGCATGGTGCCGTGGCGCTTCCTGATGCTGCTGTCGGGCGCCTTTACCGTCATCATGCTGTCGATATTGATGCACCATTTCGGTCTGGGCCAGCAAGCCCAGCCGAGGTACTAATTTTTCTAAACCTTCCCGCCTTTTGGCCGTCAGCTTTGAGTCGAATAGCAGGCGGCAAGCGTCGGCTTTATTCTTCATACAGCCAAGCGCAGCCAACGCACTAATCGACCAAGGATGACGCGCCAAAACACCAGGCCAGGATGGCTTTTTGGGCATGTATGCGATTTTCAGCCTCATCCCAGATCAGCGATTGCGGACCGTCGATGACCTCGTCGGCCACCTCCTCGCCGCGGTGCGCCGGCAGGCAGTGCAGGAACACCGCATCCTTCCTGGCCAGGCCCATCAGCTTGTTGTCGACCTGATAGGCATGAAAGGCCATCAGGCGCTCGTCGTGATCCAGGTCGCCCATCGACACCCAGGTATCGGCCAGCACGACATCGGCGCCTTCGACGGCGGCGCGCGGATCGGAACCGACCGTCACCTTCGCGCCATGCTGGGCGGCGAAGACCATGGCGTCCATCGACGGCTTGTAGCCCTCCGGACAGGCGATGCGCAGTTCGAAGTCGAAGCGCGCCGCCGCGTGGATCAGGCTGTTACAGACATTGTTGCCGTCGCTGACCCAGGCCAGCACCTTGCCGGCGATGGGGCCGCGATGCTCTTCGATGGTCTGGATGTCGGCCAGAATCTGGCATGGATGCGACAGGTTGGTCAGCCCGTTGACCACCGGAATGGTCGAGACGGCGGCCAGACGCAGGACATCTTCATGGCGGTTGGCGCGGATCATGATGGCGTCAACCATGCGCGACAGCACCTTGGAGGTATCCTCAATCGGCTCACCGCGGCCCAACTGCATGTCGGACGCGGTCGAGATGATGGCGCTGCCGCCCAGTTGACGGATGGCGGCGTCGAACGAGAAGCGCGTGCGCGTCGAGTTCTTCTCAAAAATCATCGCCAGGACGCGTTCCTTCGCTGGGGCATCGGCGTCGACACGGCCCTGGGTCCAGCCCTTGCGGGCGGCCTTGCGGCGGTGGGCGTCATCGACAATGGCGCGCAGGGTTGCGGCGTCGAGATCGCAGATATCGAGAAAATGGCGGGTCATGGCTGTTTCCTTCCCCCGGGAAGACGGGAGGGGCGCGGTCGCCCCTCGCTTACGACATTCAGGCTTGCTCTTTTTGTTTGGCGGCGGCGCGCGCGGCCTCGAAGGTCTTTTCGAGAAGACCGATGGCCTCGCGGCATTCGTCCTCGGTGACGTTCAGCGGCGGCAGCAGTCGCACGCAATTGTCCGAACCGCCGGCGATCAGCAGGCCGTTATCGCGGGCCAGGGTCATGATCTCACGGTTGTTCGGCTTGACCTTGATGCCGACCAGCAGGCCGCGGCCGCGGATCTCTTCGATCATGTCGGGCCAGGTCTGTTTCAGGCCTTCCAGCTGCTGCTTGAGATAGCCCGCCTGTTTGCGGACATTGTCGAGCAGTTCCGGGCTGGAGATTTCGCCGAACGCGGCTAGGCCGACGGCCATGGCCATCGGATTGCCGCCGAAGGTCGAACCGTGCGAACCGACGACCATGCCGGACGCCGCGTCTTCGGTGGCCAAGCACGCCCCGACGGGGAAGCCGCCGCCCAGCGCCTTGGCGACGCACATGACGTCGGGGGTGACGCCGGAATATTCGTAGGCCCACAGCTTGCCCGAACGGCCCATGCCGCACTGGATTTCGTCGAAGATCAGCAGCAGGCCGTTGGCGTCGCACAGCTCGCGCAGCAAGGTCAGTTCGGCGTCGGTCAGCGCGCGCGCTCCGCCCTCGCCCTGGACCGGCTCGACCAGGATGGCCGCGGCCGTTGGGGCTTCCGCGGCTGCGCGGATGGCTTCGTGGTCGTCCAGCGACAGGTGAACGAAGCCCGGCAGGCGCGGACCGAAGCCCTTGAGGTAGGTTTCGTTGCCGGCGGCGGTGACGGCGGCATAGGTGCGGCCGTGGAAGGCGCCTTCAAAGCCGATGATGTCGATCCGCTCTTCGTTACCGCGCGCGGCATGGTACTTGCGCGCCAGCTTCAGGGCGCATTCGACGGCTTCGGTGCCGGAATTGGTGAAGAACACCTTGTCGGCAAACGAGGCGGCGCACAGCTTGTCGGCCAGTTCGCCCTGTTCCGGGATCGTGAAGATGTTCGACACATGCCACAGCTTTTCGGACTGCTTGCGCACGGCCTCGACCAGAACCGGGGCGGCATGGCCCAGCCCGTTGGTGGCGATCCCCTGGACGAAATCGAGCCATGAGCGGCCATGTCGGTCATACAGTCGGACGCCCTGGCCACGTTCCACCTCGATGGGGGCACGGGCATAGACACCGAACAGATGATCGTTGGACGCGGTCATGGACTCCTCCAAAAGATAAAATCCTCTTCGCTGACGGCGAAGAGGACGTGGGTTCCGGACGAGGTACACCCGCCGGAAAATCAGGCCTGCCTTTTGTAGACATATGCCCGCAATGTCAATATTATTTGGGGGTCGCAAAGGCGTAGGGGATAGTCATGGAAACCGCTGCAACACCTGTCATTGATATCATTCCGGGTGTGGGTTTCCGTGTCACTACTAACGGCGTCAGTGCGACCGGCGCGTCGCTGCCGGAGGCCATGACGGCGCTGCGGGCGGCCATTGCCGCTAAATACGAAACCGAAAAGGGCGACGAGTCCGCCGAGGCGCGTGACGCCACCCGCCAGACCGACCTGGTCAACAACGACCGCTTCATGCAGGGCAATATCCTGCAGAACCAGATCCTGCTGGGCGTGGCGCTGGGACTTTAAAATTAGCAGATTGGATTTGAGTGCGAAAATATGTTCGAGGTAAATGGCCGGAAGTTGTTGTCCCAGCGGACACGCCTGTTTGGCTCTACTACGAAGTCAATATCGACGACGAAGTCGTTCTTCGCACAGTTGAGACCTTTACCGACGGCACTCACGTCCGCAACAGTCTCTCCCTTGAAGAAAGGGACGGCTTTGCCTGCGCATCGTTAGTGCATGGCCCCTTCGGAGAATTGACGATCGATTGGCCACTTGAGGAAATCGAAGCCTCCGAATTCGAGAATTTATGGATTGTGAGCGTCAATAAGCCCTTTCCTTAAAGGCGGCTTTTTTTCACGTCCATCCGTGCCACGTCATAGCCACGCCGGCGCAGTTCCGCCACGATGCCATCCGGCCCGATCATATGTGCCGCGCCCAGTGTCACGAACGATGTCCCCTGCCCCTCCATCATCGCCTCGATCCGTGGCAGCCAGGCCTTGTGCCGATCGCTCAAAAGCCAGCGATAAATCTCCGGATCCGACTTGGCCAAGGCCTTCACGTGGGCGGTCATGGCCTTCTGGTCGCCGCTCTGCCATGCCTTGACCGTCACATTGACCCCGTCATCGGAAAAGCCCGTGCCGTAGCGGCCGCGCGGCGACCGGTCGGCTTCGAAGCCCCCCACCGACTTGTCCATCATCCTGGCCCGGCGGAACAGCGCCACATCGGCGCCTGCCGTCACCCGGCTGTCGCTCACCGGCGGCAACCGGTCGAGATTGCGCGACTCGAACCACACCTGGTCGGCGCTGTCGAAGGCGACAAACAGGCGCTGGTCCATCCAGGCCGTTCCCGGTGGCAACAGGTGGACGCTGCCGAACAGATAGACGGTCGCGTCGCCCTTCGTCGCGACCCATAGCAAGGGCGCCCCCATCGGTCCGGCATGGGCTTCGGCAAGATCCGGATCGACGCCCGGCGCCACGTTCAGCACCACCGCCGGCGCCTCACGTGAACCATGAAACCACAAACCGCCAACCACCGTGGTGACCAGGACGCAGGCCGCGGCCGCCGACAACAGGCCAAGATCAAGCGCCCAGCTCAGCTGGCCGGTCTTTTCGATCGGCCCTTGATATTCCTGGATATGGGTGAGCTTGGTCATGACGACCCCTTGCTGGACAGGACGAATGTCCACGCCATGCAAGTCGCGGGCCGCGTTTTTACCCTTTGTTAAGGATCATTTTGAAACAGTGTTATCGCAAGGTTAAGCCCGGCGCGCTAGTTGCCGGTTTTTACAGCTTCGACCTTGATGCCTTCGTGGCGCAGCATGACGATGACGCTGTCCTCGCCGACCAGGTGGCCTGCGCCGACGGCGATGAAGACCGTGCCCTTGCCGTCCAGGATCGTCTTGATGCGCGGCACCCAGTTGCGGTTGCGGCCGACGATCAGCCGCTCATAGCCCTCGCGGTCTTCCATGGCGATTTCACTGACCAGGGGGGCCTCCAACCCCTTCAGGTCACCCGCGAGCCAGGCAGTGATCATCGGATCGATGATCTCAGGCGTGCGGTCGAGTTCCTTCAACGTCAGACGCAACGCCTTGAGATCGTCCTCGGGCGTGTCGGGCGTCAGGGCCTCCATCTGCTCTTCCATGGTTTCCAGCCCATGCACCGGCTTGCCGGCACCGCGCGCCCGCTTGAGCAGGGTCATGTCGATCCCCTGCTGCTGATCCAACCCCATGGCCTTGAACTGGCACTGGACCAGGAACAGGCCGACGGCGAATTTGCGCAGCATCATCAACTGCTGAGCGCTGACGCCGCAGGCCTGCAGCCGGCGGTCCAGGTCGGCGACCTCTTCCGGCGTCAGACCCGCCGTCAGTTGGCCCGCCGGGTCCAGCATATACTTCATGGCCACGCCCTGCAGCTTGGCGGTGTCGTCCATGTCGGCGATTTCCAGCCACAGGTCCGCGCTTGCGTCGAAGCTTTCGCGAACGGCCGGCGTCATCCACTCCACGCCGTCACGCATGGCGTGGATGGTGCCGAACAGATAGACGGTCGAGTCCTTGTCACGGATCACCCACATCGGCGGGCGGGGAGAGATCTGCGCCGCCTGGGCGGCGGGGATCTTGGTTTCGGCCCAGGCTTCGGGCGCGGTTGTCAGCAACAGGGCCACCAAGGCGGCCAAAACAGCTCTCGGAGACTGTTTTGAAAATTCGACGGGCTGAGCCGAAAAGGGCTGGCTTCGAGAACCGGAGCGGAGCGTCCCGTGCTCAAGGAGCGAAGCGTTAGCACGACGAAAACTCAAGTACGTGAGCACCGGAAGCGCAGAAAACAGCACTTTGCAGGCCAGCCTGACGGATTTACAAACAGTCTCTATCATCATCCCCCCACTGGACATGTTCATTCAGGCGTAAAAATGTCTTCTATCCGCAGGCCGAACAGCCTGGCAAGCTGAAAGGCCAAGGGCAAGGACGGATCGTACTTGCCGGTTTCGATGGCATTGACGGTCTGGCGCGACACTTTCAACCGGTCGGCCAGGTCGGCCTGGGACCAGTTGCGTTCCGCGCGCAGGACCTTGAGACGATTGTTCATCCGACCTTCAGCGATATTTAGTCCAGGCGACAACCTGGCCGATGACCAGCCCGATGACGAACGGCGCCATGCCCAGGACCCGGCCCATCAGGAAGCCTTCGTGCGCCCCGTCCAGCGTGCCGATAAACGTATTGTAGGCTTCGGGAAAGACCATGGGCACGATTCCCGATACGGCAAACAGACCGAAACCGACGACAAAGCCGGTTTGCGCCGCCAGGCGCTTTTTGGTTTCAGCGAATTCATCCGTCACCGCCACTTTCAGTCGGCGAACATACAGGAACACGTAAATCAGCGCGGGTATCGCCAGGACATCGATGAGGATGCCGTATAACGGAAACACCGCCTCGCGAGACCAGTGCAGATTGAACCCGCCCAATAGGCCTGCCATCGCCCCCAGAACGACGATGCCGATGATGAATGCGCCGCGTGTCGCTGTCATGATAAACCCTCCAAAAAATGAAAACCCGCCCCCTCAGGGCATGGCCGCCCGGACATTCAGCCGGTGGCTGTTATTGACCCAGTACAGCAGCACCATGCCGACGACCGCTAGGGACGGGACGTGATCCACGGCCGGCCAGAAATAACCGGCCAGCTTTATCAGCACCAGAAACAGCACCCCGCCCAGGGCGCCGGACGACGAGGCTTTGTATTCGATCAGCCTTTGAAACTCATCGGCCCGGCGCCACCACAGGGCATACAGTCCCGCGCACACCAGGAGGGGCGCCGCAACGATCGCGGTCACCACCACGCCGATCTCAACCTGACCGGTTTGCAGCGGCGATATGCGCTCAGCCACGGCGCAGGCGACCGTGTAGACCAGGCCCAACAGCACCTTGACGACG
Organism: Asticcacaulis sp. AC460; assembly: GCF_000495795.1. Lineage (GTDB taxonomy): Bacteria > Pseudomonadota > Alphaproteobacteria > Caulobacterales > Caulobacteraceae > Asticcacaulis. Next base: position 139,664 of record NZ_AWGD01000003.1, read on the forward strand.
TATTTGCCCGTCCCGACCGGATTGTCCGCTCGTGTTGCCGTTTGTGTCATTGTGAAAACCTCCCTCGAACTCCGATGACAAGGAGACTTTACATGCCGTTACGGCATTGTCAAGCAACCTTGTCATAATGACGCGGACGCTTGTCACAAAACCCATAAGTTAATACCGGTTAAATATGTTTCAAAACCTTATATTTACTAGGTTTGCGCTATTTTTCCGGCATGAGGCTTGCAGGTACCGTCGGGACCGTAAGTTTCTGATCCGAAGGCGACCATGCTGACCTGCACCCTATACAAGGCCCACGACCTGCCCCAGAGCGAGATCGCCTATTGGCGCGACCTGGCCACCGTGACGCCCGACTTCGCCTCGCCCCTTTTGTCGCCCGACTTCATGCAGGCTGTGGCCCAGGTGCGCGACGATGTTTACGTCGCCGTCTACCGCCGCGGTGCCCAGACCATCGGCTTCCTGGCCCACCATCGCCGGCCGAACCGGTTTGCCCGTCCTGTCGGCGCGCCGTTTTCCGACTACAGCACCATCATCACCGCGCCCGACCCCGGCTTTACCATCGACCAGGCCCTGGAACTGGCCGGCATCGACCGCTTCCATGTCTCGGGCATTGTCGACCCCTACGGTATTTTCGGCGAGCCCATCGCCGACGCCACCCCGGACGACGCCTATGCCATCGATCTGCGCGGCGACGATCCCGGCAACAATGTCGTCAAGAAGCTGGCCAAGAACATCAACCGTCTGCGCCGGCAACTGACCGACCAGGTCGGCGAACCGCGTTTTCTCATCGGCGATGACAGCCGCCGCCATTTCGACGCCATGATCGCCCTGAAACGCGCCCAGGTGCGCCAGACCGGCCTGCACGACTTCCTGGCGGCCCCCTGGGTCCAGCGCCTGATGGATAACCTGCTGGCGGCGCCGAAGGACGGTTTGCACGGCTGCCTGGTGACCCTTATGGCCGGCGACACCCCGCTGATGTACCAGTTTGGCCCGCGCCTGGGCGACCGCGCCCACCCGTGGATTTCGAGCTACGACCCGGCCTTCGGCGCCTTCTCGCCCGGCCAGATATTCCTCAACGACTGCCGCATCCCGCTGAAGGACGCCGGCATCAGTTGGTACGACCTGTCGACCGGCCAGCAGCATTACAAGCCCGCCTTCTGTAACCACCACAGCATCGTCCACAACGCCATGGTCTTCAGTTCGTCGCCGGCGGGCCGCTTCAAGCAGGGCTTCCTCAGAGCCGGCCGCCGCCTGCAGCGCGCCATCCGTCCAGTCGACCACCTGCTGAACCGCATTGACCGCCGCATGGATGTGATTGCCAGCCTGGAGTTACGCACGGTCGACCGCCTGCGTGGCTTCACCCACGCCGTGGTCACCGCGCCCAAACGCAAGGGATCCCCCGATGCCTGACATGAGCCAACCCGTTGTGACCGAGAAAACCGTCAGCGCCATCATACCGACCTTCCGCCGACCCGAAGGCCTGGACCGCGCCATGGCCTCCATCAAGGCCCAGACTGGCCTGGCCGGCGTAGCGCTCAATCTCATCGTCTGCGACAACAGCCCCGAAGGGTCCGCCCGCACCCAGGTCGAGGCCTTCGCCCTGAACGCGCCGTTTCCGGTCCTGTTCGTGCATGAACCGAAGACCGGCGTCGCCAATGCCCGCAATTCGGCGGTGGCCGCCACGCAGGCGCAGTTCATCGCCTTCCTCGATGACGATGAAGAGGCCCCCGCCGACTGGCTGTGGCGCATGCTGGCCAACCAGGCGCGCTTCAAGGCTGATGTCGTCTTCGGTCCCGTCACCGCCCGCATCCCCCACGATGTCGCACAGTACCGCCCCTATTTCGAAGCCTTCTTCTCGCGCTTCGGGCCCGAAGAGTCCGGCGTCCTGCCGCACTATTACGGCTGCGGCAATTCGCTGATCCGCACCGCCGTCTTCCCGAAGGATGACCTACCCTTCGCCACCACCCAGAACGAGATGGGCGGCGAGGACGACATCCTGTTCACCGCCCTGAAAGCCCAGGGCAAGGTGATGAGCTGGGCCGCCGACGCCCCCGTGTGGGAAGACGTGCCGCCCAAACGCGCCACCTTCGACTACACCCTGCGGCGCGGCTTCGCCTACGGCCAGGGCCCGTCCCATTCGACCGGCGTCAACGGCAAGTACCTGAAGTGCGCGGCATGGATGATGCAGGGCCTGGTCCAGGCCGCCGTCTTCGGTGTCATGGCGGGCGCGGCGTTCGCGACGAAATCCCCCAAGGCGGCCTACCTGATCGACAAGGCGGCACGGGGTCTGGGCAAGACCCTGTGGTTCCCGCCCTTCAAGATGAAATTCTACGGCCAGGCTTTGCTGAAGCCGGCCAAACGCAAAGGATAACCGATGACGCTTCTGCACTGGAACGAGGACAAGGCCCGCAAATTCGGCAAGGAAAACCTGCTGTTCAACCACGACCTGGCCGACAGCGAGCTGTTCACCGAAGAGGCGCTGATCGAACTGATCGACCGCTATCCGCGCGAAAGCCTGGAAGTCTTCACCATGGGCTACGACCCGACCGTGTTCGGCGAGTGGTACCTGGGCCGGTCCGACAACATGGATGGCCGCGCTTTGATGGAAGGCGTCAAGGCCGGCCGTTTCTGGCTGAACCTGCGCCGGGTCAACCACGCCGACAGCGCGGTCAAGCTTCTGTGCGACCGCATCTTCGCCGAGGTCAAGGACCAGACCGGTCAGACCAACCTGAAGAACGACCTGGGCCTGCTGATCTCCTCGCCCAACGCCCACGTCGTCTACCACCTCGACATCCCGATGGTCATGCTGTGGCAGATCCGCGGCGTGAAGAAGGTCTACCTCTATCCCGTCGATGCCGGCTTCTTCACCGACGCCCAGATCGAAGGCATCGCCCTGCGCGAATCCGATGAGAACCTGCCCTACGCCACCGAGTTCGATGCCAAGGCGCTGATCCACGACCTGAAGCCCGGCGAGATGCTGACCTGGGCCCAGAACGCCCCGCACCGCATCGTCAATGGCGACATGGTCAATGTCTCGCTGTCGATCGAATTCATGACGCCGAAATCGCTGTGGCACGCCAATGTGCTGTACGCCAACGGACTGCTGCGGCGCTGGTTCGGCCTGAACCCGTCGGTGGCGAAATCGCCCAAGGTGCTGGAACCGTTCAAGATCGTGCTGGCGCGCATCGCCAAGGCGTTCGGCGGCTTCAAGGGCAACAAGACGCCGCTGGTCGAGCGCTTTTCGATGGATCCGGCCCGCCCGGGCGAAATCCTGTACGACGACGGCGCCAAGCCCTTCATCGCCCCGGAGGCCAAAAAGGCGGCGTGATTTTGACAAAGGCGCAAAGACGAGGCAGGATCGGACCGTCCCGAGGGGGGAGCCATGTTCGACCCTAGCCACTATCCGCTGTTCATCTACATCGCACCCGGCCGCGGTGACCCTGCCGCGCGGACCCGGTCATGAAAAACGCTTTCGGCAATAACCTCAGCGGCCGGCCCAACGTCTACCGTGCCGCCGCATGGGTCAGGGTCCTTGCGGGTATTACCCTGATCGGCAGCTTGGTTGTCCTTGGCCTTGTCTGGCTGAGCGGCGACACCACCCTGTTGTCATTCCTGGCGATCGTCGCCGTTGTCGTCATGTGTGGAGCCGGCGCCGTCCTGCGGCGCAGGCTGAGCGTCTGGCCTGACCGATTCGAGTTCCAGGGGCTCTTTCGCCGGTTTTCCGGCCGCCGGGACGAACTTCTGGGCTACCGCACTACCAGTTCCCGGTACGGCAGCTATCTGCATTTTCATCTCAAGGACGGCCGACGCTTCACCCTGCCCGACTATCGCAGTCAGGCGGGCCTGAGTACCTGGCTGGCGGACGTCACCGATCTCGACGCCCGGGACAAGGCGGAATACGAAGCCGGCCTGATCGCCAATGACGCTTTCGGAAGCGATCCCGCCCAGCGCAAGCGCGCGATCGCGCTTCAGCGCCAACTGTTGACCGGTATCAACATAGCCGGCTGTGCCTGCGGCGCGTGGTTGGCCTTCTATCCCCATCCCCTGCTCTACGCGCGATTGGCCTGCGCCGCTGTCTTTGTCGCCGTTCTGGTAATGGCCGCGCTGTCCAACGGCCGCTGGGCGCTGATGTGGGACATCAAGAATCCCAAGCTTAAACTGGCCCCGGCCTTCCTGGTTCCGGCCCTCGCCCTGGGTTTCAGCTTCTTCGTAAACGATGACGTCCTGGACAAGATGGCGGCGGCAACACCAGGCCTGGCCATGGCGGCTGTCGTGATGGGGCTGGTGATTCTCATTGACCGGAAAATTGCTTTCCCCGCCGTGCTGTGGACGGCCGCCATCGTCGGCGCCGGCGCCTGGGGCGGGGTTTTGCTGTACAACGAAGCTCAGGACACCACGCCACCAACGGTCTATCGGACCGTCGTTGTCGACAAACGCATCAACGAGGGGCGCCGAAGCACAAGCTATTATGTCGATGTCGCCGCCTGGGGTCCTGCCGATATGCCAGCGTCCCTTAAGGTTGATTACGCCGTATATGAACGCGCCACAACCGGACAGGCGCTATGCCTGCGCCTTCACAAGGGCGCCCTGGGTTATCGCTGGATCGACTATGACTGCGCTGCCGGCCCGGCAGCCGGCTGAGCCAACACGATCATTGTTCCGACGAAACAAGCTTGCTAAGAGGGGCGCGCTTCCCATATGCGAGCCAGAATGTCCGACACCGCGCCCGTTTCCGATATCAATGCCCAGACCGCCGTCCTGGCCACCGGCGCGCGCGTGTTGCGCACCGAAGGCGAGGCCTTGCTGCTGTTCGCCGGCTCGCTGGACGATAACTTTGTCCGCGCCGTCGAACTGATCCATGCCTGCATCGGCCGGGTCATCCTGTCCGGCATGGGCAAGTCAGGCCATATCGGGCGTAAGATCGCCGCCACCCTCGCCTCCACCGGCACGCCGTCCTTCTTCGTCCACCCGGCCGAAGCCTCGCACGGCGATCTCGGCATGATCACCCCGGACGATGTCTGCATCGTGCTCAGCAATTCCGGCGAGACCTCGGAACTGAGCGACATCCTGGCCCATACCCGCCGCTTTTCCATTCCTTTGATTGGGGTGGCGTCGCGGCCGGGTTCGACCCTGCTGACCACGGCCGATGTGCCGCTGCTGTTGCCCAATGCGCCGGAAGCCTGTGCCATCGGCATGGCGCCGACCACCTCGACCACCATGACCCTGGCCCTGGGTGACGCTTTGGCCGTGGCGGTCATGGAAAAGCGCGGTTTCCAGCCGACCGACTTCAAGGTCTTCCACCCGGGCGGCAAGCTGGGAGCGCAGCTTCTGACCGTCTCGGCGTTGATGCATAAGGGCGAAGAACTGCCGCTGATCGGCGAAGGCGCCCCGATGAGCGAAGCCCTGCTGGTCATGACCGCCAAAAGCTTCGGCGTGGTCGGTGTCTGCAACGGCGGCGTCCTGACCGGGATCATCACCGACGGCGATCTGCGCCGGCACATGGACGGGCTGATGTCGCGCAAGGCCGCCGAGGTCATGCACCGCGGCCCGCGCACCATCGCCGCCGGCCACCTGGCGGTCGAAGCCCTGGGCGTGATGAACGATCGCAAGATCACCTGCCTGTTCGTCGTCGACGAGGCGAATACGCCGGTCGGCCTGATCCATATCCATGACTGTTTGCGCGCGGGTGTAGCATGAAAACTGTCGTCATCATTCCGGCGCGCTACGCCTCCAGCCGTTATCCCGGCAAGCCTCTGGTTATGCTGAAGGGCCGTGACGGCGTCGCCAAGTCGCTGATCCAGCGTTCCTGGGAAGCCGCCAAGGCGGTCCGGGGCGTTGACGCCGTCTTTGTCGCCACCGACGACGACCGCATCAAGGACGCGGCCGAGGCTTTCGGCGCCGAGGTGATCATGACGTCGGAACTGTGCGCTAACGGTACCGAGCGGGTGGCCGATGCTCTGCCCGGCCTACCGCACGCCTACGACCTCTATGTCAACCTGCAGGGCGATGCGCCCCTGACCCCGGCCTGGTTCGTAGAGGACCTGATCGCCGAGATGAAGAAGCACCCCGAGGTCCGGATGGCGACGCCGGTGTTGCGGTGCGACGCCGTGACCCATGCCAATTTCGTCGAGGACCGGCTGCACGGCCGCGTCGGCGGGACGACGGCGGTGTTCGATTCCAGCATGAACGCCCTATATTTCTCGAAAGAGGTCATCCCCTATACGGGCAAGACCTTTGCCGAGGGCGACCTGATCCCGGTCTTCCACCATGTCGGCGTCTATGCCTATCGTGCCGAGGCGCTGGAGGCCTATGTCGGCTGGAGCACCGGGCCGCTGGAGAAGCATGAAGGCCTGGAGCAACTGCGGTTCCTGGAAAACGGCGTGCCCATCCGCTGCGTCGAGGTCGATGGCCGCGGCCGGGTGTTCTGGGAGTTGAACAATCCGGTCGATGTCGAAAGAATTGAGAGTGTACTGCCATGATTAACGCGCAACATGTGAAAACCAAGGTGATCGAGGTCGGCGGCATCAAGATCGGCGGCGACGAACCGTTTGCCCTGATCGCCGGACCGTGCCAGATCGAAAGCCGCGACCACGCGCTGATGATGGCCGAAAGGATCGCCGAGGCCTGCGCGCCGACTGGCACCCGGTTCATCTACAAGTCCAGCTACGACAAGGCCAACCGGTCCTCGATCGGTACGGCGCGTGGCATCGGCATGGACGAAGGCCTGCAGATCCTTGCGGACGTGCGCGCACAGTTCGGCTGCCCGGTGCTGACCGACGTGCACGATGCCCATCAATGCCCGCCCGTGGGCGAAGTGGTCGACGTCATCCAGATTCCGGCCTTCCTGTGCCGCCAGACCGATTTGCTGCTGGCGGCCGGCGAAACCGGCAAGGCAATCAATGTCAAGAAGGGCCAGTTCCTGGCGCCGTGGGACATGGCCAATGTCGCCAAAAAGATCGCCTCGACCGGTAATGAGCGGGTGATGCTGTGCGATCGCGGCACATCATTCGGCTACAATACCCTGGTGACCGATTTCCGCGGCCTGCCGATCATGGCCCAGACGGGCTATCCAATCGTGTTCGACGCCACCCATTCGGTGCAACAGCCGGGCGGCCAGGGCACGACCTCGGGCGGCCAGCGCGAGTTCGCGCCGGTCCTGGCGCGGGCAGCCTGTGCGATCGGGGTGTCGGCGGTGTTTATCGAAACGCACGAGAATCCGGACTGCGCCCCGTCGGACGGCCCGAACATGATCCCTATCGAACAGATGAAGGAACTCATCGGGGTGCTGCGGGCGTTTGACGATCTGGCCAAAGGCAAGTAACGGGGTTTAGGGCCTGCGGCCCCAAGTCTTTCCCTTCCTTAAAATCCCTCGCCCCCTTTGAGGGCGAAGGATTTTAAGGAAAAGAAGACTTGTGGGGCCTCGGGCCCCACACCCCGTTACTCACCTGTGCCGGAGCCGCCATGGACTGGACCAACCTGCTCAACACCACGCGTCTCATGGCGCCGGACTATCAGGAACGGCCCGGCCGGCCCATGTACATGCAGGACATCGACCGCATCACCTTCTGCGCGCCGTTCCGCCGGCTGGCCAACAAGACCCAGGTCCACCCGCTCTACGATAACGACCACATCCACCACCGCCTGATTCACAGCTTGGAGGTCTCCAGCGTCGGCCGCTCACTCGGTATCGAGGTCGGCCAGTGGCTGGTCGACGACAAGGTCCTCACCGATGCCGAACGCGACAAGGTCTCCGGCATCGTCCAGGCCGCCTGCCTGGCCCACGACATCGGCAATCCGCCCTTCGGCCATTCCGGTGAGGAGGCCATCGGCCGCTGGTTTGCCGAGCGCTTCGAAACCCCCAAAGGCATCTTCGCCGACCTCGACCGCCGCCATCACCAGGAATTCAAAAAGTTCGAAGGCAATGCCCAAGGCTTTCGCATCCTGGCGCGCAACGAGATGTACACCAACGAAGGCGGCATGCGCCTGAGCCTCAGCGTCCTGGGCGCCTTCACCAAATATCCGGCGACCGCCAATATCAGCGCCCACCGGTCCGAGCCCTATTGCGGCCTCAAGAAGTTCGGGTTGTTCGACAACGATGTCGCCCTCTTCGCCGAAGCCGCCACCGCCCTGGGCTTGCCGGAAATCCAAAGCCCGCAAGGCATCTGGTGGCGGCGCCATCCGCTGGTCTTCCTCATGGAGGCCGCCGACGACATCTGCTACAACATCATGGACCTGGAAGACGCCTTTACCTGCGGCGACATCGCCTTCGACCAGGCCGAAAGCCTGCTGTCGGCCCTGTTCCTCAAGCGCAACCGCGAAACCGTCTACCGCTCCAAAGCGGCACAGATCTCCGGTTACCGCGCCCTGGCCGTCACCGGCGCCATCGCTGCCTGTGTCGAAGCCTTCAAGGCTCACTACGATACCCTGATGAACGGCACCTTTTCGGGTTCGCTGATCGAGGCCTCATCCAAGGCCATCGAATTCCAGGCCATCAAGGACCTGGCCCGCGACCGCATCTTCAAGGCGCCGCGCAAGACCGAACTGGAAGTCTTCGGCCGCAATGTCATCTACCGTACCCTGGACGGGCTGATACCGCTGTTCGACGACCTGGCGCGCGCCGGCTGGCAGGCCGACGCGCTGTCGTCCTATCACGTTCAACTGGCTCGGGCGCTGAGCCTCGAACTGCACGATATCGACAATGCCTATGACGCCCTGCATGCCCTGGCCGACTTCGTTTCGGGCATGACCGACCGCTATGCTGTCAAGGTCGCCGAGATGCTGTACACACGCTGATCATTTCGCAATCAGTGATGCGGCGATATTGATCGTCAGGGCCAGCACGGTAGCATTGAACAGGTAGGCAGCAATACAGTGGACCGTGCCGATACGGCGCATTTCGCGCGTCGCGAAGGCGACATCCGCCGTCTGGCCTGAGGTCCCGATGACGAAGGCGAAATACAGGAAGTCGCTGTAATGCGGTTGCTCCTTGCCGGGAAAGATCAGGCCCGCGACACCCTTGGCGCGCGCCAGCCCGCTGTAATAACCGTGGGCGTAATGAAAGGCGAAGGCCAGGTGGATATAGGTCCACGACGACAGAAGCGTGAGGCCGGATAAGGCGATATGCCAGGCCTTCTCCGCCGCCGGCAAACCCGACGACGTGGCCAGTTCGCCGGCAATGGCGGCAAAGCTCAAACCGGCCGCAACCACAGACAGGATCAGGATCACCCCCTCGCCGTCGTCATAGAGATGCGCCCGGCTTTCCAGGGTGGCGTAGCTGGCGCGCAGCATATGAAACAAGGCGATGGCGATATACAGGCAGGTGAACGTGTTCCACGCCACCAGCGCCGCGGTCAGCCCCGTGACCGCCGTGAAGGCATGACAGCCGGCCAGCACCACCAGGGCCGCAGCCACCGACTGCAGCAATTGCGGCTTCTGACGCAGGTAGCGGATGACATGAAGGTCGAGAAAGCCTTTGGAAGCCATCGACAATCTAGGCTCCCGCCTTACGCAATTGTCAACGCGCGATCGATTGCGCCCGGCGGCGAAATCGGTCAAAGTTTCGCCTGTAAAAATAGAAATCTGGACCGGGAAGATCATGGCCAACTACACACGTCGCGGCGCAGTCGGATTGGCGGCGGCGGGTGCCATGGCACCGCTTTTTCCGGTACAGGCGGCGGAGGTTCCGTCCTACAATCCGGTGTGGACGTCGCAAAGCCGCAACGCGCTGGAGTCCATGCCGTGCGGCGGCGGCGATATCGGCCTCAATGTCTGGGTCGAGGACAATGACGTGCTGTTCTACGTCTCGCGCAGCGGCGCTTTCGACGAAACCAATGCCTACCTCAAGCTAGGGCGGATACGGCTAAAGCTAAACCCCGATCCCTTCGGCGTCTCCTTCCGCCAGACCCTCGACCTCGATAAGGGCCATGTGGTGATCGAAGGCCAGGGCATGCGTCTGGTCCTCTGGGTCGATGCCTTTTCCCCCGTCGTTCATGTCGAGATCGACAGCGCCAAACCGGTCGAGTTGACCGCCCATTACGAGACATGGCGCACCGCCGACCGGCCCTATCGGCCGGAGGAATTGGGGATGCACCGGTCCTATGACGATGCGCCCGTTGTCCCGACCGCCTTTGCCGATACGACGGCGTTCAACGGCAACGACGTGGTGTCCTTCCATCGCAACCGCGACAGCGATACGGTCTTCGACCTGCTGGTCAAACAGCAAGGCCTGGAAAGCGTAAAAGACCGGATGTGGAACCCGCTGAAGGGCCTCACATTCGGCGTTCTGATGCAGGGCGAAGGCCTGGTTCCCGCCGGCACGCAAGCCGGCCGCTATGCCAGCACCGATTTCACCGCCTGGCGGCTGAAAAGCCGGAGGCCGAAGCGTCGGCATGAATTGCGCATCCACTGTCACATCGCCAATACTGACGACGCCCAAACCTGGCGTAAGGGGCTCAATGCCCTGACCGCCAAGTCCTTGAGCGGCCGCGCGACGGCGCAGCGCAAGACCCAGGCCTGGTGGCAAGCCTTCCAGGACCGCAGCCATATCCGGATCAATCCCGGCAAGGGCCCGGAGGATGCCGGCTGGCGCATCAGCCGGAACTATCAGCTGTTCCGCCATCAGCTTGGGACAAACGCCTATGGCCTGTATCCGACCAAGTTCAACGGCGGCAACTTCACCACCGACCCGGAGTTTGTCGATCCCTCGATCAAGGAAAGCCCGGACTTTCGCAAATGGGGCGGCGGGATTTTTACAGCGCAGAACCAGCGGCTGGTCTACTGGCCGATGCTGAAGAGCGGCGATTTCGATTTGATGGACTCGCAGTTCCTGTTCTACGCCCGCGCCCTGGGCAATGCCGAGCTGCGCACTGAGATCTACTGGAAGCACAAGGGCGCCAGTTTCACCGAGCAGATCGAAAATTTCGGCCTGCCGTGCGGCTTCGACTATGGCTGGCGGCGGTTTTTCGCCCAGGCGGGCAGCCGCGATCCCGGCGTCGAGGACAGCGCGTGGGTCGACCGGCAATGGGACACAGTCTTTGAATTCTGCCTGATGATTTTGGACGTCGAACGCTTCAGCAGCGAGGACATCTCGCCCTACCTGCCGCTGATCCACAGTTGCCTGGTCTTTTTCGATGAACACTACACGCGCCAGACGCGGCTGATGAAGGGCCAGCCGGTCGACGAAAACGGCCATCTGGTCCTGTATCCCGGCACAGCGACGGAAACCTATAAGACGACACTGAATTCGACCGTGACGCTTTCCGCGCTGAAGACGGTCACGTCGCGCATGCTGGAGCTGCCGGGGCGCTATGTCGATGGCGAACGCCGGGACTATTATCAGGGCTTTCTGAAACGGCTGCCGCCGCTGCCGACGCGGATCATGCAAGGGCATAAGACCCTGGCGCCGGCGGAACTGTTCGACCGCATCCAAAATGTCGAAATTCCGCAACTGTATCCCGTATTCCCCTATGGGATATACGGTATCGGCCGTTCGGACCTGCAGCTGGCCATCGACACCTGGCGCTACGGCATCGAGACGGCCGCCCAGAAGGACCATGTCAGTTGGCACCAGGACGCCATCTTCTGCGCCCGGCTGGGCCTGACGGAGGAGGCGAAAACGGGTATCGTCGCCAAGCTGGACGACAGCGGGCGGCGCTATCCGACCTTCTGGGGGCCGGGTCATGACTGGATGCCGGACCACAACTGGGGCGGCTCCGGCATGGTGGGGCTGCAGGAAATGCTTATGCAGACGGTGGGCGACGACATCTACCTGTTCCCGGCCTGGCCGCGCGACTGGGATGTCGACTTCCGCCTGCACGCACCGCGCAACACCGTGGTCGAAGCGAGCCTGAGAGATGGGCAAATCGCCCGGATCCAGGTCACAGGCGGCGACAAGGCACGCCTGAAACTCCCGGACTGGGGCGTGGCGCCGTAAGCGCTACGCCCTGCGTGCCTTCATCAGATGGTAGGTGATGGCATCGAACAATGCGTGATACGACGCATCGATAACGTTATGGCTCACCCCCAGCGTGTTCCACTTGTGACCATCGTCATCACGGCTTTCGATCATCACCCGCGTCAAGGCGGCCGTGGCGTCCGACGGCGTCAGGATGCGCACCTTGTAGTCATTCAGGTGCATGGCCGACAGCTCCGGATAGTGCGGCAGCAGAGCTTTGCGCAAAGCCGCATCCAGCGCATTGACCGGACCATTGCCCTCGGCCACGGTCATGACGGACTGGCCGCCGATCTTCAGCTTTACTGTCGCCTCGGCCACGGTAAACCGCTTGTCGTGCGAGTCGATGCGGCATTCATCCAACGCCCGATAACTCTGCAGCTCATAAAAAGACGGCGACGTCCCCAACTTCTGCAGAGCCATCAGCTCGAAACTGGCGCTGGCGTCCTCATAGGCATAGCCCAACGCCTCACGCTCCTTCACCGCCTTGACCAGGTCGCCGATGCGGTCGTCATCCTCACGGACCGCAATGCCCATCTGATGCAGCCGGTTGACGATATTGGAACGGCCGGCCTTGTCCGACACCAGGATCAGGCGCGTCGCCCCCACCAGGGCCGGGTCGATATGCTCGTAGGACCGGCTGTCCTTGTTCATGGCGCTGACATGCAGCCCGCCCTTGTGGGCAAAGGCGCTGGCGCCGACATAGGCGGCATGACGGTTGGGTGCGCGGTTCAGCCGGTCGTCGACCAGGCGCGACAACTGGCCGATGCGCGTCAACTGCTCATCGCTCAAGCCCGTATCGAAACCCATCTTGAGCATTAGGGTCGGGATCAGCGCGATCAGGTTGGCATTGCCGCAGCGCTCACCGATACCATTGATCGTGCCCTGGATCTGGCGCACCCCGGCCTCGACCGCGGCCAGAGAATTGGCCACCGCCTGCTCGGTGTCGTTATGACAATGAATCCCCAGTCGCGCCTCGGGCAAATGCGCCTTCACCGCGGCGACAATCTCACGAACCTCCGATGGCATCGAACCGCCGTTGGTGTCGCACAGCACCAGCCATTCGGCGCCGGCGGCATGGGCAGCGCTCAGCACCTCCAGTGCATAACCCGGATTGGCCTTGTAGCCGTCGAAGAAATGCTCGGCGTCGAAGACGGCTTCGCGGCCATTGGCGACGATATGACCGATCGAGTCTGCGATCATGCGCAGGTTCTCGGCCTTCGACACTTTCAGGGCCGTCTCGGCCTGCCAGTCCCAGCTCTTCCCGACGATGCAGATGGTGGGGGTGTTGACGGCCAGAAGGTCCTGCAATCCCGGATCGTTGGACGCCGACCGGCCCGAGCGGCGGGTCATACCAAAAGCGGAAATCCGGGTGGTCTTTACGGCCGGCTGGGCGGCGAAAAAGGCGTCGTCGGTGGGATTGGCGCCGGGCCATCCACCTTCGACATAATCGATGCCGAACGCATCCAGCGCCTCGGTTATGGCCTGCTTGTCGGCCACCGAAAAATCGATGCCTTGCGCCTGCGCCCCGTCGCGCAGGGTCGAGTCATAAAGATAGATCCGTTCACCCATGGCCCCATCTATAAGGGAAGGCGAAGGAGATCAACGATTTTAAATGGTTGCGATGGAAACACCGGACTCGATGTCAAGGGGACGCACTGGACGCCGTCGTGTTTACCGGGGGCATTGCCGAAAACACCGCCCCCGTGCGCCTAAGCACTCTCGACGCCCTGGCCGGCCGGTCTACCGAAGAGCTTATCGTCATTCAGAAACGCACGCTTAAAACAACGGCGGCGGCGCTCGACGTCGTGTTGAAACTTTTTAGCCAAGTCATCGTAACCTATGCCCTCCTTATGGCACCGCCACGATAAAGTCCGCGCTCTTTTCGACTATATACCCTTGCGACCCAGATTTTCGACCCGGTCGAGGTGGTTCAGCCGGGTATCGGCGCCGTCCTCGACGAGACCGAGAACGCTCAGCCGGACAGGCTTGAAGCCGCAAAACGCGAACAGGTTCCTGAAGGCCTTGCCGCCGTGGGCGCGAAAAGCCAGCCAGTAAACAGCCCCCGGCATGCCCATCGTCTGGATAAGACGCACCGACCTGCCTTTGAGCAATGCGGCATCCAGCGGGTTCTCCGCGTTGGTGCTATAAGCAAATCCCGGCGTGAAGACACGTTCGCAAAAGCCTTTGAGGAGCGCCGGTATGTTGAACTGCCACATGGGATAGACCAAAACGAGATGCGACGCCCATTGGATCGAAATCTGAACGGCGGCCAGATCGGGCTCGAGCTCCTGGTCGGCATGATAACCTTCGTGCAGGATGGGATCAAAGTCGAGATCAGCCAGCTTGACCATTCGCACCTCATGGCCCGCCGATGTCGCGCCCTCCGCGTAGGCACACGCCAAGACCTCGCTGAAGCTGCGGCGCCGGCGCGCCGGATTGCCGTTCACGATCAAAATGCGCTTTGTCACAGACGTCTCCTTCGCCAATGCGCCGCGGTGACGGGCGCCGCCGGTTCACACTTACCTGGACCGCGCACCGGGACCTTGATACCGGTCAATTCTGGGAGTGAGGCAAGGCGATGCCGCGCCGCGCAGCCAGTCCCTGCCTCAGCGCCGCCAGATCGCCGTCAGTAAAGCGCAAACGGGCAATCGGCAGCACGACCGCCGTGACCAGGGCAAGGTGGCGGTGTAGCCCGGCCGCTACGGCCGAAAGTTCTTCGCCCATCGCCTGGAACGACGCTGGCGAGACATTGCTCTTCCACAAAGTTTCCAGGTCAGCCGCGCAGAGGCCGAGTTGTTGACCCGCGGCGGCGTGCAGGGTTGCGAGATCTCGCAGAACGGCAACCAGTTCATCGCCGGGGCGGGCCCGCAGTTGCAGAATAGGGATCAGATCCTGCGCCTCATCGGCAAACTGTAACGGAAAATCGTTGCGAAGTGCGCCAAGCATTTTGGCCACATCATCAGAATTTAATTTGCGGCCGGATTTCGGCACGACCATAAGCGCACAAATTAGCTTCAGGCGATCGCAGCCCTTGGACATAAAATCGATGGGCGAAAATAATTCAGCCGCCAAATCATCGCTATGTGGTGCCAAAGCCAATTTCTTTCGCCAGGGTTGATCTCACAATCATAAATACTTAAGTCGACGATCAAAATAAATATTACGCGATAACAGGCAGGCATGAGATAGAAATTCTCACACAAATCCGGCCAACGCGATGGGTATTAAAATATCTACTTATAACAAAATGCCATCCTTATATCTTCACTAAAATTCTTGTTTATTGTCGAACGCATATCCGAATAAAGTCAATCAACATCGCTGAATTGCTAATATATGACTGCAAATTCCGCTTTATAGTCTTGCCATGCCGCGCCTTGACACCCCAACCGGTTCGGATCACCCTCCCCCGTGATTCGAGAACAGGGGTATTGGAGAGAGCATGAAGGATAGCGACCTGGAGCGGGTTCGCGGCCTGAGAGTGTTCTCGACCATGGCCGAAGCCTGTTTCGCCGACCTTACGTCCGGCGGTTTCATGCAGAAATTCCCCGCCGGCACGACGCTTCTGTACGAAGGCGACACGGTCGACTTCCTTTACGTTCTCATGGATGGCGTCGTCGAGATGCAAGGGTCGTGGAACGACAAGGAAACCACGATATCGGTCGTTCGCCCTGAGGATGCTAAGGTAAGGCGCAATGAGACGCTGGTAGTCCGCGCTGCCCTTTTGGTCGGGGCGAACCATGGTGGCATGCCGCTCGCCATCGGTCATGTCGGCTGCCATAACGGCCAGGTTGCGCAAACGTCCGTCCACGATGCCATCGAGCTGCTCCACCGTTTTCTGGTAGATGAACAGGCCCGCCACAACGGATACGGTGAAAATGGCAAGGCCCATTCCCATGGCCATCGGATCGAGCCAGGACTTCACGCGCCTATACAACCGCTTCACACACAATCCCCGATTGATCGTGCAAAGGATTGCAGAAGCGTCTTAATAATTCATGACCGGTCATGCCACTGTCGAACACCGCTGCGGGCCATCCTGCCGGCCGGCGTAACGGTCGAAGGTGCAGGCGAATGCCCGCATCAGCTTTTTCAGCGGATTGTCGAAGGTAATGACGCTGTTGTCGCCACGTTAGGTCCAGCCCCGCGCCGTGGACAGGAAACCCGCCGTCGCCGCGGTCTGATAGCTGGCGTAGCGCGGGGCTTCCCAGGCCAGGCACTGCAGATGATTGTGCTCTTGCCAGGATCATTGGCTCGATTCCATCTCAGCTGTCCCTTGCCGCTTCGGACGGAATCGCGATGCGGAGCCAGACGGCGTAATGGCTGAGAATGGCCGCCCAGACCGCAGCTATAGCCAATCCGTTGAGACCTGCCTTGTCATAGATCAAAACGCCGATGATGCCTCCGGCAACCAGGCCCGCCCACAGCAGCAGGTACGGCAGCCAGGCGAAACGGGCGCCGCCCGTCAGTCCTTGCGCGGCCTTCTGGCCGATCTTGACCAGGGTCCCCGTCATATAGGTGACGCCCACCACCACTTCCCCATCGCGTTGCAGCACGGCATTCGCGGCACCCATGGCCAGGGTCATCCCGGCGATCGCCACGACGGGCCAGCCGGCGAGATGGCTGAAAAAGCCGGCCAACAGCAGCCCGGCCACCAGCCACAAGACCACACGAATATGCAGGTGTCTGGGAACAAAATGTGCAATCAGAGTCGCGACGAAGGTGCCGGTGACAAAGGTCAGGATAATTCCGCCCGCGATACTTAGTGCCATGACGTCTTGTCGCGCCATAGCGAGCGCCAACAGGGTCGAATTGCCGCTCATGAAAGCCACGAAGCGGCCGTGCAGTTCGAGAAAACCCAGGACATCGACAAAGCCGGCCAAGGCACTAAGGCCAACGGCAAGGACGATGACGTGGTTATTAAGCCGGGTCATTTCAGACGCAGTCCAGGAGGTGCGACCCGCCACGTCCGAATCCGGCGTGAGACGCACACCCGCGCCACGCCATATCAGTCGCACTTGCGCCGAGCCCCGCGCACGGTCGAAAAAACTCACCCGTCTATAGCATATTCAATCCGCAACCGGATTGATCTAAATCAAACAGAAGCATTAACTTTATATTTTTACGACAAAACGCAGAATCCTCAGCGAATTCGGCGGATTTGAAATTCCAAATACTTAAAGAAGTGCTGCCTTAATTTCACGACGTCTGCGTCAACCTGCCGCGCGACATGTTGTGCAGGTGCATTTGCAAACGACGGGGACTAATTGCCGGGCTCTCAACGGCCGCAAAGGAGAAAGCCATGATGGATGCCGCAAAAACCACAATTTTTATAGGGGTTATGACTCTTGCCGGATTTGGCGGAGCCGCCATGGCTCAGGACACTGGCTTGAAGGGCACCTGGCAGGTGACCGCGCGCCTGACCACCGTGGCTCCCGACGAATCGGGCGCGATTGTGACCGCCGCCGGCGCCGACAGCGGACTGGACGTGGCGGTTAATGACAGCACTGTACCCACGCTTGGCTTCACCTACTTCGTCACCGATCATGTGGCGGTCGAGGCCATCCTCGGGACATCGAAGCACACCATCAAGGCCGTCGGCACAGGAACCGATGTTGCGGTTCATGAAACCTGGGTCCTGCCGCCAGTCGTCACCGCGCAATACCATTTCAACACCGGCGGAAAGGTCAGCCCCTATGTCGGCGCCGGCATCAACTACATGAATTGGTACGGCGGCAAGGATCTCAACGGCTTCAAGGTTCGGCTCAAGAACAGCGTCGGCACCGCCATTCAGGCTGGCGCCAACGTCAGGCTGAAGGAGAATCTGGTACTGAACATCGACTACAAGAAGGTGTTCTACGGCACCGACGCCAGGATCAACAACGGCGCGCTCAAGTCCGAGGTAACGCTGGATCCGTCGGTCATATCCGTCGGACTTGGCTATCGCTTCTGATGACTCAACGGCGCCGCACACAGGTACGGCGCCGTTGATGCCTGTCAATGCATGCCGGGCATGCGTCGGTACAAAGACCGTGCGGAGAATGTAAATCGCGCGAGGCTTTCACCTGCCGAACCCTGGCCGAGGCGCGACGGCCACCTCAATCCCACCCAGAGGTCACTTCAAGGGTTTGCACTGTTTTGCGCCCGCCTCGAACAGGACCTCACGCAGCAGATGGTTGGCTTGCGTAAACTGCGCGATGTGATCCTGGGCTTCGGGATAATCCTGGGGCCATTTTTTGGGTTTGAAGGCTGTAAAGAAGTTCAGTGCGTCCTTGGTTTCACCGCAAACCTTGTCAGCCAGGTTACGCGAACCCGCTTTCTGAAAGCTGGCGAGGGCCCAACAGGTATGTGCAAAGCCCTTGGTCCACTGTTCCGGACCAAACGTCATACCTGAGCCGATCTGATCCCGAATCTGCGTGCAGGCAGCATTGACGGACACCATCTGGCTGGCCAGGTCGTCCTGAACCTCGTCGAGGCTTTTGCCACCTCCAGGCTTGTAATTGGACACAAACCCATCCCAGGCCGCAAGAAACGCCACGTTGTTGGCTGAAAGCGCCTGCCAGTCCTGGGGCTTGGGTGGATAGGCCAAAGCCGGCGTGGCGCTGATCAGAACGCAACCGACGAACAACAAAGGCATGAATCGACGCATATGAGCAACCTCTCTCAAGGACGGAATGTTGCGCCGGAAGACGATGTCCGGCCGCAGAAAAGGGGATTACGTGCCGGCCATTTCACAGACATCATGTGCCAGAACGTAGGTGTCGTTGGCGAAGGACTCGACCTCCTCCGACATGGCGAGGAGGGCGCGAGAATCGATACCGGGGATCAGCTTGAAGGACGTGTTGTAGGCGCGATTTGCGACGGACTGGAGCATATTGGCCGCCGACCGGAACCCGTTGCACGCCTGGACATAGTCGCCATTATCATAGGCGTCCGCCGCCGTCTTTCCTACCGCCATGGCGTAATCGTAATCCGATTGAAGCGAATTCATGATGCCTTCGGCCTCGCTGGTTTGTGCGGCAGCAGGCAGTACGGCAAAACTGGCAAGGACAAACCCGATAAAGGCCAAGACGTAAAGTTTCATCGAACCAACCCATTTTGCGCATTTCGGATAATATGAAAGACGGCGTAACAGTGTTACTTTTTGACTTCAAGCAGCAAGTCCTGCCTTACAGCAATTGTAATTCTAGGTGCCGGACAGATGGACCCATGCGCCGCTTGCGCGCCGACCTCAACCGAACACCAGCAGCAACGGAGCCCCCGCCAGCCCGGCTGCCAGGCTGAGAAACAGGGGCGCAGCCGCGCGCCAGCCAGCTTTTCCGCCCGCGGCTACGACCGCCACACCGGTCTTGACCAGCGTATTGAGCATGACCGGCATCGCCAGAATCAGGCCGGCCGTCACGCCGGGCAAGGCATGGTCAGGCAAGCCGCCCATGGTGATAATCGCCGCATCGACATCGACCATGCCCGATACGGCCAGGGCGGCCGCCAAACCGGCCTCGCCGATTTCGGCCATCAGCCAGCGGGCAGCCAGGGACAGGACGGCGACCAGTGCGGCCAGGAACAGCGCCGGCCACAGGTCAAATGGGTTACGTACCTCAAGATTCGCGGGCGTCTCGACTTGCCCAGTTCGCGTCCGCCAGATCAGCCAGCCAGCGCAGATCACCCCGGTGAGAGCCGCCGGCACCACCATAACGGCCAAAGCAGGCAAAGCGAAAGGCGCCAGAAGTGCAGTCAGGATGAGAACGCGCAGGAACATGACCGCGGACGCGATTGCGATGCCGGCGATCAGCACGCCTTCCCGGCCTTCTTGCTGGCGGATGCGGCTGGACAGCGCGACGGTGACGGCCGTCGACGACACCACGGCACCGGCAGCAGCGGTGGCCAGTATCCCACGCGACGGTCCCAGCAGCTTTGCCGCCATATAACCGGCGAACGAAAGGCCGGACACCAGAACCACCACCATCCAGATGTGACGCGCATTCCAGGCGCCGAAAGGGCCGAAATCAGTGTCGGGCAGCAGCGGCAATACTGCCAGACTAATGACGGCAAATCGCGCAATCGCCCGGACCTCGGCTTCGCTAAGCCCTCTTAGCCAGTCGTGAAGTTGCCGCCGCGACGAGAGCAACACCGTCATCAGGGCGGCCGCGACAGCGGCCAGCACCATCTCGCCCATGCCAGCGCTAACGCCTATGGCCAGGGTGACGATGCCGGCTGTCGTCGAGGTAATACTGACATTTCCACTCGCCTTTGAATGCCGGCCATATCCGACCACGAGCGCCAGGGCGGTGGTGGCAACCAGAACAAGGCCGGCAAACGGCGCCTTCGCCATAAGATGGCCCGCAATCCCGCCAGTCAGGCCCAAAAGGCCGAACGTGCGGATGCCCGCGACACGCGCCCCTGCGGGATCGTCACGTCGCGACCAGCCACGTTCGACCCCGATCAGCAGCCCAAGACCCAAAGCCAGAACCAGACCCTGAAACGGACGAAAGGCTTCGAAAAAACTATGGGACATAGCCTGACTTCACCCGAACCTTTGCGGGCAGTCTTTGACCTCGATCAAGGCATTCCGCCCAAGCCGTGCAGCCGAGACGGAAAGCGCACGTCCGACAAAAGGTGGAGCGGGTGAAGGGAATCGAACCCTCGTATTCAGCTTGGGAAGCTGCTGCTCTACCATTGAGCTACACCCGCGTTTCAAGGCGTAGCCGTCAGATGCCACACGCTCCCCAATAAGGTCAAGCGCCATCCCTACCCAATCAAAAGGGTTAATTTATCCACATATGTGGATCATCCGAACACAACATATAGATATATGTGGACAGTCGTAAATTCCCCTCACACCATATATTGCGGTTTTTAACCCTTCGTTTACTATCTGTGGGTGGCTGGGGAGCAGGTCCACACGGACATGTCTACATATTGTGGTGCGTTACCTTGCGATCCGCAAGTGATCGTTGCCACGATGATGGCCCGGAAGTGGCTATGGGAGAGTGAAACATGAGTTGGACTGACGAACGCG
This sequence comes from Asticcacaulis sp. AC460, assembly GCF_000495795.1. Taxonomy (GTDB): domain Bacteria; phylum Pseudomonadota; class Alphaproteobacteria; order Caulobacterales; family Caulobacteraceae; genus Asticcacaulis. The sequence goes on from NZ_AWGD01000003.1 coordinate 160,642, forward strand.
TCGAAACCCTGAAGAAGCTGTGGCAAGAAGGCCATTCGGCCAGCCAGATCGCCAAGCAGCTGGGCGGCGTGACCCGTAATGCCGTGATCGGCAAGGTGCATCGTCTCGGCCTGTCGGGGCGCGCCGCGCCGTCGCAGCCGACCCGCCCGCTGTACAAACCGTCGCGTCCCGCCCGTCCGGTGACGTCCCACGGCTCTGGGCACAACCCGGCGCCGAGCCATGCCGCGCCGCAGCCGCGCCGTACCGAGCCGGTGATTTCGCGCCCGGTCATCTCGACCCCGATCGTGCCCTATGTCGAAGCGCCCGGCACGGCGACTGTCCTGACCCTGGGCGCCAAGATGTGCAAATGGCCGATCGGCGATCCGTCGTCGGACAGCTTCTCCTTCTGCGGCCGCCGCGCCGACGACGGCACGCCCTACTGCGTTGAACACGCCCGTGTGGCCTACCAGCCGTCGCAAAAGACCAAAAAGCGCGACACCGGCACGGATCTTTCGCGCAGCCTGCGCCGCTACCTGTAAGATTTTCGCTGAAATCACAGAACAGCCCCGCCATCACGGATGGCGGGGTTTTTATTTGGCCTGCCGCCCGGTACGTTTCGCCACCGGCGGTGATGTCATAAGCGCCTGCTGGATCTGGCTTTCCAGGACCTCCGCGCGCTGGCGCAGGCCGGCGGCCTCCTGTTCCAACTCTTCAACGCGCAGGGCATGCAGGTCCAGGCCGATCTTGCGGATCGCCGCTTCCAGCGCCTCACGTTCGTCCGGACGGTACAGTTCGCCCGACGGCTTGGGCCCCAGCAGGACAAAGCCTGATACGTCCGCCCGGTACAGCATAGGGAGGGCCAGGCCGCCCTCCAGCTCCGGCAGGACATCGCGCAGAAGCTCGCCTTCGACGGCAACACGGTCGGCCCGCATGCGCACCACGCCCGGCAGGTCGGAATCCACCTGCTCGGGCGCCCCTGACAGGCCATCCTCGGTACGCAGATAATCACGCCCCGCCACACGATAGATGGCAACTCCGGCGCCGCCCGAAAACCGCGTCAGTTCCGTCACCGTCGCCTTTTCGAGCGCATCCGGCGTATGAACAAAGCCCGCCTCGACCATGAAGCGCTTCAGCCTGGCCTCGTTGTCATGCCATTTGCGGAACAGAAAGGTCTCCACCGACTTTTCGACAAAACCCTGGATGTTGTGGAAGGCGAAGAAGATGAGCAGCGCCACCCCGGCATCCATCAGGACATTGGCCTTGACGCCCAGCAGACCGGTGAGCTGGCCGACCAGCCATTCGGTGATGCCGAACGCGGTCAGCAGAATGATCGAAAGGACCGTATAGACGACTGTCCGGTTGATGGCGAAACCGATGTCGAGAACGCGCTCACGCAGGACAGCATAGGCGAACAGAAACAACCCGGCCGTGGGCATGACGACGGCGGCGACGATCAGCGGGTCGGTGAGCAGCCAAGGAATTCGTGTCAGGAAGATGACTCCAGCCAAGACCTGATAGAAACTTATCAGCGCGACAGCAACCAACAGAAGGACATAACGTGGCCGCATCTCGGGCGTGCTGTCGCGCCAGCCGGCGAACAATGTGGCCAGGGCCAAGCCGAACCCAGGAAAGGCCAGAACGGACGTCAAGAAGCCCCCACCGAACACCGGCGCGTCAATCCGGAACAGGAAGTTGAAAACATCCGCCGCGGTCGCGACAGCCATCAGAATGGCGTAGATGCGCGTGGTCCATTGGGCTAGGGGGCCATCGCGACCTGCGGTTTCGCGCCGAAAGTAGCGAGCGAACAAAAGGAACAACAACGGTATGGCCGAATAGAGGATGGCCGTCAGAACCGTCGCCATGGGAAAGATGACGGGCGCATTGAACCATGTCGTCGCCGTCGCCGACGTCAGGCTGTTGCAGGCCAGAGCCAGGCCCAGAACGAAGACCGAACGCCGCCTGCCGCTGCGCGCCAGGACAAAGATCGCCACCAATGGCCCGATCAGGGATATTACCCAGGCGACCAGTGCTGCGGCCCGGTTTTGCTCGGCCTCGGGCGGCCATTCGGCCTTCTCGAATTTCACGTCGATGGGCCTGAGCGTATCACCTGCGTGAACCGTCAACCCAATCTTTTCTCCGACCGCTGGCCAACGGCTTACATCCGTCGCCCGATCAAATCTGACCGTGTCGCCGGCTTTCAATCCGGCCCTGTCCGCCGGACCGCCCGGCGCGACCTCGACGATCGTACAGGCCTGCCAGGACTGGCAGGTTGCTGCGAAGCCGCCGGTGCTGCCGGGATAGCGCGTGACCATGTCGGTCATATTGTTACTGTTGGTAGCGAAAATGAAGGCTGTGAGCACCAGGGCCATGATCAGCCAAACCCCGGCCAGGGGCGCAGGCGCCGTTTGTGTGGTTTCGTCGCTCACGGCACTGCCCCTTGCGGCCGGACACAGGACTCACGTCCGCGCCGCATGACCACCAGATAACGGAAGGTCCTTCAAGTCAAGCGGCCCGGCCCACCATGCACCCTCAGTTCAGCACACGCTTGATATCGGGCAAATCCAGCGAGAAATCCGGAATCGTCACCCGCAACGCCACGCCGTCATCGCGCTCGAACATGTAATAGCCGCCCATCGAGCCCGACGGTGTCGGCAGCGGACAACCCGACGAATAGGTATAGGTCTGGCCCGGCCGCAAAATCGGAATCTCCCCGACCACGCCCGGTCCCTCGACCACCTGCACCCGGCCCAGCCCGTCCATGATGGTCCAGTGGCGCGTTTTCAGTTGCACCACCTCGTCCGAGCCGTTGATCAGCGTAATGTGATAGGCCCACAGATAGCGGTCGTCGTGGCCGCTTTCCTCCTGCGGGACGTAATCGACCTCGACGCTGACGGTAATGCCGTGACTGGTGTGCTGATAGGGCATGCTTATCTTCTTGCTGATACCGGCGACCTCTCTTAAAGATTGAACCCCGTAAAGAAAAGAGACAAGCCTTTCATGAGTGCCAATCCCGCCGTCGCCGACCTTCCGCTGCCGCAAGGCATCCTGCCGATGCAGCATCTGGCGGAACTGGTCGCAGCCGGCGTCGTTTCCAGCGACACCCCCTTTGACCACGACCAGATCCAGCCGGCCAGCATCGATCTGCGCCTGGGTGCGAAGGCCTGGCGGGTGCGCGCCTCTTACCTGCCGCGCGGCCGCACGGTCAGCGAACGCCTGCCCGACGTGGTCATGCACGAAATGGACCTGAGCAAGGGCGCCGTCTTCGAATCGGGCTGCGTCTATATCGCCGAACTGCAGGAGCGGCTGGACCTGCCGCGCGGCGTCACCGCCCGCGCCAATCCGAAATCCTCGACCGGCCGCGTCGATGTGTTCGTGCGCCTGCTTTCAGACCGTGGCGCCTTGTTCGACGATGTCGTGGAAGGCTACAGCGGCCCGATCTATGTCGAAATCGCCCCCCAGACCTTTTCCGTGCTGGCGCGCACCGGCACGCGGCTGAACCAGTTACGCCTGAAGCGCGGCCATTCGCCCAAGCTCTATACCTTCGACTGTGGCGTCGACCTGACGGGCGAACTGGTCGGTTTCCGCGCCCGCCGCCACGCCGGCATCATCGACCTGGACCATATCGAAGGCCACGATCCGCGCAAATACTGGGAGCCCCTGTACCAGAACGCCGGCCAGCTTCTGCTGGATCCGGGCGAATTCTACATCCTGGCGTCGAAAGGCAATGTCGAAATTCCGGTGCTGGAAGCGGCCGAAATGCTGCCGATCGACCCCAGCGTTGGCGAGTTCCGCGTCCACTATGCCGGCTTCTTCGACCCGGGCTTCGGCACCAAGGAAGCCGACGCCCTGGGTTCCAAGGGCGTTCTGGAAGTGCGCTGCCACGAGACCCCCTTCCTGCTGGAAGACGGCCAGACGGTGGCGCGCCTGGTCTATGAGCCCCTGACTGAACGGCCGATCAAGCTGTACGGTGAAACCGGCTCGACCTATCAGCGCCAAGGCCTGAAATTGTCCAAGCACTTCAAGCCCTGGTGACAGCGCCAAATCACCCCCTCGCCCCCTTCCTGCAACCCGCCCGGCGGTGGATACGCTCTACCCTGCGCCGCCTGCCCGAGCCCCTGGCCGAGTTCGTCCTGTTCGGGCTGAAGATGGCCTGGTCGTGCCTGTTCGGCGCCACCATGCTGTTCCTCATCATCGTCACCAGCCTGGTCTGGCCCGATAACGCACCGATCCACCGCTACGATTTCCTGCTGCTGTGCGCGATCCTGATCCAGGCGGCGCTGGTATGGACCCGGCTGGAGACGGTCGACGAGGTCAAGGTCATCTTCCTCTACCATGTCACCGGCACGGTCATGGAGATCTTCAAGACCCATATGGGGTCCTGGACCTATCCGGAGGAGGCGATTTTCCGCATCGCCGGCGTGCCGCTGTTCACCGGCTTCATGTACGGCAGCGTCGGCAGCTTCATCGCCCGTGCCATCCGCGTCTTCGACATGCGCTTCTCCCACTACCCGAAAGCGTGGATGACCTGGCTTCTGGCGGCCGCCATCTATGTCAATTTTTTCAGCCACCACTACATCTACGACCTGCGCTATATCCTGTTCGCGGTGACGGCCGCCATGTTCCTGCGTTGCTTCGTCTTCTTCCGCATCGACCGGCGCGTTCTTTCGATGCCCTACCTCCTGGCCGGAACCCTGACAGCGTTTTTCCTGTGGCTGGCGGAAAATATCGGCACCTTCACCCGCACCTGGCAATATTACGGCGCGGACGACGCCTGGACTCCGGTCAGCCTGCACAAGATGGGCTCATGGGGCCTGCTGCTGATCATCAGCTTCGTGACGGTTTCGCTTGTCTTTCCGCCAAAAGCCCCTGATGGCGAGTCGGAACGCCCGGACGCCTAACGCTTCTCTACCAGCTTGGACAGCGTTTCCAGATAGGCCGCAAACGCGGTCCGCCCGGCCGCCGTGATATGCGCCCGCGTCAGGGGTTTGCGACCCTGGAAGCTCTTGACGATTTCGACATAGCCGGCCTCTTCGAGCTTGCGCAGGTGGACCGACAGGTTGCCCTGGGTCGCATCTAAAAGCGCCTTCAGCTCGTTGAAATCGGCGGCCTCGGCATCCATCAGGTAGGCCATGATGCCCAATCTGAGGCGGCCGTGGATCGCGTCGTCCAGCCGGTTGACGTCAAAACCAGACACCCTACCCGCCCCTTCCAGTACGCGACATGACATAGCCCGGTGCCGCCATCAGAACGAACATGGCGATGCCGAACACGAACAGATAGTTGCCGATGTTTTGGATAAGGAAGCCCATGGCGACCGAAGTCACGAACCAGCCCGCCGACACCGCCGCCAGCCAGAGCTTGCGCCGGACGACGAAGGCGACGTACCAGCACGCCCCCTGGAAGGCCGAGACCACAGCCGGATACAGCATCCAGATCAGCTGGCTTTTCTCGGTGGCCGAGACATACCCCAGGCAGACGCACATCGACAGGTTGGCCAGACCCGCGCTCCCGAACGCGCCGTTGATGGCGCGGGTGGCCGCGCCATGCATGCTGTCCTTGCGGTCGCGCCACATCATCCAGAACATCGCCACCATGAACAGGGCGGTCGGCGCAAAGCCGATAAAAAGGTAAACCCAGCCCGGCCACGTCAGTTGAAACGCGATCTGAACCCAGAAGCCAAAGCACTGCAGGCCGTACAGCACGCCGGCAATCAGGAAGAGCTGCCCGGCGCCGCGTTGCGCCTTGGGCCCTTCGGTGACCAGCGCCTTGAGGAAAGCCAAGTCCTTTTGCGCGCCTTCCGTGGCGTCCGGTGAAGAGGCCGTGGCCGCCTCCGGACGCGACATCAGGAAACCCGGCACAACCATCAAAGCCAGAAGGGCCACGCTCAGTAGCAACAGATAACCGCCCGTATTGCGGATCAGGAAGCCCAGGGTCGCGGCGGTCGCCCACCAGCCCAGCGATACACCCAGCAACCACAACTTCCGCCGCACCATGAACGCGACATACCAGCACGCCCCAAGGGCGGCGCACGATACCGGCGGATACAACAGCCAGATCAGGAAATTCTGCTGCGTCGACGATACGTAACCAAACACGATACACAGGGCCAGGTTGGCTAAGCCTGCGCTCCCGAAGGCCGAATTCAGCGCCCGGGTGGCCACACCCTGCCCCGCCTGGTTGCGGTCGCGCCAGAACACCCAGCCGATAAAGCCCACCAGCACCGCGACCGGCCCCACAGCGACCACGAGGTGCAGCCAGACCGGCCACGTCCAGGCCAGCATGATCTGCAGCCAGTACAGGAAACACTGCAGGCTGTAGGCAGCGCCGGCGACGACAAAGACCTGGCCGGCAGTGACCTGGGCCTTGGGCCCCTGGGAGACAAGGGTCTTGAGAAAGGCGAGATCCTTATGAGCGTCGTCCGCTTCCATGCGACTTTCCTGTGACGGAGCCCCCGGGCGATATCCACCCGGGGGCCGTTGTTGTGCGGTGGTCCAGGACTATCAGGCTTCCTGGAGGACGGGTTCGGCGCCTTTTTTCACCTTGTGGCGGCGGCCGTTGAGAATCGTGCCGATGAAAGTGTACCGCACGAAGAGCGCATAGCTCAACAGGCCGACCGCAAGTGTACCGAACAGGACGATGGCGGCCTTGTATTCGACCTCCCAGGCCAGGTCTTTCACCTGCCACTGGAACAGCATGACCAGCGGGATGTGCACGATATAGACCCAGTACGACGCGTCGGCGAAATAGCGGACCATCGGCACTTTCTTCTTCAGCAGCAGGCGGGCAAATCCGATCAGGAAAAAGGCCCACGACCACCCCGTCAGCGGATACAGCAGGCAATAGATCGGGTGGTCGGCGCCATTGACCGGCACGAAGGCAGGCGTACTGCCGACGATGTTCAGGCACCACCAGGTACCGACCGCGGCCGAGATACCGTACAGCCAGAAGCGGCTGGCCAGGTGATCGAGCAGGTCGGCCCGGCGGTGCAGCCACCAGCCGAAGGTGAAGGCCGTGGTGAAGCCGGCAATGGCCATGGCGTTGGGGATCAGACCCGTGTCCGGCGTCTGGATGCCGAACCACATCATCCAGCCCTTGTTCACGAAGAAGACGGCGGCGACGGGCAGGATAAGAACCGCGCTGATCAGGTCGCTCTTGGTCAGAAGTCCGACCACCTTGTCCAGCAAGCGGCCCAGCGGTGCGCCGATGCCCGTGACGTCGGTGACGACCTTGATGAGCGCCGTGCCGACATAGAACAGCAGCAGGACGTACAGGAACCACAGGTGGGTCAGCGGAATCGTCTGGACGGTAAAGGCCGGCGGCGGTGGCGGGGGCGCCGCGGCGGCGGCCGAGCCCGGCGCCGGCATGTTGGCCAGGATCATGAGGGTGACAATCGCGGCCAGGACGAGCGGCCAGAAGGCCACCAGAGGAATGCCGATCCGCTTCAGGCGGTTGCCCAGGAAGGCGCCGACCTTGTTGTCGCGCTTTTGCAGCAGCAAACGGGCAAAGAAGCCGGCCAGGACGAAGAAGGTGACCATCCGGAACATGTGGATGACATAGAAGGCAATATTGGCGCCGGTGTCGGTGACCGTATCGTCCACGACCCAGATTCGCGGCTCCATGAACGACATGACGCCATGCAACACGATGCCCAGAAACAGGGCGAAGGCGCGGACGGCATCGAGATCGTGCCAACGCTCCCCGCCGGATGAAGCAGAAGTGGTCATGAGGGGTCTCCCTGCCCGCTAAGCGCATCCCGAAAAGTGTGAGGCACTTTTCGGATAAAGATGCGCGTCAAAAAACACGATTTCGGACCCGTGTCCGATGATGACAACGTATACGCCAACTAGTTTGTTTTGTAAACTGGTTTGATGAAAATGCGGTTGCATGCGTCGCCAAAACCCGGCTTAGTGCAGCCAAGGGGGAGCGGAAATGCAAGCGGAACAAGGATTCAAGAGCGCGCAGGGATGGATGATCGCCTTGGTCATTATGGCGCTGCTTGATGTCGCTGCCGGCGCAGTTGGCCTCTTCATTGGTGTATCAGGAGGCGGCTGGCCGATGTCGCCGGACAAGACCAACGAAAACCTGATCGTCGGCGCCGTCTTTATTGTCATGCTGCTCCAGATCCTGCTGCGCACCGCGTCCCTGCCGATGATGATGAGATGGACGTGGCGTCTGGTGTCCAATGCGGAACGCCAGGCGCGCTTTCCCATGTCGGTACGCTGGGCATGGCTGGGCTGGGTCGTGCCAGTAGTGAGTTTCTGGCTTCCGGCAAAAGCGATCATGGCGCTCAACGACCGCAACCTGTCGCCCGGTCTCAGACGGCATCTTGTCATCATGACCTGGTGGTGCTTGCGGCTTGTAACCACCTTGACAGGCTCGGCCGTCAGCCTGTTCGTCATGTTGATGATCGCTGCGGTGAACTCTCTCCACGTCACAGCCGACCCGGGCGCTTACATCGCGCGATGGATGTTCATGGTCGTGACATGCGGAGTCCTGTCGCGCGGCCTGGAAGCCGTTGTTCTGATCACGACCTACCGCCGCCAGCCCCGGCCCGGCGACGTTGTCGCCGCGACCGTCTTCTGAAAGCCCCGACATGAACCGCTACTGGCTTATCCTGCGCCGTTTTCTGATCAGCCTGGTGATCGTGATCGTCACCGCCTATGCCGGTATCGTCGGCTATCTCTATGTCGCCCAGCGCAGCCTCCTCTATTCCATCCGGCCGGAGCCCAACCAGCCGATTGCAGGGCTGAAAATCCAGGACATGCGGATCAAAACCCCCGATGGCGAAACGCTCCAGGCCTGGTACGAAGCGCCGCAGCCCGGGCAGCCGGTCATCCTGTTCTTCCATGGCCAGGGCAGCACCCTGACCATGGGCAAATGGCGCTATGTCCGCATGCACAAGCAGGGTGTCGGCTACCTGGCCCTGGCCTATCGCGGCTATTCGCATTCCACCGGCAAGCCGACGGAGACAGGCCTCTTCACCGACGGCCTGGCGGCCTATGACTGGCTGCGGCAACAGGGTTTCAAGGACGCGGACATCATCATCCACGGCCATTCCTTAGGATCGGGCGTTGCCACCTATGTCGCCTCGAAACGCCCGGCGCACGCCCTGGTGCTGGAAGCGCCGTTCACCGCCGTGTCGGACGTCGCCCAGGAACGTTACCCCTTCGTGCCGGTGTCACTGCTGATGCAGGATCAGTTCCGCAGCCGCACCTATATCGGGGACGTGCACATGCCGCTGCTGATTGCTCATGGCGACCGGGACAGCGTCGTTCCCTTCCACCAGGGGCAAAGGCTGTTCGAACTGGCCAACGAACCCAAGACCTTCATCCACATGAAGGGCTCGGAGCATAACACCCTGACACGCGACGGCCTGTACCCACACATCTGGACGTTCCTGGGCCTGGCGCCGGCCGACTATGATCCGGCGATGGAAAGCGCGCCTTAGAGCGCGTTTCGATCCGGTAGAATCGGATCGGCGCTCTAAGTTTTTGTTTTTACGCGCATCTTAATCCAAAAAGTACGTCACACTTTTTGGGATGCGCTCTAAGTCTTCGACAGCGCCTCCAGCCGGCCGGCATCCAGGCCGTTGACCAGGTTCTTCAGCACATCGATCGAATCGACCGTGCCAGCCGCCTCGACGCTGATGCGGCCATTGCGAACCACGGTATAGCTGCCCTGCTTGGTGTCGCGGTTCCACGATTCCGACACCATCTGACCGTTGCTGGTCGTCACCTTTTCATAGCCGCCGGCGCTGCTGGACGAGGTATTGACATTGACCGCCGTCGCCAGCGCGCCCAACCCACTGACTGAGCCCAGGTCGGTGACCGTCAGTTCGACGGTATTGCCGTTGATGACGTAGTGCGCCTCGGCCTCAGCGACCGAAACGCCGCCCATGCCGCCGGACTGGGTGCTGTCGTCGCTGCGCGCGGCGCCCAGATAGTTCGCCGGCATCAGACCCAGCAAGGCCTGCGGATCGGCCAGCGTGACCGTAGTGGTGCCATTGGCCTGGGCCGAGGCTTCCGCCGCCATCTGGTTGGCCGCCTGCTCGACCTTCCCCAGGTCGACCGAGCCAACGCCCGGAACCTTTACGGCCTTGTTCGCCGCTGCCGAGTAGGTCGCAGCTGCGCCAAGCGTACCCATGGTCACGATCGCGCCGCTGATTCCCGCCGCGACAAACCACAGCACAAGCGAGATCACGGCGACCACGACAGTGTAGCCCACGCTTTTCCCCGCCGGCACGGCCATAAGCTTCGGCGCCCCGAGATAGAACAGATAGAAGGTATAGGCCAGGCCGGCCAGCATGGCGAGCCAACCCAGGAAGGGAACCAGCCCCGCCAGCGCGGCGACCCACGCCGCGGTCATGGAATAGGCCATCAGCTTGAAGGCCTGCAGGAAGCTCTTACGGCCGTCAAAACTGGGCGCCAGGGCGTCAACAATCAACGCCATGATGTAAATGATCGCCAGGTTGAGAACGAGGCCGAAGATTGCGCCGACAATCAGAAGGGGGCTGATCAGCAGGGCGAAACCGCCGGTGAAAATCACACTCCCCAGCAGGCCCGCCACCGGGCCGATAACGGCCAGGGGCAGGATGTAGCCAAGATAGAGCGACTTAACCGACGCCGGTTCGGGAGCAATGACGTCCCAGGTCGGCGAGGGTTTGAACAGGATCGCCTGGACCCTTTCGATCAGGCCCGGGGCCCGGGGCTGGATGGCGGGTGTAGGTTCGACAGGGGAATCGTTCATGGCTGGACCTTCTGAAGCGGAAAAAACGCTGAGCGCATCCCGAAAAGTGTGACGCACTTTCGGACCAGGATGCGCGTCAAACAAAAACCTAAAGCGCGAATCCGATTTATCGGACCAAAAAGCGCTCTAGCTACAAAGGCTTACACACGGCACCCTGGTAAAAACCAGACCGGGGCGAAAGAGGACCAAAAAATAAGCGCCCGGTCAATGACGACCGGGCGCACAAATACTTGATACCGTATCCGCCCTACTGAGCGGATTTGAAGGCGGCCGTCACTTCCGCCGCCTTGGCGTCCTTCAGGACGCCGCAGTTGCGCACGCGCTCGATCGTACGGTCGAAGGCCAGGGTACCACGACCGGCCGCTTCGACCTTGGGCCGCATGATGGAATCGATCTGCGCCGCCCGTTCCACCGAGCAGTAGCCGCCACCCAGGGTCTGGAGGCGCGACGCCGAGAAGATGCCGACGCCCTTGCTGAGAGCCTCATAGTTGGCGACGTACCAGTCGAAGGTCATATCGCGGCTCTTCGGCTGCCCCATCAGTCCGCCCAGCAGGCGCAGACGTTCAGTGGAGCGCAGGCGGGTATCGGTCAGCACGACGCCGAACAGCCAGTTGGCCGTCTCCGGCGTGGCGCCGGACGTCACCACCGACGTGGCGGTGGCGCGGAACAGCTCGTCCTTCGAGGTCATCGCCGTTTCATAAAGCGCCTTGGCCGTAGCCAGGCCGCCGTCCTCGACATGGACAGCCAGCGCCAGCCCGAGGATCGACTGATCCAGGGCCGTCTTGTCCCCGCCCAGATAGGCGGTGGCGGCGGCCTTCAGCTTGGCACGCAAGGCCTCGTCATGGGCATCGTCCGCCACCAGGTCGACCAGGTTGGTGCGCAGGCTCTGGGTATCCGGCGAATCCGAAGCGTGGGCGCCGGCCTTGGGGTCGAAGCCCAGCGCGGTCAGGCGCGGACCATAGATGGAGGCCATGACGCGGCGATAATCGGCCGTCGCATCCTCTGCCACCAGACCGTTGCGGCGCAGGCCGGCCAGGCGGCCGCCGCCGTCGACGGCAACGCGTGAGTCGGGATTGGCGGCCATGACGCGGGCGGCCGAAATCAGCTTGGAGGTGTCCAGCTTGCCGACCGCGAACTGAGCCCACAGGCTGTCATTGGCCGCCAGGCCTTCGACGCCCGACAGGGTCGCACCGGTGGCGATCAGCTTGTCCCAGTCCTCGGCCGGCAGGACGAAGCGGTAATAGCCGCGGCCACCGGCATTGGGCATGATCTCACCGGGGACATCGGCGGCCAGGGCGCCTTCGACCTTGTCGATCATGTAGCAGGCCTCGTCGGCCCCGCGACGCAGGCACAGCGGGATGGTCCAGGTTTGCGGCGCCAGCTCCACGCCCATCGGCGCGAAGCGCGACTGCTTGACACGCAGATAGCCGTTAAGGTGGCTGAATTCGAGTACCGGCACGCCCTGCTGGCTGGTGAAGCTCTTCATTGCTTCGAGGACCTTGGGGTCCTGGGCGGAGTCGGCCAGGGCCGCGAAGAACTCATCCGACGTCGCATTGCCGTGCGGGTGACGCGACATGTGCAGGCGCACGCCATCGCGGAACTGGTCGTCGCCCAGATAACCGGCAATCATAGCGACAACCTGGCCGCCCTTGCCATAGGTCACCCCGTCGAAGGCCTGGTCGATATCGGCGCTGTTGACGATGGGCTGATGGATCGGACGACCGACCTTCAGTGCATCGATGTGCATTGCCCCGAAGCCTTCTTCATTGGCGCCGGCGCCGATGTTCAGTTCCGGGCGCCAGGCGTTGCCGATGCGGTAACCCATCCAGTTGGCAAAGCTTTCGTTCAGCCAGATATCGTCCCACCAGGCGGGGGTGACATAGTCACCGAACCATTGGTGCGACAACTCGTGCGACACGACCATACCGAAGCTGCGCTTCTGTTCGGTGTCGGCGCCTTCATCCAGCAGCAGGATATTGTCGCCATAGATGTCGAGACCGGCGTTTTCCATAGCGCCCGGCATGACCGGCGAAGCGGCCTGGTCCAGCTTGGGATAGGGGAAGGCCTGGTTGAAATAGGCTTCCAGGTGGGCAACGATCGGGCCGGTTTCCTTCAGCGCGTACTGCAGCTTGCCGGCATTGGGCTGGGTGGCCAGGATGCGGATCGGCAGCGGCGTCGGGCGTTGCGGCGTCGGCGGCACCATGCCCTGGGCCACAGCGAACGGGCCGACGGCAAAGGCCAGCAGATAGGTCGGCAGCGGTGCGGTCGCATAGAACTGGTGACGGACCAGCTTGCTATCTTCGTCCTGCGACATGTGCTCCGGGGCGTTGCTGGCGACTTCCAGGCCGTCCTCGGTGATGACGGAAACGCGGAACGGCGTCTTGAAGCCTGGCTCGTCGAACGACGGGAAGGCGGCACGGGCGTCGATCGACTGGAACTGCGACCAGACATACCACTTGCCGTCGACCTGGATGCGGTACAGCCCGGCGGCCGTGTCACCGAAGGCGGCATCATAATCGAAATTCAGCGTAGCGGCGCCGGCGGCGACCGGCTTGGCGAAGTCCAGGCGGACGACACCCAGCGGATCGACCTGGGTGTACTTGGCCTTGATGGTCTTGCCGTTCTGCGTCACCGTGGCGGTGGCCACCTTCAGGTCGCGGCCGTGGATGAACAGGGTCGAGGTCTGTTCCTTGACCTGGACGTCGATCTCGGCATGGCCCGAGAAGCGCGGCTTGGACGGAACAATGGTCAGGATCAGCCGGTAGGCGGTCGGCTTGGCCGTGTCGGGCAGCTTGCCCTGGGGATAGGGCGCGGCGGGGGCTGCGGCCTGAGCCGCGACGGTTGTCGCCGTTGCAGGAAGAATGGCCAGGGCCGAAACGCCCAGGGACAGGGCAAGCATGAGTGCGCGCATGGATCTTAACCGGATCATATGAAACAATCCGTCAGCGATAGCACAGGCTGCAAACGGCGAACATTAAGTTTTTGTAAGGCAGATGCCGGGCCGGATTTCCGACATATTCCGCGCCCCGGTCACGAAGCCTTAATCAAATCGATTCAGGAATCGTTTTCAATAGCAACGATCCTGGACCATTCCTTATGAAAACCCTCATCCGGCTGCTGGGTGTGGCAGTGGCCCTGGTCCTGCCGGCTGCCGTGCACGCCGAAACGCCCTTTACCTATGCCAGCGGCAAGCTGCTGCTGACCGGCGGGGTCAATACGGTCGAAGGAACAGCCGGCGGCGGCTTGACACCCTGGGCGGTCATCGGCTCTTACGGCGAAAAGGGCCAGTTCGGCGCCAATGTCTACGCCACAGACGTCAACACCACCGATTACGATATCCGCTCCTACGGCGGGCTGGTCGGGCTGGACGACCGACTGGAAATCTCGTGGTCGCACCAGGATTTCGACACCGAAGCCGTCGGTGCGGCCTTAGGTTTGGGCCATGGCTACACCATCGGTCAGGACGTGCTGGGCGTGAAGGTCAAGATCCTGGGCGATGCCGTGCTGGAGCAGGACAGCTGGCTGCCCCAGGTGGCGGCCGGCATCCAGTTCAAGAAGAACCAGAACGGCGCCCTCGTGAAGGCCCTGGGTGCGCGCGACGACGAAGGCACCGACTATTACGTCTCGGCCACCAAGCTGTTCCTGGCCAAGGGGCTGCTGGTCAATGGCACGGTGCGCGCCACCAAGGCCAATCAGTTCGGGATCCTGGGCTTCGGCGGGATCGATGACGACTATCACTACCAGTTCGAGGGCTCGGTCGCCTACCTGCTGACGCGCAAGATTGCCATTGGCGCCGAGATTCGCACCAAGCCGAACAACCTGGCCGTGGCGAAGGAAGACGCAGCTTTCGATGTCTTTGTTGCCTATGCGCCGGTGAAACACATCTCGCTGACCCTTGCCTATGCCGACCTCGGCAATATCGTCACCCGCCGTCAGACCGGCCTCTACGCCTCGCTGCAAGTCGGATTCTAGATCATGAAAATCGCTCTGATAGCCCTCGCCCTGGCCGCCGTTTCGGCCCCTGCCCTGGCCGCCGATCCGGCGAAGGACAGCGCCGCCATAGCCCCCGTCATTGCTGCCGATGACAGTCTGTATCAGGCCTTCGGCGGCCATGACGGCCTGGTCAGGCTGGTCGACGACTTCATGGTGATCCTGCTGGACGATCCGCGAACGCACGACTTCTTCGTCGCCGCCAAGCAGGATCATATCAAGCTCATGCTGGTGGAACAGTTCTGCGTCGTGTTGAACGGCGGCTGCACCTATACCGGCAAGGGCATGAAGGAATCCCACGCTCAGTTGGGTATCGACCGCGCCGCCTTTAACGCCCTGGTCGAGGACCTTCAGAAGGCGATGGACAAGAACGACGTGCCCTTCCACGCCCAGAACAAGCTGCTGGCGGCCCTGGCGCCCCAACACCGCGATATCGTAACGAATTAGAGGCCGTTCGGACGCGTCAGGGCTTCAGGCCTCGCCCCGAACCGCCGCTTCGATTTTGGCCACGTCGATCTTGCCCATCTCCATCATCGCCGCGAAGACGCGTTTGGCGACCTCTCCGCCTTGGGTCATGGCCTCGCTCAGGACACGCGGGGTGATCTGCCACGACAGGCCCCATTTGTCCTTGCACCAGCCGCAGGCGCTTTCCTGACCGCCGTTGCCGACGATGGCGTTCCAATAGCGGTCGGTCTCTTCCTGGTCTTCCGTCGCCACCTGGAAGGAGAAGGCTTCGGTTTGCTTGAACACGTCGCCGCCGTTCAACCCAAGGCACGGAATGCCCAGAACGGTGAATTCCACCGTCAAAACCTGCCCTGCCTTGCCGCCGGGATAGTTGGACGGCGCCTTGTGGACAGCCGCCACGGCGGTGTCGGGAAAGACCTCGGCGTAAAATCGCGCGGCCGCCTCAGCGTCGTGGTCGTACCACAGGCAGATGGTGTTCTTGTTCATGGTCAGCTCCCGATCAGGCATCTCTGAGGCGGCCACCAATAGCACCGGCGACGCTGGCGATAAAGGCGCCGACAAACAGCGAAATTGCCAGGGCCGTCGAAAAGCCGACGCCCGCCTGGCGGACCTTTTCCACCACGCCGGTGCTCACTTCGGATGCGACCTCAGCCGCCGTATCACCAGCGCCGGCGGCAAGGCCGCCGATCAGGACGGCCACGGCGAGCGTTGCCAGGCACCAGCTCAGCAGGCCATGGGCTGTGTCGCGGAAGAAGACCTCATCGGCATGGACTCCGGCCCATTTGACACGCAGCCGTCCGGCCAGATAGCCGCCGATAAAGGACGACAGCCACTGCATGACGACCAGCCAGATCGCCGCGCCGAAGGTGAATTCGGCGGCGTCGCGTTCATTCAGCGTCCAGACGGTAAACGAGGCGAAACCAAGCGCCGAGCCGAGCGGTAAAAGGGCCAGGGTGACGCCGGTGGCCGCTACGGCGCCGGCGAAGATGGCCGGCCAGTTGACGGCGGACTGGCTGGATTCGATGTTAGGTGTCTCGGTGACGGCAATGTCGGTCATATCAGCCTCCCAATGGATTGTCGGGAAGATCAGCCGTTCACCGCCGTTTCGAAATGCCGGGCCAGCGTCCGGATTGCAATTTTTCGGTAAGCCGCTCAGTCCCCTGCGCATTGTCTCTGGCCGAGGCCGGTGCGGGCGGCCCTGATCAAGCTGTGCTCGCCATCGGCGTCGGTGGTCAATTCGAAGAAGAACACACCCGACAGGCCATGTTCGGCGGCCCAGGCAGATTTGCGGCGGCTGATGTCGGCGCTGTCGAACCACAGATGGCCGGATTTCCCCTTGGCGAGGGCCGTTGGGTCGTACTTCAGCCGTTCCGCGATCTCGTTGTAGGGCACATGTTTGGCCGACAGCGCCTTGCCGTCGGGAAATTCGATGCCGTAGGCGGGTTGGCCCAGCCAGATCTTGTCGTGTTTGAAGCCATTCTTTTCAGCCCAGGCGACCGCCTTCTGCACCATGTCGAAGGACGAATGGTGGCCGACCGGCGATGACGCCCAGGCGCCGGTGAAGTCGTAAGCCATCAGGTTGACGTGGTCGACATGGTCCTGGATGTCGGCGGTGTACTGGGCGCCCGTCCAATCGCCAGCGAAGATATCGACTGACAGTTTGACGGACTGCGGCAGTCCAGCACGCAGCTCTTTCAGCAGGATGCCGAGCAAAGGGCTTTCATCGGGATCGCGCCCGCCCTTGTTCTGGCTGTGCTGCCAGGTCCAGTATTCCCAGTCGAGATCGATACCGTCGATCTGGTAGGTCTCGACCAGTTGGCGGACCTCGGCGACGAAGCGGGCGCGGCGTACGGGATCGCGCGCGATCTGTTGGAAGGCGTCGTCATAGCCCGCGGCGCCACCGATAGAGACATAGACGAGATCGTTGTGGGCGTGGGCCTGGGTGACCAAATCCTTCAGGTAGGGCGCGACCTCATCCGTGTTCAGGCTGCCGTCGGCACGCGGCAGGACGAAGCCCGTGGCGATGCCGTCCAGGGTCGTCCAGTCGACCTTGGCGACGGGATAGGCCTGATGGCGCCACGACGGATAAAAGGCCGTTAGAGGCACGCAGGCAGCATTGGCGACCGGCGGTGCCGGAGTCTGGGCATTGCACTGGGTCAGTGAGACGAGCAGCAACGAAGCCGCCGTGAGCACGGTCGCACGAAAAGCCATGTTCATCCCCCCTTGTGGTTGGGACGGACCATAGCCAAAACCTGCGCCGTGTGGTGTGAATTCCCGGTAATCTTACCGTTTGACGTCAAAGCCGCCGCCGCTGACGAAGCCGTCGAGGTCGGCCGATGTCGCCAGGCTGGCATCGCCCGGCTGGGCGTGCTTGAGGCAGGCGCAGGCAATGCCGAAGTCCAGCGCCTCACGATCAGAAACACCGTTCAGCAGGCCGTGGAAAACGCCGGCGGCAAAGGCATCGCCACCGCCGATACGGTCAACGATGCGCTCGATGTCGTAGGTCTCGGTCTCCAGCACCTTGCCTGGTGTGAACATCAGCCCGGCCAGGCGGTTGTGGTCGACACTGACCTGGGTGCGGCGCGTGCCGACCAGACGCTTAAGGTTGGGGAACAGCTTGAAGGCGTGTTTGGCGGCGTCCTGCGCCTTACCTTTGAAATCCTCGCCCGTGATCAGCTCGATGTCGCGGATGCCGCCGAAGACCAGGTCGGCCTCGGCGATCAGGTCCTTGATCAGTTTGCGCGCATCGCCGCCCCAGGCTTCCCACAGCTTGGGGCGGTAGTTGCAGTCGTAGGAGACCTGGATGCCCAGCTTGCGCGCGGCCTGCATGGCCTTCAGCGCGGCGGCGACGCAGTTGGCGCCCAGGGCGGCGGTGACGCCGGAGACGTGCAGCCAGCCGGCGTTTTTGAGCAGGCGCGGCCAGTTCAGGCGGTTGAATTTGGCGGTGGCGAAGGCCGAGGCGGCGCGGTCGTAGAGGATGTCGGACGGGCGGTGGATGGCGCCGGGCGTCAGGAAGTACAGGCCCATGCGGCCGGCGCCGGTCGTGACGTTGTCGACGTCGACACCCCAGCGGCGCAGCTCCTGTTTCGCGCCCAGGCCCAGGGCATTGTCGGGCACGATGCTGACCATGCGCGTGGCATGGCCCAGCCGTGACAGGCCGATGGCGACATTGGCTTCGGCCCCGCCAACGAAGGGCTCGAGCGGCGGGATTTCCTCCAGCAGCCGGCCGCCGGTGGCGGTCAGGCGAACCAGAAGTTCTCCGAAACAGACAAAGGTTTTTGCATCAGACATAGCCATCTCCTGTAGTGGCTATAGCCAGCCGCAACCGATAGAAAAAGCAAAAAGCACTAGCTTTACATAAAAAGAGGCGCCGGAAGAACCGGCGCCCCAAGTCACTCGAGAGGAAACAGTTACTCTGAGCCTCATGCCAAAACACAAGACATCGGAAAACTTGGAGCGGCATGGCCGCTCCTATCCAGACGGTCAGTACTTATAGCGGAAACCGACATAGTACTGGCGGCCCGAATGGCCGTAGTCGTACAGCAGATCCGAGGCGGTATTGCCCTGGGGGGTGTTGTACGAAATGAAGCGATCATCCGGTTCATCGGTCAGGTTAACGCCTTCCAGGATGAAGGTGAACTGCGGATTGATGGTCCAGGTGAGCTGGGCGTCGACGTTGAAGGTCTCGTTCTTGCCCCAGAAATCGGCGCCGGAGCCCGGGCTGAGGGCCGACAGGTAGCCATCGCGGTAGGCAAAGGCGACACGTCCGGCGAGAGCGTCACCTTCGTAGTACAGGGTGACGTTCCAGGCTTCGGGCGACAGGCCCAGCAGGTTGGCCTTGGTCGTCGTCGTGGCCGCCGCCGTGGTGAAGTAGTCGATCTGCGACTCAACGTGGGTGTAGTTGACGATACCGCCCGTCTTGGACAGGAAGCCCGGCAGGAAGGTGAAGGGCTTCTGCAGCGAGATTTCGTAGCCCTTCAGATCGCCGCCCGGGGTGTTGACCGGGGTGGTGACGGCATAGACCGCGTCGGCGGCTTCGCCGAACTCGGCCGGATCGTAACCCAGGTCGGCCAGGCGGATGTTCTGGGTCCGCGACTGGATATAGGAGTTCAGCTTCTTCTGGAAGAAGGCGACCGTGAACAGGGTGTCGCGGTCCGGATACCATTCGATGCTGAGGTCGGTCGTATCGGCGCGGGTCGGGTTCAGCGACGGGTTGCCGGTCGTGATGGTGTTGGCCGTGGTGTTGACCGAACCGCCGCCAGGGATCAGGCTGAGGAGGGTCGGACGCGCCATGGTCTTGGCGGTCGCGAAGCGGACATAGACGTTGTCGTGCGGCTCGAGCACGAAGTTCAGCGACGGCAGCGAGTCGTGGTAGGTGCGCTCAACCGTGGTCAGCTGGAAGCCGGTCGGCGTGCCGATATAGCCGGTGGCGACCAGGCTGGTATCGACTTCGCGGGTGCCGATATTACCCCGGAAGGGCATGCCGGCGACATCGCCGCGGAAGTCCAGTTGCAGCCACACGCCTGCGTCTTCTTCCGATGCGAAGCGGGTATTGGTCCGCGACGACGAGTTGGTCGAATTCATCGTGAAGGTGCCGTTGGCGTTGGTGCAGCGGCAGTCATAGTTGAAGGTCGAGCGGATCAGGTCCAGGTTCGGCACCAGGTAGGTGTTGCCGCCCACCGTCACTTCCTGCGAGAACTTGGCGATGTCGCCGTTGATCGTGCTGGCCAGCAGGGCCGAACCCGTGGTGGTGGCGTTTTCGTCGCGGGTGTTGACGTTGCTGGTATAGCGGCCGAACTCGGACGAGTTGAAGTTGTACTTCTTGTTCGACAGGCCACCCTTCAGGGTCAGGTTGTCGTTGATGTCGAAGGCCAGATCCAGGCGCGCCGTGCTGAACTCGTTCTTCACGTTCTGCGGACGCAGGCGGATCAGCGACGCGTCGCCGGCGGCGGTGCTGGTCGAATAGGTCCAGTAACAAGCCTGGTTCGGCTGGCAGTTGGTCGAGGAGCTGCCATAGTTGAACACCGGCGCCGTCATGTCCGTATAGTCGTAGGAATAACCGTCGACATTATAGGACTCGAAGGTGAAGGTGGTCTGTTCCGGCGTGTCCTGGTCCGAGGTCGACGAACCGATCAGCAGCTTGGAGGTCAGGCGGTCGCCCCACTTCTGGTCCCAGGTCAGGTTGAGCTGGTCGAAAGTGGTGGTCAGGTCATCGAAGCGGTGTTCGGCGCGGATATCGACATCGTTGAACGAGCCTTTGATCAAGGTGCCCTTGTCATCGATCGTGTAGTTGTAGACATCGGTCTGGGGCAGGCCCTGGCCGGCGCGGCTGAACGACAGGGCTTCGATTTCCCATTCGTCGCGGTCGGCCTCGAAGGTGGCGTGCATGGCGTCGAGGGTGAAGGTACCGCCGTCCCAGGGACGGGCCTGGAACGATGCCGTCACGCCGAGGCGCTTCTGCTGGGTTTCGAAGTGGTTATATCGCGGAATGCGCGGGTGCAGCGAATTGACCAGCTTCTGGGCTTCCGGATCGGTGATCGCGGCTGTGCCGGTCGGAATGTTGATGAAGCTGGTGCCACCGTTGGCGCTGTAGGACTGGAAGCGGCCGGCGGTGCCCGCCGACGACGAATTTTCCCAGCGCGTGGTGTTGGTAGAGTCTTCGATGACCAGACGTTCGCCATAGGCCACCGAAAGCAGGGCGCCCAGCTTGCCGTCGGCCCAGCGGTTGGCGATCATGAAGGTGCCGCGCGGCTCGAACTGCTCGGCCTTGTCGTTGTAGCCGAACTGCAGCGACGAAGCGAGGGTAAAGCCCTTATAGTCGAAAGGACGGGCGGTCTGCAGGTCGACCGTGGCGCCCAGGGAGCCTTCTTCGACCTCGGCCGACATCGACTTGCGCACGGTCAGCGAGTTGAACAGGTCGGCGGCGAAGACGTTGAAGTCGAAGCCGCGGCTGCGGTTGGTACCGCCCGAGGCATCCTTGGAACCCGTGGTGGCCAGGGCTTCCAGGCCGTTCAGGCGGGTGCGCGAGAATTCGGAGTTCAGGCCGCGGACCGTGATCTGCTTGCCTTCGCCGCCATCGCGGTCGATCGAGACGCCCGGAATGCGCTGCAGGCTTTCGGCCAGGTTCAGATCCGGGAACTGGCCGATATCCTCGGCCTTGATGACGTCGACCATGTCGGTCGAGCGCTTCTTTTCGCTGATGGCGGTTTGCAGCGATCCGCGGAAGCCTGTGACAACGACGACGTCGCCATCGGCCGGTGCGGCGGCTGCGGTGTCCTGGGCCATGGCGGGAACGGCGAAGGCGCCGGCGGCCAGCGCCACAGCGGTCATGGAGACCCCGAAGCGCAGGAAGGTTTTGGACGCACCTGTGGCGTCAATTGACTTGGTCATAAGATTTTACTCCCCGTTTGTGCCACCGCTTAAGCGGTTGATCATTTGGCGACTTGATGACACCGGTGTCACTCTCGTGTGTGAGGTGGTTGACCGAATGATGTCCGAACTAAAACATAGAAATTTTACAGAGACAAGCCATCGTCATGGTTAAAATGACACCGGTGGCACAAACCGTTTCCGGTTTCATCGCACCTGCGTTATTTTTGCCATAGCTGTAACGCTGGTTCTTTTCATCTGTAAAAAATCGACTCCTAGCTTTGACATTGCCTTAACCGTAATCGCGAAGACTTAAGCTAGTCTTACCCCGCAAACGTGAAGGCCCCGCAGGGGTCTGCGGGGCCTTCTGAGACGTTGACGCGCGGTTATCAGCCCAGCTCGGCGACGTCGGCGGTGACAGCGACGGTGCGCAGTTTCAACACGGCGGTGTCGTGGTAGCCGCTAAAGGTGACGACCGAGCTCTGGTTGGCGCCGATGTCGTGGATGCCGGTGGTGGCGCCCGACGAGATGAGCTGGCCGCGCTTCAGCGGCAGGCCACGGGCCGCGAGATGTCCGGCCAGCCAGGCAATGGCTTTCAGCGGACCGCCAGGCATGGTGAACAAGCCGCCCTCGCCGACCACGGCGCCATCGATTTCGGTGCGGGCCGAGAAGGCTTTGAGGTGTTCGGCGTCGAGCTGGGCGACGGTCGAGTCGGAGTCGAACTCGCCCAGGCGCGGCCCCAGGATCAGGCCGAAATTGTTGCCAAAATCGGAGACGGTGACGACGGGGCCCAGTGTGTTGATGGTCGGCAGCGGTGAGCCAGCCATTTCGATGCCGGCGAAGACGGCGTCGATCAGGCGCAGGGCGTCGTCTTCGCTGTACTCGGTCTTTTGCGGGTCGGCGTCGTGGTCGATGCGGAAGATGTATTCGGCCTCGACGGCGGCGAAACCGCCTTCATAGACGGCGACGGTGACCTCTTCGCCCTGATAGTCCTTGAAGGCGGGGGCGAAGATCGGGCCGGCCAGGCGTTCGGTGCCGTGCAGCGGCTGGAATTCGGGCTTCAGGCGGCCGATCTTCCAGCCGACAATGGGGCGATCCCACAGTTTAATCGCACGGTCCTGGATGGCGTAGGACTGTTCCATGCGCTGGGGCACATCGCCGGGATAGTCGGGCAAAGCCGTGCCGGCGCGGCGGGCCGTGACAAATTGCTCAGCAATTTTCTGGGCGATCTCATCGAAGTTCATGGTCGGTCTCCTTTGCGGTGCCGACTACAGGAAACCGGTGTCATAATCAACGGGTCCGACGGAAGAATTGGCTACGCACAGCACGGCGAATAAAAAAACGGCGCCCGTGAAGGGCGCCGTTTTAAAGGTAAAAGAATTTGGTCGGCTTAGCGGGCCAGCCAGCCGCCATCGACCGGGATGACCGCGCCGTTGACATAGTCCGAAGCCGAAGTCGCCAGGAAGATCGCCGTGCCGGCCAGGTCCGAAGGCAGGCCCCAGCGCCCGGCCGGGATGCGGTCCAGGATGGCCTTTTCGCGGACTTCGTCGGCCCGGATCTGGGCCGTGTTGTCCGTCGCCATATAGCCCGGCGCGATGGCGTTGATGTTGATGCCCTTGGCGCCCCATTCGTTGGCCAGCAGACGGGTGATGCCGGCAATGCCCGACTTCGACGCCGTGTAGCTGGGGACGCGGATGCCGCCTTGGAAGCTTAGCATCGAGGCGATGTTGATGATCTTGCCGCTGCCCTGGGCGATCATGTGGCGGCCGGCCGCCTGGGCCATGAAGAAGGCGCCCTTGATGTTGACGTTCATCACGTCGTCCCAGTCCTTTTCCGAGAAATCGACGGCGTCCTGGCGGCGGATCAGGCCGGCATTGTTGACCAGGATGTCCAGCCCGCCCAGACCGGCAACCGTCTCGGCGGCGATGCGCTCGACCGGTTCGATGGTGATCAGATTGGCGTCGATATTGAGGAACTTGCGGCCTAAACTGCGGACCTTGTCGCCGGTTTCCTCGGCCGGCACGATGCCGGCTGCGGCGATGTCGGCGCCGGCTTCGGCGAGCGCCAGGGCAATGCCTTGGCCCAGACCGGTATTGGCGCCGGTAACCAGGGCAACCTTGCCCGTCAGATCGAACATGCTGTTCGCCATGTGAAGTTTCTTTCCCGCTTGTTGTTCTTGCTTAGGCCAGTTGGCAGATATCGAGGACCTTCATGTCGGTATAGTCGAGGTTTTCCCCGCCCATGGCCCAGATGAAGGCGTAGTTGGACGTGCCGGCGCCCATGTGGATCGACCACGGCGGCGACACAACGGCTTCGTTGTTGGCGATGACGATGTGGCGCGCGGCGTCGGGTTCACCCATGAAGTGGAAGACGCGGTCGTTGGCGCCGAGGCCGAAGTAGAAATAGACTTCCGACCGGCGGTCGTGCAGGTGCGGCGGCATGGTGTTCCACACCGAACCCGGCGCCAGGATGGTCAGGCCCAGCAGCAACTGGCACGACTTGGCGGTGGTGGGGACGATGTATTGATAGATGACGCGCTGGTTCGAAGTTTCCAGCGAACCGCGCTCCAGCGGTACCGCCTGGTCGATCGAGATCTTGACCGTCTCATAGCGGGCATGGGCCGGCGTCGAGGTCAGGTAGAACAGGGCCGGGTTGGCGGCGTCGGTCGAGGCGAACAGGACTTCGGCCGTACCCATCGGGATGTAGAGGCCGTCCTTCAGGCCCAGGTCGTAGACCGTGCCGTCGACCGTGACGGTGCCGGCGCCACCGCCGACATTGATCACGCCCAGCTCGCGGCGCTCCAGGAAGGGGTGACCGGCGGCCGAAGCCGGTTCGGTCTGGTCGGGCAGTTTCAGGGTTTGATTGACCGGAGCCGCGCCGCCGACGACGAAGCGTTCGAAGTGGGTGTAGTTGAGGACGACATTATCGGCCTCGAACAGTCCGCCCATATGGTACTTTTCGCGCAGGTCCTGGGTGCCGGCGCCGTCCATCATGTCGGGATGGGTGGCGTGGTAGATCTTTCGGTACAGTGAATTCTGGCACATAGGCTTTGCAGGCTCCGGTTTTCTTTATGATCACTTACGATCAAAAACGTTCAAAGGCAATCCGCTCCGGTCGCTTGTACTACAATTTGTACGCGGCTTTGGGCAGGGTATAGGTCAGGTCCTTGATGACCGCAGCGGCATCGTCGAGATCGAGGCGATGTTCGGCGACCAGGCGGGCCAGGAAGTTGGCGTCGACGCGACGGGCGACGTCGTGGCGCGCCGGGATCGACAGGAAGGCGCGGGTGTCGTCATTGAAGCCGACTGTATTGTAGAAGCCGGCCGTTTCGGTGACCTGCTCGCGGAAGCGGGTCATGCCTTCGGGGCTGTCGTGGAACCACCAGGAGGGACCCAGCTTCAGGATGGGGTAATGGCCGGCCAGGGGCGCCAGCTCGCGGCTGTAATTGGTTTCGTCCAGGGTGAAGACGATGACCGTCAGGTTCTTCTCGTTGCCGAAGACGTCGAGCAGCGGCTTCAGCGCATGGACGTAGTTGGTCGGCAGCGGGATGTCGCAGCCCTTGTCGCGGCCGTACTTTTCGAAGACCTTGAGATTGTGGTTGCGGAACGACCCGGGGTGGATCTGCATGGTCAGGCCGTCGTCCAGGCTCATGCGGGCCATTTCGGTCAGCATCTGGGCGCGGAACAGTTCGGCATCCTCCGGCGTTACGTGCTTGCCGGTGACGCGCTTGAACAGGGCCTTGGTCTCGGCGGTCGACAGGTTTGCCGTCTGGGCCGTCGGATGGCCGTGGTCGGTCGAGGTGGCGCCATGTTCCATGAAGACATCGCGTTGTTTGCGGTGGGCGCGCAGGTAACCCTTCCAGCTATAAACGTCTTCTCCGGTCAGGTCGGCAAACTGCGCCAGCTTGGCGTGGAAGTCCTCGTGCTCCGGGTCGATGACCGGATCGGGGCGGTAGGCGGTGACGACACGGCCTTTCCACCCGGAGTCCTTGATGGTCCGGTGGTGTTCGAGGGTATCGGTCGGGCCTTCGGTGGTGGCCAGAAGCTCGATGTTGAAACGGTCGAACAGGGCGCGCGGACGGTAGGCGTCCGTGGCCAGAAGCTCGCCGATACGGTCGAAATAGAAGTCGGCATTGTCTTCGCTGAGCTGGACGTCGAAGCCCATGATCTCGCCGAAGACATAGCCCATCCACATCGAGGTGGGGGTGCCGCGGAACAGGTGCTGGTTCTTGGCGAAGATGCGCCAGGCGGCGCGCGGATCGGCGCCCGACGGGCCAGCCTTGGAGCCGACGCCGACATCGTCCAGGTCGATGCCCTGCGAATACAGCATGCGGTAGATGTAGTGGTCGGGGCTGAGGAACAGGGCGGTGGCGTTTTCGAACGGTTCGTTCAGCGCGAACCAGGACGGGTCGGTATGGCCGTGGGGCGACAGGATCGGAAAGTCCTTGACCAGGGCATACAGTTCGCGGGCGTAGCCGCGTTGCACGGGGTCTGACGAGAACAGACGATCGCCGTGCAGGGAGAGTGGCTTTGTCATATCAATAGCACCAATGGATTCAACGATTTCAGGCGCCTTGTGTTATGTCTGCCTGTGCTCCCGTGGCAAGATAGGTAACCGGTGTCATTCCTTTTTGCAATGGAATTTTTCGACTCAGTCTCAAAAAGTGGGACGACCGTTCCGAAGTGAACGGTTTCAGGTCTAATGGGTTTATTTGAAAGATTTATTTCGGCGCCGGGCCGGACGAGCCGCGGATGATCAGCGCCGAGTCGAAAACGAAGCTGGCGCCGGGCCGGGTGTCGGCCGAGGTCAGCTTTTCCGACGCCATCTTCGCCATGTCGCGGGTCGGCAGGCGCACCGTCGTCAGGGTCGGATTGATGCGCGTGGCGATGGGGGCGTCGTCGAACCCGAGGATGGTCAGGTCGTCGGGAATGCGCAGGCCCAGCTCGTAGGCCGCCTTATAGGCGCCGGCGGCCATGTCGTCGTTACAGCCGATGATCGCCGTCGGACGGTCGGGCCGGTTCAGCATCTTCTGGGCGGCCTCATAGCCGGAATCGAAGCTGTAGTTGCCGGGTTCGACGGTGGAGAAGGTCAGGCCGTGATTGGCCAGGCCTTTTTCGAAGCCGGCGCGACGTTCGTGGGCCGACGGATAGAGATCGTTGCCGGCGATGAAGCCGATGCGGCGGTGGCCCAGTCCGACGATGTGTTCACCGGCCTGTTCGCAGCCGACGCGGTCGCGGGATACGACCTGCAAACCGGCGATCGGCGGCTGGACGTCGTTGTTGCGGGCGGTGACGCGGATAAAGGGCACATCCAGTTCGTCGAGCAGGTCCAGCAGGCCTTGATCTTCGGCGACCGGCGGCAGGATGATCACGCCCGACAGGCGCTGCAGTTCGACGAAGTCGCGAATCTCGTCGAGGAAACCTTCGGCCTTCCAGTCGCATGGGTGCACGACCAGTTCGTTACCAGAACCGCGCAGCCCGTCCAGCGCGCCCATCTGCATGTTGACGATATATTGGGCGTTGGGGTTGTCGTAGATCAACCCGATCAGGAATGAGCGCCGGAAGGCCAGGCCGCGCGCCTGGGGGTCCGGGCGGAAGCCGACGCGGGCAATGATATCGTTGACCAGGTCGCGGGTTTCGCCGCGCACCGATGGCGATTTGTTGATGACGCGCGAGACGGTTTTTTTCGACACCTGGGCCAGGCTGGCGACATCGTTGATCGTCGCCTTCTTACGGCGTTTCAGGAAATCTTCTACGGGGTCGGCGCTTATACGGTCATCAGTCATCAGGTCGCCGGGGTCTTGTCCTGAGCTTAGCGGCGTGCGGGGCTGCGAGGGACGGGTCATGCGAATCGCTCTGTGCTATCGATATTCGCAGAATTCGCAAAGAGGTGCGTACGCGCCCTTGCGCCGTTTATTTTCCCCGGCATATTGCCTGTACCCCCGGCTTTATCTAATGACACCGGTTACCATATAAGAAATGCCCGCGGTTTGCACGCGTTTTTGCAAAGTGTAGTTTTTGGGGAGTGAATTATGGCCGACGATCAGTCGGGTTGCGCCGGTTTGGGCGCCCGTGATGCTGCGCGTCCCGGTATCCTGCGTGTCCACGAAAACGACCATGTTGCGGTGGCTTTGGGCGACCTCGTCGCCGGCGAAACCGTCACGACCGGCGGAGTGTCGGTCACCCTGACCACGGATGTGCCTAAGGGCCACAAGATCGCCCTGTACGACATTCCGGCCTGCCAGGCGGTGCTGAAGTTCGGCTTCGTAATCGGGCGGGCGACCCAGGCGATCGCCGCCGGTGAGCACATTCATAGTCATAACCTGGCCACGGCTTTGTCGGGGGTGGAAGACTACAGTTATGAGCCGGTTCCTGTGGCGCAACCGTTGGTGCCGTCCGGGCAGTTCCTGGGATATCGCCGCAGCGATGGCAAGGTCGGTATCCGCAACGAAATCTGGATCCTGTGCACGGTCGGCTGTGTGGCGCGGACTTCGGAGCGGCTGGCGCGGGTGGCGTCGGAGCGGTTCAAGGGCCGTATCGATGGCGTCCATGCCCTGACCCATCCGCTGGGCTGTTCGCAGTTGGGGGACGACCTCGATCATACGCGCAAGCTGATCGCGGCCCTGGCCATGCATCCCAATGCTGGCGGCGTGCTGATCGTCGGTCTGGGCTGCGAGAACAACCAGTTGTCGGCGCTGTTGAAAGAGGTCGAGCGTCCGGAGGATCGGCTGAAATACTTCGCCGCCCAGATGGTCGAGGACGAGACCGAGACCGGTTTGGAGGCTTTGGAGGCGTTGGTGGCCGTCGTGGAAAAAGACGTGCGCGAACCGTGTGAGTTGTCGGACCTGGCCATCGGGGTCAAGTGCGGCGGGTCCGACGGTTTCTCCGGGCTGACCGCCAATCCGCTGGTCGGCAAGGTGGCGGACCGTGTCGCCTTTGCCGGCGGCCAGGCGATCATGACCGAGATTCCCGAAATCTTCGGCGCCGAGCGCATTCTGATGGGCCGCGCCAAGAACGAAGCCGTGTTCGACGGCGTGGTGTCGGTGGTCAACGACTTCAAGCAGTATTTCCTCGACCACAATCAGCCGGTGTTCGAAAACCCGTCGCCGGGCAACAAGGCCGGAGGGATTACGACCCTGGAAGAAAAGTCGCTGGGGGCTGTGCAGAAGGGCGGGACCTCGCCGTTGAACGAGGTTTTACGCTATGGCGAACGCGCCCACGAAAAGGGGCTTAGCCTGCTGGAAGCGCCCGGCAATGACGCGGTGTCGTCGACGGCTCTGACGGCGGCCGGCGCAGTGATCGTGCTGTTCACCACGGGGCGCGGCACGCCGCTGGGATTCCCGGCGCCGACCCTGAAGATCGCGTCAAACTCGGCATTGGCGCAGAAGAAGCCGCACTGGATCGATTTCGATGCCGGCCAGGTGCTCAATGACGGATTGGACGTCACGACGGATTCGCTGATGGATTTGATCTTGCGTACCGCCTCGGGCCAGCCTAGCTGCAACGAGAAGAACGACGAGCGCGAAATCGCCATCTGGAAGAACGGAGTCACCCTGTGAAGTTATCTCTTGCCACCCTTTCGGACGCGAAGGCCGACAAGCCAGCCTATGATCCCGCGACCCTGGCCATTGGCGTCGTCCATTTCGGTCCCGGCGCGTTTCACCGGGCGCATCAGGCGGCCTATCTCGATGCTTTGGCGGCGACGGACCCGCGCTGGGGTATCTGCGGCGTGTCGCTGCATTCGACCGGCGTGCGCGATGCTTTGAACCCGCAGGATGGGTTGTATACCCTGGCGACCCTGGACGAGCAGATCGGCTATCGGGTGATCGGGTCGATCCGCGAAGTGCTGGTCGGGCCGGAAAACCCCGAAGCCGTGTTCGAACGCCTGCTGGGCTGCGGCATTGTCACCTCGACCGTGACGGAGAAGGGCTATTGCCTGCATGCCGATGGCGCGCTCGATTTCGGTCATGCGGATATCGTCCATGACCTGGCCCATCCGCACGCGCCGAAGTCGTTTATCGGCTATGTCGTCGAAGGGTTGCGCCGCCGCCGTGAGGCCGGATTGGCGCCGTTCGTGCTGATCCCGTGCGATAACCTGCCCAACAATGGCCGCCGGTTGAAAGGCGCCGTGGTGGCGTTCGCGGCGCGGTTTGACACTGGTTTTGCCGACTGGATCGAGGCCGGCCTGGCCTGTCCGTGTACGATGGTGGATTCGATTACGCCGGCGACCGACGATGCCTTGCGCACGCGTGTGGCGGACGCCATCATCTTGGCAGATGCCTGGCCGATCCAGCGCGAAGCCTTTACCCAGTGGGTGATCGAGGACCATGTCCACGATGGCGGCCCGGACTGGGCGTCGGTGGGCGTGACCCTGACCGACAATGTCCCGGCCTATGAACGCGCCAAGCTGCGGTTATTGAACGGCCCGCATTCGACCCTGGCCTATGCCGGTCTGCACAAGGGCTATGAGACGGTATCGGAGGCGATGGCTGATCCGGAGCTCTCGGGTCTGGTGCGCGACCTGATGCTGAAGGACGTGGTGCCGCTGCTGGAGACGCCGAAAGGCATGGACCTGCCGGGCTATTGCGAGGCCATCCTGAAGCGCTTCCGTAATCCGGCCATCCGGCACCTGTTGTCGCAGATCGCCTGGGACGGTTCGCAGAAACTGCCGATCCGGATTCTGAGTTCGTTGCAGGAGGCTCTGGCGCGCGGGAACGACATTTCGCGGCTGGCGGTGCCTCTGGCGGCGTGGATGCGATTTGTGCGTACGAAGGCCGTTACAGGTGAGGCGATCACAGACCCGCTGGCGGGTGAGTTGATCGCGCTGGGCAAGGGTTTGGCCGATAGCCGCGCCGATGTGGCGGCGTTCCTGGCCGTGCGGGCGGTGTTCCCGGAAAGCCTGGCGGGGAATGCTGTGTTTGTGACGGCTGTCGAGGCGGCTTACGAGCGGCTTCTGTCCGCCGAAAGCGTTGCAGCGTACCCCCCTCTGTCCCCGTTCTTGACGTGAAGAGGTAATATTTGGGTCACCTGGCGTCGCCGCTGGCGTAATTGGCGCTTTGGGTCAGGTCAGGTTCCCTGCTGAATGAAGGGCACCTTGGAAAACAGTTCGCGTTCCTCGCTGCGTGGGTCCAGCGCCAGTTGCGGCGCCAGGTCCATCAGCATGGTTTCGCGCCCCGCCATCGTGTACGGCCGCCATTGCGGCAGGGCCAGGGTTTGCGGCGAACCCGTCTTGGCAAACGCGATGAAGGCGTCGCTGAACAGGTCGGCCATGCGGCGAGCGTCGTCGCTGTCAGTGGTGATGCTGTCGGACACCGACGTGGTGCGGAAAACCAGTGGAATGTCGATCGTATGCGGCGCGCCATGCTTGCCGCCGTCCTTCGGCGACTTCCAGTCGGCCTGGTAGGCGTAGGTGACGGCCCCGGCTTTGGCCCGGGCTTCCAGTTCCTCGACGGCGCCGCGCCACGACCGTCCGGCCGTGGTGGCGGCAAAGAAGACGTCGGACGCAGACATGTCTGGATAGAGCCGGCGATAGGTTTCGATGACGAGGTAAGGGTCGATATCGACGCGGTATTGCGGCGGCAGCTTCGCCGGCAGTTCATCCCAGCTCAGTTCGAAATTGTGCGGATCACCGCCGAGGAAGGCGCGCGTTTCGTCGTGGGCATTGCCGATCATCATCGGAATGTCGTGCGACTGGGAAGGCGCATCGGGCCAGAACGGGTGGCGGAACAGCACGGTCTCATCCAGCGCCGGGCCCATATAGACGCCGCCGGAGCCGATGACCGGGTCTTTGGCCTTCAAGGCGGCGACGAGGTCTTCTTTCGGCAGGGTCTGCACCCTGGCCAGGCCGTCAGCATCGGGTTTCAAGTTCAGCATGTCCAGGAAGGCGGTGGCGCGCAGGGTGGCGTTGCCCGGGCCTGAGGCCGTGACCTGTTGGCCGCTCATGGTGGCGGCGCGATGGAACAGGCCCTTGGCCGAGGGCGTGGCCATCATGGTGGCGATCTTGGCGCCGCCGCCGGACTGGCCGAACACCATGACCTGGTTGGGATCGCCCCCGAACTTGCGGATATTGTCGCGCACCCATTCCAGTGCCAGGTGCAGGTCCAGCTGGCCGCAATTGCCGGAATATTTCAGGGTTTCGCCGAGGCCGAGCTGACGTTCCAGGCGAGCCAGATACAGGTAGCCAAAGGCATTGAGACGGTGATTGACGGTGACCACCACGACATCGCCACGCAGCGCCAGATTGGTGCCGTCATAGAGCGGGCTGCCGCCCGAGCCGTTGGCATAGGCGCCGCCGTGGATGTAAAACATCACCGGCCGGGCCTTTTTGGTATTGGCTTCCGGCGTCCAGATGTTGAGGAACAGGCAGTCTTCGCTTTGGCCGTAAGGGTCCGGCGTGCTGCCCTGGGGCGAGGCGGGACCATAAGCCACGGCTGCAAATGGCTTGGTCCAGGGTTGCGGTTTCACCGGTGGCTGGAAGCGTTTGGCGACGCCGTAGCGCAGGCCAAGATAGACGCTGACCCCGTCCTTCACCTGGCCGGTGACCGGTCCGGCGGTGGTTTCAACGCGCGAGACGGTGGATTTTGCTGACACCGGTGTCACGGCCGCGGCCGCAGCGAGGGCGGTCAGGCCGGTAAGGGCGTGGCGGCGGTTCATGGAAAGCGTCCCTGCTGGCAGATGGTTTTGGATTAAACTAAAGCCAAATCAGGGTTTTGTCTTGAGATAATCGCGTCACACGACTAGGTTTGGGTATGACTTCGCCAGCGCCCCTTATCGACGGTTTTGGCCGCCGCCTCAGCTATGTCCGGCTGTCGGTGACGGACCGCTGCGACCTGCGCTGCACCTACTGCATGAGCGAGACCCAGACCTTCCTGCCGCGCAAGGACCTGCTGAGCTGGGAAGAAATGGAGCGGCTGAGCCGGTTTTTGATTGCTAGCGGGGTCGACAAGCTGCGCATCACCGGCGGGGAACCCCTTGTTCGCAAAGGGGTTTTGGATTTTATCGCGCGGCTGGGCGAAGAGGTGCATGCGGGCCGGCTGAAGGAACTGACGCTTACGACGAATGGTACGCTGTTGGAGGGTGCGGCGCCGGCTTTGGCGGCGGCGGGGATCAAGCGCATCAATGTGTCGTGCGATAGTTTGAGGCCGGAAGTGTTCCGGCGGATTACCCGCGGCGGCGACCTCGGCAAGGTTTTGACAGGTATAGAAGCTGCGCAAAATCAAGGGATTAAGGTCAAGCTGAATGTTGTGGCCCTGGCCCAGGACAACCGCGAAGACCTGCCCGATATCATCCGGTTTGCCCATGAACGCGGCATGGATGTGTCGCTGATCGAGACCATGCCGCTGGGCGATATTGAGGGCCGTGAGGCGCAATTTGTGTCCCTGGGCGAGGTTCTGGACACACTTCGCAGTTACTGGAAGTGTGAGCCGACAATGGAGACCACGGCCGGGCCGTCGCGCTATTATCGCATAGAAGAGACCGGCGGGCGGCTGGGGCTGATCACGCCGCTGTCGCACAACTTTTGCGACACCTGCAATCGCGTTCGCATCACCTGCACGGGTCAGCTGTATATGTGCCTGGGCCAGGATGATCATGTCGACCTGCGTGCACCCTTGCGCGACGATCCGAGCGATGCCGGGTTGGCGGAAGCGTTGCAGCGGGCGCTGGCGCACAAGCCGCGCGCCCACGATTTTTACATCAACTCCCATGCCTTGCCGCCGATCGAACGGAGCCACCGTCCGGCGCGCACCATGTCCGTGACCGGGGGATAGAATGGCCGATATCGCTGAAGATGACCTGAAATGGCTGGGCGGAGGGCGCATCAATGGCGACCGGCCGTTCAAACAGGTCAGTATCGCCGTGCTGACCGTGTCCGACACCCGCGATGAGGAAAGCGACACTTCGGGCGACATCCTGGCCAAACGCATCGAAGCCGCCGGCCACCATGTCGCGGCGCGTGAGATCGTCCGCGACGATGTCGAGAAGATCCGCACGGTGGTAAAAAACTGGACCAATTCCGGCGAGGTCGACGCCATCATCTCGACCGGCGGCACGGGCATCACTGGCCGCGACGTCACGCCGGAAGCCATCGAACCGCTGATGTCCAAGAAGATCGATGGGTTTTCGACCATCTTCCATATGCTCAGCTATCAGACGGTCGGCCTGTCGACCCTGCAGTCGCGGGCGACCGCCGGCATTGTGGATGGCGTCTTCGTCTTCTGCCTGCCGGGCTCGAATGGCGCGGTCAAGGACGGTTGGGACAAGGTCATCCGCTGGCAGCTCGATTCCCGCCATGGTCCGTGCAACATGGTCGAGCTGATGTCACGCCTGAACGAGCGATGACATGGTTGAGGATGACGTGCCGCTGAAACCCAACCTTGTCACCGTCGCCCACGCCCAGTACCGGGTGCGCGCCGGTGCCCTGGCCGTCGAGAGCGAGACGGTGGCGCTCAACAAGGCGCTGGGGCGGGTGCTGGCTCAGGATGTGACCGCGACGCGCGATCAGCCGCCGTTCAATGCCTCGGCCATGGACGGCTATGCGGTGCGCAGCCAGGACCTGACGCGGCGGGTCAATCCGGCGACCTTGAAGCTGATCGGGGAAAGCCAGGCGGGCAAGGACTTTGGCGGGGTGGTTCATCGCAATGAGGCGGTGCGCATCTTTACCGGCGCTACGGTGCCGAGGGGCTGCGATGCGGTGGTCATCCAGGAAAACACCACAACCGGCGAAGGCACGGTGACCATTCAGCCGGACGGGCTGAAACTGACCAAGACCCATATCCGCCCGGCCGGCCAGGATTTCAAATCCGGCGAGGTCCTGCTGAAGGCCGGGGAACGGCTGGATCCGTGGCGGCTGTCTCTGGTGGCCGCGGCCGGGCTGGATAAGGTGACCGTGGCGCGGCGGCCGGTGGTGGCGGTGCTGTCAACCGGCGACGAACTGGTGCCGCCGGGTGGCGTGCCGGACGGCGACCAGATCTTCGAATCCGGTTCCCATGCGATCATGGCGCTGATCAAGCAGTGGGGCGGCAAGGCCGTGTCGCTAGGCGTCGCGGGCGACAAGAAGAAGTCGCTGTATCATGCGCTCAAGAAGGCCGATGCCGATTTGATCGTGACCATCGGCGGGGCGAGCGTCGGCGACCACGACCTGGTCAAGCCGGCCCTGGCCAAGCTGGGCCTCGACCTGGCCTTCGACGGCGTCAAGGTGCGCCCGGGCAAGCCGACGGCGTTCGGCGTGGTAAAGGACGGCCGCCGGGTGTTGAGCCTGCCCGGCAATCCAGCCTCGGCCTTTGTCATGGCGCAACTGATGCTGAAAGCCTGGCTGGAGACCAGCCTGGGCATGCTTGCGCGCAAGGATTACGCCCATGCGGCCACGACGGTCGCTATCGCCGCCAATGGCCCGCGCGAAGCCTTCCTGCGCGGGGCGTGCAGCCTGTCGCCGGACGGCCGCATGCAGGTGACGTCCTTCTCCGACCAGGACTCCTCGCTGATCACCGTCTTTGCCCGCACCGACGCCCTGATCCACCTGCCGGCCGGTGCCGAGGCGAAAGCGCCGGGTGACCTGGTCGATATTCTTCCGTTGGATCGTTTGTGATGGCCGCGCCGCGTCTCAGAGTCGCCTCCGGGTTCGCCAGCGATATCGGCCATCGCGACGAAAACCAGGACTTCGCCGCCGCCTGTCTGGAGGATCTGCCGCGCCACCACGGCCTGGTCGCCGCCGTCGCCGACGGGGTTGGTGGCGCCAAGGGCGGCCGTGTCGCCGCCGAACTGGCCGTGCGGTCGTTTATCGACGACTATCTCAGCCAGAGCGACGCCCTGCCGCCGCGCAAGACCGCCGCGCGGGCGCTGGAAAGCATCAATCACTGGCTGCATGTCCAGGGCACCAAGGACGCGAAGCTGAAAGGCATGTCGGCGGTATTTACCGGCGTGGTGGTCAAGGGCCACCGCATGCACAGCTTCCATGTCGGGGACACGCGGCTGTATCGCCTGCGCGACGGCCAACTCAGCCTGCTGACCAAGGATCACAAACCCGAAGGCGCCGAGGACAGCCATTACATCACCCGCGCCATCGGCATGGAGGAGTCGGTCCGCATCGACTACCGCGTCCACGATGTCGCCATCCATGACCGGTTGCTGCTGAGCAGCGACGGCGTCCACGGGCCGTTGAAGATGGCCTACATGACGGACGTGCTGAACGCCCGGGCGGCGCCGGATGAGACGGCGCGCAAGCTGGTGGCCGACGCCCTGGCCGCCGGCGGGACGGACAATGCCACCGCCCTGGTCATCGATATCGTCGATTTACCGCCGACCACGCTGGAAGATCTCGACGCCGTCTTCGCCAGTCTGCCCATCCATGATCCGCCCAAGGTCGGCGACGTGGTCGACGACTTCAAGCTGGAAGCCATCCTGTCGGACAGCGACTATTCGCGGGTGTTCCGTGCGCGCGATACCAAGGAGCATCGGGCGGTCCTGCTGAAGTTTCCGCGCCAGGACACGATCGGCAGCGAGGCCACGGCGCGCGCCGCCTTTGCGCGTGAGGCCTGGGTGGCGACGCGGGTCCACCACGTCTTTATCGGCGCCGTGTTGACCCTGCCGCCGAAGCGCCAGACCCGCCTGTACATCGCCCAGCCGTTCTATGAGGGCGAGACCCTGGAGAAGCGCCTGCTGCGCGCGCCGGTGCCGCTGGCGGACGGACTGGACATTGCCCTTAAACTGGCCAAGGCGATCGCCGCCTTGCACCGGGCGGGGATCATCCATCGCGACATCAAACCGGAAAACATCATCGTGACGCCGGACGGCGGGTTGAAGGTGATCGATCTGGGCGTGGCGCGGCTGCCGCATCTCGATACGGCGCGGGAAGTCGATCACGTGCCCGGCACGGCCAGCTACCGCGCACCGGAAATGTTCGACGGCAACCGTGGCGATGAACAGACGGATATCTTCGCCCTGGGGGTGACGTTGTACCGGATGTTCAGCGGCGGCAACTATCCCTATGGCGAGATCGAACCCTTTGTCCGGCCGCGCCTGGGCAAGGCGGAACCGTTGACGGCGAAGCGCCAGGATGTACCCGCCTGGCTGGAAAACCTGATCCGGACGGCGATGGCGCCTGACCCGGACGAACGGTTCCAGGATGGCTTCGAGCTGGCCTATCAATTGGAGAATGGCGCCTTGAGCACGGCACAGGCGCCGGCGCGGCGCGAAACCTGGGCGCGGCGCAATCCGGAGAAGCTGTGGCAGGCGATCTCGCTGCTGCTGTTCCTGGCGCTGCTCGTGGTGGGGCTTGGGCGGTTGTAGGTAAAAGCAACGTCGACCCTTTCGGCACATGCCTTCCGTGCATCCTTAAATCGTCATGTTCATGACTCTAACCCCTTTGACGCGCGATAATTGACAACCGTGCCCCAAAATAATCCTGCAGAGTATGGCCATTGACAATATATAACAGCGCTTATATATCTTGGCTATGATATCAGAATCTGCAACCTTGGGCGCGCTCGTCCGACACCTGATCGAGTGCCTCGATGGTGAGGTAGAAAAGTCCTATGAGGCGCAAGGTCTTGCGTGGCGACCGCGCTACACGCCCGTTTTGCGTGCCCTGATGGAACTGGGTCCGGCATCGATAAAAACCGTCGCACTCAAAATCGGTATCAGCCATTCCGCAGTCAGCCAGACCGTGTCGCAGATGACTCGCGAAGGTCTTGTCGAGTTGCGGAAAGGTGACGATGGGCGCGAGCGAATCCTGGTTCTCACGGCGAAGACGCAGGTGATGGTTCCTGAGCTTCAACGCCACTGGCTCGCCGTCAATGCCGCCGCAGACCAGTTGGACGCGGAGCTGTCGGCGCCGCTTTCGAGCATCGTAAGGGAAGCCTTGGCCGCGCTGGACGCACGACGGTTTGGCGAGCGCATCAGCGCCGCTGCCGCGTCTCTGCCGTCGCGGGATCGGGAATAGATCACCATAATGAAATGGAAGACGTCATGCGCTTAAATTCTACATTGGCCGGAATTACACACGTGCTGACCGGTGGACAGGGCATCCGCCCGATGGAACTCGGGGATAAGCGGTTCCTGCACCCCGGACCCCTGCGTTGGTTGAGGGCTATCGGCTGGGCTGTGGCGCTTTTCTTCCTGATCGCCCTGACCTCCCTGCCAACGGCCGAAGTCTTCGGGCATATGTGGCCCAAGAGCTCGGGGGTGGCGCAGTTCATTGCCAACCTGATCGGGGTACTGGCAGGGCTTGGCGCCTACGCCGCGGCAGTGTGGTTCGCCGAAGGGCGCGTGCCGTCTGAATTGGGCGCAAAGTCGCTTCTCCCGGAACTGGGGACAGGTCTGCTTACAGGTGCCGCAATGTTCGCCCTGGTCATGGCTTTTATGGCCATATTCGGGCTTTACGACATCAAGGCGTCCGGGCCGGCGCCGGTTTGGATCGCGCTCGGCAAGGCAGTACAGTCCGGCGTTATCGAAGAGCTTTTGATACGTGCTGTCCTGCTGCGCCTGGTCTGGCGGGCGTTCGGCCCCTGGATTGCCTTTGCGGTGTCCGCTGCACTTTTCGGATTGGGGCATATCGTCAATCCGAACGCCACGGCTTTTGCGGCAATCTGCATCGCACTCGAGGCCGGTATCATGCTTGGGGCCTTCTACGCCCTGACGGGCCGCGTATGGGCTTCGATCGGCGTGCATGCAGCGTGGAATTTCACTCAGGGCTACGTGTTTGGAGCTTCCGTGTCCGGAGGTGAGTTTGGACCCGCTATGGCCAGCAGCACGGCACGGCCGGGTGTCGCTGACTGGTTGACGGGCGGGGCCTTTGGACCCGAGGCATCTCTGCCGGCCCTGGTTGTCTGCACAAGTGTCGGAATCCTGGTCATGTACACGGCCTGGCGCGTGGGGCATCTGGCAGGTAAAAAGAAGGCCTTGGTGAATTAGGAATTACGCCATGTCGCTGAAAAATTTGGTTGGAAAACTTGATCCGGACGGCGATGGCTCCGGACCCGGACAAATTGCCCCTTATCGCAGCGCTCCATGAGTTGAACTTCATGTTGTCGCTGCTACGACGGCGGGCAAAAGGCGTTGCAGGGCATCGTAAGGGAGAAGGAATGGGCAGAGAAGTCACAGAGTAAGGAATAAATCAAAGCAGCGAAAAAAGCTCTACCACAGGTGGCGATAACCATGTTACAAAGTCCCACTTTGGATTGAGTCGTATCATGCGGGGATGCCATGAAACTTCCAACGAATTTGCGGAATATTGCTCTAGTCGCAGCAACGGTTTTGGTAGGCACGTGTATCTTCGGCGGCGTCGCATATAGCCAAAAGCAACAAAAGGCTAATGCGACAGACGTTGCTCTAACGCAGATCCTCACAAAGTTGGGAGTGACCGGTACTCTCCAAACTGACTATGTTAAAGCGAGGGGAAAGCCAATTGACCCACAGTTGGCCGAATTGGGTCAATTCCTCTTCTTCGACACAATTCTGTCCTTGGCAAATGACAATTCTTGCTCAGGATGCCACGCGCCGCAGGCCGCATTTTCCGATACTCAGTCAATTGCTATCGGCGTTGGTAGCAATTGCGTCGTCGGACCAAGCCGTGAAGGATTGCATAACCAGAGGAGAAGTCCAAGTGCTGCAAATGCTGCCGTGTACCCATCATTGATGTGGAACGGGCGTTTCAGTGCTGTCTCAGGTAACCCGTTTGACAATAGCCAAGGATATTTATTCCCTGCACCTGAAGGCGACCAAAAATTTGCTCCTTACGATAGCAATGTGAAGTCGCTGATGGCTGCACAAGGCCATATGCCCTCAACTGAACTTGTCGAAATGGCGGGAACTGGCGGTACTGAAGGCTTAATTTTCGCGATGTCGAAATTTGGCGGCGAGTTTGGGCTTGTCCAGAATGGCACAATACGGCGTGCTGAGAACACTGACAATGCGGAGCAGAAAGCCAACAATCTAAACGTTATTCAGTTTCATAAAAACCTGCTATCGGCCCCTTTGCCAAATAAATGCGGTCTAATCGCGGAACAAGTCCCTGAAGCTCGCCCTCCACTAACCAGTCCCAACGAGCCAATCCGGCTTGCCGTGCTGAAGCGTCTCCAGAATGATGCGAACTATGTTCGCTTGTTTCAGAGGTCATTTCCATCTGTCGCAGCAGGTGAGCCGATAAACTTCTCCATGGTTGGCACCGCTCTAGCCGAGTTCCAGCTTAAGATAGTAATGGCTGACGCTCCAATCGACCGTTACGCTCGCGGTGATTTATCCGCCCTGACGCCCGATGAGAAAGCCGGTGCTCTAATATTCTTCGGCAAAGGAAATTGCATTTCGTGTCATGCTGTTAGTGGAAACGCTAAAGAATTGTATAGCGATTTTGCCATGCACAATATCGGCGTTCCGCCTCTGTACCCAAAGTTATCTCAACCTCAGGACCCTGGCGAAGGGAATGTGGAATTTAAAGGGCCCAATAAGGATGAAGACCTAGGTTTCGCAGAATTTATCGGGGAGCAAGACGTCAGCAATTACTACATGTTCAGAACGAGTCCGCTAAGAAACGTCGGGCTTCAGCCAACATTTATGCACAACGGCGCATATACCCGTCTATCAGATGCAATCGACCACCATTTCGATCCCGTAAATGCTCTGATGAAATATGATCCTGGAATCGCTGGGGTTAGATCTGATCTGTTTCGAGTCGCTAAAAACAGATCAGCGATTGCCGCTACAATCGATCCGCTTTTGCGCTCCCCTCCAGTCTTAACAAAAGCCGAAAATCGGCAACTCTTAGCATTTGTCAGTAATGGCTTGACCGATCCGAGGGCGCGTCCGCAGGAAGCCTGCAAGCTGGTGCCAACTGTTCTACCCAGTGGCCGTAAACTACATACATTTGAAGGTTGCTAGCCAAGTAATGGCAATAATCTAAATGACATGAGACTAAACCCGAAATTCCTCAAATCCATTGTGTTTATTGGCCATGGTGAGGGCGAAGCATTTCAACCATGCGGAACGGGATTCATCTTCGGCTACTGCGAAGGCGCATATTTAGTAACGGCCGACCATATTGCTCATGAACTGGGTTCCGATCCCTTTTTTATCCGCATCAACAGGATCAAGGGAGGATCAGACACAATCCATGTCGATCCGGAAGGCTGGGGCGTGACTTGGTTTGTTCATCCCATAGAACAGGCAGATGTTGCGGTTCTCCCGTTTCACTATAGGCTGGACGATCATGTATTTAGCCTAGCCCAACTGAATACGGGGTTGATAGTTACCGATGATGTTATCTCGACGTGGGCCATCAGCGCAGGGGAAATGTGCCAGGTAGCTGGCCTGTTTCGGTTGGTTCCCGGTTCAAGCGCCAACACGGTAGTGATTCATTCCGGCAATATCGCCGCTATGCCCGCTCCTGAAAGAATACCCTTCAAAAATTGGCGTACCCACCAACGGGAAGAAATTTTTCTCGATGCATACCTCGTTGAAATTTCGAATCTACGC
Organism: Asticcacaulis sp. AC460; assembly: GCF_000495795.1. GTDB lineage: Bacteria > Pseudomonadota > Alphaproteobacteria > Caulobacterales > Caulobacteraceae > Asticcacaulis. Next base: position 201,654 of record NZ_AWGD01000003.1, read on the forward strand.
GGCTTGAGCGGCGCGCCTGTATTCGTCCGACCGTCGGTGCGACTTGGCGGCCATGAGGCGAATGGCGGTGAACTCTTCGCATACAGTTCCAACGTCTTCTTTTTCGGCGTGTGGTCCGCTTCTTGGGAGAAACTGGATGTGGCGGATAAGGCCTTCCAAAATGGGTTGGCTCGACTGCCCGTTGGAATGGGAATCGTGACGCCGGCCGCCAAGGTTCTTGAGATATTGGAATCGCCGCCTGTTATCCAGGAACGCACAAAAGCGCTTTCCGAAGTAGACGAGATACTCAAAATTTGCGCGAACAGGGAGAATTTCTTTCAAAGTCGCGTCTAATTCGATTGAGCTGTACTGTCTGTGGCACTCTACAAATTGTTTGCCGACTTCTCTAGTTGTGCGAGGTTTCGAGACCAAAAGCTTTTTCGTCTTCGGCTATCGTTCAGTGACGTCCCCGGGATGATGTCCCCGGACGTGCGTAGCTTTTGTAGCTCATCGATATTCCGGGGTGAGGATCCGGAGGATCGAAATACAAGGACAGGAGCAACATTCCCTTACGTTAAGGCACAAAATTACAGAAGCTTGGCATCAGGAGCATCTTGGCAGATTTTTGCGCTACGAGGAAGTGAACGAAAGGGAACATTGCTCCTGTCCCTGTATTTGCTTTTAAGGTCAGCAAAAACCAATCTTCCGGGGCTGTTGCGCGTCGAGCCCTACACCATTGAGCGGGTTGGAACTGACCGATACCGGCGGAGGCCGCCTTGGTCGAGGCCGGTGGCATGGACGTCGTGGAGTAGGCCCTAGGCACACCGTCAGGAGAGCTTGTGCGCTTTAAAGAGAAGGAAGCCCGAGGGCCCGCTTGAGTTCGGCGCCGTACGGGCTGAGTATGAAATCCGATGTGTCGCCTCTTACAACGCGCAACTTAACTAGGTTTTCTATAGAAATGTAAACGCTATTGGCGGGCTCAGGAGTGCATCCTACCAAATCTTTCAGACTCTGCATCCGGAGTGCTGAAACGAACTGGAAAACAAGAGCGTCCGCGGGGTCGAACAGTTTTAATGTTTCAACAAACCCCCGGCGGACCGCCCTGGCTTTCGTCGGATCCATAGCAGCTTCAAGAAGAGCCTCCCAAAGCTTCACCAAGTCTTCCTGCTCTTCCATGCTTGCGGCCTCCAAGAGAGGGACGCCAATCGAAGGGCTAAGCAGTTGTGGGATAATGCCCTTTTCCTCCAGACGCTTTCTAGGAATAACGGTGACATGATATAAAATACAGAAACAGTACGCCAAATTATATTCGCATTTGGTATCATATTACCGTTATTTTCGGGCTACAGGAGCTCCCGCCACCGTATTCCCCTTATTCCCTCAACCGTATTCCCCCATCGCGGCGGCGATTACTCCGGTCGCGACGAAAAAGCCTTCATAATCGCTTTTGGGCTTGCCCCGGATACACGCTCCAATGTGTTTATGGATACGTGTGGCCATCTGGCCCTGCCTGGATGTCCATCAGGCCGTCCGATGAAGTCTAGGATAACGTTTTGAGCATATTGCAAGAAATAGCGCAAATTTCCTGTCGATGAATCTTCAATTTCATAAATAATAAATGTACAATTCATAGCTGTGGCGTCGGACTGCCGAGTAATGAATGGCGTATTACCTATGCTGGGATTCGCTACCCTGTTTATTCCAGCGTGATCAATAGTGGAATCCACGTGGAGACGTGTAACATTCTTGATTGTACCGATCTTATCCAGGATTTTTTCGAAACTGTTCCTGAGAAGTAACGTCGTATCAACTGGCTCGAATCCGCTAAATCCATCAATATTTACACTCCCTTTGAATGGATTATTATGAAAATACCTGTAAGGTGCAAAATAATCGATATCAATATCGCCCGTATTTGGATTAAATAAGGGATCAAGAGCGCGCTCGTCCGGGTCTGATCCTCCACCAACGACGACACCGTTGATATTTGGTATCAAATTTGGTTTCTGGTCGGCCGGAATTTGCTCCCATTTTATTTCTCTCGAAGAGCCAACTGCAGTAAAGCTATTCCCGTGAGGAATGCTTCCCATGCGGGCTATGGACAATTCTACACCATTGTCCCGGAAAATATTCTTATCCGTCATGTGAAGCCAAAGACCAGGCTCGTGATGAATCGGATTTTTATTGAAAACAGCAGATATATTTGTTTTGGATAATTTTGAAGTGGTACCTGAAAAATTCTCAAGATAAGAATCTTCGAAATCTATTTGGGTCACTACCTGCTCATAAGTCAAAGCAACGACCGTTTGATCATCTTGAAGAGTAACAATTTGGCCAGTTGCTGGATCTCGAACCGACTTTGATCCTCGGTTTGGCACACCTTTATCAACTAACTCGAAACTTAGTATTTCTTCATACTGATTCATCAATAATCTGTAGCCATTTTCCCGAGGATTGTTAGGGTCTGAGATAAATGGAAGGGCGATCATATTGAATCCATGCCCTTTTAATTCGGATGTATTTTCCCAAGTACCAGGAAGCCAACGCAAAGCGCCAAGGTACTCGTCTCCTTGGTCGGCGACGTATATTTCGCGACCCGTAGAATTCATATTTTCTATGAGATTTTTATCTAATGGCATTATAATGTCTCCTACATTTTAAAGTGAATAACGCTTCCGAAACTTGGATGCTTCCTGCGGATCGACTCGCCGCGAGGAAGTCGTCAACTGTCGCGTGTTTGCGGTAAGAGAATGCGACGAGCTCCACAATAGTAGGAAAAAATAGGCTTAGGGTCAGCTCTGCTTAGCCCGACATTGGTACCCACGAAGCAACCATGAGGCGTTATTCTCAAACACTCTCTCATGAATTTCCTTCAACCGCAAGATGCGATTGCCTATTTTATTAATTACAGTGGTTTGGGAGGGCAGCTCACGGCTGGTGTCTATGACGAAGTGCAACACTTGGCGATTACAGAGTCCGCCCTCACGCATCCCCTCCTTTTAAGATGACGTAATGGGGAAGATGATTCTGCATTTCCGTGTCGAGCGGAGAGCAGATTAAGATGAACGGCAAGGCTGAGTTCTCATCTGATTCTGTCCATTCTATTGTCGATGAACTTTTTGGCGAGGCCCTGCATGCGCAGCGCGAACACCGGGGCAGGAGCAGCATTCCCCCTTTTGTTGGCCATAGGCCAGCGCAGCGTGAACCTGGGCGCGGCGCAATCCGGAGAAGCTGTGGCAGGCGATCTCGCTGCTGCTGTTTCTGGCGTTACTGGTCGTGGGTCTGGTGCGGCTGTAAGGTTTTCCATCAAGAGACGGTGGGGGATTGGGCCTGCCAATGTTTCTGTCAACTGCAACCGTATTCTGTAGGGTTTGGCGCCAAGAAATCCCCCCTCCGACTGCTCGCTGTCGCTTGCAGCCACCTCCCCCGTATAACGGGGGAGTATAAGAAATTTATGTACTTCAATATCTTAGCAGAACAGGCGGCTTACAAATTCCATATGCGATAGCTCTGGAGGCCACGCAGGCCGATCAGGGTTTGCCCACGACCCTGTCAACATTCGTGCGGGTCATTTCGTGATAGCCCGGCCGCGCCTTCGCGTAGATGCGTTTGGCCATCTCGACGCCCCAGCCCGGCTGGTCCATCAGGCTCTGGTACAGCGGCTTGCAGAACTTGTTACGCCCCTGGGCCAGCAGGAACTCTTCGACATACGGCAAAGCCGGTTCATAGCGGTGCTTGATCGATAGCTGCAGCCATTCGAACAGGATTTCGGAATTCTTCGAGTGGCTGAAGTCAAACCGCGCGTCCAGCGCCGCCATCTGCTCGATGGTCAAACCCTCCGGCAGCTTGCGCAGGAAGTTGACCCACTGCAGCGTGCCGTAATCGGCGACACTCAGCGCCGCGGCGTCACCGCCGGCGGCAAAGCCTTCGGCATCGGCCGTTACCTTGTCCAGCAGGGCCGATTTCGGCACCACGACATTGTCCGGCAAGCCCGGCTCATACAGCCATTGCTGGATCTTGAGCTGCTTTTCCAGTTCCGGGTCGTTCTTCAGCAGATGGACCCGCAGGTCGGCCACAAAAGCATCCGTCGTCATGCTCTCGAAAGCATAACGCTCGAAATAACCCTTCAGATAGGCATCCAGCTTCTTGCGGCCGAAATGGGCCTCCAGCATGCGCAGGAAGGCGGCGCCCTTCTCGTACGGAATATCCGAGAAATAGTCGGCCGGATCGACGCCCTTCAGGTTGGGATGCAGGCGGGTAAAGTCGGGTTTGGTTTCGGCCAGGGTCTTTTGCAGGTCCTGATAGCCGAGAACCTTGAGCATGTCGGCGCGGTCCTTGCCGTAGACCTGCTCCATGATGCGGTTCTCGAAATAGACGGTGAAGCCTTCGTTCAGCCAGAAATCGGACCAGGTGGCGTTGGTCACCAGGTTGCCCGACCAGGAATGGGCCAGTTCATGGGCGATCAGCGACACCAGCGAGCGGTCACCGGCCAGGATGGTCGGGGTGGCGAAGGTGACGCGCGGGTTTTCCATGCCGCCATAGGGGAAGCTGGGCGGCAGGACCAGGACGTCGTAGCGATCCCAGCGATAGGGGCCATACAGCTTCTCGGCCGCCTTCAGCAGGTCTTCCATGCCCTCCAGTTCGTAGGCCGACTTGTCCAGCATCGATTTTTCGGCATAGACGCCGGTGCGCGGGCCCAACTCCTTGAAGCCGATATCACCGATGGCGATGGCGATCAGGTAGGGGGCGATAGGTTGGTCCATCTCGAAGCGGTAGGCGCGTTGGGAGGCATGGCCGGGCACGGCCTCACCGTCCGGCGTCAGGGCCTTGGCCGACATGACGACGCTGAGGTCCGACGGCACGACGATGCGGGCGGTGTAGGTCTGGCGGATGGCCGGCGAATCCTGGGTCGGGATCCAGGTGCGGGTGCGGATCTCCTGGCCCTGGCTGAACAGGAAGGGCCTGGTCTTGCCGGCGGTTTGCGACGGTTCCAGCCATTGCAGCGCGGCGCTGTTGGCGGTGGTCTGGTAATGGACGATGATCTTCTGGGCGCCCTGGGGCAGTTCGATTTTGAGCGGTGAGCCCATCATCGGATCGTCTTTGCCGATGCTGTATGTCAGCGGCGCACCCGAGGCGTCGGTGACTTTTTCGATATTCAGCGCCTTGACGTCGAGGATGACCTGCTTGGCATTGGCCTCGGTGGTCAGGGTCAGGGTGGCGGTGCCCTTGAACAGCTTTTTGGTGAAATCGGCGGTCAGGTCGACATCGACGTGATTGACCCTGGCGACCTGGGGCTGGGCGTAGGAATGGTCGTCGACGGTCCCTTTGACGATGGCTTCGACGGAGGTGTCGCCGGTCTTTGGCTGGCAGGCGGTGAGGGAAACGACGGCGGAAACGGCAAGGGCGGCACACAGGGCTGCCAGCACGATGCCGGCGCGCTTGAGAAGTATCCCGCTCGCCTTGAGATTCATCAAAGTTCCCGCAACTGCGACCCGAAAAGACCTTGTACCGGATAAAGCAGGCATCACACAACTGTGAAATTCCGGCAATAAAAAAGCCCCCGGGTCAAGGGTCCTTGGACCCTTGCCGCCGGAGGCTCTTTTTTTACTTAGACTTGAAGCTTAGCCCTTGCTGCGGCGCTTGAACTGAGCGCCTTCGGAGCGGGGCTTGGGGGCTTCGGAGTAGTGACCGGGGTTGGTGTTACCCTTGAAGCCGCCCTTCTTGGGGCCGCGATTGGCGGGCTTGGGGCCACGACCGTCATTACGACCTTCCGTACGCGGAGCATGTTCACGGGAAGCATGTTCACGGGGTGCATGCTCACGGCGATCGCCGCGCGGCGCGTCCTTGGACCAATCCTTCTTGAACGGCTTCTTGCCTTGCGGCTTGGCCGGGGCGTTGGAGGTCGTCGCGATCGGACCGCGTTCGGCGGACATCGGATCGTAGCGGTCGGCACGGGGTTCAGCCCGGACGAACGGCTTGGCGTCGCCATCGCGCGGCGTAAACGGCTTCTTGTCGCCGAACGGACGGCCACCGCCACCGCCACGGGCTCCGGAACCGGTACGGTTGCGGCTGCGCTTGTGGACGAATTCGGCGTCCGGATCGCTGTGGCGCGGACCGTCGTCGCGACGCGACTTCTGGCCGGGCTTGGGGTCGCCCTTCTTGCGGTGTTCGGGCAGACGGTCCGGCGTGGTCGGCTTTTCGGTCTGACCCGAGGCCAGGATGGCTTCGTCCAGCAGCTTCAGGGCCTGGTCCTTACGGCGATCGAACGACGGGATGCGCTGACGCGTCACGCGCTCGATGTCCTTCAGCAGGCGACGCTCATCGTCGGCGCACAGGGTGATCGACACACCCGACTTGCCGGCGCGCGCGGTACGGCCGATGCGGTGGACATAGGCTTCGGCGACGTTGGGCAGTTCGTAGTTGATGACGTGCGAGACGTTGTCGACGTCGATGCCGCGGGCGGCGATGTCGGTGGCGACCAGGGCGCGGACCTTGCCGGCGCGGAAGGCCTGCAGGGCGCGTTCACGCTGCGACTGGTTCTTGTCGCCGTGGATGGCGGCGGCTTCGACGCCACCGGCCTGGAGATAGGCGGCAACGCGGTCAGCCGAACGCTTGGTGCGGGTGAAGACCAGGGTGCGTTCCAGCACGGCGTCGGCGTACATTTCCGACAGCAGGGCGCGCTTGCGCTGGGCTTCGATGAACAGGACCTGCTGCGACACGCGCTCGGCCGTGGTGGCTTCGGGCGTGACTTCGACGCGCTTGGGGTCGGTCAGCAGTTCGGACGCCAGGACGCCGATTTCCTTCGGCATCGTGGCTGAGAAGAACAGGTTCTGACGCTTCTTGGGCAGGCGCGACGCGACCTGACGGATCGGCTTGACGAAGCCCAGGTCCAGCATCTGGTCGGCTTCGTCGAGGACGAAGCATTCGACCTGGCTGAGGTCGACCGTCTTCTGTTCGATATGGTCGATCAGGCGGCCCGGCGTGCAGACCAGGATGTCGAGGCCGTTCAGCAGGGCCTTGTATTGCGGGCCGTACTTGACGCCGCCGTAGATGGTCGCGATCTGCAGGCCCATGCCCTTGGAATAGGTCTTGAAGCTTTCGGCGATCTGCGACGCCAGTTCGCGCGTCGGCGACAGGATCAGGGCGCGGACCGTCTTCGGCGTCGGCATTTTGCGGTTGGACAGCAGGTGCTGAAGGATCGGCAGGGCGAAGGCCGCCGTCTTGCCGGTGCCGGTCTGGGCGATACCCAGCAGGTCATGGCCTTTCAGCAGGTGGGGAATGGCTTGCGCCTGGACGGGGGTCGGCTTTTCGTAGCCTTCGCGTTCCAGGGTCATCAAAAGGGTGGGCGACAGGCCCAGATCGGAAAATTTGGTCACGTAACGTGCTTTCAAACAAAGCGGGCATGCAACAACAGTCCATGCCCGGACCTGAACTGTTCAGGTCGGGTGGGGACGAAGCAAGTGCGTGTACGGACTTCGAATGTGGAGCAGGCGCGCCCTGAAGGCGGCCTTGGAAAGCTGGCGATATGTAGTCGTAAACGACCATACCTCACGCGGCCAGCGGGCGCCAAAATCGGCGCTGCAGGTGTTTTCGCAGATGCGAAGGCCGCTTAATGACGGCAAAGCGGATAAATGTCAAGGGAAAGAAATTTCCGCCCCGGAAATCGTTGGTTGCCTTCGCGTTTGCAAACGTTTTATAAACCATGAGGGCCTAATGTTTTGTCCCTTGAGCCGCCTTCGCGTATCCGGTGCATGAGTTAAGTTCGTACCGCGTTTGAATCCCGGCCGCTGTCCGTCTGCATACGATCAAAGTTTCGCCGAGCGCCTCACCATGTCCGATCCTCACCGGCCGTCCAAAGCCGAGATCATCACGCCCGACCAGTATGCCGACCGGCGTTCGGAACCGCGGACGAACTGCGATGACCGTGGCGCCCTCCTCTTCCTGTCGACGCATCAGGTGGTGCCGTGCCGCATCATGGACCAGTCGGCTTCGGGTGCGCGGGTGTCGATGGCGGCGATCGGCGACCTGCCGGCGGAAATCTGGCTGATCGACCTGGATCAGAACTCGGTGCGCTGCGGCAAGGCGGCGTGGTCCATGCCCAACCGCATGGGTTTGAAGTTCTCGTTCGTCTCGTCCCTGAAGCCCGGTGAGGCCAAGCCCGCCAAGGTGCCGCAGGAGGTCTATGATGCGTGGAAGCGCCTGACCGGCCAGGAAGACCACCCCGACCAGGACGACGACGTCCTGTATTTTGATTGAGAGCGCGGAAGATGCGGCAGTAAGCCCCTCTCCCCGCCTGCGGGGAGAGGTTAGGGTGAGGGGCTCTTCTGAAGGCTCGGTTGCCGTTGAACTTTCAGAAAAGCCCCTCACCCGATCGCGTTCACTTCGTTCCGCTCTCGTCCTCTCCCCGTAAACGGGGAGAGGGGATTTTTTACCCTAGGTCAGCGAGCGGAACTTCAGGGTTCCATGAACCTGCTTCAGCTCTTCCAGGGCTTCCTTGGGATAGCCATTGTCGACGTCGACGATCACATAACCCAAGGATTCGGTCGTCTTCAGGTGCTGGGCCAATACGTTCAGATTATACTTGGCCATGACGGCGTTGATCGCCGCCAACACGCCCGGCACGTTCTGATGCAGGTGCAGGAAGCGATGACGGCCCTCGACTTCCGACAACTGAACATGCGGCATGTTGACCGAGAAGGTCGTGTCGCCGCGGTTCAGGAAGTTCAGCAACCGCTCCGAAGCGAACTCGGCAATGGCTTCCTGGGCTTCTTCGGTCGAACCGCCGATATGCGGCGTCAGCACCAGGTTCTTCAACCCCATCAGCGGCGAGTCGAACGGATCGTCATTGGTGCGCGGCTCTTCCGGGAAGACGTCAATGGCGGCGCCGTAAACCTTGCCCGATTTCATGGCGTCAGCCAAGGCGTCGATATCGACGATGTGGCCACGCGACAGGTTGATGAAGATCACCCCGTCCTTCATGCGCGCGAACTGGGCGGCGCCAATCAGGTTCTTGTTCTCGCGCCGGCCGTCGACATGCAGCGAGATGACATCGGCCTCGGCCAGCAGGGCGTCGAAGGAGCGGTAGCGCTTGGCATTGCCCAGCAGCAGCTTTTCCGCCAGGTCGTAATAGATGACCCGCATGCCGAAGGCTTCCGCCAGGATGCTGAGTTGCGAACCGATAGCGCCATAGCCGACAATGCCCAGGGTCTTGCCGCGGACTTCGTGGGAGCCCGTGGCCGACTTGTTCCACACGCCCTTGTGCATGGCGGCCGACTTGTCCGGAATGTCGCGGGTCAAAACCACCAGCAGGCCCAGCACCATCTCCACCACCGAGCGGGTGTTGGAATAGGGCGCGTTGAAGACGGCGATACCCTTCTGCGAGCAGGCCTTCAGGTCGATCTGGTTGGTGCCGATGCAGAAGGCCCCGACGGCCAGAAGCTTATCGGCATGTTCCAGCACTTTCGCCGTCACGTTCGTCTTGGAGCGAAGCCCCAGGATGTGCACCCCCTGGATCGCCTGGATCAGGTCGTCTTCGTCCAGAGCGCCCTTGACGGTCGAGACGTCATAACCTTCCTCACGGAACAGGCGGACGGCTTCCGGGTGGACGTTTTCCAGCAGCAGCACCTTCAGCTTGGAGCGCGGGAAGGAATAGCGGCCCTGATAGCCTTCGGCGTGCAGGACCTCGTCGAACGAGCGCGCGACCGGGGTCGACTCACAACCCTCAGCGGCCGCGACGACCTTGGGACGGGCGACGTTTTCGACAAAGGCGTAGAAGCGCTCGGCCGCGCCGCCCTTATAGACCTCGTAATCGGTCCAGCCGTCGCCAATCATGACGATGGTGCCCGGCAGGCCGAGATTGTTGACGGCGACAATCTTGCCGCCATCCTGCGACAGCGGATTGGTCAGGTCGACGCCGATGGCAACGCCGTTTTCATCCCAGATCAGCCGGTTCGCCAGGACGTATTCCGGATGAATACCGAAGTCGGCCACCACCGGCTCGATAAAGTCGTGGAAGCCGCCCGAAATGATGCGGAACTTGCCGGGATGTTCCAGGAACACCGCCTTGTTGCGGGTGATCGAGGCCGACACCCTGCCCTTCAGGGTCTGGGCCAGGGCGGCGATGTCGTCGCGGGTCGGTTTCAGAATCTGGATGCGGCGCTGCAGGGCTTCGGAGAAGCCGATCTCGCCCGACATGGCCTGGTCGGTCAGCGGCTTGATCAGGGCCAGGTCCGTGCGTGACGGGTCAGCCAGGGCCAGCTGTTCGGCCAGGATATCCAGGGCTTCGACGCAGGTGAAGGTCGAGTCGAAGTCCAGGATCAGGGTGGCGAGGTTCGGCGGGGTGAAGCTTGCATTCATGATGTACGCGCCCATATGGGGGGCAAAGGCGGCACGATATCGTCGCCCTGCCCGCAACAATTGCGCCGCAGATAAGATAAATATGTCCTCCAGACAACGCTATTATCGGCGTATTCGTCATTTCTTATTGGCGAGGGCGGCATATTGCCTTTAAATCTGACGGCGACCCTGACAAAGTCGTTTAACGTGCAACAAAAACTCTCTGCGTTCATGCCTGATACCTCGGAACCGACCTCTGATTATTCTGCCCGTTTCGTGATCGAAACGCACCCGGTTCACGGGCGTCTGGTGCGGCTGGGCGATACCATCGACCAGATCCTCAAAAGCCATGACTACCCTCCGGTCATCGCCAACCTGCTGGGCGAGGCCTGCGTGCTGGCGACCCTGGTCGGTGCTTCCTTGAAGTTCGAGGGCCGGCTGATCCTCCAAGCGCAGGGGTCGGGCGCCGTACGCTATGTCGTGGCCGATTACGACACCAAGGGCGGCCTGCGCGGTTTCTGCCGCTATGATCCGGAAGAGCTGGACGTACTGATCCAGGAGAATGAAGGCAGCTTCCAGAGCCTGGGAGCGGAGACTTTGCTGGGCAAGGGCACCTTCATCATGACGCTGGACCCGGAAGACCATGCCGAGCGTTACCAGGGCATCACGCCGATCGAGGGCGAGAGTCTGTCCTTGTGCGCCGAGCACTATTTCGCCCAGTCGGAACAGGTGCCGACCCATATCAAGCTGGCCGTCACGGAGCTGACCGGGATGAACGGCCGCAGCTGGCGTGCCGCCGGCGCCATGATCCAGGCGATCGCCGGCGACGAGACGCGTGGCGAGACGAAAGAGTCGTTCCAGCATATCCGCGCCCTGTTCGAGACCCTGGGTGAAGAGGAACTGACCGATTTCGAAGTCACGGCCGACCGGCTGTTGTACCGCCTGTTCCATGAGGACGGCGTGCGCTTGAGTGCTCTGAAGCAGGTCCACAAACAGTGCCGCTGTTCGCAGGAGCGCGTCGAGGGCCTGGTTCAGTCCTTCACGGAGGAAGAGCAGAACGAGATGCTGGAGCCCGACGGCATGGTGCACATCACGTGCGAGTACTGCTCGAAGACGTTTTTGGTTGGGCTATGAAGTCGGAATTCAGCTACGTAAAACGCCCGGCGTTGGAATCCCAACGCCGGGCCTTTCGTTTCAGGCCAACACCTCGGTCACCAGACCCGCGCCGACGGTCTTGCCGCCTTCGCGGATAGCGAACCGCATGCCCTTTTCGATACCGACCGGCTTCTTCAGGTCGAAGCTGATCTCAGCCTGATCGCCGGGCGACACAACACCGTCATCGGCGATGTTGATGACGCCGGTGACGTCGGTCACGCCGAAGAAGAACTGCGGCTGGTAACCGCCGGCGAACGGCGTGTGCCGGCCGCCTTCCTCCTTGGTCAGGACGAAGATCTGGGCCTTGCCACGGGTATGGGCCTTGATGGCGCCGGGCACGGACAGAACCTGACCACGCTCGACACCGTCACGCTTCAGACCCCGCAGCAACAGGCCGACATTCATCCCGGCCCGGGCTTCCGGGATATCCTTCCGGAAGGCCTGGGTGCCGGTGACCACGACTTCGCGGCCGGCATTGTCGAGACCGACGATCTCGACCTTGTCGCCGACCTTGATGACGCCGCGCTCGACCCGGCCGGAGACCACGGTGCCGCGGCCTTCGATGGTGTGCACGCCTTCGATCGGCATCAGGAACGGGCTGTCGAAGTCCCGCACCGGATCCGGAATCGAGGCGTCCAGCGCCGCCACCAGGTCGATAATGCCCGTCACGGCAGGATCGGCCAGATCGCCACGCGCCACCGCTTCCAGCGCCTTCAGCGCGCTGCCGAAGACGAACGGCGTACCTTCGTAGCCTTGCGTTTCCAGCAGGGCTTCGGTTTCCATCTGGATCAGCGCCTTCATGTCGTCGCGCTCATCCGCGGCCAGGGCGTCGAGCTTGTTGACGAACACGATCATGTGGCGTACGCCGACCTGACGGGCCAGCAGGATGTGCTCGATCGTCTGCTTCGCGGCGCCCTTGGTGGCGTCGACCAGCAGAATCGCCCCATCCATTTGGGACGCGCCGGTGATCATGTTCTTCACATAGTCGGCGTGGCCGGGACAGTCGATGTGGGCATAGTGCCGGGCATCGGACTCGTACTCGACATGGGTGGTGTTGATGGTGATGCCGCGGGCCTTTTCTTCCGGCGCACGGTCGATCTCATCGAACGACAGCCCCTTGCCGCCCAGGCGCAGGGCCTGGACCTGGGTCAGGGCCGAGGTCAGGGTCGTCTTGCCGTGATCGACGTGGCCGATGGTACCGACATTCACATGTACCTTGGTCATAATTACACGCTTACTTCCTTTGTTTAAGAGCGCCGACGAACCCAGGTGATCAATCCGGGCCCGGCGGCTGTTGGCTTTGGCGCGCCAAATTCTGTGTGAGCCGCACGAGGACGCGCAGCTTGAAAACGAAAAAACCCGCCGGACGGACCGGCGGGTTGATGCAGGATCAAGCCCGGAGTCCGTTTCAGCGGCTCCGGGTCGGAATGACACGGAGCGTCAGGTTGCGAATGCCCATGCGGCCGCGACAGCGCGCAGAGCCAGCGCACGTTCGCTATCCAAGGTGGTGAAGACCGATGAGGTCAGCATGGGGTTCGATCCTTGTGGTCGCCCGGCAGCGGGCATAAAAAATCCCTGGAGGAGAGACCTGCCAGGGGTTCGGACGAACACGTGAGAGGCCTCGCCTCCCGGTCAACGAGAGACGCTATGCGATGGTAGAATACGATTCATAGGCGTAGCTGGTCATAGGGCGGCAGATAACATCTGTTGGCGGGGATTTCAAGCCCGTATCGAATGTAACGGGTTTAATGCCCCGACGGCGCCTCGACCGGCGTGCGCAGGTCAGAGCCTGAATCTGTCACATAGGTGATGATCAGCTTCACCGGCACCTTGCCGATATTGGTGGCAGTATGCGGCACTTCACGCGGAATCTGGACGCTCTCGCCCGCCCGCAAAATCCGCGGCGCTTCCGTGCCGACACGCATCTCGACTTCGCCCTCGGCGATATAGACCATCTCGATTCCGTGATGGATATGCCAGCCGGCGCCCTGGCCGACATCGAACTGGCGCTCCAGGACGGTCACGACCTTGGGCGCGTCGTCCTTCGTCACCTCGACGGAGAAGTTCAGCGGCGGCGCGGCCAAGGCCGGTGCAGCAACGAAAGCCAGAAGCAGGAGGGCGTGTTTCATGGCGGGGAACCTACCACCGCCACACTTCACGTCAAATCAACCTTGCAGGTCCAACGAATAGCCGGCGCTGCGAACCGTGCGGATAGGATCGTACTCGTCGCCCTTGTTCAGCGCCTTGCGCAGGCGGCCGATATGGACGTCGACCGTGCGGGCCTCGACATAGACGTCATTGCCCCACACGGCATCCAGCAGTTGCTCACGCGAGAAGACCCGCTTGGGGTACTGCATAAAGTGGTCGAGCAGCTTGTATTCCGTCGGCCCGAGATGGATGTCGCGGCCGCCGCGCTGAACGCGATGCGACAGGCGGTCGACACTGATCTCGCCGAACTCGACCTTGTCGTCGCTGAGGCCCGGCCGGATGCGGCGCAGGACGGCGCGGATGCGGGCCAGGAATTCGACCATCGAAAACGGCTTGACGACATAGTCGTCGGCGCCGGTATCCAGCCCGCGGATGCGGTCGCTTTCTTCCGACCGGGCGGTCAGCATGACGATCGGCAGGTTGCGCGTCGGCGACGCCGACCGCAGCCGGCGGCAGACCTCGATACCCGACACCTTGGGCATCATCCAGTCGCAGACCAGCAGGTCGGGCTGACGCTCCTTGATCATCATCAACGCCTCGTCCCCATCGGCGGCCATGGCGGTCTCATAGCCTTCCTTTTCGAGATTGTAATGGAGGAGCGTCGACAGCGCGTCCTCGTCTTCGGCGATAATGATATAGGGGCGCATGCTCACTCTATGGAATTTAAGGTGTTACCTTTGGGGCGGTCTTCGACATAGTCTTCGCCCGTCAGTTCATAATGGATGTGTTCGGCCATGTTGGTGGCGTGGTCGCCGATCCGTTCCAGGTTCTTGGCCATGAACAGCAGGTGGGTGCAGGCCGAGATGGTGCGCGGGTCGCCCATCATGTAGGTCAGCAGTTCGCGGAACAGCGAATTGTAGTGCTCGTCGACCTCGGTGTCCGACGCCCAGACATTCTGGGCCAGGTCCAGCTTGCCCGACTTGTAGGCGTCCAGCACGTCACGCAGGCGCGACGACACCAGCTTGCCCATGCGCTCAATCGAGCGGGTCAGCGGCGTCATCGGTTCGGCCTCGGCGATGACCATGGCGCGCTTGGCGATGTTCTTGGCAAGATCCCCAGTGCGCTCCAGAGAGGTGGCCAGCTTCATGGCAGCCACGGTCTTGCGCAGGTCGTCGGCCATGGGCTGACGCAGGGCGATCAGACGGATGCACTTGCGCTCGACGTCCTTTTCCAGCTCGTCCAGCTTATGGTCGCGCTGGACCACGCTCTGGGCCAGGCCGACATCGCGGCGGGCGACGGCTTCGACGGCATCGGCCACCTGGGCCTCGGCCAGGCCGCCCATCAACACCACCTCGGCGCTGAGCTGATCCAGCTCTTCCTGGTAGGTTTTGACGATGTGTGAGCCCATCTTGAACTGTGCCACCTGAGAATTCCTTATCCTGGTTCCATTCGGACGGTTATGCCCCGCGAGTGATTCGCCAGCCTAAACCTGAAGTGTAACCAAGAATTATAGGGCCTTTAGGGGAATTTTGTGACAGTTTTATTATGTGATGCCGCAGGTGCGTCATAATCCGTGGTTAACGGACAAATCCTTGGGATTACAGACTAAACTGCGTCTTTCAGGTCGCGCGGAACGCCGTCGGAAATGACGAGACGCGGGGTGTCGGCGCCCAGGCCATAGGCGCGGGCCTGCGGGAAACAGGCGCTGAAGGCCGTGAAGGTCTCCGGCGCGGCCGCCGGTAGCGTGGCCACCTTTTCGTTGGGCGTCCGCTCCAGCACATCGGCGGCATCGGACGCACCGGCGCTCTGGCTTTCGACCACCAGCCCGCCGCGGTGGCGGTTGATGATGTGCTTGACGATGGCCAGACCTAGGCCGGTACCCAGCTTGTCGCCGCTCTTCTGGCCTTCGACACGGTAGAAGCGCTCCGCCAAACGCGGCAGGAATTCACGCCGGATCCCTGGTCCACCATCACGCACGATGACCTGGGCGTAGAAGTCGTGAACATTGCGGTCGGGCCGCAGCAGGACCAGCCGCGCCGCGCCCGTATTGCTGCCGGCCACGGCCTGTTCCAGGCTCAGGTCATAGCGGATATCGACCGTGACCTCCGACCCGGGCGTGGCGTATTTCAGGGCGTTGTCGACCAGGTTCTGAACCACCTGCAGGATTTGATCACGGTCACCAAGGATGGGATAGAGCCCCGGCTTGGGGGCCCGGATAATCAGGCGGACGCCCTTGTCGCGCGCCATGAGCGACACCGAATCGACGACATCGCGCGCGGCCAGGGTCAGGTCGGCCTCGCCCGACGGGGGCACGTGTTCGTTCAGCTCGATACGCGACAGCGACAGCAGGTCCTGGATCAGCCGGCGCATGCGCTCGGCCTGGGTGGCCATGATGTCGAGGAACTTTTCGCGTGCCTTTTCGTCGTCCTTGGCCGGCCCGCGCAGGGTCTCGATAAACCCGGCCAGCGAGGCCAGGGGCGTGCGCAGTTCGTGCGAAGCGTTGGCCAGAAAGTCGGCGCGCATGCGCTCCATGCGGCGGGCATCGGTCTCGTCGCGCAGGGTCAGCAGGGCCAGGCGCTGGGGCCCGCTCACCGGCAGCGGACTGGCATAGGCGCGCCAGATCTGGTCGCGCGCGCCGCCGGCCAGATCGTAGAAGGTCGAGGTCGAAATACCGCCGAACAGGGCCTCATCGACGCATTCCAGCACTTCGGGATTGCGGATGGTGCTGACCAGCAGCCCGCCCTCGCCGTCCATGCGGAACAATCCCTGCGCCGCGGTATTTGCGAAGACGATCCAGCGCCCGGCAATGTCGTCGGGCTCGATGCCGGCAACGATCATCACCGGATCGGGAATGCCGCGCAACACTTCCTGAAAACTGGGTCCTTGCGGCTGGACCTTGACCTGCTTCTCGGGAAGCTTGAGGGCTTTGATGCGGCCCTCGGCGTCACCGATGATCACCAGGTACTTGTACATGGTGTAGGCGACCACCAGCAGGGCGGCATAGATCAGGAACGGCCGCAGGACGGGGATCACGGCAATGCCGACCAGCGCGATCATGCCGATCACGCTGCCCGCCGGTACCACGTTCCAAACCGATTTGCGCTTGTCCATCCGCCCGACTACATCCGAAGTCCGTTACGACTTCCATAATATGAAAGAACGGCGCTCTTAAAGCGATTTGACGACAGTCCTGTGACGACTCGCCTGGAAAGCGTGAAACGCTCGGAAAACGCGCAGGTTTTGCGTTGAACCGGCGATCAGGGGCGTGTCTGGCCTTCGCCGCGGACGACATATTTGAAAGTCGTCAGTTGTTCAGCACCCACCGGACCGCGCGCATGCAGCCGATCGGTCGAGATACCGATCTCGGCGCCCAGCCCGAACTCGCCGCCGTCGGCATATTGCGTCGAGGCGTTCCAGATGACGATGGCCGAGTCGACCTCGTTCAGGAAGGTCTCGGCGGCCCTGGCATCTTCGGTGATGATGGCTTCGGTGTGGCCCGAACCGTAGGTCTTGATATGGCCGATGGCGGCGTCCAGCCCATCGACCACCTTTACGGCCAGGATCGGCAGCAGGTATTCGGTCTTCCAGTCGTCTTCGGTCGCGGCATTCATGGCGAAGATGGCCTGGGCTTCATCATCGCCGCGCAGCTCGCAACCCTTGGCGACCAGCGCCTCGGCAATCTTCGGCAGCAAGTCGGTCGCGACGGCGCGGTCGATCAGCAGGGTCTCGGTCGCGCCGCACACCGACACGCGGCGCATCTTGGCGTTCAGGGTCACCGCCACCGCTTTTTCCGGGTCGGCGGAAGCGTGGACATAGGTGTGGTTCAGCCCTTCCAGGTGCGCCAGGACGGGCGCACGGGCCTCGGCCTGGACGCGGGCGACCAGCGACTTGCCACCCCGCGGAATGATCAGGTTGATGGCGCCGCCCAGTCCGCCCAGGATCAAGCCGACGGCATCGCGGTCGGAAGTCGGCACCAGTTGCACGCAGGAATCCGGCAGGCCGGCGGCGCGGAAGCCGTCCTCGAAGGCGGCATAGATGGCCAGGGCAGAGTTCAGCGCTTCCGAACCGGTGCGTAGGATGGCGGCATTGGACGAGCGGATGCACAGGGCAGCCGCATCGGCGGTCACGTTGGGGCGCGATTCGTAGATGATGGCGATGACGCCGATCGGGGTCGAGACGCGGGCGATATCCAGCCCGTTGGGCCGGCTCCACCGCGCCAGTTCGCGGCCGACCGGGTCCGGCAGGGCCGCGACCTCCTCCAGGCCCTTGGCCATGGCTTCGACCCGGGCGGGATTGAGGATCAGCCGCTCGATCATAGCGTCGGTCAGGCCCTTGTCGCGCGCCGCGGCCTGGTCGGCGTCGTTGGCCGCCAGAATTTCGGCTTCACGGGCACGGATGGCCTTGGCGGACTCCAGGATGGCCTTTGTGCGCACCTCTGGTCCCGCCAGACGCAGGGCCTCGGCGCCCTGTCTGGCCTTTTCGGCCATGGCGAACATCAGGTCATTGAGGGTCTGGGTGCGGGATTGGTCGGCCATCGGATTGTCCTTTTCTTGCGGGCTTTATACCGCAAACGCGAAAAAAGGCGACGGTTTCATGGGAAACCGAGCGGATTGGCAGGATTTTTACTTAAACCAGAACCATATCATCCCTATGGATGACCTCATCCCCGGACGTATAGCCCAGTATCCCCTCGATATCCTTACTGGTCCGGCCGCGGATCTGGCGGATGTCCTCGGCATTGTAGCTTACGATACCGCGCGCCATTTCCACCCCGGCCGGTGAGATGATCGACACGGTGTCGCCCTTGTCGAAGCCGCCGATGATCTCGACAATGCCCGACGGCAGCAGCGACTTGCCGTTATGCAGCGCCCGCACCGCACCTTCGTCCAGCATCAGCTTGCCCGCCGGCACCACCGTGCCGGCAATCCACGCCTTGTAGGCCGCCGACAGCGACGCCTGCGGCTTGATCAGCGTAAACCGCGCCCCCATGGGCCCGGCCAGGCCCGATAAAGGCCGGATCGCCGATCCCAGGGCGATCAGGGTCGCACATCCCGCCGATCCCGCGATCTTGGCGGCGGCGATCTTGGTCGCCATGCCACCCGTCCCGACCCCTGCCTGGGCATTGGCCCCGCCGGCCATGGCTTCGATGCGCGCGTCCAGCTTTTCGACCACGGCGATATGTTCCGCCTTCGGATCCTTGCGCGGATCGGCCGTGTACAGCCCGTCGATATCCGACAGCAGCACCAGGGCCTCGGCGCGCACCAGCTGCGCCGCCCGCGCCGCCAGGCGGTCATTGTCGCCGTAGCGAATCTCTTCGGTCACCACGGTGTCGTTCTCATTGACGATCGGCACGCAGCCCAGGTCGAACAGGGTGTCCACGGTCGCCCGCGCGTTCAGCCAGCGCCGGCGCTTCTCGGTATCTTCCCGCGTCAGCAGCACCTGCGCCGTCTTCAGCCCCACGCCGGCAAAGGCGGTTTCCCACGCGCTCATCAGCCGCGGTTGCCCCGCCGCCGCCGCCGCCTGTTTCTCATCCAGCTTCAGCTTGGCGCGCGTCAAACCCAGATAGCGCCGCCCCAGCGCCACCGCCCCCGAGGATACCAGCATGACGGCGCAACCACGGGCCTTCAGCGCAGCGATATCGGCCGCCAGGCCGGCCATCCAGGCGGCATTGGGTTCACCTGACTTTGCGTCGATGATCAGGGACGAGCCCACCTTGATGGTGATGCGCCGGGCGTCGGACAGAATATCGGGCAGGACAGGAATTGTGGCGTTCGCGGACATGAAGGCTCTTTTCTCGCCTGCCTGAAAATGATAGGCCGCCCGATAGTAAAGCGGAGTGATCGGGGGCGGCTTGTAGCACAAGCGCAACGGGCCGCAAGTTGTAACTCCGCTAAGGAAATTTGGTAACAAAATGAACTATATAGGTACGCGCGGATTCACCGGCCCCAAGAGCTTCGCCGGCGCTCTGCTGGACGGTCTGGCGCCCGACGGCGGATTGTACGTGCCGGCCGCCTATCCCACCCCCGATTTCGACCTGAATGCCGCGGCGGCCGGCCCTTATGCCGACCTGACCGAAAAACTGCTCAACCTGTTCGGCGTCGACGTCCTGGGGGTTGCGGCCGTCCGCGCCGCGGCTGAGCGCACCAGCGCCGCCTTCCTGCGCGACGGTGAGACGCCGCTGACTCAGCTGGAGGACAATCTCTGGCTGCTGGAGCTGTATCACGGCCCGACCCTGGCCTTCAAAGACATGGCCATGCAAATGATGGCCCCGCTGACTGACGCCGCCCTGGCCCAGACCGGCGAACACCTGACCCTGGTCACCGCCACCTCGGGCGATACGGGCGCGGCTGCCGTACGTGCCTTCGCCGGTTCGGCGCGGGTGAAACTGGTGGTTTTCCATCCGCTGGGCCGCGTTTCGCCGGTCCAGCGCCTGCAGATGACGACGGTCGAGGCCGATAACGTCCTCAATATCGGCGTCGAAGGCGATTTCGATGATTGCCAACGCATCGTCAAGGCGCTGCTGGGTGACGAAAGCCTCAAAGCGCGCGGCCTGATTTCCAGCGTCAATTCGATCAACTGGGGCCGGCTGCTGGGCCAGGTGCCCTACTATCTGGCCGCGAGTGCGGCTTCGGGCGCCGAACGGCCGAACTTCGTGGTGCCGACCGGCAATTTCGGCGACGCCTTCGCCGGCTGGGTGGCACGCAAGATCGGTGGAAACGTCGGCCACCTGCATGCCGCCGTCAACCGCAACGATGCCCTGAGCCAGGCGCTCAACGACGGCAAATATATCCGCCGCCAGGCCGTCGAATCGGCCTCGGTCAGCATGGACGTCCAGGCACCGTCGAACTTCGAACGCCTGATCTTCGAAGCCGCCGGCCGTTCGGCTGCCGGCACGCGCGGCTTCTTCGAAACCTTCGCCGCCCGCGGCGAGGTCCGCCTGTCCAGCGAGCTCCAGGGCGCCTGCCTGAAGGAGGTCACGGCCAGCACGATTTCCGAGGCCGAGACCGCCGCCACCATCCAGCACGCCTGGAAGACCTGGAACAAGGTGATCTGCCCGCATACGGCGGTGTCCGTCGCCGCGGCGCTGAAGCGCAAGGGTTCAGGCCCGCACATTGCGCTGGCCACCGCCCATCCGGCCAAGTTCCCGCACTTCGTCGCCGGCGCCCTGGGCTTCCAGCCCGAGGTACCCGAGGCGATCGCGCGTCTGCATGGGCTGAAGGAAACCATCACCGCCATCCCCAACGACCAGGCAGAAGCCCTGAAGGCCGTGACGGCTTTCACGGCATAGTTTCCAGCGGTTGATCAGGGCGACTGACGTCCGTGATGGGTGTCAGACAAAGTAGTCCGCGCCACCGGAGACCGAACGGTGGAAATCCAGCCGGCGGTAAAAGGCTTCCGGGTCCTTGGGCTTAACCACCCAGGACGGATCGTGATTCAACAGGTCGTACAGCCGTGTCAGGGTGAACCGCATGGCCGAACCGCGCGCGAACAGCGGCAAGGCAGCGATTTCGGCCGGTGACAGCGGGCGCAGGTCGTTATAGGCCGCTGCAAAGGCATGGATCATGTGCGGCATGGGCTGGCCGCCTGGCGTAAAGCCCCAGGCGTTCAGCGACACCGCCAGATCGTAGGCGTAAAAATCGGTACAGGCATAATAGTAGTCGATGACGCCCGTCACCCGTCCGTCGTCATCCATCAAGACATTGTCGGTGAAATAGTCGGCATGGATGGCGCCCTTGGGCAGGTCCTGCGGCCAATGCGCCTGGAGCCAGATCAACTCACCGCGAAAATCCTCCAGTATGGCCTGGGCCCGCGGCGAGTTCGCGGCCTTGGGCTCGCAGCGCGCGATCAGGTGCGGCCACATGTCGATGCCCATGCTGTTGCCGCGAATCTGCGGGAAGTCGCCACCGGTCAGGTGCAGGCGCGCCAGGAATTCACCGGCCGAGGCGGCGTGGCGGACATCCGGGTTGCGCGGCCAGCGGCCGGGCAGCCATTTGATCAGGGCGCAGGGTTTGCCATTGATCTCGCCCAGGCTCGACCCGTCACGCTTCAGGGCCGGTCCGGGCGCTGGATAGCCCTTGCGGTCGAGATAGAGCGTATAATCCATGAACCACGGCAGGTCGTCCCACGGCGTGGCATCCTCGAACAGAGTCAGGGCATAGAGCCCGGTCGTGGTTTCGACCTTGAAATTGGTGTTGGAAACGCCTTCCTCGATGCCTTCGAGATGGATCAGCTCGCCGATATCGTAGGCGCGCAGATAGGCCCGGGCATCGTCATCGGAAACAGGCGTAAAGACGGCCATCGGGAATCCTGAGCAGCGGCGAAAAAACCGCTATTACGGACCCGCAGGCGGAATGACAACTGCTTTCAGGCGCGGCCGGCGGTGATGGTGCGCGCGATCTGGCCACCCAGGCGTGACGTCAGGAAGCCGAAAAAGGCGTCGAACACGATACCGCGCAACTCCTCACGCAGGCCATTACCCGAACGGCTGGCGCGGATGACGGTGTAGAAAAAGGCCAACCACAGCAAGGCAGCGACGACCGCCGCGATCCCCACAAACACCATGACACACTCTCCTCGAAACCTCGCCACCTTATGCGGGAGCAATATAAAAAGGCGATAGGGTTATTTCCACTCTCAGATGGGCTAAATCTCGCGATTAGAATCCATCGCTTGGGTTGCGCCGCCAGATTTGATAGCAAGCGCAACCTTTCTGCGGAGCCCTGCCATGGCCAAGACCGTTTCTTCCGTCGTCGACCTGATCGGCAACACCCCCCTGATCCGCCTGAAGGCCGCCTCCGAGGCCACGGGCTGCGAGATCTACGGCAAGGCGGAGTTTTTGAATCCCGGCCAGTCGATCAAGGATCGCGCCGCTTTGTGGATCATCCGGGGCCACGAAAAGAACGGCACGCTGAAGCCCGGCGGCACCATCGTCGAAGGCACCGCCGGCAATACCGGCATCGGCCTGGCCATGGTCGCCAATGCGCTGGGCTACAAATGCGTCATCGTCATTCCGCGTACCCAGGCTCAGGAAAAGAAAGACGCCATCCGCCAGTTGGGCGCCGAGCTGATCGAGGTCGATGCCGTGCCCTATGCCAACCCCAACAACTATGTCCGTTATTCCGGCACCCTGGCCCAGGAGTTGGGCGCGGTCTGGGCCAACCAGTTCGACAATGTCGCCAACCGCCAGGCCCATATCGACGGCACCGGCCCGGAAATCCTGGCCCAAGTTCTGGACACGCCCGGCGGCAAGCTGGACGCCTTTATCTGTTCGGTCGGTTCCGGCGGGACCTTGGGCGGGCTGAGCCTGTATTTCAAAGCGCAAGACCCGAATATTCAGATCGGTCTGGCCGATCCGTACGGCGCGGCACTCTACAGTTATTTTACTACTGGCGAGCTGAAGTCGGAAGGATCGTCGATCACCGAAGGCATCGGCCAGGGCCGCATCACCGCCAACCTGGAAGGCATCACCATCGACCGGTCCTACCAGGTGGCGGACGACGAATGGTTGCCGGTGCTGTACGACATGATCCAGACGGAAGGTTTGTGTTTGGGGACATCAGCCGCCCTCAACGTGGTCGGCGCCATGAAGATGGCGAAGGACCTGGGTCCCGGCAAGACGATCGTCACGGTGCTGTGCGACTACGGCAACCGTTATGCCTCGAAGATCTTCAACCCGGCCTTCCTGAAGGAAAAAGGTCTGCCGACCCCGCCGTGGTATGAGGTGGCGTAAGGCCTGATTTTATCTCTCCCGGCAAGCGGGTAAAGAATCAAATATCCTGCGCCGCGAAGACCGGTCGTTCGTCGGCACCCTTAGGCGCCGTGTCGGCGCTGGCCTTCGCCTGAGCGCGCAACCAGTCCATGAAGCGCACCTGCCCGGCGCTGGGCTCGCGCGTCTGCGGCCAGACCAGCCAGTAGCCGTAGTCCAGCGGCTTGTCCTTTTCGTCGAACAGCACCTTGAGACGGCCGGCTTGCAGGTCGGCCTCGGCGATCGTGCGCTTGGCCAGGGCCACACCGCGGCCGGCAACCGCCGCCTCAATCACCATGGAGCTCTGGTTAAAGCGCGGGCCGCGGCTGGCGTCGACGCCTTCGACGCCGTGCGCCTTCAGCCACATGGCCCAGTCGGGACAGGACGGATCGGTTTCGGCGCCGACATCGTGCAGCAGGACGTGATGCGCCAGGTCTTCGGCCTTGCGCATCGGCGCGGCTTCAAACAGCAGCGGCGAGCACACCGGCACCACGGCTTCCGGCAGCAGGTGTTCGACATGCAGCCCGTTATAGTGGCCGTTGCCGTAACGCACGGCCAGGTCGATATCGGAGACGGCGAAATCGACAGGCGCCATATCGGCGCTGACCCAGACATCGATATCCTCGTTAGCGGCGCTAAACTCATAAAGACGCGGCATCAGCCACTTGGCGGCAAAGCTGGGGGCAGCCGAAACCGTCACCCGACCCTTCTGGGTGCCCGACTTCATCAGGCGGGTCGCCTCGAACATCTTTTCGAAGGCTTCCTTGAGGATCTGGGCCGAGGCCTTACCGGCATCGGACAGGACGACGCGGCGGCCGTCACGCACGAACAACTCGACACCGACATGGTCTTCCAGCAGCCGGATCTGTTGCGACACGGCGCCCGGCGTCACGAACAGTTCCTCCGCCGCCTGTTTGAAGCTTTCGTGCCGCGCCGCCGCTTCGAAAACCCGAAGCGCCGACAGCGGCGGCAAACGATCGCGAGACATAAACCTGTAACCCCTGCTGATGCGGGCGCCGTCATAACCCGTTTTGCAGTTTAATAAAACTATCTGAAGATTAATTTCATGACGGACACAAATCGCCACCATTCACCTTGAAGCCGGCCGCCGTCCCGGCGTAAATGGCCAGGTACGTTACTACGTGCGTTACTTAAAGGCGCCGGGGAGTCAGGGACATGGGCATCGAGACCCTGTCGGAACGTCAGAAGCAGGTCCTGCGCCTGGTGGGCCAAAACCACCAGGCCAAGGAGATTGCGCGCCTCCTCGATATCAGCGAGAGCACCGTCAAGACCCATATGGAAGAGGGCCGGCGGCGGCTGGGCATAGCCACCAGCCGCGAAGCCGCGCGTTTTCTGATGGCGCAGGAAAGCGGAACCGCCATCCCCCTTCAGAGAGGATACCCTTCAGGGAGAATGGACCAACCTGCCGCCGATGCGTCAGTGTCACCTCAGGCGGATCCCTTGCCGGTCCGCCCGCCCGAGACACCTGCGCAGACCTTCGCTGAACGCCTTCGCCGGCTCAGCCATCTGCAATGGCTTGGACTGATGCTGCTGGCCGCGATCCTGATTCCCCTGGTCGCGGGCGCGCTGCTGGGATCGGTGATGGTCCTGCTGCACGGCATTCAGAACATGCGCACCCTGCCCCACTGACGTTAACGTCAAGGCAGCTCAGGCACGCCGGAATTCGGGATTCCGCCGATGGCGTTTTGCGCCCTTGGCGGACCTTTGGGGGGCATGGGGGTGCGGTCCGTCCGTTCGCGGCAACGCGGACGGACGGTGTCTGCAGCGCCCTTCGGTTTCAGGGGAGGCACCGTTGCTGTTGTTGGTATTCGCAGTGTATCCCATAATTTGCGCCTGGGCCCTGTGGCGCGGCGACGCCGTTTTGCGGATCGCGGCGGTTCTCGCCCTTGCGTCCACCGGCCTGGGCCTGGTCTTTCCGACGCCAGACCTGAGCCTTTTCCCCGTCGATATCACCCTGATGCTGGCCATGATGGCCCTGTCGCTGTGGTCACGGCGATTGTGGACATTGCCGGCGGGGGCCCTGATGATCGACAGGGTGGCCGTCTATGCCTTCCGCGACATCGACGTGGCCGACACCCTGGGCCCTATCTGGGCCTTCGGCCTGTTGCTGTGTCTGATCGTTGGTATTATCAACCGCGAATCCCGCCGGATGCGGACGGCGCAGGCCGCCGAGGTAAAAAGCGCCGTCGGTTAGATTTCCCTATCGCGTCGCCACGAAACCCGGCATTTACGCCGCGAAACGTTTCAAGGAGCGCAATCCCGTGTGGGTCTGGGGTGGATTTGTCCTGTGCCTGATCATCTGCGGCTGGGGGCTGTGGCGTGGCGACGGCGCCAACCGCGTCGGCGCCGGCATCGTACTCGTGGCCTGGTGCCTGAGTCTTGCCCTGCATCAATGGGGCAATTACGGCGGACCGGAACTGCCGGTCGTCGTCATCGATATCGTGGCGATGCTGCTGCTGATGGCGCTGTCCTTCCGGTCGCGCCGGATCTGGACCCTGGTTGCCTCGGCGCTGCAGATCGCCACCGTCGCCTCACACTTCGCCGCCGGCATCACGCATTTCAACAACTGGACCTATATCACGGTGACAGGGCTGTTGGGTGGGTATGGTCTCTTGCTCTGCATGGCGGTGGCGTTTGGCATTCATGAAGTCAACAGGAAGAGGCAGGGGTCTCAGACCCCTGCACCCCAAAACAATTAAGCCGCGTCCTTCAGGCTCAGCTCTGGCGCATGGTCCGGATAGGGCGCAACCTTCGCCGCATCCACGGGCCGGCCGGCGATCTCATCCGAGAAGCCGTGGTTTACGTCGCGGTGATGGGCCTCATCCGCCCGCACCACCAGCACCACATCGCGCAGGGTCGCCTCGGCCGGCAGGTTCCAGTAATGCCTGGCAATCGCGGGCGCCAGCACGTTGCGGCTGCGGCCCTCATCGATTTCGGCCAGGTAATGCGTATAGCTGATCACCGCCTCTTCTTCGAAATAGCCGACGACGCGGTGCGCGGTTTTGGCCGAGATCAGGTACAGGGCGAAGAAGGCGATGTAAAAGACCCACTGCACCGCGATGATGACGAAGCGCTCGAACATGGTTGGCTTGGCCACCTCGATGAAGGTCATCAGGTGCATCCGCTCGTTTTCGGCCTCCTCCATCAGGGTACGGATCCAGCCGTTATCGTCCTTCATGTGCCTCAGGCACTTCAGGTGGGTGATGGTGGCGCCGACCATGCCCGGCACGGCGGCGACAGTTTCCAGGACCACCGCGCGGTGACCGTAGCGCCTGGCAAAGAAGGTGTCGGCGCAAAAGCGCAGCAGCTTCGTGAAGCCAAAAGCAAAATGGTCCGAAAAACCCTTGGGCTGGTGATGGACACTGAGGTCAACGAGCGGGGCAGTCATGGTCATTCTCCTGAGGCACGCCGGAATGTCCATGGAAATACTACGGGAATAGGGCGCGCACCATGCGACGGCCCGCCGCTGCGTCAGCTTGTCGCTTTGACCGCGTCCAAACCGGTCACAATTCGTTCAGTCGCCGTTCATAAGACAGCTGCTAGTACCTACTCAGTTGCGTCTCCCGGAGTAGAGTACCCATGACCAAGGTGCTGGCCAAGGCCACCCTGATTGCCGGCGCCGCCTTTGCGCTGGCCCAGCCTGTTCTCGCACAATCCGTCGAAACCCGGCCTTACAGCGAAGTCGAGGCGGAACAACGCGCCTACGAACAGGGCCGCGCCGATGAAGCTTCTGCGCGCGCCTACGCGCAGGGGCGTTCCGATGCCCGGCGAGACGCCTATGACGACGGCGAACGCGCCGACGGCTATTGCTATCAGCGCAAGGCCCGGTCGCGGACCACGGGCACCATCGTCGGCGCCATTGCCGGCGGGTTGCTCGGCAACAGCCTGTCCCACCGCTGGGATCGCGGTGGCAATACGATCGGTGGCGCGATGGTCGGCGGCATGATGGGACGGTCGCTGGGTGACGACAGCGTGCAGTGCTATCAGGGCGCCTACTACAGCTACGACGACGGCTATTACGCCCCGCCGCCGGCGCCGCGCGGCTACGCCACCGTCTACTTCACCTCACGCCCGCACTACGGCCATTACAACGTCCATCGCGGTCATCGCGGCCACTGGTAACCGCCGCGCTGCCCGTGTAAGAGGCGGCCATGGACGCCTTCTCGACTGCCCTCTTCTGGCTGGACTATGCCGCCGTCGCCGTTTTCGCGGCAACCGGCGCGTTGGCCGCGGCTGAACGCAAGCACGACATCATCACCTTCGCCTTTTTCGCCGCCATTACCGGTGTCGGCGGCGGTACGCTGCGTGACCTGCTGATCGGGGCGCCGGTCTTCTGGGTCCAGCGGCCGGGCTATCTTCTCGTCTGTCTGGCCGCCGCCATCATCGTCTGGAGCCTGGGCAAGCGCGGCTGGCGGTTTCGCGCCCTGCTGTGGCTGGACGCGCTGGGGCTGGCCGCCTACGCCGTGGTCGGCACCGCCAAGGCCATGTCCCTGGGAGTTCACCCGATATCGTCGGTCGTCATGGGCGTGCTGACCACCTGTTTCGGCGGGGTTATCCGCGACGTCCTGGCCGGCGAACCGAACATGCTGCTGCGGCGTGAAATCTATGTCACCGCCGCGCTTTTGGGGGCCATCGTTTTCGTCATCGCCGAAGGGCTGGGCCTGGCCTTCTGGCCCTCGGCCCTGGCCGGTTTCGCCGCCGCCTTTGCCCTGCGCGCGGCCGCCATCCGCTACGACCTGGCCCTGCCGGGCTTTCCGGGAAGCAAGGCGGATTAACACAAGTAAACGTTTACATGGATTGCTCCGAAGGCTAAGACAGCCGCAAAAGACGGAGGAAATCATGTTCAGAACGACTGCCGCCCTCGCGGCCCTGCTGCTGGCTGCGCAGCCCGTCATAGCCACAGAACGCACGACCTATATCAATCCGCTCGACATAGATTACCGTTACAATTTCGAGCAGATGAACGAGAAGATCTCGTACCGCACCGGCGCCGATCCGGTGATCGTCCTGCACAAGGGGACCTACTACCTGTTCCAGACCCTGGCTGACGGTTACTGGAAGTCGGACGACCTGATCCAGTGGGACTTCGTCACACCGTCGCGTTGGCCGTTCGAGAGCATCGTCGCCCCGGCCGTGATTTCCGACGGTGAGACCCTGTACATCATGCAGTCGCACACCCGCGTCTCCGGCCTGCTGAAAAGCACCGACCCGGCTTCGGGCAAGCTCGACTTCTGGGTCCGCCGCACGCCTCCGGTGCCGACCGCCGTCGGCGAAGGCGAAGAGTACAAGATCCAGCCCGACCAGGTCCAGCCGTCGCCGTGGGATCCCGGCCTGTTCATCGATGACGACGGCAAGTGGTACATGTACTGGGGCTCGTCCAACGTCTATCCCATCTACGGCATCGAGATGACGCCGGAACCCTTTGCCTATAAGGACAAGCCCAACAAGTTCATCTGGCTGGACCCCGACAAACACGGCTGGGAGCGTTTCGGCCAGGATCATAGCGGGACACTGGCCAACGGCACGCCGATCAAGCCATTCACCGAGGGCGCCTGGATGAACAAGGTCAACGGCAAATACTATCTGCAGTACGGTGCTCCGGGTACGGAATATAATGTCTACGGCAACGGCGTCTATGTCGGCGACAACCCGCTGGGGCCCTTCACCTATGCCGACTACAACCCGGTGGCCTACAAGCCGGGCGGTTTCATGGAGGGCGCCGGTCACGGTTCGACCTTCCAGGACAAGTACGGCAATTACTGGAACACCGGCACGCCGTGGATCGGCTACAACTGGACCTTCGAGCGCCGCATCGACATGATGCCGGCGAAATTCTACAACGACGGCCAGATGGCGGTGTCGGCGCGCTTTGCTGATTTCCCGCAATATATGCCGACCGCGAAGATCGATGACCCGGACGCGCTGTTCACCGGTTGGATGCTGCTGTCGTACCGGAAAAAAGCTGTGGCCTCATCGGTCCAGGGCGAGTTCACGCCCGACCGCACGACGGACGAAGACCCGCGCACCTTTTGGCTGGCCGGCAGCGCCAAGCCGGGCGAAACCCTGACCGTGGACCTGGGCGCAGCCAAGACGGTGCGGGCGGTGCAGGTCAACTATACCGACTACAAGTCCGGCATCTATGAAGACCGGCCCGGCATCTACACCGAGTTCAAGCTGGAAAGCTCGCTGGACGGCAAGACCTGGACACCCCTGGCCGACACCGGCGAGGAAAAGCGCGACCGGCCCAATGCCTATTTCGAACTGCCCGCGGCGGTGAAGGCGCGTTATATCCGCTACGTCCACGGCCATATCGCCGCACCGAACCTGGCGATCAGCGACCTGCGCGTGTTCGGTTCAGCCGATGGCGCGGCGCCGGTGAAACCGACGGGGTTGAAAGTTGCGCGCGATGCCGACCAACGCCAGGCACGGATCAGTTGGAACCCGGTCAAGGGCGCGGTCGGCTACAATGTCCGCTGGGGCATCAAGCCGGACCGGCTGACCCTGACCTATCAGAAATGGGCGGATGAAGGCACGGCGTTCGATTTGCGGGCGTTGAACGTCGGCGTCGGCTATTATGTAGCGGTCGAGGCGTTCAACGAGTCGGGCGTGTCGGTGCTGAGCGAAGTGGTCAGGCTACCTTAGTCTTTGGCGGCGATGTCAGAATGATGAACCGGTCACAGGCCTGCTGAAAGGCCGTCGGTGTTTTGCCTTCGCCGAAGCCGTAGACTTTCAGTCCTCTCTGTCGCAACCGAATGGCCAGAGGGGTAAAATCACTGTCGGATGAGGCCAAGCAAAAGCCGTCATAGAGCTCTGTCTGGGCCAGGTCGAGCGCGTCAATCACCATGGCGATGTCGGTAGCATTCTTACCCGGCGCGTAGTTGAACTGGTGCACCGGCTGTAGCGCGTATTTCAGTAGGACCTCTTTCCAATCCGGCCCGCGGGACCAGTCACGATACACACGCTGGACGTTCGGCATGCCGATCGAGACAACATGTTTCCACAGAGGCGCAATCAGCTGCGGGCCGATGTTATCACCGTCGATGAGCAGGGCGAGCTTGGGCATCATGGTGCGACGCTACCATAGGCCGATTACTCTCGCCTTAAGACCTCAAAGGCGAGTTCAGCGACCTCCCAGTCCTCCGGCGTATCGACATCGACCACATGTGTGCGCGGCAGGATCACCGGTGCGGCCACCGGCGAATACATGTTCTCACCCGCCAGCCACGCGTCCGACCAGCCCCAGTAGAACTGGGCTGCGTCGTGAAAGGCGGGCTCCAGGTCCTGGGAACGGCTCATCAGGTGCTGAGGCTGGAACATTTCGACGCCGTCGTCGGCGGTGCGGTACAGGGCGCGCTGAATCGGAAATGCGTAGGACGTCACGCTGAAGGCGAAGCGTTTGCCGGGCTGTTGCAGCCGTTCCCAGCCTTCTACCAATCGCGCCGGATCGAGCAAGGGCGCGGTGGCGTAGATACAGCAGGTCGCATCATAGACCTCGCCCCGATCGCGGAACCATCCGATGGCATGAGCAACCACATCGTCCGTACCCGCATGATCGTTGGAAAGCTCGGGCGGGCGCACATACGGCGTCGTGGCGCCACAGTCACGCGCGACCTGAGCGATTTCGTCGTCGTCGGTCGACACCACCACGGCGTCGAACAGGCCGCAGTCCAATGCCGCCTGGATCGAATAGCTGATCATCGGCCGGCCATGGAACGGCTTGACGTTCTTGCGCGGGATGCGCTTGGAGCCGCCGCGGGCGGGAATGACGCACAGCTTACGCATCGCCCAGCACCTCGCTCAGCCCGGCAAAGCCGACATTCATGACGGCATCGACAAAGGCCATATAGGGCACGAAAGGCTCAAACCCTTGCGGATAGGGCTTTGGCGCGTGGCTGAAATACTCGACGGGGAAGCCGGCGGCGCGGAACACGCCCTCCTCCTCCATATAGTCCCGCGAACCGGTCGGCGAGACATAGTGGGTCGCCCCGACGGCGCGGCAGATGGCCAACAGATGCTCCGACCGTTTGCCCCCGCATCCCATGGCCGCCGCGCGCTGGGTCGCGGTGGCGATGCCCAGGCGGCGGGCGGCATCTTCGATGATCCCGATGTTGAAATCGCTCAGCTTCTGGTCCGGCTGCGGCGTCAGGTGCGGACGGATAAAGTCCATGCCCTCGGCAAATCCCGGCCGTTTGCGATAGGCATTTTCCAGGGCGTTGAGATGCTTGGTCCGCCAGTCGCTTTCATCGTTCAGAACCACTTCATCCAGACGGTCGGTCTGGTTATGCTTCCTCAGGCTGATGCTGAGCATCTGCTCCTGGCCGGCGGCCCAGATGCGATTGCGTGTCTGCCATGACCGGCGCTCCAGCTGGACGTCATCGAGAAAGACAAAGACATCGACCCGGCGCATCAGATCGAAATAGCCGATATAGGGCAGGTAGGTCGGCTGCATGATGGCCGCCCGCATCAGGCAGCAACCCGGTCAAGCGCCGTCTGCAGGGCGGCGTGCTTGGCAGCCTTGGCGTACTGTTCCCAGCCGCCGGGGATGAAACAGGCGCCGTAGCGTTCGGCCATATGGTGGCGCAATACGCCAAGTGCGGCCACCGTCTCCACCGTATGGAACAGCCAGCGCGGCTGGCGCTCTTCCAGTACCACCTCGCCGGTCAGCAGGTCGGCGATAGGCGTATCAGCGACCAGGCGCTTGGCCTCCAGGCGCAGGTCGGCCTCATTGGCAGGACGGACGCATTCCAGCGTGACGATCGAAGCTGTCGCCGTCGGATAGGCGTAGAGGCGGAAGATGGCGCCTTCGGTTGTGAAGTTCTGGATGTAGTAGGGGGCTTCCAGGCCATAGCGGCAGGTCAGGCTCACAACGTGGAAGTCGGTGCGCAGCAACTGCGGCGCCTTCATGCCGGCGTGCGGGAACAGCGGCATCGGGTTGGCGGACCAGTAGACCCGCTCGCCGCGGTTCATCAGGTCGTGGGCGACCTTGGGCGTGATCAAGCTGCGGTCGCAGATGGCGATGTTTAGGTCATTCAGCACCTGGCGCATATCGTCGAACAGGCGGGGGAACCCGCCCACCGGCAGGTGTGCCGTCGCATTGGCGCTATAGCCCCAGGCATCGCGCGGCAGACCGTAGAGTTCATCGTACAGGCTGTCGTACTGCTTGAGTTGTTTCAGCGTATCGTTGTCGGCGTCGGCGACGATCACCCGGTTCATCGCCATGGGAACGGCACCGTCGCCAATGACGCGGGCCGGATCAGCGTTTAGGTGCCACTGCGCCATAGTCGTCAGGCGTTGCGCAATCTCCGTTGGATAACGGTCGAAGCGATCCTGCAACGACGTCATCGGGCCGGGGTTCAGGGCGATATCGCCATCGGGCGCCGCAATCACCGGACCGCCGAAACCGGGCTGGAAATAGTCCTTGCCGTTGACGACACTAACCGAGCCGAAGCGGTTTTCGAAAGGTTCGAAGTTCAGGCCATGGCGGCGCAGAAGCGTCAATTGCGGATCGCGGTCGTCGCCGAAATAGATGGTGCCAGTGCGCACTTCGTGGTCGTTGACGATGCGGCTTTGGGCGACCCCACCGATGGCCGAGGTGCGCTCGTACAGGCGGATATCGCGCCAGCCCTGGTCATGCGCCATCAGGGCGGCTGTCAACCCGCTCAAGCCTCCGCCGACGATATGCAGCGTGCTCATCCGGCGAACTTTTCTTCAGAAATTTGGCCCCAGATGACCAGGTCTGAGTTGTTCGCGATCAGGTGTCCGGCCTGGAAGTTGTCGAACCGAATATGAAAGACGCTGGGATCAACCACGCCGAACGCGCCAGTGATCAGCGCGATCAGGGCGTCACGGCTGTAGAAGCGGTGGAACAGCCCGGCCTCGCCGGTCTCAACCGTATTGAGGATAAAGCTGTCGGGTCCGGCGGGTTCGCCCTTGCCGTAGCGATAATCGTCGATAAGCCGTGTACGGACGAATATCGCCGCACCTGGTGCAGCATGGGCACGAACGGCCTTGGCCAGGGCGGCAACACCGTCGTCTCGCAGGTAACACAGCACATTGGGCAGCAGGACGACATCCACCGGTTCGGTGATGCCTTCGGGCAGCCCGTCGTCGGCCGAGGCCTCGATCAGGATCGCGCCGAGCCCCAGATTATGCCGCGCCTGGGCCAGCGCTTCGGGGAGAATATCGACCCCGGTGACCTGCCAGCCATAGTCGGCATAGAGCATCAGGTTGTTGCCGGCGGCACAGCCGACTTCCAGCACATGGCCCTTACGGTTATGCAGTCCAGTCTTGTAGAAATGCCGGATGACATAGTCGTCGGGAAATTTCAGGCCCTGGATATCTTGTAAGGCGCGCATGATCATGGCCGGTCTTTAGTGGACAGGATGTCGATGTTAGGTGACAAGGTTCAACCTAATGTTAACGTGGTTAACCTTTTCTGGACGGTCATGACGCGTCTGCTGATCCGCACGGAAGCCGGTCCCGAGATCGGCATGGGCCATTTCATGCGCTGCTTTGCGCTGGCCGAGGAAGCGCGGGCGCGGGGTGTGGCCGTGGTGTTCCTGATCAACGAAATCAGCGACACTGTACGCACGCGGTGCGAATCCATCGGGGCCTCGGCCGAGATCGTGACCGGGTTCGATATGTTGCCGGTAGAGGCCGGCGACCGCGTCGTGATCGACAGCTACAAGGCGACCGCCGCGTATATTTCGGGCATCACGGCGCCGGTCGCCGTGATCGACGACCTCGAAAACCTAGACCGCTATGACTGCGCCGTGATCGTCAATCCGGCCCTGGCCGCCAGGGCGGAAACCTATACCGGCAAGACCTCAGCGCGGCTTCTGCTGGGCCCGCAATATGCGCTGATCCGGCAGGAATTCCGGTCGGTGGTGACGCCGGAGGCAGAACCTTTTGTCGCCATTACCCTGGGCGGTAGCGATCCGGCGGGCCTGACAGGGCCCGCGGCGCGGCATATTCATGAGGTCCTGAC
The DNA here is from genome assembly GCF_000495795.1 of Asticcacaulis sp. AC460. Classification (GTDB taxonomy): domain Bacteria; phylum Pseudomonadota; class Alphaproteobacteria; order Caulobacterales; family Caulobacteraceae; genus Asticcacaulis. The sequence continues at coordinate 236,024 of NZ_AWGD01000003.1, forward strand.
GGATATGAGTTTGCGGGTGATTGCTGGCCCCGCTAACCGGCATATCGACGAACTCCGGGCGTCGGGTTTACCGCGGATGGAGTTGTTCGTGGCGCCGCCATCAGTGGCGGAGGTGCTGGCAGGCGCACGGTTGGTGGTCGTGGGTGCCGGCGGAAGCCTTAACGAGGTCGCCGCCATGGGCCTGCCCGGGCTGGCCGTAGTGGCCTATGACAACCAGCAGGCAGAGCTGGAAGCCTGTCCGTTCCCGGTAGTGGACGCGCGGGCGGGTTTGCAGGAAGATTTTGGCGAGCGGGTGCGAAACCTAGCTACCAGCCCCGAACGTCTCGATGCCAATGCGCGGCATGCCCATGCGATGATTGATGGCTTGGGGACGAAGAGAGTGGTCGACGCACTCTTCAGCGCCGGCGGGGCACGGAACGACCCCCTCTCCCCGCGTGCGGGGAGAGGGCTGGGGTGAGGGGCGGGGCGCCTTCCGAGTACTCCGTCCTCTGAAGGCCCCTCACCCGATCGCCCACGCTTCGCTCGGCTCTCGTCCTCTCCCCGCAAGCAGGGGAGAGGGGAAAAACATGCAATTTCGCCTTCTGCCGGTAACAAATCCGCTCCAAGCACGTATATAGACGCGACAGCTTGAAAGGACCTCGCCATGACCAAGTCCGCCCTCGGTTTCGACCTGACCCCGCCCTCCCCCGCCCAGATCCAGGACCTGGCCGCCCGCCTCGATCCAGAAGAACGCCGCATCCTGCTCAACCACGGCACCGAAGCGCCCTTCTGCGGCCGCTTCGATGAGTATGAGGACGAAGGCACCTATGTCTGTAACCTCTGCGACCTGCCGCTGTTCTCCTCGCGCGCCAAGTTCCACTCCGGCTCGGGCTGGCCCAGCTTCTACCAGTCGGTCGACAAGGACCATATCCGTTACCTGCGCGACGTTTCTCACGGCATGGTGCGGACCGAAATCCGCTGCGGCCGCTGTGACTCGCACCTGGGTCACGTCTTCGAAGACGGTCCGCGCCCGACGGGTCAGCGTTATTGCCTGAATTCCGTCGCCATGGAGTTCGTGCCGGATGGCCAGGCCTTGCCCGACCGCCTGCACCGCGGCGCGCCGGAAGGTGAGCCGATCAAGGTTTGATCAGCCGAGGGTTCTGGGTTAGAATTTGCACGCAATGACGAGGACACCATGAACGCCATGACCTTGGGTCTGCCCTTGGGCGAGATCAAGACGTTCGGACCTTTTGGCCCGAAATACGAAGTCGGCCAGCCTGTGAGGGAACTGGAAGACGGTGACTGGCTGGTGGAAGTGATCCTCGTGGAAACCAACGAAAAGACGGAATACCGGTTGACGCATCTGCGTAATGATCCAGACGCGCTCTGATGTTCGCGATAGCCTTCGATCTGGTGGTGGCCGATACGGAAATTCACCACCCTAAAGGCGTCACCCAGGCCTACACCGACATTGGTGCGGTTCTCGCCGATTACGACTTTCGTCGTGTCCAGGGCAGTCTCTATGTCACCGACAAGGAGGACATGGCGCGCCTGTTCCTGGCGGTACAGGCGTTGCGCACCTTGCCGTGGTTTTCAAATTCGGTTCGGGACATCCGCGCATTTCGCGTCGAGCAGTGGTCTGATTTTACATCTCTGGTCAAAGGGCCAGGGAATATGGGTCTGTGACCTCAGACCGTGCCCACAGCCTTCATGATAGCGGTAAATTGCACCGCATTACTGCGTTTCAGCGCCAGCAAATCCTCGATCAGCCGGTCCTGGCGCAGTTTCTGCGCCTCGGCCTTGGCTTCGTCGACGCGTGCCTTGAGGTCGTCCAGCGCCATGACGCACTTATCACCGGACAGGTCGGGGCTGGTCTTTTCGGCCTCGCGCACCAGGATATCGACCACATCCATCAACCGGCCGATCTGGCGTCCGTAGGAATCCTGCGCGACGATTCGTTTTTCCGTGTCCGGCGCTGAGGAATTGGCCTCGTTGACGGTCAGAAACGACCAGCCCGGCAGAATCGGCTGATTCAAGGTGTTCGGCGCGGCGGCTTGCGTCCAGTCGAGCCACGGAAAAAATGCGGTCATGGTTACCTCCCTTGTGACGGCCTTAGTTTATACCGCGCCGCAGCACAGCGCATGGGCGAATGTCCAAATCACGCGAGAAGTGAATCCGAATCGAAAACGTCGGAATTCAACACGCCTTGAAAATTCTTACTTCGCGAGAATTGTGACAGTCCGCATCGTGTAGAATTCATTAACATATAGGTTTGTGCACCGCTTATAATCCTTATACGGATGATTAATCTGGACTCACATCGACGTGAAAAATATCCGAACACTGATAAAAAGTGGTTGCAAACTCGCTAAATTGGCGCATCTTCAGGTGGCAGTCCCGCGGGTACGGTTGCGCCTCGACCAGGCTAACGCCCCTAGAAACGCCTAAAAGAACAAGAAAAAACTGGAGTACTCCCCATGATCAAATCCGTGATTTTTGCCGGTGTGGCTAGCGTTTGCGCCCTGGCCGCCGGCTCAGCTCTTGCCGATTGCGACGCCAAGCAGGAAAGCGACGTCGCCAAGGCCGTCGCCGAGGCGGCCCGCGAGTACGTCCCGCAGGACGGCGGCGAGCAATATGTCGATCTGCCGCTTTGTGAAGGCGGCGGTTCCAGATTTGACGCCCGCTTCCGCTATGGCGTCGAGCGTGACGGCAAGAACACGTGGGTCGAGGGCCGGGCCATCGGCCGGTATGATCGTGTCGACCGCCTGATCATCAAACGCGCCAGCGACGACATGCAGGCCCAGGATCATGCCCGCGCCGACGACTGATCCCCCTCTCAGTCGGCCAAGGCATAAAAAAGCGGCCCCGGAGCGATCCGGGGCCGCTTTTATCTGTTCGCTATTATGAAGCCCTACAGCGGGAACTGGTAAGCCGTCTTAACAATCGTGTAGAACTCGACGGCGTAGGCGCCTTGTTCGCGCGGGCCGAAGGACGACGCCTTACGGCCGCCGAACGGCACGTGGTAATCGACACCAGCGGTCGGCAGGTTGACCATGACCATGCCCGACTGGATCTTGCGCTTGAAGGTCTCGGCGGCTTTCAGCGACTTGGTGCAGATACCGGCCGACAGGCCCATTTCGGTGTCGTTGGCGACGGCGATGGCTTCGTCCAGGTCCTTGACGCGGATAACCGAGGCGACCGGCCCGAAGACCTCTTCCTTGTTGATCGCCATGTCGGCCGTCGTCTTGTCGATCAGGGTCGGGGCGTAATAGTAGCCCGGCGTGCCAAACGTCAGGTCTTCGCCGCCGGCGACGACCACGCCGCCTTCGGACTTGGCCTTGGTGACGGCGTCACGGGCGATGTCGAGCTGCTCCTGGCTGGCGATCGGGCCCATCTGGACGCCGTCGGCGCGGCTGTCGCCGACCTTGATGGCGGCCGTGGCCTTGCCCAGGGCTTCGACGAAGCGGTCGGCGATGCCTTCGGTGACGATGATGCGCGACGACGCCGTGCAGCGGTGACCCGACGAGAAGAAGGACGAGTTCAGCACCGAGTTGACCGCGTTGTCGAGATCGGCGTCATCCAGGACGACGACCGGGTTCTTGCCGCCCATTTCGCACTGGACGCGCTTGCCCTTGGCGACGGCCTGGTCGCGGACGCGGGTGCCGGTCGGGACCGAGCCGGTGAAGGAGATGGCGTCGCAGCCGTCGATCATCAGCGGGCCAGCGACGGAACCGCGGGCGAAGATCATGTTCAGCACGCCCTTGGGCAGGCCGGCGCGGTTCAGGATGTCGGCCAACTCCCAGGCGCAGCCCGGGGTCAGTTCGGCCGGCTTGAACACGACCGTATTACCGAAAGCGATGGCCGGGGCAATCTTCCAGGCCGGGATGGCGATCGGGAAGTTCCACGGGCAGATCAGGCCGATGATCCCGACGGGTTCGCGGGTGATTTCGACCTTCACGCCCGGACGGACCGAGTCGAGCACTTCACCGTGGGCGCGCAGGGCCTCACCGGCGAAATATTTCAGGATATGGCCGGCGCGGGTGACTTCGCCGATGCCTTCCGGCAGGGTCTTGCCTTCTTCGCGCGACAGCAGGGCGCCCAGCTCGGCCTTGCGGGCCAGGACTTCGGTGCCGGCATTGTCGAGCACGTCGAAACGTTGTTGCGGCGTCGAATACTGCCAGGTCTGGAAGGCGTCCTTGGCGGCGGCGATGGCGGCCTTGACCTCGGCTTCGCCGGCGGTCGAATAGGTGCCGATAATGTCGTTGGTATCGGAGGGATTGATGTCGTTGAAGGTCTTATCCGTAAAAACCCACTCGCCGTTGATCAGGTTACCTTTTGCCGACATGACGTTCTCCTTGAAGGTTGGCATTTGTTGCGGGCTCTATAAGCCACTGTGGTAGCGTTAACAAGACGCTAGTTCTGGCGCCTATATAGTCAGACAATTGCCCTTTGTCACCCCGTGTGGGAACCAACCTTTCGTTTTTATTGAAACTTTGGGAAATGCCTTTTGAGGTGCATGGATTTTTGAGCCTGCTAAAGCGCAACGGACAGTTCATTTGTATCCAGAAGGCGTAGTCTCATGGCCATCCCGTTCATCGACCTCGGCGTTCAGCGTGAGCGCATCGGCGCCAAAATCGAAGAGAACGTGCTGAAGGTCATCAAGCACGGCGCCTATATCATGGGTCCGGAGGTCAAGACCTTCGAAGCCAATATGGCCGCCTTTGCCGGTGCCAAGCACTGCCTGTCCTGCGCCAACGGCACCGACGCCATCGAGCTGATCCTGCTGGGTCTGGGCATCGGCGACGGCGATGCGGTGTTCGTGCCGGCCTTTACCTTTGTGGCTACGGCCGAGGTCGTGCCGATGACCGGCGCCGAGCCGGTCTTCGTCGACATCCAGGGCGACACCTACAATATCGATCCGGCCAAGCTGGATGCCGCCATCGCCAATGTCGCCGCCGAAGGCCGCCTGAAGCCCGCCGCTATCATTGCGGTCGACCTGTTCGGCCAGGCCGCGGACTATCCCGCCCTGGCAGAGGTGGCGCGCAAGCACAGCCTGCCGCTGATCTGCGACTCGGCCCAGGGCTTCGGCTGCACTATCGACGACCGTCAGCCGCTGGAATGGTGTGTGGCGACGGCGACCAGCTTTTATCCGGCCAAGCCGCTGGGCTGCTACGGCGACGGTGGCGCGGTCGTGACCAATGACGACGCGCTGATGGAAAAGATGATCTCGTTCCGGGTTCACGGCGGCGCGACCCCGACCGATGTCGCCACGATGAACTTCGAGCACGAAGCCAAGTACCTCAATGTCCGCGTCGGCATGAATTCGCGCCTGGACACCATCCAGGCGGCGGTGCTGATCGAAAAACTGGAAATCTTCGGCGAGGAGATCGAGCTGCGCCAGAAGGTGGCGGCGCGTTATAATGCGCTGCTGGCCGGCAAGGTGAAGAGCGTGCCGTTTGTGAAGGACGGCTATGTCTCGACCTGGGCGCAGTACACGATCGAGCATGACAATCGCGACGGCTTGCAGGCGCATCTGCGGACCCTGGGCGTGCCGTCGGCGGTCTATTATCCGATCCCGCTGCACCAGCAGCCGGGCTATGCGATGTTCAAGGCCGGGGGATGGGATCTCAGCGTGTCGGAAGCCAAGTCGAAGACGGTGATTTCGCTGCCGTTCAGCCCGTATCTCGACGAAGCGACCCAGGACCAGATCGTCGCCGCGGTGACCTCGTTCAACGGCTAGAAAAGGTTAAGGTGGGTCCACAGATTACACAGATTTAGAGGGATTTAAGTGGAGCGCGCCGTCTCTCCTCTTAATCTTTCTAAATCTGTGTAATCTGTGGACTACCTTTCCTTAAACTTCCCGTAGAAATTTCCTAACGCGCGGGAAAATTTCCGAAAAATAGTGAACGCGCGCGAAAAGTTTGACTTTTCAAGAGACCACACTGCTGTTATGGACACACATGCGTCACATTTCGCGCCTGCACACTGGATCGGTTATCCGGCGTCGCGGTGCCATGTGGCTTTTTAGGTTAATCAGGCTGGGATCGGATTAAATGACGGCAGCAACGGTCAGTAGCGTAGCGGCGGCAGCCCCGGCTCCGGAAGCGGCGAGCTCCGTCTCGGCGTCGGCGGAGGCCTTTACCGGCCTGGCCCACCAGGTCAAGCTGGAGCTGAGCTCGGGCGATACCGCCTTCATGATCCTGTCGACCGTCCTGGTCCTGTTCATGACCCTGCCCGGCCTGGCCCTGTTCTACGGCGGCATGGTCCGCAAGAAGAACCTGCTGTCGACCCTGGCGCAATCGGTCGCCGTCTCGGCCATCGTCACCGTGCTGTGGATCCTGGTCGGCTATTCCCTGGCCTTCGGCAAGGGCCCGAACGACGGCTGGAACGCTGTCCTGGGCAGCTTCGACGCTGCCCTGCTGAAGGGTGTCACGCTCAACACCGCCCACAGCCTGACCAAGGCGCTGCCGGAATATCTCTGGATCGCCTACCAGATGACGTTCGCCATCATCACCCCTGCCCTGATCGCCGGGTCGATCGCCGAACGTATGAAGTTCTCGGCCTTTATCCTGTTCACCGCCCTGTGGTCGCTGCTGGTCTATGTGCCGATCTGCCATTGGGTGTGGGGCGGCGGTTTCCTAGGTGGTTATGGCGTGCTCGACTTCGCCGGCGGCGCCGTGGTTCACGTCAATTCGGGTGTCGCCGGCCTGGTCGCCGCCCTGGTCCTGGGCAAGCGCAAGGGCTTCGGCCGCGACAACATGGCGCCGCATAACCTGGGCTACACCATGATCGGCGCTTCGATGCTGCTGGTTGGCTGGATCGGCTTCAATGCTGGCTCCTGGTGGGCCGCCGACGGCGTCGCCGCGGTCGCCATGCTGAACACCATCGTCGCCGCCATGACCGGCGTCATCGGCTGGACCGTGCCGGAATGGATCGAGCGCAAGCAGCCGACCCTGCTGGGTCTGGTGTCCGGCCTGGTCGTCGGTCTGGTCGCCATCACGCCGGCCGCCGGCTTCGTCAATCCGACCGGCGCCCTGGCCATCGGCCTGATCGCCGGCCCGATCTGCTACATCGCCTCGACCTATGTGAAGAACATGTTCAAGTACGACGACTCGCTGGACGCCTTCGGCGTGCACGGTGTCGGCGGCTTTGTCGGCGCCATCCTGACCGCCGTCTTCGCCGATCCGTCGATCAATGCCCTGGGCAAGGATGCGTCGGTACTCAAACAGTTCGTCGGCCTGGTCGCCGTCATCGGCTGGAGCGCGGTACTGACATTCGTCATCCTGATGGTCTGCAAATACACAACAGGCCTGCGCGTAACAGACGAGGAAGAGATCGAAGGTCTCGATATGTCACAGCACGGGGAGACCCTGCACGGATAGTCCGAAACGACATCAGTGCCGAGTTTAAGAGGTCCCCCTCGCGCTACCCAGCGACGAGGGGGTTCGCATGTCAGGGGCCGTTTGACCAAAGGCAAGTTTTGGTCGTAAAGCCCGGGCATAATGGCCACAAGCGGTGAAAACTTGCGGCCGAACGACGAAATGGCAGGATTTTTGCTCAATCGGGCAAATAACCTTGTCGCAGACATGGTATCTTCGGATACCACCACGGCATTTTTGTCATAGACCGGATAATTCGGCGAGACAGGGTGACGAAAGTTACAATTTTTCCTTTCACCGCCGGGGCTTTTCGGCTTAAAGCCGCCGGCGGCTGTCACAGCCGACTAATACGGCATAGTTAAGGGTTTATGCGATGGATACGAACCGCTTTGTGGTCGAGGTCAAAAAGGGTCCGGCGAAGACCGATGCGACAACTCGCATCGCCAACTTCAATGAGATCTATTCGGACTTCAAACCCACACATGCCTCGCATCAGGCTTCGCGCTGCGCCCAGTGCGGCGTACCCTTCTGCCAGCACGGCTGCCCCCTGTCGAACAACATCCCCGACTGGCTGCGCCTGACGGCAGAGGGCCGCCCGCAGGAGGCCTATGAGCTGTCGGCGGCGACCTCGACCCTTCCGGAAATCTGCGGCCGCATCTGCCCGCAGGACCGCCTGTGCGAAGGGTCTTGCGTGCTGGAACAGTCAGGCTGGGAAAACGTCACCATCGGCAGCGTCGAACGCTACATCAACGACCTGGCCTTCGAAGAAGGCTGGATCCAGCCGATCGAACCGGAAGTCGAGCGCAGCCAAAGCATTGCCATCATCGGCGCCGGTCCGGCCGGCATCGCCGCCGCCGACCGTCTGCGTACGCTCGGCTACAAGGTCACCATCTATGACCGTTACGACCGCGCCGGCGGCCTGCTGGTCTACGGCATCCCGTCGTTCAAGCTGGAAAAGCATGTCGTCGCCCGCCGCACCGATCGCCTGGCCCAGTCGGGTGTCGAGTTCGTGCTGAACTGCAACATCGGCGAAGACGTCACCTTCGAGGAACTGCGTGAAAAGCACGACGCCATCCTGGTCGCCACCGGCGTCTACAAGGCGCGCCGCCTGAGCGTGCCGACCGCCAACCCGACCGGCGTCGTCGCCGCGCTCGACTACCTGATCACCGCCAACAAGATCAGCTTCGGCGATGACATCGCCGACTTCAACAGCGGCAAGCTCAATGCCGACGGCAAGAATGTCGTCGTGGTCGGTGGCGGTGACACCGCCATGGACTGCGTCCGCACCGCCATCCGCCAGGGCGCCAAGTCCGTGACCTGCGTCTACCGCCGCGACCGCGCCAACATGCCGGGTTCCGACCGCGAAGTCTCCAACGCCGAGGAAGAAGGCGTCCGTTTCGAATGGCTGTCGGCCCCCAAGGCCATCCTGGACAACCATGGCGCCGTCGCCGGCCTGCGCATCCAGCGCATGCGCCTGACCACGCCGGACGCCCAAGGCCGCCAAGGCATCGAGGACATCCACGGCGCCGAGGCCGACCTGCCGGCCGACCTGATCATCGAAGCCCTGGGCTTCGAGCCGGAAAACCTGCCTGTCATGTTCAACGAACCCGGCCTGGAGGTCACCCGCTGGGGCACCTTGAAGACCATGGCCGGTGAATTCCAGACCACGGTATCGGGCGTGTTCGCCGCCGGCGATATCGTCCGTGGCGCTTCGCTGGTCGTCTGGGCCGTGCGCGAAGGCCAGGACGCCGCCGCCGATATCCACCACTATCTCTCGACCGAGCTGCTGGCCCAGCCGGCCAACGACGATGTCACTTCGCTCCAGCACGCGGGAGCCGCGGAATAATTATGACCCAGTTTGATTCGTACAAGCACTACCAGGATCAGCGTCAGCGCCTCATCGATGGCCACGCCTATGATCCGGCGTCCGAAATCTCCGCCTGCGGCGTCGGCGTGGTCTGCGCTATCGACGGCCAGCCCCGCCGCGACGTCGTCGACCTGGCGGTCAAGGCGCTGAAGGCCCTGTTCCACCGCGGTGCCGTCGATGCCGACGGCAAGTCCGGTGACGGCGCCGGCATCCTGCTCAACGTGCCGCAGGACTTCTTCCGCGAACAGGTCCGCAACATCGGCCACACCCCGCGTCCCGGCCCGGTCCTGGTCGGCCAGGTCTTCCTGCCGCGCTCCGACCTCGGCGCCCAGGAATCGGCACGCACCATCGTCGAATCCGAAATCCTGCGTTCCGGCTTCTACCTCTATGGCTGGCGTCAGCCGCCGGTCGACGTCTCGCAACTGGGCAGCCGCGCCATGTCGACGCGCCCGGAAATCGAACAGATCATGATGGCCGCCCCCGACGGCCTGGAAGGCGAAGCCCTGGAACGCGCCATGTTCCTGTGCCGCCGCCGCATCGAAAAGCGCGTCGACGAAGCCAATCTCGACTGCTACCTCTGTTCCTTCTCGGCCAAGACCCTGATCTACAAGGGCATGTTCCGCGCAGAACTGGTCGATGACTTCTATCTCGACCTGAAGGACCCGCGCTTCATCTCCAGCGTGGCCATCTTCCACCAGCGCTTCTCGACCAACACCTTCCCGGAATGGCGCCTGGCGCAACCCTTCCGCATGCTGGCCCACAACGGCGAGATCAACACCCTGCGCGGCAATGTCAACTGGATGAAGTCGCACGAGATCCGCATGGCCGCCACCACCTTCGGCGACCAGGCCTCCGACGTGAAGCCGGTGATCCAGCCGCGCGGCTCGGACTCCGCCGCCCTCGACAACGTCTTCGAACTGCTGGTCCGCGCCGGCCGTTCGGCGCCGATGACCAAAGCCCTGCTGATCCCCGAAGCCGTCGCCAACGACACCACGGTCTCGGACTCGCATAAGGCGCTGTACGCCTACTGCAACGCCGTTATGGAGCCGTGGGACGGTCCGGCCGCCATCTGCGCCACCGACGGCCGCTGGGTCGTCGCCGGCAAGGACCGCAATGGCCTGCGTCCGCTGCGCGTCACCGAAACCCGCGACGGCCTGCTGATCGTCGGCTCCGAAGCCGGCATGACCGGCGTGTCGGAAGACCGCATCCTGCGCCGCATCCACATCGCGCCGGGCCGGATGATCGGGGTCGACCTGCAGGAAGGCAAGTTCTTCTCCGAGAACGACATCATCGAAGCCCTGGCCAGCAAGCATGACTACCGCGGCTGGCTGGAAAACATGATCGAGCTGGAGCCGCTGATCGCGCCCGGCCCCGAGCCGCGCGCCTATGATGGCGAGGAACTGCGCCGCCGCCAGATCGCCGCCGGCTTCACCCTGGAAGACCTCGACACGGTGCTGGACGCCATGGTCAAGGACGGCAAGGAAGCCATCGGCTCCATGGGCGACGATACCCCCATGGCGGTTTTGTCGGAACAGTGGCGCCCCCTGGCCCACTTCTTCCGCCAGAGCTTCGCCCAGGTCACCAACCCGCCGATCGACCCGCTGCGTGAAGCCCAGGGCATGTCCCTGAAGACCCGCTTCAAGAACCTCGGCAACATCCTGGCCGAGGATGAGGCCCAGACCGACGTCTTCGTGCTGGAAAGCCCCTTCCTGACCACGCTCATGTACGAGCGCATGATCACCTTCGACACCGCCGGCAAGGTCAGGAAGCTGGACGCCACCTTCGCGGCCGACGAAGTCGGCGGCGGCAAGGCGCTGACCGCCGCGCTGGAACGCCTGCGTGACGAAGCCGTCAAGGCCGTGGCCGAAGACAAGGCCAGCATGATCGTGCTGACCGACGAAGCCCTGGGCGAAGGCCGCATCGGCGTGCCGGCCATCCTGGCCGCGGCGGCCGTCCATTCGCGCCTGGTGCAAAAGGGCCTGCGCTCCTTCGTGTCGCTGGTTGTCCGTTCGTCCGAAACCATGGACCCGCACGCTTTCGCCGTGCTGGTCGGTGTCGGCGCCACGGCGATCAACCCCTACCTGTCGCTGGAACTGCTGCAGGAACGCCTGGCCGCCGGCCGCTATGCCGGCCTGGACGAGCACAAGGCCTTCCTGAACTACAAGAAGGCGATCGAAGCCGGCCTGATGAAGATCCTGGCCAAGAAGGGCATTTCGATCATCTCGTCCTATCGCGGCGGCTATGAGTTCGAAGCCCTGGGCCTGTCGCGCGCCCTGGTGGCCGAATACTTCCCGGGCGTGACCTCGCGCATCTCCGGCATCGGCCTCAGCGGCATCGAGCAGAAGCTGTCGGAGCTGCATGCCAAGGCCTTCGGCGCCAAGCGTCCGATCGTCGATATCGGCGGCTTCTACAAGATGCGCGCCGCCGGCGAGACCCACTACTACCAGCCCAAGCTGATCCACCTGCTGCAGGAAGCCACCACCAAGAAGGACTACGAGACCTTCAAGCGCTATTCCGAGTTGGTCCACAAGATGTCGAAGACGCATCCGACGGCGCCGCGCGACCTGCTCAACTGGCAGACCAAGAATGCCGCTGTGTCGATCGAAGAGGTCGAAAGCGTCAATGAGATCCGCAAGCGCTTCGTCACGCCGGGCATGTCACTGGGCGCGCTCAGCCCCGAGGCCCACGAGACCCTGAACATCGCCATGAACCGCATCGGCGCCCGTTCGGTGTCGGGTGAGGGCGGCGAGGATCCGGAACGCTACAACCGCCGCCCCAACGGCGACAACCCGAACTCGGCCATCAAGCAGATCGCCTCGGGCCGCTTCGGCGTTACGGCGGAATACCTCAACCAGTGCCGCGAAATCGAGATCAAGGTCGCCCAGGGCGCCAAGCCCGGCGAGGGCGGCCAGCTGCCCGGCTTCAAGGTCACCGAATTCATCGCCCGCATGCGTCACTCGACGCCGGGTGTCGGCCTGATCTCGCCGCCGCCGCACCACGACATCTATTCGATCGAAGACCTGGCCCAGCTGATCTACGACCTGAAGCAGATCAACCCGATCGCCCGCGTCACCGTGAAACTGGTGTCGCAGTCGGGTATCGGCGCGGTCGCCGCCGGCGTCGCCAAAGCCAAGGCCGACGCCATCCTGGTCGCCGGCCATGTCGGCGGCACGGGCGCCTCGCCACTCAGCTCGGTCAAGTTCGCCGGCCTGCCGTTCGAACTGGGCCTGTCGGAAGCGCACCAGGTCCTGACGCTCAACAACCTGCGCGGCCAGATCCGGCTGCGGGCCGACGGCGGCATGCGCACCGGACGCGACATCGTGGTCGCCGCCATGCTGGGCGCCGAAGAGTTCGGCATCGGCACGGCGTCCCTGGTCGCCATGGGTTGCCTGATGGTGCGTCAGTGCCAGTCGAACACCTGCCCGGTCGGGGTCTGCGTCCAGGACGAACGCCTGCGCGCCAAGTTCACCGGCACGCCGGACAAGGTCGTCAACCTGTTCACCTTTATCGCCGAGGAAGTGCGCGAAATCCTGGCCTCGCTGGGCCTGCGCAGCCTGGAGGAGGCCGTTGGCCGCACCGACATGCTGCATCAGGTGTCGCGTGGCGGCGCCCACCTCGACGACCTCGACCTCAACCCGCTGCTGGTCAAGGTCGAGATGGACCCGACGGCGCCGATTACGCCGGCCAACGAACGCAATGCGGTCGCCGACACGCTGGACGCCCAAATCGTCCGCGACGCCGGCCCGCTGCTGGAACGCGGCGAGAAGATGGAACTGACCCACGAGGTGCGCAACACCATGCGTGCGGTCGGCACCCGGACCTCGTCGGAGCTGGTGCGCAAGTTCGGCAATACGCTGGACGAAGGCCACCTGACCCTGGACCTGCGCGGTTCGGCGGGCCAGTCGCTGGGCGCCTTTGCCGTCAAGGGCCTGACCATCAACCTGATCGGCGAAGCCAACGACTATGTCGGCAAGGGTCTGTCGGGCGCCACCATCGTGGTCCGTCCCAAGGTATGGCACGACAACCAGGCTTTGGCCGGCAACACCATCCTGTACGGCGCGACCTCGGGCCAGCTGTTCATCGCCGGCGCCGCCGGTGAGCGCTTCTGCGTCCGTAACTCCGGCGCCACCGCCGTGGTCGAAGGCGTCGGCGCGCACGGCTGTGAGTACATGACCGGTGGCCAGGTGGTTATCCTGGGCAAGGTCGGCATGAACTTCGGCGCCGGCATGACCGGCGGCGTGGCCTATATCTACGACCCGGACAAGACCTTGGCAGCCTATGTCAACCACGAAGGCGTGACCCTGCGGGCCGTGCCGGACAAGAACGCGGCCAACCTGAAGGCGCTGATCGCCAAGCACGTCGCCAAGACCCTGTCGCCGCGCGGCCAGGCCATCCTGGATGACTGGGAGCACAGCCTGGCGGCCTTTGTCGAGGTCATGCCGAACGAAATCCTGGCCATCCAGCAGAAACTGGAAAAGGCTTCGGCTTAAGAAGATCAGGCGGTTCCGCAAGGAGCTGCCTTTTTTCTTTCTTATCCTCCACCGCTTGCGGGGGAGGTGGCGAGCAAGTGAGGCCCCTTGTGGGCCGAAACGCGTCGAGACGGAGGGGGAGCCGAAAGCGCGGAATCTCTTATTACATCCTAATTCAGATCATCTCATTCCGCGCGGATGCCTTATCAGCAGCCATGATAGTCCTTTGGTCCAAACCAAGGAGTTCATCATGTTCCGTCAAGAAGCCCCCGCCCCTGCCACCACGCCGAAGACGTCGTTTTCCAACTCGGCGGCGCGTAATCTGATCGACAAGCTGCCCTTCGCAGAACACCTCAACAAGCTCCCGGCGCCGGTGCGCGATTTCGTCGAACGCCGCCCA
>NZ_AWGD01000004.1 GCF_000495795.1 Asticcacaulis sp. AC460
GCCGCAGCGTCGGCCGGCCGCCGAGGTCGACCTCGTATTTCGCCGCCTGGCCGTCCAGGGCGCCACCGGAGAACATCACCAGGCCGGTACCGTCCCGTGATATCGTGCCCGTCGATCCCTTCTCATGGGTGTAACTGCCGTCGCCGTTGACAGTGAAACCCGGTGAGTTTTCCCGGCGGTCGACAAAAGTGCTGCACAGGTAAGGACCCGGCGAAATCGTGCCGGGTTGCGTCGTCACCGGCCTGGGGGCTTGCTGGGTCTCAGGCGGTGGCACGGATGAGGCTTCGGCAATCGCCTTGTCGGCTTCCGCTTCCCACTGCGACATGGTCCCGTCCATCTTGACGTCATCGCTCGATGCGGCGGGTGGGGCCTTGCACGCCGCCAGGAAAGCGCATAGCCCCAACACAGCGACAGAGAGATGGGCGCGCATAAGCAGGTATCCTTCGCTGTTTTTTCAGCTTCGCGCCACTTATTGCGATCTGGCAAGCGATCATTGGTCGCCGCCGAAGAATAGCCTACGTGACCAGGGTCCAGAAGTCGTGCCTGCGGCTGTGCTGGATGCGCAGTTCGGTAGTGTAGCTTTCCTGGCTTTCGAAACCAGCAAAGTCGTCGATCCGTGCCGCCAGCCTCTGGCTCTGGTCGTAATGATCGGCGGCCTGGGCCACGTCGCTGTCGCGCCGGCTCAGATTGGCGTCCAGCATCCGGCGCAGCAAAACCAAGGCCGCCAACGGGTAGCGCGCGGATAACTTTTCGGCAGCGACCGGTACGATCTCTTCGTCACTACCACGGATGTCCCGCGACCGCGCCACAACCAACTTCGCCGCACTATCCAACGAAGGCCACCCGATCAGGAAGGCCAGGGCCGCATGGACATCGGGATATTTCAGGACGAACTCCATCGCCGCGTCCTCGGCCTCGACATCGTCGAAGTCGGGCAGGCGCTTGAGATAGGCCTTCAGGACATCGCGATTCAGGGTCTGGTGGAAAACCTCCAGCCGGAAGGCCTGGGCATCATCATTGCGATTCAGCGCTTCCAGCGCCTGCAACCGAATGGTCTGCCACTCCAGCGGCTTTTCTCCCCTGGCCTTGTCGAGAATCGCCAGCGCCTCTTCGGCACGCCCGGCCCCCAATAGCCGTTCCGCGGCTTCAGCGGCCATGTCCGGCAAACGGATATCCGGCTGCAGTTCGATATAGGCATCGACATCGCCCAGGGCGTCGGCGATCTCGACCAGGGCCTGATGGATGATGCGAGGCCGTGAGCGGCGCAAAGCCTCGCGTTGCTGCATCCGGCCGCGCCGCCAGCGCGACATCCGGCGGCTGCCCGGCGCCGGGCGTGTCTCCACGGTCTTGCCGCTGGCCAATAGTCGCTTTCGGACCTCCTTCAAACCGTCAGGCCCCAGCAAAGGCGCCATAATCGGGATCAGGGCATCGTTCTGACCATAGCTGTTGATCAGCGCGGCAAAGGCGACCTTTTCGACCAGGCCCTGGACATCCGGGCGCACGGCCGTGGCAATCGGTTCCAGGTCCTCGCAGGCCTGCTGGAAGATGGCAAAGACATCACCGGACTTGTCTGTGGCCCGCTCCATCACCGATGCGCCCATGAAAACGAAGGTCCACATCAGGTCTAGCGCATCACCGGGAGACGCCTTGGCGACCTGGTCGACGATCAGCCGGCGCTGGCTGTCGAGGTCGGCCTTGAAGGCCTTCAGACTGCGCCAGCCGATATTGGTGGTAGCGTTGCCGATCGAGGTCAGGCGCTTACGGATTTCGTGGACCAGCTTGTCCGGGCTTTCGACCCCGGCCAGTTCCATGCGCAGCCGACGCTTGGCATTGGCGTTGCCGGCGCTGATCTCCATCAGAAGAGCGGCCAGGCGTTCCGCACCGAGGGCTTCGAGGTTCGTTTCGTTGAGAGTCGTCTTGGAGGCCATGAAGATAAGAGTCGGCTATCTTCGACGAAGAAGCAAACAGGTTTTGCCGTTATTGCCCCTGACGCTGTCGCCCAAGGAACGTAACAAAGGCTGTAACTTGTATCCACGCTCCATTTATGGCACCACATTTCAAAGGTTTCCGGAATAACGGGCACTTAAGGGGTCGCGCAATCTTATCCAAAAAGTGGCAACCACTTTTTGGATTGCGCTCAGGGAGTACAGGGATGAAGCTTTGGTTGAGCCTTGTGGCGGCCTTCACGCTATGGTGTTTAGGCACCGTTGCCCATGCCGCCGAACCCGCCAAGTTCGCCCTGGTCATCAACCAGGTCGGCTATACCCACCTGACGCCCCTGCCCGATACTGACAAGGAAGCCACCCAGGTTACCACCGCGCTGAAACAGGTCGGCTTCGACGTCACCACCGTCCGCAACGTCAACCTGAGCGGCCTGCAGACCACCCTGAAGGACTTCCGCCGCAAGCTGGCCGCCTCACCCGGCGCCATCGGTTTCATCTACTATACCGGCCACGGCATGGCCGACCCGACCGATGAAAAGGGCGACAACTACCTGCTGGGGATCGACGCCGATGTCCAGGTGGTGGCCGACTTGCCGGCGTCCGGCATAAAACTCAGCGATCTGGTCAACCAGATGTCGCGCACCGATGCTTCCGCCGTGATCATCGTCGTCGACGCCTGTCGTAATACGCCCAGCCTGGGCAAGGCCGGCACCAAGGGCCTGGTCGCCGTGGCGGCCGAACCCAATACCCTGGTCGCCTATGCCACGGATCTCGGCGATATCGCTTCGGTAGGTGTCTACGCGCCGGTCCTGGCCAGGGAGATCGTCAAACCGGGCATGAGCGTCACCCAGGTCTTCGACTCCGTCCAGATCGAGGTCTCGAAACAGACCGGCCGCAAGCAGCGTCCGTGGTCGAACAACCGCATCTATGACGTCATCTGCCTGGCCGGCTGCACGGTGAATATCAATGTCACCGCCCCCCAGGTGGTGACCCAGCCCGAAACCGTCGAACAGACCTTCTGGGCCTCGGCCAAGGACTGTGGCGACTACCGCGCCTACCTCAACAAGTATCCCAATGGCGAGTTCGCCGAGATGGCCCGCACCCGCCTGGGCGCGCCACTCTGCAACATCTCGCGCAACCCGACCTCGTTCGATGCCGGCCTGGCTCCGGCCCTGACCTCGGTCTCGGAAACCCTGTGCGACGCCAAGGCGGGCGGTCAGTTCGACGAAGACCGGCCGGCCGGCAACAACGGTTATATGGCCTTCGCCAGCATCGTTTCCGCAGAGGCCGTGCCGGTGTGCCAGCAGGCGGTGGACTCCCAACCGGCCAACCGCCGGATGATGGTCAATCTCGGCCGCGCCTATCTGGCCGGGTCCAGTTTCGACCTGGCCCAGCAGTGGTTCCAAAAGGCGGCCGACGCCGGCAGCGCCCAAGGCATGTTCCAGATGGCGATGATGGCCAACAGGGGCGGCCAGGACCCGTCGGGCGACGTGGCGGCACGGCCGTGGCTGCTGAGCGCGGCGGCCTTGGGCAATGCCGAGGCCATGGAATATGTCGGCATCTTCTACGCCTACGGCCGCGGCGGACATCCCCAGGACATTTCCCTGGCCAAGGCCTGGTACGAAAAGGCAGCCGCGAAGAACTCACCCTATTCGACGGCGGCCCTGGGCGGCATGGCTTTTTACGGCCAGGCCGGTGACCAGGACTACATCGTGGCGCGGGCGTGGTTCAAACGCGCCGCCGACATGGGTTACGGCCCGGCGATGAACAGCCTGGGCTATATGGCGGAACAGGGTCTGATGCAGCCCAAGGACCTGAACCTGGCGCGGCAATGGTATGAAAAGGCCGCGGCAGCCGGCGATCCCGCCGGCATGACCTCCCTGGGGACAGTCTATTACAACGGCACCGGCGTCCAGCAGGACTATGTCAAGGCGCGGCAATGGTTCGATGCGGCGGCACGGCGGGGCGACGTCAATGCCATGGCCAATCTCGGCCTGATGCAGCAGACTGGCCTGGGCGGGCCGGTGGACATGTCCATGGCGCGGTATTGGTACGATCTGGCCGGTAAAGGGGGCCATGCCTGGGCGGCACAGCAGTTAAAGTCGATGCCGGCAGGGTAACGACCTCTTGCCGCGCGGCGGTTTCAGTTAAATCCCGTCGCCGCCGTAGATCGGATTGTGGATCCCGCACTCGACCTTTTCCATCCCGGCCCAACGGCCCGAGCGCGCGTCGGCGCCCTGTTCCACCGGCTTGGTGCAGGTAAAGCAGCCGATCGACGGAAAGCCCTGTTCGACCAAAGGATGCGGCGGCAGGTCGTGTGTCGCGAAGTAAGCCGCGATATCGTCCGACGTCCAGGTGGCCAGCGGATTGACCTTGAAATGCTTGCCGTCGAACTCGACGATCGGCAGCTTCGCCCGCGTGGCGCTCTGGTGGCGCTTGCGGCCGGAAATCCACGCGCCCCATTTTTCCATCTCTCGGTTCAGCGGCCGCACCTTGCGCAGGTCGCAGCACTGGTCGGGATGGGTCCGCCACAGAGTATTCTTGCCGTCTTCAGCCGCCGCTTCCTCGACATCCGCCTTGAGATTGACCAGGTTGGTCAATCCCAGCTTCTTCGCCAGTTCATCGCGGTATTGCAGGGTCTGGAAGAAGTGACGGTCGGTATCCAGGAACAGCACCGGCAGGCCCGGATCGATCTCCGAAATCATGTGCAGCAGCACCGCCGAATCGGCGCCGAAGCTGGACGACAGGGTAATGTCGCCGAAGAATTCGTTGCGAATGGCGTCGCGCAGGATCTCCTGCGCCGCCATGCCTTCATAGCGTGCGCTCAGTTCCTCGGCGCGTTGGCCGCCCTCGCTGGGCGCCTGTTTCAGCGTATCGATCAGGACCGTCATGGCCATACTCTTTCTCAGGCCAGCGTGTGTCGCTTGGCCCAGGCGGGGCGGTTGCTGTCGGCAGCGCCCTGGTAAACTGTCTGGAAACGTTGTGCCGCCGAGGTGATGGCCTGGGACGGATCCTTGTCCTTGACCACGAACTCGTCGAAACCACAGCGCAGCATGTAGAAAAGCTGGTCGCGCAGGACATCGCCGACCGCGCGGACGATGCCGGTGTAGCCGAAATCCTCACGCAGGATGCGCGCCGTCGAATAACCACGGCCATCGCGGTAACCGGGGAAGGCGACCTCGATCAAGGTGATCTTTTCGAGGAACGGCTCCAGCAGGCGGACATCGTCGGCCGGCAAAACCCGCACGCCGTAATGACCGTTGCGGCCATCGAGCTCACGCAGGGCGCGTTCGAAGCTGAGGATAAACGGCCCGTCGGCGCCGGTGGTGTCATCATCGGCCAAAAGCGTCCAGCCATCGGGGATGACGGCGCCATCGCGGGTGACCAGCTGGGGGGTATGGGTCGAATTAGGCTGGCTCATGCAGGGCTCCGGCGAAGGTTTCGCGACCGACGCGTTCCAAAGTATCGATAAAGCGTTCGCTGTCGGACGTGCGCAGGTCGAGATAGAGGCGCACCACGCGTTCGATGGCGGCGGGCACGGCTTCGGCCGGCAGGCCTTTGCCGGTGATGACGCCCAAAGCCGCCTTTTCGTCGGCGCGGCCGCCCAGCAGGATCTGGTAGAATTCGATCCCCTGCTTGTCGACACCCAGGATGCCGATATGGCCGACATGGTGGTGACCGCAGGCATTGATGCAGCCCGAAATCTTGATCTGCAGGTCGCCGATCTGGTCGCTCAGTTGGGCGTCTTCGAAGCGTTGCGAAATGTCCTGGGCCAGCGGGATCGAGCGGGCATTGGCCAGCGAGCAATAGTCCAGGCCCGGGCAGACGATCATGTCGGTGATCTTGCCGACATTGGCGGTCGACAGGTTCACGGCATCCAGTTGGCTGTACAGCGCGTACAGGTCGCCCTTATGGACGTGCGGCAGGATGATGTTCTGCTCGTGCGATACGCGCAGCTCGCTGTAGGCAAAGGCGTCGGCGACGTCGGCCATAACATCCATCTGGGCCGAAGACGCATCGCCCGGCGGCAGGCCGACCGGTTTCAGCGAGATGGTCACCGAAACATGGTCGTCGCGCTTGTGCGGGTTGGTGTTATTCTTGATCCAGCGGGCAAAGGCGGCATCGGCCGTCTGGGCGCGTTGATACGCCACGCGGTCGAACGCGGCGGCCTTGAACTCCGGATCCGGGAAGAAGCTTTTCAGGCGATCAATCTCGGCGACCGGGGCATCTACCTTGGCCTGGTCCATACGCGCCCATTCTTCTTCGACCTGGCGCTTGTATTCGTCGGGCCCCAGGGCGGCGACCAGGATCTTGATGCGCGCCTTGTAGATGTTGTCGCGGCGGCCATAGCGGTTGTAGACGCGCAGGCAGGCTTCGAGATAGCTCAGCAACTTCTCTCCCGGTAAGCCAGTGCGAATGCAGTGACCCAGCGACGGGGTGCGACCCATGCCGCCGCCGACATAGACGTCGAAGCCTTCCGGCTTGGCGTGCAGGCCGATGTCGTGGACGCGGATGGCGGCGCGGTCCTTTTGGGCGCCGGTGATGGCGATCTTGAACTTGCGCGGCAGGAAGGTGAATTCCGGGTGGTTCGACGACCACTGGCGGATCAGCTCGGCCCACGGACGCGGATCGGAATGTTCGTCACGCGCGGCGCCGGCGAACTGGTCGGTCGTGGTGTTGCGGATGCAGTTGCCCGAGGTCTGCAGGGCGTGCATCTCGACCTCGGCCAGCTCTTCCAGGATCTTCGGCGCTTCGGCCAGCTTGACCCAGTTGAACTGCAGGTTCTGCCGCGTGGTGAAGTGGCCGAAATCGCGGTCATAGGTGCGGGCGATATGGGCGAACTTGCGCATCTGCCGCGAAGACAGAACGCCATACGGCACGGCAATCCGCAGCATATAGGCGTGCAGTTGCAGGTACAGGCCGTTCATCAGGCGCAACGGCTTGAACTGGTCTTCGGTGATTTCACCGGACAGGCGGCGGGCGACCTGGTCGGCGAATTCGATATTCCGATCACGGACAAAGGCGTGATCGAAGTCATCATATTTGTACATGGTGGCGGACATATCAGTTCTCGAAAATATCGGCACGATTGTGGGCGGACGCAATTGCGTCGGCGGTCTGGCCAATGGTGGGGCCGTTGGCCCGGACGAATTCGCGGACGTGCTCACGCTGAACCGGCGTGCCGGCGTCGGTGAGCGGGATCAGGTAGGGCGCCACGACGTCGGTTTCGCGCAGCTTCCAGGCGATCAGCAACGCGTCGGCGTCGTCATCCGACAGGCGTGAAGCCCTGGCGGCGTCCTCGCCCCAGGTCCCGGTCTCCAGCGTGCCGGTATACCACAGGGTCAGGCCGTCAGTCAGACGGTTGGCGGTGAGCAGTTTCATGCGTGGGCTTTCTCGACGATGTCAGTGACGGCGGCGCTGCCATAGAGGCTGGCGACTTCGCCGATGATCAGTAAGGCGGGGCCGTGCGGCGGTGTGGCGGCGATGGCGGCCTCCAGCTCACCCAGGGACGTCAGGGTGCGGCGCTCATCGGGGCGGGTGCCGTTCTCGATGATCAGCACCGGTGTGTCGGGCAGGCGGCCGTGATAGATCAGCTTGCCGGAAATCTCATGCGCCGTGGCCACGCCCATATAGACGACCAGGGTGTGGTTGGCGGCCGACAAGGCCGCCCAGTCCAGCATCAGCGGGTTGGTGTGGTCGCCGTCCCTGGAATGGCCGGTGATGAAGGTGACGCTCTGGGCGTGGTCGCGGTGGGTCAGCGGCACGCCTGAACTGGCGGCGCAGCCCAAAGCCGCGGTGATGCCCGGGGTGACATGGACCTCGATGCCGGCGTCGCGCAGGGCCTGGACCTCTTCGCCGCCGCGGCCGAAGACGAAAGGATCGCCGCCCTTCAGGCGGACAACGCGCTTGCCCAGGCGGGCCTGTTCGACCAGCAGGTCGTGAATCTGGTCCTGGGGGACGGAATGGTTGGAGCGCTGCTTGCCGACATAGAAGCGTTCGGCGTCACGGCGGGCGAGGTCCATGATGGCGTCGCCGACCAGGCGGTCATAGACGATGACATCGGCTTCGCCCAGCAGACGCAGGGCCTTCAGGGTCAGCAGGTCCGGATCGCCGGGGCCAGCGCCGACCAGGTGGACGACGCCGGTGCGCTCGCCGCGGGTGGTCAAAGCCTGTTCGACGGCCTCGTCGACCTGACCCGCCCGCGCCAACCCGGCAGCGGGGGACTTCAGGATATCTTCCCAGACGCGGCGGCGGTCATCGACATTGGGAATGGCCTCTCGCAGCTTCGGGCTGAGCCTGAGGGCAAATTCGGCGAGATGGGCTTCGGACGGCGGGACGGCGGCTTCGATCTTGGTGCGGGTCTCGCGCGCCAGGACGGGAGCAACGCCGCCGGTGGCAATGCCGATACTCAACGGACCGCGATCGACGATGGCGGGGAAGTGGAAATCCGACAGGTCGGGAAAGTCGACGACATTAAGCGGCGCACGCGCGGTGCGGGCCAGTTCAGCGCCCTTTTCGGCCAGGTCGCGGTCTTCGAAGGCGACGACGATCAGGGCAGCGCCGTCGAGTTCCAACGTCTGCGGCCAACGGATATGGACCGTGGCCTCGGCTTCGATGTGGGTCGGATCGGTGGGTGTAAAGATGGTGAGGGTAGCCGGTGTCCGGCGCAGGAGGTTGACCTTGCGCACCAGCCATTCGCCGGCGCCGATCAGCACGACGCGGCGGTCTTTCAACGGCCAGGACAGGGGCAGGGCTAACATGGGATCTTTACTCAGGACAGGCGCTTATCCGCAGCCTATGTAGGGTTTCTCCTCCCCGAAATAAAGCGATGGTTTGTTACGCCTGAGTTAAGGGCGACTAACCTTCTATCACGCCGCTGTAACGGCGCGTGTCGCGATTATTCTGCCCCTAAGAAGGTTGACCACGGAAAGCACTGAAACGCCGCTGCGCGGCGGCACTGAAGGCACGGAATTCGAGTGGCTGAATCTCCGGCGCGAAGCGCCCTATTTTGAAGTTGATAAGAAGGCGCTTCGCGCGGGTTACCGCAGGATTTCAGTGTTTTCCGTGCCGCCGCGCAGCGGCGTTTCAGTGCTTTCCGTGGTGAAACTTCTTGTTTCAACAACCCGAAAAGAAGCAAGACTAGTGGCTGGCGCCGTCCCACTTGACGATCTTCAAACTGTCGAGATCGATGTCCGGAACGCAACGCAGGTTGATCGCGCGCGTCGCCGTGCCGTCCGGCGCCTGCCCCTCTGTAAACGGCGCTATGCCGCAGGTCGTGCAGAAATGGTGCTGCAGTTTGTGGGTATTGAAGCTGTAGGTCCCGACATTCTTGCTCGAGGTCAGTTCGAATGCCGTTGCCGGCACAAAAGCCAACAGAGCGCCGCGCCGCCGGCACATGGAGCAGTTGCAGTCCAGACCTTCGGTAAAGTCAGCCTCGACCGTGAATGCGATGTCGCCGCAATGGCAGCTGCCTTCGTGAAGCATACGAATCTCTCCTGTTGAGGGGCAGGCTAGGAGCCGGGCTGTAAGGAAACAATGCGGGTACAGGGACATCAGGTCACATGGCCATTTCATGCCATGAGTCGTATCTTCCGGCCATGACCTCCCCGCACGCCCTCGCCGCTCGCGACAAGATCCGCGCCCAGACCGCAACCCTCGGCATCGACGAAGCCTTTATCGACCGCCTGGTCGAAGAATTTTATGCCCGCGTGCGCGAACATCCGCGTTTGGGGCCGATCTTCAACAATGCCATCCATGACTGGCCCGACCACCTGGCCAAGCTGAAGCAGTTCTGGGCTTCGGTCGCTTTGCACAGCGGCAGCTATTCCGGCCGGCCGATGCAGGCCCATCTGAAGGTCAGGGAGATCGAACCGGCGCATTTCGGCGAGTGGCTGTACCTGTTCGAACAGACCCTGCACGACCTGGCGCCGGACGAAGGCGCCGTCGAATATTTTATGGAACGCGCCCACCGGATTGGGGAAAGCCTGAAACTGGGCTTGTTTTTCCGCACGTGAGATTTACGGCTGGCAGTGACGGCAGCGGTGGATTTTGTAAAGTCCGCAATGCAATAAGGACGCGACGTAAAACAGACGGTAGCATAACGCCTACGATCGCGTCGCGGTGGGGTTCTTACTTTCTTGGTTCGCAGGTTCGATCAACGCGGACCCCGATGTCGATCGACCTGATTTAGATCTTAGCTAAACTCGGTTCCAAGGAGCCCGAATAACCGCTCTAAGCTGACTTTCAATTGCTTTGTAATTTGGCGTTTCGTGAAAAAACAAGTCAACTCGCTCGCCGGTCGACGACGCCGCATATATAAGGTTATTTAGGCGGCAATTCGTTTCCTGCCCACCCTTGTAACAGTTCTTAGGCGAAATATTACCGTAACCCATGTTGTAGCGCTTAGCCAAGTTTGCACACTCTCCCACGTATCGAATTTCCGATCCGACTACCAAGAGGTAGACCCCACTCGTTCCATATTTAGACGGCACTTTGAACTTGCAGAATGGCCCCGTACCATACTTATTTAGGGGAAAGTCACGCGCTTTTGCATAACGATCTTGAGGCATGAAACATTGAACTGATCCATCCGCCAAGCGAACTGGGGTCAGATGGACGACATGCTGAAACTCTATATCTTCGACAATCATTGGCAACCATTTGAGTTCAATCGTTAAATACCATCATAGCACCACCCATACTCAAGTTAATTGGCTTTCAAGCCTCCTTTCGAATTAATGACTAATCACACTAAGGAGCACACCATGTCCGTCAGCAAACCCGTACTGCGCCTGCATCCGGCTTATCGCGACGATATCGGCGACCTGGTGACGCGGCGGCCGGTGCCCAATCGGACGCTGAACAATATCGGCGCCTTCCTGTTCCTCAACCACCACGGCCCGCAGACCTATGCGCCGAACAATCGCGGCCTGCCGTTCGGCCCGCACCCGCACCGTGGCTTCGAGACCGTGACCTTCATCCTGGAAGGTGACCTGGCTCACCGCGATTCCGGCGGCCATGAAAGTATCATCCATGCCGGCGGGGTGCAGTGGATGACCGCAGGTTCCGGCCTGGTCCATGAAGAGGTGTCGCCGGAAGCCTTCAAACGCTCAGGCGGGCCGATGGAAATCCTGCAGCTATGGGTGAACCTGCCGGCGCGGCTTAAGATGACCCAACCCGGCTATACCGGTGTCCAGGCCGACCAGATTCCGGCGATCGCCGGCGACAACACCAAGGTCCACCTAGTCTCGGGTGAGTATCAGGGCGCGACCGGTGCCATCACCTCCCTGACCGGTGTGTTCATGACCTGGATCGAGTTGCAACCCGGCGGGCAGATCAGCTTCGACGGCCTGGGCGGTCGCGATATCTTCTGCTACGTCGTGCGCGGCGATGTCGCGATTAACGGTGCGGATGTCGCCAAATGGAACCTGGTGGAATTCGCCGAGGGCGACTTGGTCGATATCGAAGCGGTCAGCGGCAGTCTGGTCCTGTTCGGCCATGCCGAGCCCATCCGCGAGCCGATCGTCGCCCATGGTCCCTTCGTCATGAACACGCCGCAGGAAATTCACCAGGCCTATGCCGACTACCAGGCCGGAAAGTTTGGATAAATTTCTAAACATAATTTGACATTTTATTGTTTACATAATGGCTAAAATAATTTAAATTATCCTTGCTGTCGGCAACAGGAATAACGCCACATGAGCGCGTTCAAAATAATTCGATCTCAGCTCAAAATAATAGAAACTGAGGCCGGCCTCTTAGCCCTGCTAAGAATTTACGCAAAAACAGACGGCGGAAGACTCACTGATTTTGGCCGAGATTTAATTTCTTCGGCTAAACGCAGCGGTATCAAGCAGGCCGATATAGCGAAACTGTTAGACCTTTCGCCTGGCGCGGTCTCTCAACACTATAATAAATAGATCTGAGGAAATGAAATGAACAATATCTTACTGCAACAGCGCGTTATAGGCATCCGTCACTGCCTTAAAGAGTTCAAAAATGCGGACTTGATTTCACATGGCATTGTGTATCCTTCTGACGCAGTAGAAGAGCTGGCAGGTTTACGATCGCGAGCATTATCGGCTCGCAGACATCGGGCAGCCCGCGGAACCACATCAGTGGAAACTATTAGAAAGAACATTTCTGAAGTGTACGGTCTCCCGCTCGACTCAATTCAAATAGTTAACCCGTCCGGATGCAGGGCACGCCAAAGTGATACAATTGACAAAATCCGTAAGCGGTATTGATACTTCCTAATCCACCATATCATCGCTGAGCGGTTCACCGCGTTCCACATCGCGCGATGCCGGCTTGCCCAGCACATCCCACAGCCGGCCCGGCGGCAGGCCCAGGCCCGGCCGGATCGAGCGTACATTGTCTTTGCTGAACACCTCGCCCTTACGAATATCCGCCGTCACATACAGGGACCGGCGCACACTTTTCGAGGCACGTTCCGAACCCAGAGTATCGTAGTGCACCCGGCCCAAAGCCCGCCAGGCGTCCTTGCAATCCTTGACCAGGGCGGTGAATTCCGGCGGCTCCAGCGAGAAGCCGGAATCCGGCCCGCCATCCGCCCGCGCCAGGGTAAAGTGTTTTTCGATGACGCTACCGCCCAGCGCGATGCTGGCCACCGAGGCCGCCGTTCCAAACGTATGATCGCTCAGACCCGACACGCAGCCGAACGTGTCACCCAGGTCCGGCACTGTGCGCACATTGGCGTCCTCGATCCGGGACGGATATTCGCTGACACAGTGCAACAGCACGATCTCGCCGGTGCCATGTTCGCGCGCCGTCTTCACCGCGGCTTCGATTTCGGCATGGTTGGCCATGCCGGTCGACATGATCAGCGGCTTGCCCTTGGCCGCCGCATAGGCAATCAACGGCAGGTCCACCAACTCGAACGAGGCGATCTTGAACGCCGGCGCCTTCAGGTCGTCCAGCAGATCGACCGCCGTGTCATCGAACGGCGACGAAAACAGTGTCACGCCGTTTTTGGCCGCGCGTTCGAACAGGGCCGGGTGCCAGTCCCACGGCGTATGGGCTTCCTGGTACAGGTCGTACAGCGAATAGCCGTCCCACAACCCGCCATGCAGGAAGAATTCCGGCCGGTCGCACTTCATGGTGATGGTGTCGGCGGTATAGGTCTGGATCTTGATGGCGTCGCAGCCGGTTTCCGCTGCCGCATCGATCAGCAGCAGCGCCCGGTCCAGCGAACCGTTATGGTTCCCCGACAGCTCGCAGATGATGTAGGGCTCGTGCTCGCGGCCGATTTTACGGCCGGCAATGGTGACTTCGTGTGCGCTCATGAGGTGAGAACCTCTTGTAAAACCTGGATAACCCGCTGCGGATCGTCGTCTGCCATATCGGCATATAGCGGCAGGGACAGGGTGGACTGATAGAATTGATCCGCACCCAGAAGATCGCGTTTCGCCAGGGCATGGGTCTGCCAGTAGGGTTGGCGATGAACCGGAATATAGTGGACCTGGGTGCCGACGCCGCTTTCACGCAAGCCAGCCATAACCTGGGCCCGGGTCAGGCCAACCGCGGCGAAATCGATATTTACCGCGAACAGGTGAAAGACCGGGGCGGTGGCCTCCGCCTGCGGCGTCCAGCGCACCGGCAGGTTGGTCGCCGCCAGTGCCTTTTGATATTCGGCCACCAGGCGGGCGCGTTTGGAGGCAAACTGCGGCAGGCGCTTCAGTTGCGACAGGCCAAGCGCACAGTTGATGTCGGGCAGGCGGTAATTAAAGCCCAGACATTGCTGTTCATAGACCCATGGGCCTTCATCGCCTTCGCCATCATAGCGCAGGCCGACGAAATGGGCCGGATCGCGTTCTATACCATGCGACCGCAACAGCCGCAGATGCCGCGCCAGGTTGGAGTCATTGGTGGTGATCGCCCCGCCTTCGCCTGTGGTCAGGGTCTTGACCGGATGAAAGGAATAGACCGCCATGGTCGAGGATTGACACGACCCGATCAAGCCTTGCGGACCTGTGCCGCCGATGGCGTGGCAGGCGTCTTCCAGCAAGAAGGCTCCGCGTTCGGTGCAGACTTCGTTCAGATGGGTGAGATCGACCGGCCGGCCGGCATAGTGCACCGGCACGACCCCGGCAAAGCGATAGCCGTGATAGTCGCGGTCCAGGGTTGCCAGGGCTTGGTCAAAGGTTTCATCGGTGATCAGGCCGGTGTGCGGGTCGACATCAGCGAACACCACCTGAGCGCCGCAATAGGCGACGCAATTGGCCGAAGCCGTGAACGTCACCGACGGCACGATGACCACGCATTTCGGCGACAATTCCTCAGTCAGTATGGCCAGATGCAGGGCGGCGGTGCCATTGGCGACGACGATGGCTTCTTTCGCGCCGACGGTCTGGGCCAGGGCTTTTTCGAACTGATCGACCAGCGGCCCTGTGGTCAGGTAATCGGACTTCAGCGCCGCGACTACGGCTTCGATATCCGAGTCGTCGATTGACTGCCGGCCGTAGGGAAGGAAGGTCATTCCAGATAGGCCTTCATCATGCCGCGGATGCCGTCGGCGTCCAGGCGCTCCTCGTTGACATCGGAAGCGTAATAGAAATCCTCGGCCACCTTCTTGCTGCCGCGGACCTTCGCAAACGACTTGCGGGTATATTCGACGAATTCCGGCTCGATGATGTAGCGGTCGTCCAGCTCATAGGTCGAGCGCGCATCGTCGGCCGAGATCATCATCTCATGCAACTTCTCGCCCGGACGGATGCCGATGACATTGTGTTTCGCTTCGGGCGCCATGGCCACGGCCAGGTCGGTGACCAGGGTGGCCGGAATCTTGGGCACGAAGATCTCGCCGCCCTGGGTCAGCTCCAGGCACGACAGGACGAACGCCACGCCCTGGTCGAGCGAGATCCAGAACCGGGTCATGCGCGGGTCGGTGATCGGCAGTTCCGTCGCGCCCTGGGCCAGCAGGCGCTTGAAATAGGGCACGACCGAACCGCGAGACCCTACGACATTGCCGTAGCGGACGACGCAGAACCGGCTGCCGATATCACCTGACAGGTTGTTGGCGGCGACGAAGATCTTGTCCGAGGCCAGCTTGGTGGCACCATAGAGGTTGATCGGCGAGCATGCCTTGTCGGTCGATAGGGCGACGACGCGCTGGACACGGTTGTGCAGGCAGGCCCAGACGACGTTTTCGGCGCCGTTGACATTGGTGGCGATGCATTCCGACGGGTTGTATTCCGCCGCCGGCACCTGTTTCAGCGCCGCGGCGTGGATAACGACATCGACACCGCGGAAGGCCAGCTCCAGGCGCGCGCGATCGCGGACATCCCCCAGAAAGAAGCGCATCTTCGACATCAGATCCTTGGTGAAGGTCTCTTCCAGTTCGTTGCGCATCTCGTACTGTTTGAGTTCGTCGCGCGACAGGATGATAACCTTGCGCGGGTTGTACTGCGACAGCAGGGTCTGGACCATCTTGCGGCCAAAGCTGCCGGTACCCCCTGTGATAAGCACGACCTTGCCGTTGACAGGGTCGATCTGGGGGGAAAAATCACGGTAGGAGGAAGCGGTCATGATGGCCTGCGGGGAAACGATTCCCGGCATGGTCGCCGCTTGCCCTTAAAACCGCGTTAAGCTTGAAAATTAAGCGGTCAGGCGGGTTTGCCGCGCCGGGTCAGGTCGCGCACGGCCTGGGGCAATAGGAACCACGGCTCGACGAAGTAGCGTTCGAACAGGCGCTTCGGGTCAGCCAGGAAACGCGCCAGCCATTCGACACCCAGTTTTCCGGTCCAGCGCGGCGGGGTGTATTGCACGCCGGCTTCGTAGTCGAAGGCGGCACCGACGGGCAGGATGACGCAGGGCGGAAGGCGGTGGCGGTTGGCCAGGATCCAGGCTTCCTGGCGCGGCATGCCCATGCCGACGAACAGAATGTGCGGTTGTTGGGCATGGATATCGGCGATGAGGGCGTCGTTATCGGCGCCGTTCATGTCGAAGAAGCCGCTATGGGTGTGGACGTCGGCGCGGGGGTAGCGTTTCAAGATGCCGGCTTTGGAGGCGGCATTGACCTCGGGGGCGCCGCCGACGTGGTAGACCCGCCAGTGGTTGGTCTGGGCGCGGGCCCAGAAATCTTCGCGGTAATCAAGATAGGTGACCCTGTGGGCGCGCGAGACCTGGTGGCCCAGGAGCTTGGCCCAGGCGATCATCGGGGTGGAGTCGATTTCGATCAGGTCAGCCTGGGCGTAGAAGGCGCGCATATCGGCGCGGCGCTGGTACAGGTACAGGCTGTGAAGATTGTGGTTGGCCACGATGGCGCCTTCGCCCGCGGCGATTTTGGCAGCGGCGAAGTCCAGCATCTGGGCGGAGGTGACGGTGTCGACCTCTGCTCCGAGCAGCGAAAAACGGCGTGGTGTGTCCATGCCGCTGAGGGTAGGCGATTGAGGTTGGGATTCAGTGAGGAAGAATAGTTAACGGGGTGTGGGGTCCGCGACCCCACAAATCTTTCTTTTTCCTTCCTTAGACCTCGCCCCCTTGAGGGCGAAGGTCAAAGGAAGGAAGAGGAAGACTTGGGGCCGCAGGCCCCAAACCCCATAACCTATTATTCCTGAATCGGCCGCAGCGTAATCTCAACGCGACGATTGCGTGCACGGCCATCGGCGGTGTCATTGCTGGCGATCGGTTGCGACTCACCCAGGCCGGCGACGTAGATACGTTCCGACTTGACCTTCTGGCCGACAAGATAACCGGCCACAGCATTGGCACGGCGCTCCGACAGATCCAGGTTGAACGCGTCGGACCCTTGGGAATCCGCATGACCGACAACGTCGATATAGGTCGACGGATACTGGTTCAGGATCGTCGCCACGTCGTTCAGAACCGGCATGAAGCCGCCGTTCAGGTCAGCCGAACCCGACGAGAAGGTGACGTCGCCCGGCATCGACAGGATGATGTTGTCGCCCGAACGCGTGACATAGACGTTACGGCCTTCCAGTTCAGCGCGCAGGTCCTTGTTCTGGCGGTCCATATAGGCGCCGACCCCGGCGCCGGCCAGCGCACCGATACCGGCGCCCAGAACAGCATTCTTGCGGGCCTGGTCGCCCTTCTTGTTCGACAGGCCGCCGACGACGGCGCCGATGCCCGCGCCGATCAGGGCGCCGGTCTTGGTGTTCGAACGGGTCTTCACGCCGTTGCTGGTGTCGACGGTTTCGCAGGCCGAAAGTGCCAAAGCTGCACCCGCGAGGAGGAGGAGAATCTTACGCATCGTGTCGTTCCTTTTTGTTGCTCCCTGACGGGATCTTGTTGCCGCCGGACTTTCGTGGTGACACGTCAGCCTGACTCGCGACAATCCGATTTCCGCCAGGAAATTATCAGAAATCAGTAAGTTTACGGAACGACACTCACGCTCGTCGAAGTGTTCCGCCGTTCACTTCCTGATACGCTTTACTGGTATACGCCCGTAACTGAACACAGGATGAAGGCGCAGTTGAGGCAAAACTCATCTGGCCAAAAAACGAAAAGCCTACTGAAAATGATTCAGGCTGAGTCGAAAAGGGCTGGTTTCGAGAACCGGAGCGGAGCGTACTCAAGTACGTGAGCACCGGAAGCGCAGAAAACGGCCCTTTGCAGACCAGCGTCAATCATTTCTCACCCGGCCTTCTTGGTACAACGCCACACTGTATGACTCTCAGGAGGCATGGTCAGAACCGTCATGGACAGGGTACGCACCTTGGCCAGGTTGTCCGCCAGCTGCGCCGTCTTGCCCGGGTCGGTCTTGGTGACACACCGCAACGACCCCAGGGCCGCGCGCTGCGCCAGATAGCTGCGGTAGGTCTCGGCCTCCAGACGGTATTCGCGGCGTTCGAACGTCGTACCGTCCGACGACAGCGAGATCCGCGCGGCAATCGGGCTGCTGTCGCTGACCATATAGCGGACCAGGCTGCCGTCGTCCTGGCGCTCATAGGCCGTCTTTCCGTTGACGCAGGCATGCAGGGCGTCGAATTCGAAATCGATCGGGCCGGCGTCCTTCAGCATCTGCGACGAGGCGCTCTTGTCGACCTGGCACACCATCTGGATCACGCCCTGGGCAGCCACGGTTGCCGATGCCTTGGCGGGCGCCAGACGCTTGGCCATTTCGCTGTAATTGACCAGGAAGGCGATAATCACCACCACCACCATGACGCCCAGCGCGATCCAACCCCACGGAATCGGATGTTTGACCGGCGCCTTGGCAACCGGCGCCGGCTTCACGGGCTTTACCTTCTCGACCTTGGCCGGCTTGGCTTTTTCCGGCACAGGCTCGGACCACGCCGTCGGCGCTTCCGGTTCCTTGTGATGGCTCTCGGCACGGTGACGCATTTCCCGCCGCACGATCAGGCCGATCAGCACCAGAACCAGCAGCGACAGCACCACCATGGCGCCCAGTTGCAGCCGCTCCATCAACGCCCGGTCAGCCTCGGCCTTGCGCTGTTCGCCCAGGCGCTCTTCCTGCGCGGCCGAGGCCTTGGCCAGGGCGCGCGTCAGGGCGTCGTCCTTGACGATCTCGTCCTCGCTCTTGGCATAGCAGGGCGACGAAGTCGTCTGGGGCTTCACATCGGCAGAATTCAGGAAGGTGTTCAGCGCCGACACGTGGGTGGCCACGAACTGGCCGGCCGCCACGTCCAGATCACCGCCGGCCGACAGGGTCGACGGCGCCGTCCAGGTGTTGACGCCGACCACCTGGCCGCATTCGTTCAACAGAGGTCCGCCGGAATTGCCGTGATTGATCGGCGCCGTATGGAACAGGGTGTCGACCCGCGCACCGTCGGGATTGGTGCTGGCGAACAGGGCGATGGACCCTTGCGTGACATAGGCATCGGCCGGTTCCAACAGGGCGGTGCCCGACCGGTTCAGGAGGTGGTCGGTAATGTCGGGATAGCCCATCGAGACGACGCGCTCGTTCTTGTACGGCGTCAGATACAGCTTGATGGGCGGAATTTTCAGGCCCGGTGCCTGTAACAGGGCCAGGTCGCCTTCGATCCAGTGCTTGACCAGTTGGACCGGCTGATAGGCGGCGCCGGAATCCTTATGCGGCACGATATAGATGTCGGCCGACGACGCTTCGGGCGGGACCTCGACGACGTGGAAGTTGGTGACAATATAGCCGGGCGCGACGACAAAGCCCGAGCCCATGCCGACGGTGTCCAGCGGCTGGCCACCGAAACCGCGATAGATGACCAGGACGCGGACAACCGCCTGTTCCGAGGTCTTCAGCGCCTTGGTGGAATTGACCGGCGCCAGGTCGGGATCGATGCTGAGCGCGGCGGCGGCTTCGGCGCTGCTCTGGGCCATGACCGGGCCAGTCATCAGACATGACAGGACCATGGCTGCGGCCATGATCGCGCCCGCGCTGAACCTCAGTCCGCCCAATCGAAAAGCCAACGCATTACCCTGTATGAAGACGGCGCACGTTTTTGTGATAAACGTTAATAGCTGGTTTCCGGGGAAAAAGCATCCCCTGCTGTGTGCAAACGTTTCACTGTGATATTTTGGATCGTATACGCTGTGACGACTTGCGTGCGAACCTTGCCGGCCTTAAGGTTGCGCGCTGAATTTTGATAGATCGATCAGTTTTTGCGAAGGACAAAGGACATGCCCGACTCCGCGCCCGTTTCCGCCATCCCGCCCGTGCCTTTGGCGCTGTATGATTCGGATTTCGACGCCTTTTCGGCCCGGCTGGGCGCGGCGTTCGAACGTTATGGCTTTGCGGTCCTGGGCGATCACGGCATCGATCCGGCGCTGTTGAAGCGGGTCGATGTGGCGACCAAGGCTTTCTTTGCCCTGCCGGAAGAGGCGAAGACGAGCTATCACCGCAAGGGCCAGGGTGGCGCGCGGGGCTACACGCCGTTCGGCGTCGAGACGGCCAAGGGTTATTCGGCGCACGATCTGAAGGAGTTCTATCACGTCGGCCGGGATCTGCCTGAGGGC
Organism: Asticcacaulis sp. AC460; assembly: GCF_000495795.1. Classification (GTDB taxonomy): domain Bacteria; phylum Pseudomonadota; class Alphaproteobacteria; order Caulobacterales; family Caulobacteraceae; genus Asticcacaulis. The sequence goes on from NZ_AWGD01000004.1 coordinate 19,878, forward strand.
CATCCGTATCGCGACCATATGGCGGACAATATCTGGCCGGAGGTTGAGGATTTCCATGAGGCCACCTATGAGCTGTACACGGCTCTGGACAATCTCGGGAAGAAGGTGCTGCGGGCGATCGCTGTCTATTTGGACCTGGACCGCGAGTTCTTCACGCCGCTGGTGAAGGATGGCAACAGCGTTTTGCGACTGCTGCACTATCCGCCGGTGAATACGCCGGGCGAAAGTGTTCGAGCCGGCGCCCATGGCGATATCAATGTCATTACGCTTCTGCTGGGGGCTGAGGAGCCTGGCCTGCAACTTCTCGACCGAGACGGTCAATGGCTGCCGATCACCCCGCCGGCCAACTGCATCGTGTGCAATATCGGCGACATGCTGTCACGGCTGACCAACGGGTTCCTGCCGTCGACGGTGCACCGTGTGGTCAATCCGGCGGAGGCGCGTAAGGACTTCTCGCGCTATTCGACGCCGTTCTTCCTGCATTTCGAAAGCCCGTATGTGATCAAGACCCTGCCGAACCGAATCTCGGAAGACCATCCGGATCAGTTCCCGGAACCCATAACCGCCCACGAGTTCCTGCAACAGCGCATTCGGGAGATCAAACTGGCCTAGTTTCGGGGTCGAGGGGTCCGCGACCCCTCGCCTTTTCCTTATCCAATAAAAAGCCTCGCCCCCCAAAAGGGCGAGGCTTTTTATTGGATAGAAGAAGATGTGGGGCCTCAGGCCCCACGCCCCGAAACTGGGTCAGGTTTCCCAACCACACTTCTCACCCTTGTTCTGCTCGGTCAGCCAGGCATCCAGCGGCTTGAAGTACTCGATGATCGCCGTGGCATCCATCTCGCGCTGACCGGTGAAGGCTTCCAGTGCCTCCGGCCAAGGCTTTGACTGCCCCATCTCCAGCATGGCGTTCAGCTTGGCGCCGACCGCGCGCTCGCCATAGATCGAGCAGCGATGCAGCGGCCCCTTCCAGCCGATCTCATCACAGGCCGCGCGCTGGAACTGGAACTGCAGGATGTCGGCCAGGAAGTAGCGCGTATAGGGCACCCCGGCCGGGATGTGATACTTGGCGCCCGGATCGAAGGCTGTCGACGGCCGTACGCCCGGCGCAGCCAGGCCCTGATACTTGCCGATCAGCTGCCACCAGCGCGCATTGTATTCGGCTTCGGTGATCTCGCCGTTATAGACCTCCCACCGCCAGCGGTCGATCATCAGGCCGAACGGCAGGAAGGCCACCTTCTGCAGCGACATCTTCAGCAGGAACGGGATGTCCTCGGACGAATCCGGCACCTTGTCGAGCAGGCCGATCTGGTTGAGATAGGTCGGCGTCACCGACGACAGGCCGATGAAATCGCCGATCGCTTCGTGGAAGCCGTCATTGGCGCCGTTCTTGAACAGGAAGGGCTGTTCCTTATAGGCGCGCTGGTAATAGTTGTGCCCCAGCTCATGGTGGACCGTGTAGAAGTCCTCGCCGTTCACCTGGGTGCACATCTTGACGCGGATATCATCGCGGTTGTCGATGTCCCAGGCCGAGGCGTGACACACCACTTCACGATCGCGCGGCCGGGTGATCTGCGACCGCTCCCAGAAGGTCTGCGGCAAGGCTTCCAGCCCGATCGAGGTGTAGAAGTTCTCGCCGGTCTTCACCATCTTGACCGCGTCGTACTTCTTGGCGACCAGAAGCTTGTCCAGGCTGTAGCTGGTCTTGATGGTTTTCGGCGCCACCACGTCATAGATGTTGGTCCAGTCCTGGGCCCACATATTGCCCAACAGGTCGGCCCGTATCGGCCCGAACTTCGGCTGGACGCCATCGCCGTACTTTTCGTTCAGCTTGCGCCGGACATAACAATGCAGGTTGACATAGAAAGGCTTGACCTGGGCGTAGAGACGGTCGGTCTCGGCCGCGAAGGCATCCGGCGACATGTCATAGCCCGACCGCCACAGGGCGCCCGTGTCGTCGAAGCCCAGCCCCTTGGCGCCGTCATTGGACAACTGAGCCAGCTTGGCATAGTCCGACCGCATCGGCGTGGCTATGCTCATCCAGCCTTCCCACATGGCGCGCAAGGTCGCCGGATCGCGCGACGTCGCCATCAGGTTGGACGCCTCGGTCAGGTTATAGGTCTTGCCCTTCCAGGTGAACTTGCCGGTCGAATAGGTGCTCTGCAACCGCGCCGATACGCCGGCCACCGCTTCGGCCGCGCCCGGCGTATTGGCCGCCGGCAGCGGCTGATACACCCGCAGCAGGTCCAGCTTGCGCCGTGTCGCGGCATCGGCATTGACGCCGTTGAAGCGCGCCGTATCGGTGGCGTAACCGACCATGGCCTCGGTCATGGCGGCATCGGACTTGGTGCGAACCCACTCGGTATCGTGGATAATATAGGTTTCGGCCGCCCAGGCAGCATGGTTCTGATATTCGCTTAGGTCGGCCAGCTTAACCTCGGCGCCCTCGACAAAGGCCTTGGCCTCTTGCGGCGTCGGGCCGGAGGCGGTTTCGACCGGCGGCGGCACATCGGCCGGAACTTCCGCGGGAACCTCGGCAACCGGATCCATTGGGGTCGAGGTGGTGGCGCAGGCGGTAAGCAGCAAAAGGCTTACCGTGGACAGGAGCAGACGCTTCATGACAGCCTCCCAGGCAGTTTGATGCCCGAGGGAAGGCTATTTCAGGTAAGGCGTCAAGAGCGAAGAGAGGTCCGGTATCGGCAACCCGCCAGGTCAGGGCGCAGCAGCGTCATCCCAAGCCCTTAAGCGTTTCGATCCAACCAAGACGACCGCCCGTGAAGGCGAAGTAGCCCAGCACCAGCCCGACCACCATGAGCTTGAAGCCGATCAGGCGCATCAGTATTTGCGCTCCAAGCTGTTTCTCGACATCGAACACCGCCCAGGCACCCTTTGAAAAGCGGTTGGGATCACCGACAAAGCGCAGGCGTCCGATTTGCCTCAGCCGCCGGGCCCGGAAAATCTGCAATCCGCCGCCGACCACCAGGAACCAGACCAGAGCGCCAAGCATAACCGTTGTCAGGATGGCACCATGGGGAGAGCCGGGAAAAAGGCAGCCCAAGATATACAGAAGGCAAACTAGACTCATCGAAAGCGCGACCGTCTTCTGGACGCCTTGCGTTACCACGTCGCGGGTAGGCAGGAAAACGCGGTCGGCCTCATCCTGGGTCAGGCCCAGCCGTTCGATAAACCGGGCCTTCTGACGTTTCCAGTTCATCGGCCAATTGGCCCAGACGGTCGTCAGCAAAAACAGTCCTGCCACCATCAGGCCGATAGGATGCGCCCTGAAAGCCGAAAGAATTATGTCCATTGTCTCCCCCCTCTTCTGAAACCTACTCCGCCGCGCAGATATCGATGCCGCCATTCTGGAAGGTCCGCGCCGCCGCCTGGATCTTACCCGAGCGCTTCTGGACATATTTGCCCGACCTGGCCGCCTTCCACTTGCGCGGGCTGGGCAGGATGGCCGCCAGCCGCGCGGCTTCCGCCCGCGTCAGGTTCTTGGCCGACTTGCCGAACCAATAGCGCGATGCCGATTCGGCGCCGTAGACACCCGGTCCCCATTCAACGCTGTTGAGATAGACTTCGAGAATCCGGTCCTTGGGCCACATCACCTCGATCAGGCCGGTGTAATAGACCTCAAAACCCTTGCGCACCCATGATCGCGACGGCCACAGGAAGACATTCTTGGCGGTCTGCTGCGAAATGGTCGAGGCGCCGCGCTTCTTTTTGTGCGTGGCGTTGTACTTCTGCGCTTTCTCGATCGCTTCGAAGTCGAAACCGTCGTGGGTGCAGAACTTGGCATCCTCGGCGGCGACCACGGCCATCTTCAGATTTGGACTGATATCGCGCGCCGACACCCAGCGGTGATCCAGACCCTCGCCTTCCGCCAGGCGCTGCAGCATCAGAATGGTCACCGGCACCGGCACGAAACGATGCACCGCCACCGACAAGATAGAGAAGGTGAAGAAGCCCACGACGACATACAGCGCCCAGCGCAGGACGGGGTTCAGCCTGTCGGGCTTGCGCGGCGGGACCGCAACAGACTCCGGCTTAGGGGCTTCGGGTTCGGGCTCAGCGACAGGTTCAGGCGCCGGCTCAGCCTCATCAGACGTAAAGGCGTGGGAGTTCTTTTCGTGACTTTTACCGGCCTCATCGCCGGACTGATCGTACATGATGTCGGGCGACAGGCCTTCGGCGCCATCTTCACCTTGGCCGGTTTCGTCGTCCTTGTTGTCGCTCATCTACCAACGCCCCCACAGCGCGCCTATTCACTACCTTCGTAGATATAGACGAAACCATCCTCATCGCCAAATACCAATCGGTTGGCCTCATTGGACATGCTGAGCGCGGTGATCGCCCCACCTTTTTCTGCCTTCACCCAGTCGATACCGGTCGACTGCAGTTCCGCGATCCATACCCGGCCATCGTCCAGCCCGGCCGCCAGTAACGGATCTTCGGCCGCGCCGGAGACCACGGTGACCATGGCGCCTTCCTGGGGATTGATCTCGGAGGCCTCCTCGCCCATCGGCCCGTTGGCGCGCAGGAAGGGCCAGACTACCGCGCCATTGGCGCCCGAGGTAGCCAGCAGCTTGCCCTTGGCGAAGAAGTCGAGCGACTTGATCTTGGCCGGATAACCGCCCATGCGCATGTCTTTCGAATCCTTCAGCCGCCAGCCGTGCAGGGCATTTTCCTGCATGGCGGTGATGATGAAATCCCCGGCGGGCTGGATGGCGACGGCGGTGTGCGAGCCGGCCCAATACAGTTTTTGCGGCTTCTGCTCGGCGATGCGCGAAAACCAGACATTCACGCCGTTATAGGTCGCGCAATAGAGCTTGCGGCCCTTCGGATCGAAGGCCAAGCCCGACACGCTGTGATCGTGGGTAAAAACGCGCTGGGCCTTGCTGAGCAGGTCCAGGACATGGACCTTCTTGGCGGCGGCATAGGCGATGGTCTGGCCTTCGGATGCAGCTGCGATCGAGTCGATCCAGGCGCCCTTGTGCGCCGCCAGCTCGATCGGACCGGAATCCTTGGTGGTCCAGACAACCCGGCCGTCGTCTCCGCCGGTGATGATACCGAGCCCGGTCGGGTGGATCACAGCGGCCAGGATGCCGGCATTGGGGTGGGATTCGAACTCGGCGTCGAGATCGGGGAAAATCACCCGGCCGTCGGCCAGGGCGACGATCGGTTCATCGAGCGCGTCGAACAGCGCGGAAACGACGTAAGAGTCGAAGGACTTGGAATAGGCAATGGTCATGGCGGAGGCTTATAGGCACAGAGCAATGGAAGGGAAAGCTGTAAGAAAACCCCTCTCCCCGTTCTTCACGGGGAGAGGTTAGGGTGAGGGGCATACGGACCGGTCCGACGCTCGATCGTCTTCGGAAGGCCCCTCACCCGATCGCCTTCGTTTCACTCGGCTCTCGTCCTCTCCCCGTAAACGGGGAGAGGGGATTCTGACGGCGTTACTGCACCACGCAGGCGTCAAACCCGGCCTTCAGAGCGGCCTGATCGAGATGCCTGCCGATAAACACAGCCCGTGACAGGCGCTTCTCGCCGTCTCGCCATGGCTGCTGCAACTCACCTTCCAGGATCATGTGCACCGCCTGGAAGACCAGACGCTTCGGCTCGCCGGCAACATTCAGAATGCCCTTGGCACGCAGGATGTCCTGGCCCTGCTCAGCCAGCAGCTTGTCCAGCCACTGGGTGAACTTGACGCCATCGACCGGCTTTTCCGAGCTCAGCGATACACTCTTGATCTCTTCGTCGTGGATCGGATTGATCGTGTGGCTGCAATGCTCGTCATGAACGTGTCCGACTTCACCGTGGGCCGGATTATCATGGTGATGATGGTGATGATGATCGTGCCCGCAGTGCTCATCATGGACGTGACCGGGCTCGCCGTGAGCCGGGTTATCATGATAATGCCCGTGATCATGGTCATGATCATGGTGGTGATGATCATGGTGATGGTCGTGATTATCGACCTGTTCCATCTTGCTGAGATCGAACCGATGCTGGTTCAGCAGCGTCTTGATCGGCACATCCGACCGATGCGCACGTTGAATCGTCGCCAGCGGGTTCAACCCCTTCAACCGCGCCTCGATCTCATCCAATTGCTCCGGCGAAACCAGGTCGGTCTTGTTCAGGATAATATGGTCGGCAAAGGCCACCTGTTCCTTGGCTTCGCGGCCGTCCTTCAGCGCCTGCTCGAAGTGGCGGGCATCGACCAGGGTGGTCACCGAGTCGAGATAGGTCTTGGCCTTGATCTCCTCATCGACGAAGAAGGTCTGGGCGACCGGGCCCGGATCGGCCAGGCCGGTGGTTTCGACGATGATGGCGTCGAACTTGCCCTTGCGCTTCATCAGCCCCGACAGGATGCGGATCAGATCGCCGCGGACGGTGCAGCAGACGCAGCCGTTGTTCATCTCGAAGACTTCTTCATCGGCCCCGACGATCAGGTCGTTGTCGATGCCGATCTCGCCGAACTCATTGACGATGACGGCGTATTTCTGGCCGTGGTTCTCGGTCAGGATGCGGTTCAGCAAGGTGGTCTTGCCGGCGCCGAGATAACCGGTCAGCACGGTGACGGGAGTCTTGGTCGATGAAGGGGCGCTGTCGGGCATGGTGTTATCTTGTAATAGAGAGAAAACGGATGCCGCTTAAGTATGCCTTTGCGGGTCGAAATCAAGCGGAAGTGACGTCGACGCCCGATTTTGCGGCTCGCAGGTAAGCTTCCGCAGCCAAAATAAAGGTTTCACGATGCTGAGGGGACTCAAAGGCCGCAACCGGTACAGCCGTCGCCGTGACCTCATCTATCAGGAAAATGACCAGCTCACCCTTCTTCGCGAGGCCGGCAATATTTTTCCAGGCCATGCGCATGTCGAAGTCGTCTGAGCCGAGATGCAGCCCCGCCGCATTGACTCGCATCTGGTTCACGGTTGGCGTTGCCTTCATCCGCCGCCATTTTTCATTGTCGCGAGCAGCCAGGTAGGCAATCAGGCCTCCGAAGGAGGTTGTACTTACCAGGACGGCCAGGAGAAGAGGAAATTCCTGAACCTTGACCAACCAGGCCAGTAAGGCGACGTAGCAGATGATGTATTTGGCGACCATCCATATCCGTGCGGTATCGGGACGCCAATATCGCGCCAGAATGAATTGATGAAAGGCGTCCACCTCTTCGGGACTCAGATGGTAAGCCAGGGTCTTGATGTCGGGCTGATCGTCCGGCAAGCTGCAACTCCTCCGCGCCTGTGCCTCATTCGACAGACGTCTTTTGCCATCGGCCGTCAAGCCATACAATTATTGACGCAAATCCGGCCTCGGGCGTTGACTCACAGACTTTTCGCTGTATAAGTCGCCGCCTCTCGCCCGGAGCCCTAGGTTCCTGGGGCGTTTTTCCATTTTTCCGCGCGAGCTTTCCTTACTGTAAAGCCTTGCGCCCGAGCAAAGGTTCTGACCATGTACGCGGTCATCAAAACAGGCGGTAAGCAATACCGTGTCGCCGCCGGCGACCTGATCAAGGTCGAAAAGCTCGCAGGCGAGCCGGGCGACGCCGTGAAGTTCAACGAAGTCCTGATGGTCGGCGACGCCATCGGCGCTCCGCTGGTCGACGGCGCTGTCGTCGAAGCGACCCTGATCGAAACCCGCAAGGGCGAGAAGGTCCGCATCTTCAAGAAGACCCGCCGCCAGGGCTATCGCCGCACCAACGGCCACCGTCAGTTCGAGACCGTCCTGCGCGTCACCTCGATCCTGGGCGGCGGCAACGACATCAAGTGGGACGGCACCGTTTCGCTGACCACCAAGGCCGAACTGAACGCCCGCGCCCGTAACCTGGCGCCGCGCTCTCTGGCCGCCGCGCTGGAAACCGACGTCGAAGTCGATACGGTTCCCGTCGTCGAACCGGTCGCGGTCGAAGAGGCCCCCGCCAAGAAGAAGGCCGCGCCGAAGAAGGCCGCTGCCACCACCGAAACCACCGCTGACGAAGCGTAAGCACTGTATTTAAGGAGATACTCCTATGGCACACAAAAAGTCTGGCGGTTCGTCGCGCAACGGTCGCGATTCAGAAGCCAAACGCCTTGGCGTAAAGCGCTTCGGCGGCGAGAACGTCCTGGCCGGCAACATCCTGGTCCGTCAACGCGGCACCAAGTTCTTCCCGGGTGACAATGTCGGCCTCGGCCGCGACCACACCCTGTTCGCGACCGCGACAGGCGCTGTGAAGTTCACCACAAAGCGTGACGACCGTTGTTACGTGTCGATCATTCCGGCGGCCCTGGCCGCTGAATAAGCACTGATCCTTTGCTTTCGGATCGTGCTTGCCAAAGCCGATCCGGACCGATTTGTAGCGGGAGTCCGGTTCACCGGGCTCCCGTTTTACATTTTTGTTTCCCTTAAACAAAATGTGATCCCGCTCAAAAAGCCAAAGGGTCGAACTGTTACAGGTCCGCCCTAAATAAAGCCCAACCCGAGGCCATATGCATGGCGCAGGGGACAGGCCCTGGAGACGAGCGATGATTATGAACATTTATGCCAGCGACAGCCCCGTGCGTCCGGAGGCCGTCAGCATCGAAACCACGCGCCTGAGCCTGAACGCTTTGCGCGATACGGATCTCGACGACCTGATGGCGGTGTTCTGCGACAACTCGTCGGCGCGCATGACCCATACCGTGCCGCACCCGTTCAAGCGTGAGGATGCCGAGCGTCTTCTGGCCAACATGATGGCCAAGCCCTACGCCTACTGGGCCATCCGCCTCGACGATGACCGGCTGATCGGGGTGATCTCCCTGACGCGGGCGGCCTGCGGCAAGACCTCGGATCTGCATCATTTCGGCCCGCACCTGGGCATCTTCGTCGCGCCGGAGCACCATGGCCGCGGCTATGCGCTGGAGGCCATCGACGGTCTGCTGCGCTGGGTCAAGAAGCGCAAGCTGCACAAGATCATCCACGCGGCGCACTTCGCGGACAACGAAAAGGGCGGCGCGACCCTGATTGCGGCGGATTTCCTGTACACGGGCCGCCGCACCCAGGAGACCTCAGCCGCCCGCGACGGCGACCACACCGCCCTGCATATGATCCGCATCCTCTGAAACCTTGGCCAAAGTCCAAGCCACTAAAAAGCAAATCCAGGACGCCGGGCCGCTCCCCAGTCCTGGATTTTCCTTATTGAACCCGCCAAAAAGTACGCTGAGGCGAGGGCAACGCCCGAAGCCAAGGGACTTTTTTGCGAAAAACCTTATCCTCCCCCTGAGCACAAGGTCATTGATCTTGGGCCTTTTTTCCGTCAAGACAACCAAACCATGAAATTCCTCGACCAGTGCAAGATCTTTATCCGCTCAGGCAATGGCGGCGCGGGCAGCGTCTCCTTCCGGCGTGAGAAGTTCATCCCCAACGGTGGCCCCGACGGCGGCGACGGCGGCAAGGGCGGCGACGTCTGGATCGAAGCCACCGAGGGCCTCAACACCCTTATCGACTATCGCTACCAGCAACATTTCAAAGCCAAGACCGGCGAGCACGGCAAGGGCCGCCAGATGCACGGCGCCAATGCCGATGACATCGTCCTGCGCGTCCCCGTCGGCACCGAAGTCCTCGACGAAGACGAAGATCAACTGATCGTCGATCTGGACGTCGTCGGCAAACGCTACCTGCTGGCCAAGGGCGGCAATGGCGGCTGGGGCAATACCCGCTTCAAGGGCCCGGTCAACCAGGCTCCAACCTTCGCCCTGCCCGGCCAGGACGGTGAAGAGCGCTGGTTCTGGCTGCGCCTGAAGCTGATCGCCGACGCCGGCCTGCTGGGCCTGCCCAACGCCGGAAAATCGACCTTCCTGGCCGCATCTTCCGCCGCCAAGCCCAAGATCGCCGACTATCCCTTCACCACCCTCACCCCGAACCTGGGCGTGATCGACTTAGGCCCCGAACAGCGCTTCGTCCTCGCCGATATCCCGGGCCTGATCGAAGGCGCTTCGGAAGGCGCCGGTCTCGGCACCCGCTTCCTGGGTCACGTCGAACGCACCAAGGTGCTGATCCACCTGGTCGACGGCACCCAGGACGACCCGGTCAAGGCCTACAAGGTCATCCGCCGCGAGCTGGCAGCCTATGCCGAGGAGTTGGCCGAGCGGCCGGAACTCGTCGTCATCAACAAGATCGATGCCATCGACGCCGATACCCGCAAAAAGCTGAGCCAAAAACTGAAACGCGCCAGCGGCCAGACCCCGTACCAGATGTCGGGCGTCACCGGCGAAGGCGTGCGCGAACTTCTGTTCGCCGCCCTGGCCACCATCCAGGGCACGGCGCCCAAACGTGACGAAGAGGACGATGATACCCCGGTCGCCGCGCCCTACAGTCCCTGGGATAACTAAACGGGATGTGGCGCGCCGGTCTCGTCCCGATGACGTCTTCGGTGCGCGGCGGCGGCCTGCGTCCGGGATTCCATCTCGAACCCGGCATGAAGATCGGCCTGTTCGGCGGCTCGTTCAATCCGGCCCATGAGGGGCACCGCCACGTCGCCGAAACCGCACGCGTCAAGATGGGACTGGACCGCATCATCTGGCTGGTCTCGCCGCAGAATCCGCTGAAATCCAAGACCGAAACGGCGCCGCTGCATCAGCGCATCGCCGAGATCGAACCGTTTATCGGTCCCAACGACATTATTTCTGACTTCGAAACCCGCATCGGCGCCACCTATACGCTGGATACCCTGCGGGCCTTGAAGGCGCGTTTCCCGGGCGTGCACTTCGTCTGGATCATGGGCGGCGATAGCCTGGTGAGCTTTCACAAGTGGCGCGGCTGGCTGCAGATCATGGCCATGGTGCCCGTCGCAGTGGTGTCGCGTCCCGGTGCCATGATGAACGCACGCTTCTCGCACGCCGCCAAACGTTTCGCCCATTATCGGGTAAAAGAACGCCAGGCGCGCATCCTGCCGATGATGGCGGCTCCCGCCTGGTCCTTCTTCAAAGGGCCTCTGCACGGTCATTCCTCGACCGCGATCCGGGCGCAACGGCGGCAGTCGCCCACCGGCATTTAAAAAATCGGTGATCGGCCCATTGATGGGATGACCGGGGGACCCTTTTGTGATAAGGTCCTGCCTTATCGTGGACCATAAAGGAACCCTGACCCTGTCTCTTCAACCCGCGCAAGGTGCGCAACCGAAAGCTTCCGCCGGCACGCCGGCCGCGCCTGACACTGTTCAGGCTGCCCACGATGAAACTCTTCCGCCGCTTGAGACCCTGATTGTTGATCGTCTCGATGACGACAAGGCGCAGGACATTGTCTGCATCGATCTCAAGGGAAAATCCTCCGTCGCCGATACCCTGATCATCGCGTCGGGCCGCTCCCACCGCCATGTCGGCGCCCTCGCCGACCACGTTCTGCGCGCTCTGAAGGAGGCCGGCCACGGCAAGGCCAAGGTCGAAGGCCTGCCGGCCTGCGACTGGGTGTTGATCGATGTCGGTGATGTGGTCGTCCACATCTTCCGTCCGGAAGTCCGCACCTTCTACAATATCGAAAAGATCTGGTCGCTGTCGCCCGCCGACGCTTGATACCATGCGCCTGACCCTGTGCGCCGTGGGCAAGCTGGGCGCGACCACGGAAAATGCCCTTGTGAAAGACTACCTGAGCCGCGCCGGCCAGACCGGACGCGGCTTAGGTATTTCGCCGGTCGAGCTGATCGAGGTCGAGGCGAAGAAGGCGAAAAACCTGACCTCGCCGCAGCTCAAGGCTGCCGAAGCTGAGGCCATCCGCGATGCCATTGATGGCGGCATTCTGATCACCTGCGATGAGCGCGGCGAACTGCTGACCTCACGCAAGATCGCCGAACGGCTTGAAACCTTCAAGGACCGCAGTGAGCGCCGGGTAACCTTCGTCATCGGCGGGGCGGATGGACTGGACCCGGGCTTGCGTCAACAGGCGGCGTTTTCCCTGGCCTTCGGGCCGCAGACCTGGCCGCACGCCCTGGTACGGGTCATGCTGGCGGAACAGATGTACCGCGCCACGACCATCCTGGCCGGCCTGCCCTATCACCGGGATTGAGTTTAAATCACGATATTGACGTACGAGCCCGGCCTTTTCAGCGGCTGGGTCGCGTCCTGGGCCGCGGGTGCCGGCGCCGTATTGACCTGCGGCGTCGCCCTGGCGATGTCGGCCGCCGTATAGGTGGCCGGGGTGATTTTCGGCTGGGTGACCTGCTGGAAGAAGGCTTTCTGGGCCTGCATCGCCGAAGCGAACCCTCCGGCCTGCGGAGTCGCCTGCGCCGCCGGACGGGCCGGAGCGGCCTGTTGCGGGTTCAGCATCTGGGCGAGCGAGGGGCGAATCGGCGTGGTCATGACGCCAACCTTAGGAAAATCAGGTAGCTATTTGGTTAACGGCGATTAAGACCGGTTAATTTCTTCGCGTCTTCGCGTCTTCGCGTGAATTTTTTTGCGTAGGTTCTCGACAGTGCCTGCGTCTTGTGTGCGGGGGCGAGGTCGGAAGAATTTATTCACGCGAAGACGCGAAGAAAAGAGGGAGTCTTCTTCCTGCGCAAATTTATCGGGATATCGGAGCCGTAAAAATCAACGGCCATCCTTGGGGGGCAAGCCCGCGCTCTCGCCCTGGCAAGAGCGCAAAATCAAAGAAAAACCCGACTTGCCCGCAACGACTGTGCCGTAAAAAATCTACGGCCATCCTTGGGGGGCAAGCCCGCGCTCTTGCCTTAGCAAGAGCGCAAAATCAAAGAAAAACCCGACTTGCCCGCAATGGCGGTGCCGTAAAAATCAACGGCCCTCCTTGGAGAGGCAAGCCCGCGTCTTTTGCCTGAGCAAAAGCGCAAATCAAAGAAAACCCGACTTGCCCGCAACAACGGTGCCGTAAAAATCAACGGCCCTCCTTGGGGGGCAAGGAGGGCCGCGCATGCCGCCGGTTTCGAGGGGGGGGGGATGATCCCGGCGACGAACTTGTTGCTGCGACTCATATGAGATGAATCATATGATGATCATAGCTGAGAGGCCTTAACTAATCCTTTCCGCCGAAATTGCAATAGGTGCACCGCAATATATCTGCGTTTTTTGTCTCACGATTACGCGAACAGCTTGGCCCAACGGGGTTTTTCGCGACCTTGCCACGCGCCACGGTGGTAGGCGTCCGAACCAATGAGCGGAACGACAGTCGTCGCTTCCGCGAACACCATCTGTTCATAGGTCGTCGACACCTTGCCCCACGAAGCGGCTTCCTTCAGCGTCGAGGACGAACAGGCGCCGTCACGGACGTCGGCGACCGTGATCTGGACGGCGTACTTGTGCATGTCGGCTTCGACGCCGAGGATTTCGGCGCAGACCACCGTGTCCTGGGCAAAGTTCTTCGGCACGCCGCCGCCGACCATGAACAGGCCTGTGGTGCCGGCGGCGATCTTGATGTCGGTCAGTTCGCGGAAGTCGGCGATCGCGTCCAGCAGCATATAGGGCTGCTTGGCGGCGATGCGCTCCTTCTGGTGCTTGACCAGGCCGAAACCGGCCGACGAATCGACAAAGGCCGGGCAGAAGATCGGCACGCCTTCTTCATAGGCGGTCTGGATCAGCGAGCCGGGCTTTTTCGCGTTGCCTTCCGACAGCCACTTACCCATTTCCCAGATGAATTCGCGCGAGGAATAGCCGCGCGGCTCCAGGCGGTTGGCAATCTCGAGGATCGTGTGGTCGCAGGCCTGCAGCTCTTCCTCGTCGATATAGGTGTCGTAGATCCGGTCGATATAGTTCTCACGCAGCACGTTGTCGTCGACCGAGCCGGCCGCCTGATAGTGCTTGAAGCCCAGGGCTTCGAAGAAATCCATGTCGACGATCGAGGCGCCGGTGGCGACCACCGCGTCGATCATGCCGAACTTCACCATGTCGCGATAGACATGCATGCAGCCGCCGGCCGAGGTCGAACCGGCCAGGATCAGCCAGGTCGAGCAGCCCTTGTCGGCCAGGGCCATGTTGAAGATGTCGGCGGCGCGGGCGGTGTCGCGCGACGAGAACGACATCTTGCGCATCGAATCGATGATCGGGCGGGCGTCATAGGAGGTGATGTCGACGTGCTCGACGGTGTTCTGCAGCAGCTCGGCCTTGGTGTTGGTCTGAACGGGAGCGTTCATATCTGTGGTTTCCCTTGATTTGAGCGCCCGTCGTTGGAAAGGCCGACCCGCCGGACGGAGCGACGGCGGGTCGGGATAGGGAGGGGATCAATCACGCCGGTAGTGGTTCATGTCCTTGAAAGCAGCGGCGGGTGAGGCAGCATGCCTTGAACTTCCGGCCTGATTCGCAGGGGCATGGGTCCTGACGACCCAATTTTTCCATCAGCTCCTTTTCGCCATGGACGACACGGTCGCCACGCATGACGCGGGTTTCGCTGGGGAAAGCCCCTCCGGCGTTTAGATGTCGGCTCGAAAGCTGAATTGGGGGGTATATTTACGCATGATCGCCTCCATAGGTTTGGTGACGCCCGTCATTGGCCCTTGGTCCCCCAGACGGAGCGATGGGGAGGGACGGGGGCGTATAAACGATGGCGAACGGTTTGGCAATTGCCGAAAGCCTTACATCGTCCCAATGACCGTAATGTGACGGCTTGCGGATATTGGCCCGGCGTGAGATGATGTGTGATCACGCCGCAAAATCGCCCAATTTTCCAAATAAAAAATTGATTTTACTCTACGCTTTTTGGACGAAAAGCGCTTATTTATGGATACTTTAGAAATTTCAGACCAAAACGTAATTATCTGAATTGTCGTTACATTCTATTATGTGGATTGTTTTCTTGCGGGCGTCTTTTTTTTCGCATTCTGGATATCAGTGTTTATTAGCGGATATCCTTTGTCTTTCGCAGTAGAACCTTTTGATTTACTGCGATTAAGACCTTCGGACTCGCCCGATTCTCGGAAAGTAGGAGGAGAGCTGCGTTGGGAATGGAGATCATGCAAGGCAATACGCTCGATTCCGTGGAAACATGGCAATGCGTCGGCGACAGCTTTGACAAGTTCCAGAAAATCATCTGCAGCTTTTTCGATTGGAATTGCGATCTCGACGATTCCGGTCCGAATTTTCACTGGCAGATGAATCTGGGCGTGCTGAAGTCGCAAGACAGCCGCAATGCACCGCGTATCCTGATGGCCCGCCTGACCTCCAGCCGCGGCTTCTTGCAGGTCCAGACCGAACCGACCAGCGACGTGGTCATCATCATGCCGGTCCGGGGTAGTCTGCGCCTGGAGCGTGACGGCGCAACGCAAACGATTGCCGCTGGTTCGGCGACGATTTACCAGCCGCGCACCGAGGCACGGATCTATCACCTGGCCGAAGGCACGACCTGCGAAGCCTATATCATCAAGCTTAGCTTCGACTGGGTCCAGCGCTTCCTGTACGATATCCTGCAGTTGCCGGTCGAACAGGACCTGCAACTGGGGCCGGTGATCGACATGTCGGCGCCGAAGGCCAAGCTGTTGGCGCGGCTGATCGCCACCCTGTGTTCGGACGCCTTTACCTTCCAGAGCCGGCACCTGTCGCCGACCCTGCAGCAGCGCCTGGCCGAAACCTTCAGCCACATGCTGCTGGAAAGTATTCCGCACCGCTATTCCGAGCGCATGCAGGCGCCGAAGGCGGGCCCCATGCCCAACTATCTGCGGGTGGCGCGCGACTTCATGCACCGTGAGGCGCGGCGCAATCCCTCCATGGCGGAGGTCGCCAAGGCGGCCAATATCAGTGTACGGACGTTGGAAACCAGTTTCCGGACGCATATGGACGTGACGCCACATGCTTACCTGCGGACCATCCGTCTGCAGATGGCGCATCAGGCCTTGCAGGACGTGCGCGATACCCGGCCGATCGCCGAGGTGGCCGCCGATCATGGCTTCCCCCATGCCGGGCGGTTTGCCCAGTATTACGCGAACTTGTTCGGTGAGGCCCCGTCGGACACCCGGCGCAAGGGCCCCGCGAAGTAAGATTTTTTACCACGGACCACACGGACCACACGGACTTCAGGTTAGCCTGGGTCTACCGTGAAGCGGAATATGTCTTGGGTATTTGCCGCTACGCGGGGGTTTGGTATAACCCGAAGTCCGTGTGGTCCGTGTGGTCCGTGGTAAAACCCTTTACTCACGTTCCGTCACACCAGGCCTTGGAATTCCTTGATCACCTGGCGATAGCTGTCGCGTTTGAAGTGCACGACACGGTCGATCACCGAGCCCAGGTCGCACCATTCCCAGCGTGAGAACTCCTGCTCGTGGTGGGCGTTCAGGTCGATCTCGCTGTCGTCACCGGTAAAGCGGAAGGCGAACCAGATCTGCTTCTGGCCTTTGAAGTTCTTGCCGATCTTGCCCTGCGCCAGGACCTCCGCCGGGAAATCATAGACAACCCAATCCTTGGTGCGGCCGATCAGGTCGATACGCTTGATCCCGGTCTCTTCATAAAGCTCGCGGCGAGCGGCTTCTTCCAGGTCCTCGCCCTCATCGATGCCGCCTTGCGGGAACTGCCAAGCATAGTCACCGGCCATGCCGTAGCGGTGGCCGATCCACACCTTGCCGTCGCGGTTGAAGACGACGACGCCCACATTGGGACGATAGCCGGTCGGCGCGGTCATTGATGCAGGACCGCCGAGGCCGGCGCCAGTTGAATGCCCTTGGCGTCCAGCGACTGGGTCCAGCGCAGGGCCACAGCCAAAGTCACCGGATAGGCAAAGCCGGTACCCAGCGCGCTGCCGCGGTTCTTGGCCGTGGTTTCCAGCCCCGTCAGTTGCGCCTGGATGGACTGGGCGTTGATCTGGCTGTCGACAACGCGGTCGGCGCTGGCGCGCGACCACGCACCCTGCAGGCCCCGCGCCTGGCCGTCGTCGATAAAGGCGACACCGCGCGATTTCAGCACGCTCATGAAGGTCTGGGTGCCGGCCTTGTCCTTCAGGAAGGCGCTGCCCTGATAGTTGGAGACGGCGAAGAAGCCGGTAGCGCGCGACAGTGACCAGGCCAGCTTGTTCTGCAGTTCGTCGCTCTTGGCGTTGGCCATCAGGGTCTGCGGGCCGGGATCGGTGTCGGGATAGTTGGTCGGCTGCATCGGCACTTCGACAATGACCTCGTGGCCCGAGGCGCGGGCCAGGTCGATCCATCCCTGGAGCCCCTGGGTGTAGGGCACGAAGGACAGGGTGACTTCGGGCGGCAATTCGTCGATGGCCTGGCGCGTAGCGGCCGGGTTCAGGCCGAGGCCGCCAACGATCAGGGCGACATAGGGACGGCCGTCGGACTTGAACGGCCGGGCATAGGCCGAGGCCGGGGTCAGGCCGGCCGGGGAAATCATCGGCAGGGGCCCGGTGTTGGTGGTCTGGATCAGGCCGGCGACCGGCGCCTGGCTGAGGGGGATACGCGCGCCGCGCACACCGGCAGCTGCGGGAGCAGCGGTTTCGTCGCCTGGCAGGGTGATGACGGCGTGGCCCGGGGCTTCGGCCTGGCTGGCCGGGTCCAGGTTGAAGCCATCGCTGGGCGTGTCACCGAACAGGCCCAGGCTGTCGAGGGTAAAGGTTTCACCTTCGGCGGCTTCGCCGGCTCCGGAGCGCGGCGGCGGGGCCTTGGACTGTTGCGTCTTGGGCAGGGTGATGCGGACGGACTGCGAGGCGGCGTCGGGGTCGCCCGCCAGGTTCAGGAAGGCGAAGATGACCAGGACGAAGGCGGCACCGGCCGTGACCGGGCCGACATAGGGCTTTTTGAAAAATTCGACGACCTTGTCCGCTCTCGCGCGCAGGTCGAAACCGCCGGCGCGCGGCGTGGCCGGGCGACTGAGGAAGCTTGGCGATTTCGGTTTGGCGAACATGCGGCGCGATCCGGGAAACTCAGCCTGGATTTTGCCAATTCAGGGTTAACAAAGCCTAACGAAGGCTTACTTTTTGTCGAAGAAGCGCCGTCAGAATCCCCTCTCCCCGTTCTGCACGGGGAGAGGTTAGGGTGAGGGGCATGCTGTACCGTCCGCCGCATAGACGCTTTCGGAAAGCCCCTCAGGCTCGCCGCCCGCCCCGTCGCGTTCAATTCGTTCCGCTCTCGTCCTCTCCCCACAAGCGGGGAGAGGGAAAAAAAATAAGGCCCCTCGAAACAACTGAGGGGCCTTATTCCTTTCAGCTTAAACGACCTTACTTCGGTGCCGAAGTGCTCGAACTTGACGACTTGGCGCCTTCGACGATCGTGCCCGTGGCCGGAGCCGGCTTGTCCTTGCCGGCAAAACGGCTCGGATCCTTCTTGACCAAGTCGGCGTCGGCCAGCTTGACACCGCGCGGATGGTCGATCGCCATCTTGACGTCGCCACCGTACTTCAGGACGTCCAGGCCACGCGTCAGCGTAAAGTCGCCGGTCTTGGTGTCGAAATCCTCCGGCGGAACCTCCTGCACAGCGTGCGGCGAACGGCGGACCTTGCCTTCGTCGGCATCCAGCGCATTGGCATAGGCCGCTTCGGTATATTGCAGGGCCGAGGTGGCGATGTATTTCGCCTGGTCCTTGGACTGGGCAACTTCCAGGTCCGGTTCGATGCCGGTCTTCTGGATCGAGCGGCCGGACGGGGTGTAGTAACGCGCCGTGGTCAGCTTGACCGCGCGGTTATCGCCCAGGTCGATGACGCTCTGAACCGAGCCCTTGCCGAAGGTGGTCAGACCGACGATCGAGGCACGCTTCTGGTCCTGCAGGGCGCCTGCGACGATTTCCGCCGCCGAAGCCGAACCCGGATTGGTCAGGACGACCATGGGCAGGCCCTTCAGCATATCGCCCTTCTTGGCCTGGTAACGGATAATGTCGTTGGGGTCGCGGCCACGCTGGGACACGATCTCGCCGCCGTTCAGGAACATGTCGGCGACGCCGACCGATTGTTCCAGCAGGCCGCCAGGATTGTTACGCAGGTCCAGGACCAGACCCTTCATGTTCGGGTTCTTGGCCATCAGGTCTTCCAGCGCGACGCGGGCATCATTGGCCGTGCTCTGCGAGAAGCTGGCGATGCGCAGATAGCCGTAGTCGCCTTCCATACGGACCTTGACCGACTTGACCGTGATGACTTCGCGCGTCAGGGTCAGGTCGAAAGGCTCGTCCTTGCCGGCGCGGACCAGGGTGACGGTCAGCTTGGTGCCGGCCTCGCCCTTCATCTTGGACACCGCTTCGTTCAGCGGCAGGCCCAGGATCGAGGTGCCGTCGATGGCGGTAATATAGTCGCCCGATTCGACGCCGGCCTTCATGGCGGGGGTGTCGTCCATCGGCGTCACCACCTTCACCGCGCCGTCTTCGCTGGTCACTTCCAGGCCGATGCCGCCGTAGGTGCCGCGGGTCTTCTCGTTGAGATCTGTATAGGATTCGTCGGACAGGTAGTTGGAATGCGGATCCAGGCTGGTCAGCATGCCCTGCAGCGCCGAGGTAATCAGCTTCTTCGAATCGACCTTGACGACGTAGTTCTGCTGGACGATGGCCAGGACGTCGCCGAACAACTGAAGCTGCTTGTAGGTATCGGACTGCGGCGCAAAGGCCGGCTGGTTGGCGTAGGCAACGGCGCCGGCACTCAGGCACAGGGCGGCGAATCCGCCGAGATAAAGGTTTTTCATACTGTCCTCAAAGCGAGCCCGGGAACGACGCAAGCACGCCCGGGCATCAAGGTTATCAAACTACATATAAGAGTGTGAGTGTGGCGTAAACGGGGCGCGTAACCGTGACCTCCATTTCCCGCCGGTTGTGACGGAAATGCCGGGTACGCTTAAGCTGCGAGCATAGGATGGCGCGCGTATAAAATCCATATGGACATTGCTTCCCCGGCAAAGGAGCTATCTCAGACGGAGGTGCCAAGCGCCCTCCTCTCCACGAAGTGGGGAGGGGGACCGCGGAGCGGTGGAGGGGTATAGGTAAGAAAAGCTGGCAACCCGCTTCAGGCAATTACGGCCACCATAAGCGAGATTTTCACACTTTTGTTTCATAGTGCCGATGCTGGGAGACGCCGGAAGAGCGTCGTTTCATAGTCGGTGGCAGAATGCTCAAATTTCCGGGGTGGCGTATCGAGCCCAAGGCCAGGACGCTTTTCGCCCTGGTTGCGGTCGGTTGCGTCGGCTTTGCAGTTGCCATTATTGCCCTGATGTATTCGTCCCTGGCCGTTGTCACCAACAAGGCCAACCAGATCTACGAAACGCGGTCGATCGAATACGTCCAGGGGGCCATCCTGACCTCCCTGACGCGCATGACGGCGCGCGTCGAGGACAACACCGTCTGGGATGATGCCGTCGCGCACATCTATACCGACCGGCAGGACGACAACTGGTTTTATGCGACCTGGGGCGCCGTCGCGCAGGACGGTCGCGACTATGACGGCATCTATATTCTCGACGAAAAATTCGCCGTCGTGACCGGCTATGTTTCCGGGCAAAAGGTCGATCCGGCCGCCGTCAGTCTCGGCAGCGGGCTGGACGCCCTTATCAATGTCCATCGCGATAACCTTCAGACCGGGAAGACGGCTGTATCGGGCATGACCCGCAGCTCCCGCGGGATCGCGATTGCCGGCATCGGTCTTATCCGCCAGACTGACGGCACCCTGTCGGGAAAGGGCAGCACGAAACGCTATCTGGTCATGACCCGGCACCTGTCGGCCGGCATGTTGAAAGAGCTGTCCGACGCATTCCGTATTGATGAAATTCGCCTGACCGACAGGTCAGGCAGCACCAAGCCCTATCTGCAGCTTGAAGACGCCAGCGGGCTGGAACTGGCACGACTGTCCTGGACGCCCCGCCAACCCGGCGCCGAGGCGGCCGAAGCCGCGCGGTCCGGTATCCAGACCATTGCCTGGCTGATCGGCGGGCTTATCCTGCTGATGTTTGCCGTGGCGGGTTACAGCCTTATGAAGTTTGCCCAGGGCGAACAGGTCGCGCGCACCTTCGCCTTCACCGACAACCTCAGCGGCCTGCCCAATCGCCGCGCCCTGTTCGATCAGCTGCGGCGGGTCGACAAAAAGCGCGGAGCCGCCCACAAGGCCGTGGTGTTTATCGACCTGGACGGCTTCAAGGATGTCAACGACATCTACGGCCACGCCACCGGCGACAAGCTGATCATGATCGTAGCCGCCGCGCTGAAGGAATTCCTGCCCAATCATGGCGCCTTGGCGCGCATGGGCGGCGACGAATTCGCCCTGCTGCTGGGCGGCAAGGATGCGGACGCCCGCGCCCAGATCTTTGCCGAAAAGTCCCTCGACTTTCTGACCAAACCGATCCGGATCGGCGAACGCACCGTCCAGATCGGCGCCAGCATCGGCATCGCCTCCGGCGACCTGAAAGCCGTCCGCAGCCAGGAGCTGTTCCGCCGCGCCGACCTGGCCATGTACCATTCCAAATCGACCGGCAAGGCCCGGATCACCTGGTACAATGACGAACTGGACGCCCAGAGACTGCGCAAGCAGGCGATCGAGACCGGAATCCGCGATGGCCTGAAACGCGGCGAGTTCGACGTCGTGTATCAACCGATCATCGACGCCCGCAGCGGGCGTATGGCCTCGGTCGAGGCTTTGGTCAGGTGGCCGGGACGGCCGGACGGCGAGCTTTTCCCCGACCAGTTCATCTCGATTGCCGAGAGCAGCGGCCTGATCCAGGCCCTGGGTGAGTTCGTCCTGCGCCGCGCCTGCAAGGACCTGAGCTTGGTGCCGGAGCTGCAGCTCAGCGTCAATATTTCGCCGGCACAGTTCCGCGACGTCGAGTTCGAAAGCAAGGTCGCCGCCATCCTGGCCGAAATCGGTTTCCCCGCCGATCGCCTGGAACTGGAGGTCACCGAGGGCTATCTGATTGAAAATCCTGAGCGGGCCATTGCGGCGGTGTCGGCGCTGAAGGCGCTGGGGGTTTCGATGGCGCTGGACGACTTCGGCACGGGCTATTCCAGCATCGGTTACCTGCGGCGGTACGATTTCGACACCATCAAGATCGACAAGTCGCTGGCCAGCCAGGTCGACCGCGACCCTCAGGCGGCGGCTTTGGTCGCCGGCACGGTCAATATCGCCAATGCCCTGGGGCTGGCGGTGACCGCGGAAGGCGTCGAGACCGAGGACCATGTCCGTCTGCTGCGGCTGGCCGGGTGCCAGTATTTGCAGGGCTATTATTTCAGCCGCCCCAAGCCGCTGGCCGAGGTGCTGGGCAACGCCGCAACCGAAAAAACGGCCGCAAGAGCGTAATTGTCCGAGAAAGCGCCGTCCGCAGTTTCAAGCTCCCTCCTCCCTACGAAGTGGGGAGGCGGACCCCGAAGGGGTGGAGGAGTATCTTACTTGCTAACTATTTCCCCGAAACCGGCACCATGTTAGCCGGGTTGACCGGGTCCTCGCCCTTGCGCAGTTCCATGTACAGAACGGTCTTCTTATCCGACAGGTTGGGCATGCGGCCCACCGGCTCGCCGCGGCCGACGGTCTGGCCCTTGTCGACATAGATCCGGCCGATCCCTGTCAGCACGATGTGATAATTGTTGCCGATCCCCAGGATCACGACCTGACCGTAGGAGGCCAGGGGGCCGGCATATTCGACCTCGCCTTCCGCCGGCGCCGTCACCTGCGACCCCGGCTGGGCCGTATAATAGACGCCACGACTGGACGGTGCTCCGCCTGGAGCATTGGCCTGCCCTCCAACCTGACCAAAGTCGCGGACCTTTTCCCCGACCACGGGTTGATTGAGGCGTGAGGACTCGGTGCCCAACATGCCGCGCAGAGGCAGATTGCCGCGCACCCGGTCTTCCCTGGCTTTCATCGTCACGACATTGGCGTCCATGCGATCGGCCTGCTGCAGGAGCTGGTCTTCCAGCGACATCTTTTCCTTGATCAGGCCCTCTATTTCGCGGCGCTGGCTCGACACCTCGCTTTCGGAGATGAACAACGCTTCGTTCTGCAGGGCGGCCTGACGGCGGACATTGACCAGCTGGGCGTTTTCCTGGACCAGGCCCTGGGTGCGCTTTTCCAGTTCCGGCGTGATCGCGCGCATGATGATGGCGGCCAGGACGGCGTCATTGGCCTTGCGCGGGTTGATCAGCAACGCCGGCGGCGGATTGCGCGAATAGATCTGCAAAGCCGACAGCAGCTTGGACTGGGTGGAACGCTCAGCCGTCAGCCGGCGCGTGATGTCGGCTTCCTGTAGGTTCAGGGTTTCCAGCTTGGCGCGGTAAATGGCGGCGCGTTGCTCCGACACGCCCTGGCGCTTGGAAATATCGATGATGCGTTGGCGCAACGCTTCGACTTCAAGCGCCACGTCACGGGCGGTCTGGCGGGTCTGGTCGCTCTTGCGTTCCTCGGCGCGGCGCTGGGCGGACAAGGCATCGAGATCGGCCTGATCCTGGGCCGACAGCCGCTTGACGCGGACATTGGCGTCAGACTGCATGGCTCCGCACAGGGCGAAGGCGAGGATCCCGGTCAGCAAAAGGCGATAGGACGAGCGAAGCATGGATTTGAAATAAGGTGTGTTGCCTTAATTCTCCATAAACGATGTTGGCCGAATTGGGGCGTTAGGCCTGTTCTGGCACGGGTGCGTGAACCAGATCCTGCCCGGCCACAGCCTCAGATGCGCCATCCGACAGGGCCGGCATGGGCAGCTTCTTCAGCTTCTTGGCACTCAGCTTGTGCTTTTTCTTTTTCTTGTCGGTCTTTTTATCGGCCTTCGCCTTGCGCACCGGCGTCTCGCCCGACAGTTCGACCTCGCGCGCCGCCGTGATCTTGCGCAGCAGCTTGACGAAGCTGTCACGCTTGGGCGGCGACAACAGGCTGAGGATCTTCTCATCCGCCTGCAGAACGCGCGGCTGCATTTCATCCAACGCCGTCTTGCCGGCCGGCGCCAGCTGCACCAGGTTGGCGCGTGCGTCGGTCGCCGAACGTTCCCGTACCAGCAGTTCCTTGGCGATCATCCGCGCCACCAGGTCGGCCAGGGTCGAGCGGTCGATACCGGTAATCTTGACCAGGTCCGTCTGGGACAGGCCCTCGCTACCGTCCAGCGCCTGAAGCACGGCGAACTGCCGCTGGGTCAGGGCGCCCTCGCCAGCCGTCTCGTTATAGATATCGAGCGCGATCTGCAGAACACGGTGGAGGAGATGGGCGGGCGAGCCTTCGAGCGTGGAACGCGGCTCAGGGGCATCGGACGGCTTGGACTTCTTCATGAGACGGTTCCGTGCAGCGTGCTGAATGTCTTCGTTTTCTGTCATAGATATATGGCAGATTTACGACAATATTCCGTACCCGGAACAGTTTGTCACGCGTCCGGCCCTTTTTCTTCCGGCTGGATCATGTTCTTCATCAGGAACGGAAACAGCGCCAGGGAGAACAGGATCGGACCGCCGACCAGCGAGAACAGCTTCCAGGTCGCCCAGACGCTATCGGTCTGGGTCCGCCAGATATATTCGTTCACCCCGGCCATCGCCAGATAGAACAGGGCATAATAAATGGTCAGCTTCGGCCAGGCCGGCTCTTTCAGCTTCAGCGCCTCGCCAACCAGCGCCTTCAACGGCTGCTTCTTCAGCGCCAGTCCGCCCAGCAGCACGCCGGCGATCAGCACATTGACGATGGTCATCTTGATCTTGATGAAGACGCCGTCGTGAAACACCACCGTCAGCACCGCAAACGGAATCCCGATGGCCGCGGCCGCCAGCGGAATCCACGCCAGACGCTTTTCAGCAACGAACCCGACGATCAGGGCGATCACTGAAGCGACAGCCAGACTACCGGACGCCCAGATCAGCGGATCCGGATCGGGCAATTTGAACAGGAACTTCGACGCGAAGAAGGCGCCGCCGAACGCGATCAGCGGACCGTAATCGACACCGATCTTGACCCAGTTCTGCTTGGGTTCGGACGGCTTCAGCGCCAGTTCCGGATCGGCCTTCAGCGCCGTTTTGAGCGGTTCGTCCGTCATGCTTGCGGCTCCAGGCCCACCATCGAGCGGGCAAAATCACGCGCCTTGAAGGCGTGCAGGTCTTCGATGTCCTCGCCCACCCCGATCAGCTTGATCGGCGCATCGGAGGCCTTGGCAATGGGGATCAGGATGCCGCCGCGCGCGGTGCCGTCCAGCTTGGTCATCACCAACCCCGACACAAACGCCTGGCGGCCGAAAATCTGTTCCTGGCTGAGCGCATTGCGTCCGACCGTGGCGTCCAGCACCAGCAGGGTCTCATGCGGCGCGTCCGGATCAACCCGCTTGATCACCCGGACGATCTTCAACAGCTCGTCCATCAGCTGCTGCTTGTTCTGCAACCGGCCGGCGGTGTCGATCAGGACAACGTCGTAGCCCTCCTCTTTCGCCTTCACCACCGAATCATAGGCCAGACCCGCCGCATCGGCGCCGGTCTTGCGGCCCATGAAATCGGCCTTGGCGCGTTCGGACCAAACCTTGAGCTGCTCGACAGCGGCCGCCCGGAAGGTATCGCCGGCGACGATCAGCACCTTGGCGCCTTTGGCCGTCAGAGAGGCGGCGATCTTGCCCAGGGTCGTGGTCTTGCCCGACCCGTTCACGCCGACGAACAGGACGATGTACGGCTTGGGCCCACCCAGAGGCTCGAACGTGCCTTCGTGATTGACCAGCTCATCGGCCAACGCATTGGCCAGGGCTTCGCGCACCGCCGTCGAATCTTTAGCGGACGAAAACTTCGCCTGGGCCATCTTGGCCGAGATATTGGCCGAAATCTGCGGGCCCAGGTCGCTCTCGATCAGCAGATCTTCCAGCGCTTCCAGGTCGGAATCGCTCAAAGCTTCCTTCTGCGAAAACACCTGGGTGACCTGTTCGGCCAGGTTCTGCGAGGTCCGCGACAGGCCATGGGTCAGCCGCTCGAACCAGCCTTTTTTCTTCTCTTCGGTCATGCCGACTGCCGTACCGTGTTTTGAAGTAAAGCGCCAATAGCATGTTTGCCGTCGTGGCCGGTGATGGCGATATCGCTGATGCCACCGACCGTCGCCTCGCCCGTAAACACCACTTCGGTAAAGTCGGCGGCGCGGGCAAAGCCCGGCTTCTCAATAACACACGACAACGTCCGTCCCATCTGCCGGCTCAGATGCCCCTGCAAAGCTTCCTCGGCCTTGGCGCGCAACCGGGCAGCGCGTTCCTTGATCACCGGACGCGGCAGTTGCAGCATCTTGGCCGCCGGCGTCTGCGGCCGCGGCGAATACGGAAAGACATGAACATAGGACAGGCCGCAGTCATCGATCAGCGACACGGCATTGTCGAAATGCTCTTCGGTTTCGGTCGGGAAGCCGGCGATCATGTCGGCGCCAAACGCGATGTCCGGCCGGATGCTCCGCACCTTCTCGACCAAAGCAACGGCATCGGCGCGCAGGTGGCGGCGCTTCATCCGTTTCAGGATCAAATCGTCCCCATGCTGAAGACTGAGGTGCAGATAGGGCGCCAGGCGCTCTTCCTCGGCAAAGGCGCGGAACAGGGTATCGTCGATTTCGGCGGCATCGATCGACGACAGGCGCAACCGCTTCAGGTCGGGAACCAGTTTCAGAATCCGCGCCACCAAATTGCCCAGTTGCGGTTGCCCGGGCAGGTCGCTGCCCCACGAGGTCAGGTCGACTCCGGTCAGGACGATTTCATTATAGCCTTCGGCGACCAGGCGCTGGGTCTGGGCGACGACATCGCCGGCGGCGGCCGATCGCGAATTGCCGCGGCCATACGGAATGATACAGAAGGTGCAGCGGTGATCGCAGCCGTTCTGGACCTCGACAAAGGCGCGGGCGCGATCCTTCAACCCATCGATCAGATGACCTGCGGTTTCGCGGACGGAAAAGACGTCGTTGACGACAACGCGCGCGCTGTCGGGAGTCAGGCGGTAGGCGCCGGCCTTCTGCTTGTCGGCGTTGCCGATCACGAAATCGACTTCCGACATGTTGGCGAAGGTGTCGGGATCGGTCTGGGCGGCGCAGCCGGTGACGATCAGCCGCTTGTCCGGGTTTTCCTTGCGCGCGCGGCGGATGGCCTGGCGCGCCTGGCGCACGGCTTCACCGGTGACGGCGCAGGTGTTGAAGATGATGGCGTCGGACAGCCCGTCATCGGCGGCGGTCTTGCGGATGACCTCGCTTTCGTACGAATTCAGGCGGCAGCCAAAGGTAACAACCTGGAGGGACGATTCTTTGGCGGTCAAAGCGTGCCCTCGAACTCGACTTCGACGGGGCCGGTCATGATGACGTGGTCGTTCTCGGCCCAGACGATGTGCAGCGGTCCGCCGTCCATATGGACGGTGGCGGCTCGGCCGGTCAGCCCGCGGCGGGCGGTGGCGACCAGTGTGGCGCAGGCGCCTGTGCCGCAGGCCTGGGTGATGCCGGCGCCGCGTTCCCACACGCGCATGCGAATGTTGTCCTTGTCGAGGATCTGGGCGAACTCGACATTGACGCTTTCGGGGAAGAGCGGGTGATGCTCGATCAGGCTGCCGGTGGCCCTGACGTCGACGGTTTCGATGTCGTCGACGAAAAAGACGCAGTGGGGATTACCCATGCTGACGGCGACGGGGGTGTGATAGAGCGGCGCGTCGTAGGGCCCGACCTTCAGCTCCAGCTTGGCGGTGTTCATTTCCTCGGAGAGGGGGATGTCCTGCCAGTTAAGACCGGGCTTGCCCATGTCGATGCTGGCCGTGCCGGTGGTGGCGTCGGCGCGGAGCACGCGGGCTTTGGTAGCTCCACCGAGCGTATCGATCTTCAGGGTTTTATCGCTGGCGTCCCGGTTGAGGTACCAGGCGACGCAGCGCAAGGCGTTGCCGCAGGTTTCGACACCGCCGCCGTCGGAGTTCCACACGCGCATGAAGGCGTCACCGTCGCGGGAACCTTCGATGGCGATGAGCTGGTCGAAGCCGATGCCGGAGACGCGGTTACTCCACGCCCGGATCTGGTCCGGAGCGGGCTGGAAGGCGGTTTCGCGGGCATCGACGACGATGAAATCGTTGCCGAGGCCGTTCATCTTGAGGAACGGGCGTGACATGCTGCGTATATAGAGGGTGTCCCCCATAAAATAAACGGGGTTTGGGGCCTGCGGCCCCAAGTCTTCCCTCTTTCCTTTCCTGACCTCGCCCACTTTGGGGCGAAGGTCAGGAAAGGAAGAAGAAAAGAGGTGGGGTCGCGGACCCCACACCCCATTACTTTACGGGGAAACCTCTCTTACGCATCAGCGCATCCCGGTTCGGATCCCGGCGCCGGAACGCACGATAGCCATCCGCCGGATCGACGGTATTCCCGACACTCAGCACATGGGCCTGCAGCCGATCGGCCACCGCCTTGTCGTAGAACCCGCCGGCCTCGGTAAACGCCTCGGCACAATCGGCCGTCAGCGTATCCGACCACAGATAGCTGTAATACCCCGCCGAATAGCCGTCCGATGAGAAGACATGCCCGAACTGCGGTGTGCGGTGGCGCATGACGATCTCCTTTGGCATACTCAGCTTCGTCAACTCCGCACTTTCAAACGCATCGGCATCGATATCCGCCCCTCCGGCCAGGTGCAGTTTCATATCGATCAAAGCCGACGCCAGATATTCCACCGTCGCAAAACCCTGGTTGAACGTGTCGGCCTTCTCGATCTTGGCCAGCAAAGCCTCAGGCATCGCCTCGCCCGTCTCGTAATGCAAAGCAAACCGGCTCAAAACCTCCTTGGTCGGCAACCAGTGCTCATTGAGCTGCGACGGAAACTCGACATAATCGCGCGCCACATTGGTTCCTGACAACGACGGATAGGTCACATTCGACGACAGCCCATGAATCGCATGGCCGAACTCATGGAACAAGGTCTTCGCATCATCCCACGAAATCAGGATCGGCTCACCCGGCGCTGCCTTGATAAAGTTGGAATTGTTCGACACCAGCGTAATGATATCCTTGCCATCCATCCGCTGCTGCGACCGATAGGCATTCATCCACGCGCCCGACCGCTTGCCCTTGCGCGCATACGGATCGAAGTACCACAGCCCGACCGTCTTGCCGCCGCGCGTCACCTTCCACACCCGAACGTCATCGTGGAACACCGGCACGCCCTGGATCTGGGTAAATTCAAACCCATAGATCTGACCGGCCGCCCACATCATGCCTTCGCGCAGCTTCTCCATCTGCAGGTACGGCTTGACCTCGTTTTCATCCAGATCATACTTCGCCTTACGGACCTTCTCGGCATAAAAACGGTAATCCCACGGCTCGATCGTGATGCCTGCGCCTTCCTTGTCGGCGACCGCCTGCATATCGGCGACCTCTTCGTGAACCCGCGCCACGGCCGGGCCCCACACCGCCTCCATCAAGGCCATGGCATTCGCCGGCGTCTTCGCCATGGCGTTTTCCAGCCGCCAATGGGCGTGCGTCTCATAGCCACGCAGCTGCGCCCGCTCGAACCGCAGCTTCAGGATCTTGGAAATAATGGCATTGTTGTCCCACTGATCGCCATTGTCGCCGCGATTGACATAGGCCCGCCACACCTTTTCCCGCACACCGCGATCCGTACAGAAGGTCGTCACCGGCTCCATCGCCGAACGCGTATTGGCGATGCCATAACTGCCGTCGGCCAGCTTCATCGAAGCCTTCAATCCGTCCGGCAATCCGGCCAGCTCGGCCTCGCTCACCACCATCACCTGCTCTTCGTCGTGCAGCAGATTGTCCGAGAAGGTCTTGAACAGCAGCGACAGCTCCTTGTTGATCGCCGCCACCCGCGTCTTGGCCTTTGGCGACAAAGCCGCGCCGGCCCGGACGAAGTTCGTATAATACTGCCACAACAGACGATCCTGCTCGGGCGTCAGGTTGAACTTCGCCTTGTTGTCCCACACCAACTTGATGCGCGCGAACAGCTTGGGGTTCTGGATAAGCTCATCCGAAAACGCCGCCAGCTTGGGCTGGATGGTCTTGCCCATGGCCTGCAATTCCGCCGTCGCCAGGTTGCCGTTCCAGATGCCGTAGATCGTCCCGACCCGGCCCAGCGCCTTGCCCGACCGCTCATAGGGCACAATGGTGTTGTCGAAGGTTGCGGGCTCCGGGTTGCCGGTAATCGCCGCGATTTCCCGCCGCTGCGATGCCATGGCCGCGTCATAGGCGGCTTCGAACTGGTTGATATCGACCTTGTCGAATGGCGGAACTCCGCCATAAGACCCCGTCCATTCGGCTGTCAAAAGCAAAGCGGTACCTTCCTGTGCAAACGCCGAAAACGCGGAGGTGGACAGTGCCGTCGCAGCCATCAGGCCCAGCGTGGTGCGGCGATCAATGTTATGTTCGGACATGGAAAAACTCCGTGAAAACCGGCTGCAAAACCCCGTTTACGGCCGGTTGCAAAAGGCGTATGCGATGACCCTATAAGTGGGCCCGGATACGGCCAAATTAAGTTTTCGTAAGGTCTTAGCGCTCAAGCGCCGCGAGGCTCCTCGCATAAGCTCGGGCGCGCAGTCGCGCTTGCCAACCGGCAAGCGGTTGGAAGGGATACAGTTTCATGGCTATGGGCGTGTTCGATTCGGGCGTTGGCGGCTTAAGCATTCACCACGCCCTGGTCAGTCGCCTTCCCCAGGCGGATTTCATCTACCTGGCCGACCAGAAACACACCCCCTATGGCGACCGTTCCGGCGAAGAGATCGTCGAACTGACGAAACAAGGCTGCGAAACCCTGTTCGAAGCCGGCGCCTCCCTGGTGGTCCTGGCCTGCAACACGGCCTCCGCGGTGGCCCTGCGCCGGCTGCAACAGACCTGGCTGTCGGGTTTTCGCAAAACCTACAAGCGTCCGGTCAATGTCCTGGGCATTATCGTCCCGACCATCGAAGCCGCCACCGGCCTGCCGTGGGAGCACGAAGCCGAACGCCGCGGCGAGAAAATCGAGAAGCTGGACATTGTCGGCGTCTTCGCCACGGTGGCGACAGCGCGGTCGCGGGTCTACGAAATCGAGATCGACAAGCGCCGCCAGGACATCGCCGTCTTCACCGAAGCCTGTTCCGGCCTGGCCGACATGATCGAAAAGGGCGCCGATCGCGACTCGCTGTCGGCCAAGATCAAGGGCCATGTCGAAAGCTTGCGCATCCGCGTCGGCCGCTATCCCGACCGGGCGATCCTGGGCTGCACACATTATGAGCTGGTGGCCGATCTGTTCCGCGAACACCTGCCGGCCGGCACGCCGATCATCCACCAGCCGCCTTCGGTGGCCAAGGCCATGGGCGACTATGTCGAGCGCCATACGCAATATGATATTGGATCGTCCGGGGCGCGGACCTTTCTGACAACCGGCACCCCCGGCTCGCAATCCGGCCTGATCGAAGCCTTCTGGGGCAGCCCCCTCACCTTCAACGCCGTATCCTCGGACAAAGCTGCGTAAGTGTCCTCGCCGACGACCGTACATTCTGAACCACGGGCACCCAAGCAAAACCTATGAGCATTGCAGCCGCACACGCCCATCAGTTTTTCAGAGATGTCGGTAAAAGCGGAATGGTGTGGACCATTCGGGACGACGCGGGATTCCCAACTTCGACCAACCCGTCCGGTGAGACCTCCATGCCTTTCTGGTCGAGTCGAAAACGAGCGCAAACCATCGTAGATACCGTAGCTGCATATCGAGGCTTTGCTCCGCATCAGCTCACTTTGTCAGATTTCATCGAGCGCTGGTTGCCAGGTCTGGAGAAAGACGGATTGCGAGTCGGAATCAATTGGTCTGGGGCAAGAGCAACGGGATACGACTATGCTCCCTTCGAAGTACGTCGCTTCCTCGAAGGCGACTTGGAGTAATTCGCTATATCCACCTGCTTCGATCTGATCTGCTCGAATTCAACAGCACTGAAATCAACCTGGCGATATTGAAAAAATCAGCAATATAAATAACTTATCCCTCCCCGTTATACGGGGAGGTGGATCATTTGCGGTTAGCAAATGATACGGTGGGGAATTTGACCCGCCGGTGTTTCTGCCGTCGCCACTCGTATTATACCGGGTTACGCGCTAATGCCCCGGCAGCCTGACCGCAAAAAAACCGTCACACACCCTCGATAGGACTGAGCAAACCGATTTTGCGAGTCCACCATGCTGCGTTGCCTGTTCCTTGTCCTGTGCCTGATCGGCCTGCCGTTTCAGTCAATGGCCCAGACCGAAGACTGGCCCGACGTCGTCATCAAGGCGAAAACAACCGTCGGCCCAGCCATGTGGCGGGTCAGCGACGAAGACTCCCAGGTCATCATCATCGGCATCCTCCCGGTCTTCCCAAAGAAACAGGCCTGGAACACCAAGCGGATCGAGAATGCCCTGCGCGGCGCCAATGTGCTGATTACCCCGGCCACCAGCCATGCCGGTGCCGGCGACATGACCAGCCTGATGTTCCGCAAGGGCCTTCCGGACGGCAAGACGCTGAAACAGGTCCTCTCCCCGGCCCTGTACGCGCGCTACGAAGCGGCCGCCGCGCGCGCCAAGGTCTCCATCCGCGACTTCGCCCGCGACAAACCGGTGTGGGCCATGGTGCGCCTGCGCCGTGAAGTGCTGGAAAAACGCGGCCTGACCGACGACGAACCCGTCGCTACGATCAAACGTCTGGCCGGCCGGGCCGGTGTTCCCGTACGGGCGGCCGCCAATTACGACATGGGCGCCATCGTCAAGGACATCAACGCCATGACACCGCAGGCGGCCGAGGTCTGCGTCACCGCCACCCTGGACGACATCGACTTCCTTCTCGACCGGTTGGGCCGGACAGCCGCGGCCTGGGCGGTCGGCGATTTGGCCACCGTCCGCGCCAATTACCCGGCCTCCGCCATGGCGCGGTGCCTCAGCGGATCGTCCAAGGGTTCGGCGCTGATGGACCGCAGCATCAACGACAGCGTCGCCGCCGTCGAAAAAGCGCTGAAGAAACCGGGCAAGTCGGTGGCCGTGCTTCCGCTGGCCATCCTGCTGCGACGAGGTGCGACGCTGGATCGGCTGCGGGCGAAGGGGTACGAGGTATCAGCGCCGTAAGAGGAAGGCCAGGGGTCGCGGACCCCTGGACCCCGAAACTCGATAGTGTTCAATCTAATAAAACCAAAAAACCCGGAACCAAGAGTTCCGGGTTTTTTGGTTTTAACAGGTTAATCGCTGTCCAGTTACGAGGTCCAGGAGGCTGCGCCTCCTGGCCTTCCCTTTACGCGGCGATATCCACCGGCGCCGTCGACCGGATCAGATAATCGAACGCCGTAAGCGCCGCCTTCGAACCTTCACCCATGGCGATAACGATCTGCTTGTACGGCACAGTCGTCACGTCCCCGGCCGCGAACACCCCCGGGATCGAGGTCTCAGCGCGAGCATTGATTTCGATCTCGCCATGCTTCGACAGATCGATCGCGCCTTTCAGCCATTCCGTGTTCGGAACAAGCCCGATCTGGACGAAAATCCCCTCCAGTTCGATGTCGTGCACGACGTCATGAATGCGGTCCTTATAGCTCAAACCCACCACTTTGGACCCGTCACCCTTCACTTCCGTCGTCTGGGCGTTCACGATCACCGTCACGTTCGGCAGGCTGTACAGCTTGCGCTGCAAGACCGCATCCGCCCGCAGTTCGGCCGCAAACTCCAGCAAGGTCACATGCGACGCCAGACCGGCCAGGTCGATCGCCGCCTCAACGCCGGAGTTGCCACCACCGATCACCGATACGCGTTTGCCCTTGAACAGCGGACCGTCGCAGTGCGGACAATAGGCCACGCCCTTGTTGCGATACTCCGCCTCACCCGGCACGCCCATCTGGCGCCAGCGCGCGCCGGTCGACAACACCACCGTCCGCGCCTTGACCGAAGCGCCGCCTTCCAGCTGCACCTCATGCAAACCGCCCGGCGCCGAAGCCGGCACCAGCTTGACCGCCTTCTGCAGGTTCATCACGTCGATTTCATAATCCTTCACGTGCTGTTCCAGCGCTGTCACCAGCTTGGGACCTTCGGTGTGCGAGACCGAAATAAAGTTTTCGATACCCATGGTATCCAGCACCTGGCCGCCGAAACGTTCCGCCACCACGCCGGTGCGAATGCCCTTACGCGCCGCATAGATGGCGGCCGAAGCGCCGGCGGGGCCACCACCGACCACCAGGACGTCGAACTCCGACTTGGCGTTGATCTTGGCGGCTTCACGCTGATGCGCACCCGTATCGATCTTGGCCAAAATCTCCTCAACGCCCATCCGGCCCTGAGCAAACACCTCACCATTCAACACAACACTGGGCACTGCCATGACCTGGCGCTTTTCGACCTCGTCCTTGAACAAGGCGCCGTCGATGGCGACATGCTTGATCTTCGGATTGAGCACGCTCATCAGGTTCAGCGCCTGGACGACATCCGGGCAGTTCTGACACGACAGCGAGAAATAGGTCTCGAACCGCAGCTCGCCTTCGATCTCCAGAGCCTTGACCTGCTCGATGACCTCGGGCTCGACCCGCGGCGGGTGACCACCCACCTGCAGCAAGGCCAAAACCAGCGACGTAAACTCATGGCCCATCGGCAGGCCGGCGAAAGTGACACCAATATCCGAACCCGGACGAACGATATCGAACGACGGCACCCGCGCCCCTTCGCTGCCTTGGTACATCGTCAGCGACACCTTGTCCGAGGCCGCGACGATGTCTTCGAGCAGATCGACGAGTTCGCGCGACTTCGCGCCGTCGTCGGTATGGGCGATCAGTTCGATCGGGGTGCGAAGGTTTTCCAGATAGCCCTTCAACTGCGCCTTGAGACCAGCGTCCAGCATGGTAGTACTCCAACTGTCAGGGGAAATTCATTGTCCAGATGTCGGGTCCCACAGAACCCGAAATCAGGAAAATGTGGAAAGAGAACCCCTCCACGCGAAATTTACTTTTTCTTCTCCTCCCCATCATCGATGGGGAGGTGGCGAGCAAGGGAGCCCCCTTATGGGGCGACCGCGTCGAGACGGAGGGGTCCTCTTTCCAGCTACTCTTAAATCTTGCCGACGAGATCCAACGACGGGGCGAGAGTCTTTTCACCCTCTTCCCACTTGGCCGGGCATACCTCGCCGGGGTGCGAAGCAACGTACTGAGCCGCCTTGACCTTACGCAGCAGTTCGGTGGCGTTACGGCCGATACCTTCAGCAGTCACTTCGGCGAACTGGATGACGCCGTCCGGATCGACCAGGAAGGTGCCGCGGTCGGCCAGGCCGATGCCTTCGCGCATGACGTCGAAGTTGTTGGTGATGACGCCCGACGGATCGCCCAGCATGGTGTACTTGATCTTGCCGATGGCCGGCGACGTATCGTGCCAAGCCTTGTGCGAGAAGTGCGTGTCGGTCGAAACGCTGTAGACTTCGACGTTCAGCGACTGCAGCGTGTCGTAATTGTCAGCCAGGTCTTCCAGCTCGGTCGGGCACACGAAGGTGAAGTCGGCCGGATAGAAGAAGAAGATCGACCACTTGCCCTTCACGTCGGCGTCGGTGACGTCGACAAACTTGCCTTGCTTGAAGCCGGTCGACTTGAACGGCTTGATGGTGGTGTTGATGAGGCCCATGGGCTTTCTCCTATGAAGTGAAGTGTGGCGACGCGGAAATTCGCTCAGGACGAACAATAAGGCAAGTTTATTTTATTTTATTTTACTATAGATTTTTCTTATAGCGAGCACACCTGTTGACAGCCGCCCACGCGTGCCACAACCTTCGCAAAACGGGGAGCGGCGTCATGTACAAACACATCACCCTTGCGGCGTGGCTGGTCTTGGCCGCCTGCCAACCGGCACCGCACAGCAACACAGCATCAACGGCATCCGACGCTCCTGACTGCGCCAAACTGCCGGAGTCCGGTCTGTGCTACAACAAGGCCATCTATCTGCTTCAATTCGATTCCGGTTCGCGCCCCAATGCACCGGACGGCTGCACCTGGACGCTCAACGAAACCGCCCTGCCGCAAGGCGAGTACCTGCTGTACCTGGCGGCCCTCTGCGACAACAAGGCCACGAAGCTCGACTACGGCAACGGCACCTTACGCTACCGCGATTTTCCCGACTCTACGCCCGTGACCATCATCCCGGCGACACCCGATGGCCATACCGCCATCCTCGACTACGCCAAGGCCAAGATCACCGACCCGAAGGAAGCCGCCCGATGCAAGGTCCGCCGAGCCGCCATCGACAGCTTCCCGGCAGACGCCCTGGAGGTGGATGAGATGACCATCGGCGAATCAGAAAAGATCGCCACCGAAGGCATCCGCACAGCCTGCGGTCCGTTCGGCCTGGATCAGGATTCGCAGCGCTACTGGCGTATCATCAGTGACCACGCCTTGTTCTTCGACCTTGGCCAGGACTCCGCGCCCTTCGATCCCGGCTCGCTGACGATTTACCGCCCGCAAACGGCATCATCGTCTTGAGCACGATTAGCTAGTAAATTACAGAATTCACTACTCTTTTTATCCCTCCCCGTTATACGGGGAGGTGGATCATTTGCTGGAAGCAAATGAGACGGTGGGGGATTTGGCCCGCGACTTTTTCCACCTCTTACCGCCAGATTACGCCGTTTCCGCCCGCACCACCGCACTCACGGCATTCACCGTCGCGGCAATCCGCAAAGCCGCCTGAACCTGCTCGGCCGTCACACCATGACTGCGCAACACCTTCTCATGGCTATCCAAACACAAGCCACAGCCATTGATCGCCGACACCCCCAGACACCACAGCTCGAAATCGACCTTGTCGACACCGGGATTCATCAGGATATTCATCCGCAAACCCGACCGCAGATCGGCATATTCACGGTTATGCATGAGGTGCAGCGCGCGATAATAAACATTGTTCATGCCCATTATGGCCGAAGCCGCCTTGGCCGCCGCCACAGCCTCCACCGACAAAGGCGCGGCTGCCTCAATACCACGAATTACCTCGCCGACCCCCACAGCATGGGCACCCGACAGGAAAGCGCCCCACCGCTGCTGCTCGGTCAGAATGGTCTCTTCCAGCAGCACCGTCATGTTGCGGACCAGGTCCTGCCCATACGCAGGGATCAACCCATACAAGGCTTCGAGCGCCATCGATAAACTCCACTTGATAGATACGGCCACCGAATAAGTTGAATTTATGGACGAACCATCCATATTCAAGGGCAACGGAGAGTCCTTTGCATATCCTGCCCACCCTGCGCCAGTTGCAATACCTGAAACTGCTGGCCGAACACAAAAGCTTCATGGCGGCGGCCGAAAAGGCCTATGTCTCGCAACCGGCCCTGTCCTCGGGTATTGCAGAACTGGAGAAAATCCTGGGCGCCCGCCTGGTCGACCGCGCGCGCGGCCAGATCATCCTGACCGCCATCGGCGAAGAGACCCTGAAACGCGCCGAAGACATCCTCGCCCGCGCCGAAGACCTGGTCGAAGCCACCCACGGCGCCGACAAACCCCTGACCGGCCGCTTCCGGCTGGGCGTCATCCCGACCATCGCGCCCTTCCTTTTGCCCAAGGCACTCGTCAAACTACGCCACGAATTTCCCGACTTGCGCTTGTTCCTGCGCGAAGACCAGACGGCCCGCCTGATCGGCGCCTTGAAAACCGGCGCGCTGGACGCCGCGGTCATCGCCCTGCCCTACGACCTGACCGGCTTGGACCACGCCTTTGTGGCGCGTGACGAGATCGTCGCCGCCATGCCGCACGACCACCTGCTGGCCCGCGAAGCCAAAATCACCCCCGAAGCGCTGAAAGGCGAAGAACTGATCCTGCTGGAAGACGGCCATTGCCTGCGCGATCACGCCATGGCCGCCTGCTCGTGGACCGGAGCTTCGGGCGCCAACGAATCGCTGTCGGCCTATGCCGGCGGCGGGTTTGCGGCGACCTCGCTGAACACCCTGGTGCAGATGGTCGGCTCGGGTCTTGGTGTGTCGCTGCTGCCGGCCATGGCGGTCGAGTCCGGCATGGTACCGGCGGACGATGTCACGATCAGGCCCTTGAAATCGGACCATGCTTTCCGCGATATTGTCGTCATCTGGCGGTCGGGATCGAGTCGCGCCCCCGAAGCCCGGTTGCTGGCGGAGAAGCTGAAATCATGAAACGCGCCTTGATCCTGCTGCTGGCTCTGGCGGCCTGCTCGCCCAAACCACAGTCTCCCGAAGACACCATTGCCTCCGCCGCCCCGCCGGTGACAGATCCCTGGCCGGGCAAGTACGAAGGCGACCTGATGGTGCGTATCGACGCCTCGCGCAAAATCGTCCTGGTCGAAGGGCAGCCGGACGGCTGTACGGGCGATGTCGGCCTGGGCGACGGCGGCCTGGCTTCGAAGCCCATTTCGGCCAACGAACTGGAACTGACGCTCCAGCCCGAAGGCGTCGCCGCCTGTGTCTTCCGTATACGGAAGAACGGCGACACATTAACGGTCACCGAGACGGAAACCTGCGCGACCTACCACGGCGCCACCTGCAGCTTCAACGGCACCGCAAAAAGAGTAAAATAGAGAGCCGGAGACTTCACAAACTCCCTCCTCTCCACGCAGTGGGGAGGTGCCGGCGAAGCCGGCGGAGGGGTATCTTTGGTCAGTCCCGCCACCACTCAGCTCCAATTATCACTCCGGCACGTTCGCTTTCAACTCATCCAGCCAGATCTTCGCATTACCATCCGACGGCGCTCGCCAGTCCCCCCTTGGCGACAGAGCCCCACCGGAAATCAGCTTCGGCCCATTGGGCACAGCGGACCGCTTGAACTGCGAAATGGTGAAGAACCGGTACAAAAACACCTCCAGCCACTTCCGGATGACCTTCAGCTCGTACTTATCCTTCCACGCCCGGTAGCTCAAAAACGCCACCTTGGACGGCTTCAACCCGAACCGCGTGATGTAATACAGATTGAAGTCCTGCAGCTCATACGGCCCGACCTTGTCCTCGGTCTTTTGGATCTGACCGGCCTCGATCGGGATCAGCTCCGGCGAAATCTCGCGCGTCAGCACCGACGTCAATATCCGCCCGGTTTTCGCGTCGAACTCGCGATTGGCCGCCCAACGGATCAGGTGCTGGATCAAGGTCTTGGGCGCCCCGCAATTGACATTGTAGTGGCTCATATGGTCGCCGACACCGTAGGTGCACCACCCCAGGGCCATCTCCGACAAATCCCCCGTCCCGACGACAAACCCCTTCTTGATCCCGGCCAGCCGGAACAGGAAATCGGTCCGCAACCCCGCCTGAACATTTTCAAAGACGATGTCGTAGACCTTTTCGCCTTGGGCATAGGGGTGACCGATATCCATAAGCATCCGCTTGGCCGCCGGCCGGATATCCAGCTCCTCGGCCGAAATTCCCAAGGCTTTCATCAGCTTCAGCGCATCGTTCTTGGAACCCGTCGATGTCCCGAACCCCGGCATGGTGTAACCGTGAATATTCGCCCGCGCTATCCCCAGCCGGTCGAAGGCCTTACATGCCACGATCAACGCATGGGTCGAATCCAGCCCACCCGACACGCCGATGACGACATCGTGCACGCCGGTTGACGACAGCCGCTGCATCAAACCATGCACCTGGATATTGAACGCCTCGTAGCAGTCCTCGTCCAGCTTCGACGCATCGTCGGGCACATAAGGGAACCGGGCCACCTGGCGATGAAAATCCGTCAACTGATGCGGCCGCCAGTCAAAGCCCGTACGCACCACATCCGCCGCGAACCCCTGCCCCGAGTCATGAAACGTCCCGGTCTTTAACCGCTCGGCCGCCACCCGTTCCAGATCGACATCGGCCAACAGCAACGAATCCGAGGTAAACCGTTCACCTTCCGCCACTAGATTACCCAGCTCATAGACCAGCGACTGCCCGTCCCACGCCAGATCGGTCGTCGACTCCCCCGGTCCCGCTGCGCTGTATGCATAAGCGCAGAACAACCGCTCCGACGCCGCCGCGCACAACCGCTTGCGCGCCCGCGACTTGCCGATGACCACGGGCGATGCCGACAGATTGACGATCAGATTGGCGCCCGCCACAGCCAGGGCGGTTGCCGGCGTCTGCGGCACCCACAGATCCTCGCAGATCTCGACCCCGAACGTAAAAGCCGAGCCTTCCGCCGCGAACACCTGCTTGGTGCCGAACAGAACGCCATCGACCATACGGTTCGCGACCCCGACGCCCGAAGCGAAATAGCGCCGCTCATAATACTCACGATAATTCGGCAGATAGCTCTTCGGCACGACGCCTAAAGCCTTGCCGTTCGCCACGACCGCCGCGCAATTATACAGCGCCCCCTCAACCCGCAGCGGCAACCCAACGACCAATAAGGGCCGGATCTTCACCGACGCCGCAATCAACTCCGCCAGGGCCTGCTGAACGGCATCCAGCAAAACTTCCTGCGTAAACAGATCGTCCAGCGAATAGGCTGACAGGCTCAGCTCCGGATAAACGACGATATCGGCGCCCGCCGCATCGGCGCGTTCCGCCAACACCAGATGCTCGGCCAGGTTGGCGAGCGGATCACCCAGATGCACCTTGGGCGTCACACAGGCGACTCTCACAAAGCCATGCGAAGCGGGTGAATAGAAGTTTTTCGTCATTTTCGGCCTCCCGGCACATATCGACGCAGCCTCAATAGGCCCTTCTCAGGGAAAAATCCAACTTCAGCCCTTCAAATTTTGTAAAAGCGTGGAAAAATCTAACATAGTGGTTAGTCCATCATCCAAATATTGCGCTATTAATTTCATTTGCAACTAATTACGGATCTTGCTTACTTCTCCTCTCCACGAAGTGGGGAGGGGGACCGCGAAGCGGTGGAGGGGTATCTTCCTTTCTTCCTTACAACCATTGGACTTTCCCGCCTCAACACGTTATGGCCCAGCCCCATGAGCGTTACATTCCAGGACATCGAAGCGGCGGCAAAACGGCTGGAAGGCCATATCGTCCGGACTCCGTGCACCTTCTCGCAGCGGCTGTCGGCCTCCACCCACCGCAAGATCTGGGTCAAGTCCGAAAACCAGCAATATACCTCGGCCTTCAAGGAACGCGGCGCGCTCAACAAGCTCCTCACCCTCTCCGATTCAGAACGCGCCCGCGGCGTCTTCGCGGCCTCAGCCGGTAACCACGGCCAGGGCCTGGCCTACCATGCCCAGCGCCTCGGTATTCCCGCGACCATCGTCATGCCGGTCGGCACCCCCTTCGTGAAGGTCCAGAAGACCCAGAGCTTCGGCGCAAATGTCGTCATCGAAGGCAAGAGCTACGACGAAGCCTCCGCCACCGCCCAGACCCTGTGCGAAGAGCGCCAGGGCGTCTACGTCCACCCGTTCAACGACCGGGACGTCATCATCGGCCAGGGCACGATCGCCATCGAGATGCTGCAACAGGCGCCGGAACTCGACACCCTTCTGGTGCCGATCGGCGGCGGCGGCCTGATCGCCGGCGTCGCCATCGCCGCCAAGGCCATCAAACCCTGGATCAAGGTCATCGGCGTCGAAGCCGCCATGTTCCCGTCCTTCACCGCCCGCCGCCGCGGCATGCCGGTCCCCATGGGCGGATCGACCATTGCCGAAGGCATCGCGGTGAAAGAAGTCGGCGACCTCAGCTTCGAACTGGCCAATCCGCATGTCGACGACGTCGTGGTCATCGACGAAGCCGACTTCGAACGCGGCATCGCGGCCTACGCCAATGTCGAGAAAACCGTGGCCGAAGGGGCTGGCGCCGCCGGCCTGGGCGCCATCATGCGCTTCCCGGAACGCTTCAAGGACCAGAACGTAGGTACCATCCTGTGCGGCGGCAATATCGACCTGCGCCTGCTGGCCTCCGTGCTGCAAAGAGAGCTGGTCCGCGAAAAACGACTTGTCACCTATCGCATCCTGGGCGACGATCGCCCCGGCATGTTGTCGCTGATGGCGGACACCATCGCCGCCAAGGGGGGCAATATCGTCGACGTGGCGCACAACCGCCTGGTCCTCGATGTGCCGGCCAAGGGGGCGGAGTTCGACATCATGGTCGAAACCCAGGACGCACGCCACGCCTTTGAAATTTCAGAAGCCTTGAGGAGCACGGGCTATGCCCTACGTATGGATTAAAGCCGCCGCCATCGCCCTGGCCCTGTCGGCCGGCGCCGTTCACGCCGCCACCCCGGCCGAAGACAACCTGAAGATCGGCCAGGACTACCTGGCCGGCGTCGCCAAAACACCCGGCGTCGTCGTCCTGCCCTCGGGCGTCATGTACCGCGTGATTTCGTCGTCCCCCAAGCCCGGCGCCCAACCGACCGTGGCCGACAACGTCACCATCCATTACGAAGGCCGCCTGATCAACGGCAACGTCTTCGACTCGTCGTTCGAGCGCGGCCAACCGGCCAACTTCCCGCTGAGCCGCCTGATCCCTGCCTGGAAGGAAGCCATCCCCAAGATGCATGTCGGCGACGAGATCCTGCTCTACACTCCGGCCAGCCAGGCCTATGGCGAGCGTGACCTGAGCCCCGACATCCCGCCCAACTCGACCCTGATCTTCCGCGTTCGCCTGTACGGCATCGGCGCGCAGTAAAAGGCACCACAGCCGGAATTCGCAAACGCCCTCCTCTCCACGAAGTGGGGAGGGGGACCGCGAAGCGGTGGAGGGGTATCTTACTTTCTTTCACTGCCGGCCAGCTCAAATCACCCTCAAAGGTACCCTCCATGCGCCTTCTCATCGCCGGCACACTGGCCATCCTGACCACCCTGACGGCGTGCAGCCGCGACGACGCCTCGCTGGAACAGGAACTGGCCGCCTATCAGGCGTCCCAGGACGCCGAAGCCGCGCTCAATCTGAAGGCCGGCCAGGAGTTCCTGGCCAAAACCGCCAAGGAACCGGGCGTCGTCACCCTGCCGTCAGGCCTGATGTACAAGGTCCTCTCCAGCCCCAACCCCAACGCGCCCAAGCCGAAGGACACCGACGCCGTCCTGGTCAATTACGAAGGCCAGCTGGTCGACGGCCGCATCTTCGACTCGTCGTTCAAGCGCGGCCAGCCGGCCAGCTTCGCTTTGAACCAGGTCGTCCCGGCCTGGCGGATGGGCATTCCGCTGATGCATAAGGGCGACAGCTATATGCTGTATGTCCCGGCGGAGCTGGGCTATGGCGAACGCGCCATGGGTGACCAAATTCCCGCCAACAGCGTCCTGGTCTTCAAGGTTGAGCTTCTGGATATCCAGGGGAAATAGCCCCACCCTCGACAATCCCCTTCAACGTCTCCAGATCGGCGCGGATCGTCTCCCGGTCGGCTTCGAAGGTCGCGTCATCCATCTCCGGCGTCCGGTAAAAGGTAAAGACGACCTCGCTGCCGGCCTGGTTGGGGATGACGCGCAACCCGATATAGGTCTCTTCGCCAGTCGGCGGCACGACCCAGTGATCCAGTATGCCGAAATGATTATGCGGCGTGAAACGCACCTGCACCGGCCCGTTGGGCGTATGAGCGATCCACTTGCCCTTGGCCTGAACCAGGGTCTTGGCCAACCCGCTGGCCCATTTCATAAAGGCTTCGGGTTGCCAGGCGAAGTCATAGACGACTTCGGGCGGCCGGTTGATACTGATGCTGAGGGTGTGCTGAGGCAACATGGCGATCAGGTAAATTCAAACCGCATAAATTTTCAGCGCGGAAAGCGCGCTCCGGTCCGCCCTTCCTTCTCCCGCCCCGTTTCCGGGGAGGGGGGACCGCGAAGCGGTGGAGGGGTATTACGTAAGATGCCGATCCCACCGAACTCACCGGATCTTCACCGCCCCTACCCGCCCGGATGCAGCCCCGGCGCTTCTTGCCCGGTCCGCTCGACATACTCCGTATACCCACCACCGTACACATGCACCCCGTCCGGCGTCAGCTCCAACACCCGGTTCGACAAAGCCCCGAGGAAATGCCGGTCGTGCGACACGAACAACATGGTGCCCTCGAAATCCGCCAAAGCCGCCACCAGCATCTCCTTGGTCGCCATATCCAGGTGGTTGGTCGGCTCATCCAAAACTAACAGGTTGGGCGGATCGAACAACATCTTGGCCATGACCAAGCGCGCTTTTTCACCACCCGACAACACCCGGCACGGCTTCTCGACGTCATCGCCTGAGAACCCGAAACACCCGGCCAGAGTCCGCAAAGCCCCCTGCCCCGCTTGCGGGAACGATCCATCCAGCGACTCGAAAATCGTCTCCTCGCCGTCCAGCAAATCCATCGAATGCTGGGCGAAATAGCCCATCTTGACGCTGGCCCCGACGCTCACCGTCCCCTTGTCGGCCGCCGTCGCCCCAGCCACCAGCTTCAGCAGGGTCGACTTGCCGGCGCCATTGGCGCCCAAAACACACCACCGCTCCTTGCGCCGCACCTGGAAATCCAAGCCGGCATAGATCGACTGACTGCCATAGCTCTTATGCACGCCCCGCAAATTCAGCACATCATCGCCCGACCGCGGCGGTGAGCGGAACTCGAATTGCACCGACTGCCGCCGGCGCGGCGCCTCGACCCGTTCGATCTTGTCGAGCTTCTTCACCCGGCTCTGCACCTGGGCGGCATGCGAAGCCCGCGCCTTGAACCGCTCGATGAACTTGATTTCCTTGGCCAGCATCGCCTGCTGGCGCTCGAACTGCGCCTGGCGCTGCTTCTCGCTGAGCGCCCGCTGCTGCTCATAAAAATCGAGATCGCCCGAATAGGTGATCAACGACCCGCCGTCGATCTCCACCACCTTGCCGATGATGCGATTCATGAAGGCTCGGTCGTGCGACGTCATCAACAACGCGCCGTCATAATCCTTGAGAAACGCCTCCAGCCAGATCAGGCTTTCCAGATCCAGGTGGTTGCTGGGTTCGTCCAGCAACATGCCGTCGGGCCGCATCAACAGAATACGGGCCAAAGCCACACGCATCTTCCACCCGCCGGACAACAACCCGACATCGCCGTCCATGCGTTCCTGGCTGAAGCTCAACCCGGCCAAAACCTCGCGCGCCCGCGCTTCCAACGCATAGCCGTCCAGCTCCTCGAACCGCTCCTGCACCTCGCCATAGCGCTCGATAATGGCGTCCATCTCGTCGGCCTGGTCCGGATCGACCATGGCGGCCTCCAGCTTCGCCATCTCGCTGGCCAAAGCGCTGAC
This sequence comes from Asticcacaulis sp. AC460, assembly GCF_000495795.1. Classification (GTDB taxonomy): domain Bacteria; phylum Pseudomonadota; class Alphaproteobacteria; order Caulobacterales; family Caulobacteraceae; genus Asticcacaulis. The sequence continues at coordinate 64,751 of NZ_AWGD01000004.1, forward strand.
CGGCCCGACCCCATCCATCACCGCGGCGACTGCACTCTGGCCGGACATCTCGCCGACATCCTGGCTGAAATAGCCAATGGTCATCCCGGCATCGATGGCAACCTGGCCGTCATCGGGCAGTTCCTGGCCGGTGATCATCCGAAACAGCGTGGTCTTGCCGGCGCCATTTGGCCCGACCAGGCCGACTTTTTCGCCTTTCAGGACGCCCATGGACGCGTCGATAAACAGGATCTGGTGGCCGTTCTGCTTGCTGATATTGTCGAGACGGATCATGCGGTACGTAACTGACTGAAAAGGGGAGGAGGTCCGCCTGACGCGGCGTTGCGCAGGCCTGTACAGGAGCGAGACCGCTTAGGGAAGAGTGGGACTGATCTGCAAAGGCCGTCAATCACATCGAAAGCGGCCAGATTGCCCCTTCTTATTCTCCGCCGCTAGGGGTTAGGCTTCTTTGCCAGTTTGACGGCCTCTTTGTGCGCCGCGACTTCCTTTTGCAGGAGCTTCAGACAATCGGCGTATTCATAAACGTATGAAGAGAATGGATGATTCCCGCCGCGATAGGTCCGCAGCCAGTAATCCCAAATTAAGCCGCCTCGCATCAGTTCAGGTAGCGCGTAACAAAACTCCAGCGTTCTAACGAGGAAGGATAGAAGTTGGGTATTCTCCAGGTACTTAAATTCACTCTTGCCGCCATGGACAAAATAATTTCGGCAATTAATCGCGCGGTCAATGACGTACTCTATTTCGTCAAGGACGCCTGCTGATTGCGATATCAAATCCTTGGCCCAGACTTTCACCTTCTCCTTTAATTTCGACGCCCCGAGCTTTGAAAGCTCGACCAATATCGTCTTTTGAAACGACGATTCGGGCAGCGCCTCGAATATCGTAGTACAAGCCTTAACGGCTTCGACAACACATTCCGGCAACTCAACTTTTTTGGGAAAATGACGATCCGGTATCAAGTCGAACAAGTTGGCCGCCGCGATTACGCGATCGATACTGTAGTAGTTTTCCTTCCGAAATGAATTTTGAAAACGCCCCCTGGCATCGCCCATCTCAGATTGGGTTGCGAACCAGTGCTTGATGATGCTTGCCAAAATCTCCGGCTTTTTCAGCCCGTCGATCATGACATCGTGAGGGCTAACGTGACGGTCGCGCCCAAACTTGCGAACTTTCCTTTTGAAGCTGGGATAAACCCGCAAATATGTTGGTGGCTCGTCCGTGGTGCCAATGTAAAGTTTTTTCTCGACCTGGGATCGACCGATAATGATCTCCAGAAGAGACGTAAGGATGCCAACCTTTTCCCAGGTATCAAAAAAAGCTGCAGGCTGCGCAAACGCCAGCCTAAAGTATAGGCGTTTTGACATGGATGTATGGAATTGCCCCATGAAGGAATGCAAACCGTGTGTAACCCGCAGCGTTCCAAACTCTAAATCACAGCGAAAAAGTTCGTGCCTGCCCGTGTAGTAAAGAATTTGTGGATGCTCCCCAACGGGTATCTCGCGGTTATACTTAGAAGCAGTGTCCGCAACCAAATCTCCAATATACTTCTCCGGAACATCGCTGCTTCCATAGGCATCAAAATCGTAAAAAACGTTGTGAAGCTCCTCAAGACGCCAACAGATTTCAACGACTTTTTGCTCCACCTCATCTAGGTGATGCCGCCCCACCAAAACGTAATGCGGGTAAATATCTGAAAAATAACTTCTTCCTGCTGGTGAGGAATGAGTACCTGGTATTGGGGGTATCAGGCAGTTAATTAGGGACACATGGCTCCCACCTCTCAGAATCCCTAAGACACTGTTATGATCCATGTCACGGCCCAAAAAGAATTCTGGGCTATGCGCATAAAGATTCGACTTTCCGTCAGCTATTGTTAGGTCGCCGGCTACGACGTATTCGCCTATTTTAAATTCCCCAGGTAAGATTTTCCCTTTCTCTATTTTCACTCTTGGCTCCCCCAAAAATTCTCTCTGTCCAACTTGATCACCCGTCAATCGAACTAATCGAGGTGATTTTATCGGCTAGAACTTCGCCACTATGCGAGATAATCACCACTGAAATTTTGGCTGATTCCGTCATCATTCTCGGTACGTAAGGTTTAGCACGAAGCAAAGCGGCAAAGCCTGTCAGATAGTATTCATTGTAATAGCGCCTTAACCGGATAAAGGCCCGCGATCCAAGGCAAACAGTGTCCAATTTTCGGAGCAAATGGGTGCCGTCCCCCAACGTTCCAGCACTATGCTCAAACCGTATGTTCCAAAGGGTGTAATTGTCAGAGTGAAGTCGAACATCTGCCGAAATCGCCTCATGTAGGGACGCAGGAGTAAAATCAATCCGCAAATCTAATCCGTCATCGGGCCATGTTCCGGTCGTAAGTTTAAGTCGCCCCTCTGGGTCGCCCACCGATCCTTCAACATATATAGGCGCAGCGTTATTAGGATCATGGCCGCTTGTCCAAAGTAGGTAATCGTCCGTCAGATCGTTGAGGCCAACAGTTTCACCTTTTGCCAACATTGTTTTGCGAGCGCCTTTCATGACGGCGCCGACATTTGTTACGGATGCTGTCGCCGTTGGGGTGTCGTCCCTCCCTCCCGCCATCCGATGCAATGTGGACGCGGCTAGATTCCAATCCTTGGCTAGGGCGTTGGTCGTGCGGCCGCAACGCTCAATCAAAGCCTTTAGTTTTTGACAGTCGATCACGACTTCATGGGCGCGGGGCGGTTTGCTCATTGCCTGGTTATTTCACGAAAATATCACGAAGGACGACGAACGCGCGGCGCGTGCCACCATGCAGACCTTAATCCGGTTCGCGTGAGGAGCATCAAAATAATTAGTGTGCGTCTTGAAAATCGCCTCGTTGGCACCTAGCTACGTTTTATTCGCTGACAGTGTTGAACTGAAGGTGGATTTTCACACGCACGGGGGCGGGTAGGCTTTTCCCTCTCCCCGTCGGTGGCAAATTGGACCGAGTCCAATTTAAAGCTGACGAAAATGACCTTTATGTAGCTTACCGCAACAATACGAAAGTACTTGGAAAGACTGCCTCCTGCAATTGGAGGGTAATATTCTCTGCAATAGAGAACAGTCAAAAGGCCAATCTAAGTGCGTCGTCTTATCTGAACACCACCACGGTTCCCGTGTTGTTGGAATGATTTGGCACGCCTTAGATTCAAAATCTAAAAGCACCAATTGTCCTCAACGCGAGTTCCGTCTAACACTCGCAGAGGAACAAATGAAAAAGCTAGTCTGGCCTTTTATCACCATCTCCCCCCGCATGTTTCGTGTGCTCCGTCGCGCTGGCATTATCGTCAGCTTGGCCGCAGCGGCGATCACCATTTTGACGCACATCGTTCATTGGCTGCGCTGACGACGTATGACACCTTATGCCTATACAGAAAGGTCTGAGAAGAAAGGGGTGAGAGAAAAGGGGGGCATAAAGGGGTCAGAGTCGATATCGGCAGGCCCGTAAGCCGTTGGGCAGAACAGGTTTGACCAGAATATCCGGCGCTCCGTCAGAAACAAAAGGGGTCAGAGTCGTTAACAGCGATTCAGCCCCATACGGTCGCACGGCTCTCCCACCTCAACTACCCCAAATCCCGCAAAATCTCCGCCGTACGCGGCATGCGCGCCAGACTGGCCTCGATCCGCTCACGCCACCTCGGACCACGCGACAGGGCATCCTGGTAAGCCTCCCGAAGATCATCCGGACGATCTTCCGCCAAAATCTCGGTCAGAAACGCGGCCTGGCCCCGGTCCTTGCGCGCCTTGGCCTGGTCCGGACCACCCTTACGACGATCGGCGACGATGAGTTTGTGGATGGCAAAGCGCTCCGGCCGCGGTATCTGCACCAACACCCCCGACCGGTAGAGCGCTACGGCATGAATAGGTTCGGCAATCAGGAAATTCAGGTAATTCAGCGCCTGAGCGCTCACCCCCAGAGCAGGCAGCGGCTTGACCCGCTCCTCGCCGAACGCCGGCGTCAGAAATTCGACCATGGCCTCGCCTTTGGACTGCCGCCAACGCCAGACCTGGCTCTTGTCCTGGCTGGGCACGGGATCGAACTTCATCTTCTGTAAAATCTCATCGGGCGTATCCTCGACGCGATCCCCCAAAGCGACCGACAGGCGCTCGAAACTCGCAAAATCGATATCCCCCGTCTGCGCCAGTTCCTGCGAGTCGAAACGCACGCCCAACTCCGCGGAATAGAACCCATAGGCGCCCGTCCCGACCAGGGTCCCACCAAGCCTGAAAACGCCCGCACGGGCGAAGGCCAGCAACAACGATCCTGTGTCGCGGTCCGTCCCAACCAAGCCCTCCGCCCGTAACACACGGGTCAGCCGCGCCATCGTCGCTCGGCGCGCCTCAGCATCCGCCTTAAGAGCGGCGGCATCGGCAAGACGCGCGCGCAGCTCAGGCGTGCCCTCTCCCAGATAACGGCTCTTCATCTCCGTACCCACGCGGAACTTGTCGTAAAGGTAGGTGCGCCCTCCACGATGGCGCTCTTCGATGCTGCCGACAACCCCGGAAGCCATCTCATCGAGGTGCAAGCGCAACAGATCCTGATACGCGACCTGCGCACTGCGCGAATGGGAAACCAGTCCGGCCATAGTGGATCAATATTCCTGTGTGCAGCGATTATGTTTTTGCTGCACACATTTTTCAAGTGTGCATCAAAATTTTATTTGATGCACACAAAAAATTCCTGTCCCGCCCCTACTTCCCCCGTGGACTGAGCCACCCCTCCGACGTCATCCAGTCGATGATCGCCCGCTGCCACTCATCCCGCGGCAACAGCGGAAAGCCATGCTCGCCTTTTGCGAACAATCGCGCCTCCACGGGCACGCCGGCATGTCGCAGCGCCTGGTAATAGACGATGGCGTTGTCGACATCGACCAGAGTGTCGTCGGCCGCATGAAGGATCAGGGCCGGCGGCGTCTGGGCCGTGACCTGTGTTTCGTTCGAAAATTCCGCGACCTTTTCCGGCGACGGCGACAACCCCAGAAGCCCTTCGCGCGACCCCATGTGCGTGATCTTCGGGTCCATGCTGATCACCGGATAGACCAAAACCTGGAAGTCGGGACGCAGACTGACCGCGTCCGGATTGGCGACATAGGCCGTGTCGAAATGCGTCGCCAGCGTGGCGGCCAGATGCCCGCCTGCCGAAAAGCCGACAACACCGACACGGGCCGGATCGAGGTTCCATTCGGCGGCGTGTTGCCGGACAAACCGCAGCCCGGCTTGCGCATCCTGGATCGGCCCGATCGACGGGTCCGGCATGGTCGCAGCACTCGGGAGCCGGTACTTCAGCACGATCGCCGCGACACCGTGATCGACGAAGTATTTGGCCTGTTCGACGCCTTCATATTCAAACGTCAGGCCGGCATAGCCGCCGCCCGGAATGATCAGCACGCTCGCGCCGGTGGCCTTCGCCCTGGCCGGTAGGTAGACCTGCAACATCGGCCGCGACACCTGCTGCACCCATCCCGTACCCGTCCCTTTTTCGGTGTCCGGCCCCGGCTTGGAATTGGGTATGGCGCCGTCGCCATACAAAGCGAAGCTTTGCATATTGGCCGGGAACATCGCGTCGCGATCCGGCTCGGCCGCCACCGCCGGCAGGGCAAACAGCATCGCCGCAACCATCGCACCCGCAAACCTCAGTCCCATAGCTTTCATCCCTTGAAAATCCTCACCGGTGTCGCCTTGAACGCCGGCGTCTTGCTGCGCGGATCGACCGCCGTCCCGACCAGCACATTGGCTTCCGGATAATAGGCCATCACCGAGCCCTTCGCGATATCGAAGGCCCGCACCGTAACCGCCTCCATCCGTCCGTGATCGGACTCCACCGTCACCACGTCGCCGTCCGCCAATCCCCGCTGCGCCAGATCGTCGGCGTTCAGCATCACGCTCATTCGGTCGATCCCGCCGCGATAGCTGTCCTTGTACTCATAGATGATGGTGTTGAACTGCCCTTCCGACCGCACCGTGGTCAGCAGCAAGGGCGCCTCCTCCACCGCGGGCAGCGGTCGCACCACAAACCGCGCCTTGCCGTCCGCTGTATTGAACACCGGCGTGTGCAGCAACCGCCCGCGGACATGGAACTCCTGTCGCGCCACATCGATATCGGCCAAGGCCTCCATCCCCGGCACGATCCGCGCAATCGTCTCACGCACCGTCCGGTGCTGTTTGAACGCCGCAAAATCCACGGCTGACCCCGGCATGAGCCGCTGCGCCAGGTCGCACAGGATATCGCTTTCCGGCCGCACCCCATCCAACCGCCGGATTCCGCCGTCCGATAGCCGCACGAAGTTGAACATCGACTCCTGCGTCGTCGGCTGCCATTCCTCGTCGCGCGCCGTCACCGGCAGTATCAGCACCTCGCCCTCGCCGATGCCGTGGACATGGCCGCGGTTTAACGTCGTGGTCAGGTACAGCTTGAACCCGATCCGTCCCATCGCCTCCAACGCAAAGGCGCTGTCGGGATTGGCCTCATACAGATTGCCACCCATCAGCACGGCGGCATCGATCTCACCGTGCTGCGCCGCCTGCATGCAGGCCATGGTATCCATCCCCCCGCCCTTTGGCAGCACGATGCCGAACGCGCTTTCCATCCGCTCCAGCACCTCGCGCGCCAGCACCGGCTTGACCCCGATCGTGCCGATGCCCTGGACATTGGAGTGCCCCCTTAGCGGCAGCATCCCCGCCCCGGGCCGGCCGATCTGCCCGCGCAGCAATGCCAGATTGGCGATGTATTCGACATTGTCGCAGCCATTGAGGTGATGCGTGATCCCCATCCCCCAGGCAAACACCGCCGACCCGGCCTGGGCATACAGCCCCGCCACCCGTTCCAGTTCCGCCCGCGCCAGACCCGTCCGGCTTTCAATCTCCTCCCACGGCGTCGCCTCGATATCGGCCAGGAACTCGCCGAACCCCGTCGTATGGGCGGCGATGAAGGCACCATCGGCCGCCACCAGAACCGCCTTGGCCAGTCCTTTCAGCACCGCCAGATCCGAACCGATACGCGGCTGCAAATAGTCCGAAGCGATCCAGTCGCCCCCGGTCACCATCGACTTCAAATTCTTGGGCAGGGCAAACCGCACCAACCCGGCTTCCTTCGCCGGATTGATGATCACCACCTGGCCGCCGCGGTCGCGAATCCCTTTCAGCTTATGGATAAAGCGCGGGTGGTTCGACGCCGGATTGGCGCCGATAACGAAGATGAAATCGCAGCGGTCGAGATCGTCCAGCTCAACGGTCGAAGTGCCTGTGCCGATCGTGGTCCCCAGCCCGACCCCCGTCGCCTGATGGCAGTAGTAGGAGCAGTTGTTGACATTGTTGGTGCCCCACGCCCGCGCCAGCAGTTGCAAGATAAACCCGGCCTCGTTCGACGACCGCCCGGAGCTGTAGAAGAAGCTCCGATCCGGCGCGGTGGCCCGCATCCGCGCCCCGGCCAGATCCAGAGCCGCGTCCCAACCGATGACCTCGAACCGATCAGCCCCGGCAGGCTTGTACAGCGGTGTAGCCAACCGCCCGAGATGCTCCAGCTCATGCCCGTCCAGCTCACGCAGGTCGCTCAACGGATGGGTCAGCACCTCGATAGGGATTCCGGGCTGGATATCGGTCGACTGGGCCTGGATCGACTTGTTGCACACGGACGGGAAGTCGCCATGCTCATTGGTCATGCCGCCCTTTTGCCCGCCCATACCCAACCCGCACGCCTTGCAGGTGTTCTTGGCGGTGAGCGCCTTGGCGGTGGAATTCAGGCCGATTTTCGTCGCCGTCTGAAGGGCATAGAGCACCTTCTTGGGGCCACCACCGACCACGGGTCTGGACATGAGCTTTCCTCTTTTGCCCAAACTACAGCAACTCAGCCTCCCAAACCAGAGTCACGCATTACTTCTCCCCCCCCACATGTGCGGGACTACCGCATATGGGAGTTCCAAGCTCCCTCCTCCCTACGAAGTGGGGAGGGGGACCCCGAAGGGGTGGAGGGGTATCTTACGGACAGTGGGAAATCTCACGGCCCCACAATCCCGACCACCGTATTCTCGACTTCCAGCTCCTGCGACCGCCCTGGCGTCACCATTTCGAAATGTCCACTGCTGCTCTGGTCGATGATCGTAACCATATCCCCCTTCGCCACAGCCATATCGCGATACCGCGCCGCAGGCCCCGGCGTCAGAAAGGTCGCCGACACCAGATACTGCGGCACCCCCAACGGCAAAAGCTCACTGGGCGACGCCTGACGAAAGCGATCCGGCACAGCCTCAGGCGTCCCGCCCAACAACCGCTCAGCCGCATTGTTGCACAACCCGCTGTAACCCAGGCTCGGGCGCAACTCACCGGGACCATCCAAAGCCACCACAGCCTTCACCGGCAAAGGATCCACCGCCGCCAACTCACTCCCCGCAGCAATCCGCTTCCGCGCCGCCAGCCACAGCGCCCCATGAGCGCCGGCGGAATGCCCGACCAGCACCACCCGGCTCAAATCCAGCGGATAGGTCGCCGCCAGGGTCCGGACATAGTCCGTCGCCGCGCTCCAGTCATGGAAGGTACCCGGATAACCACCGCCGGCATCACCGATGGCGCGATATTCGATGTTCCAGGTCGCAATCCCCCGCTTGGTCAAGGCATCGGCCAACGAAGCACTGGAAACCAATGTCCCGACACCCGACGTCCAGCACCCGCCATGCACGACTACGGCGACCGGATAAGGCCCGGGACCGAAACTGGCCGCCGGGATCCGCAAATCCCCGAACTGCAGGCCGTCCGCACCATAGGCGATCCGTGTCGCGCCCGGCGGATTGACATTGGGAATGCCGGCGGGCGGCGTGATGGCCGGAGGCGGCGACGGCGAAGCGGACGAACCACCACCGCCGCCTCCACCGCAGGCCGTCAGCGAAATCACCACTACGAAACAGATCAGGGAGCGCATCATCTCCCTGATACGCCGCAGACCGGCCTGCGGATCAAACCAGGGCCGCCGCCCGCGCCGCCATCAAGGCCTGACCGACCGCCGCCATGGTCTGGGGCGCGGCGTCATTGCCACAGGCGGTGCAAACCACCCCGGCGGCCGCATCGACCAGGATTTCGCCGTACCAAACGGTATTCGACCCGTTATGCCAGATCGCGCCGTCGGGCCGCACAACCCAGCCCAAAGCATAGTCCCCACCGAACGGCGGGGTATGCAGCTTCGTCCATGAGTCCGGCTTCAACAGATCCGTCCGGTCACGATGGGCCGCCAGATAGACCAGCATATCGCCCATCGACATATGCACCCGACCCGCAGGCCCCAAAGCCACGGGATTGTCATTCAATAAACCCGGCCCGACCGGCGCCGGCATACGATTAGCGCCTTGGGCCAGGTGCCCCAAAGGCTGGTCGACCTTACCCGCCGTGCCCGGAGCCCCAAACCCGGCCGAGGTGATCCCCAGCGGCTTGAACACCTGATCCTGGATCAGCGTCTCCCAACTCTTACCGGTCGCGACCTCGATCATGGCGCCGGCAACGATATAGCCGTTATTGCTGTAGGCCGTCTGGCCCGCCAAAGGCCCGACTGGCGCTCCGGCCAAAGCCTCCGCCGCATAGGCCAGCCGCTCAACCCGGGCATCGGCCAACCCGTCCCGCGCATAGGCGTTGAACCGGCTGTCGGGAATATTGGGCTGCAACCCGGCACGATGGCTCAGCAGATGCAGGAAATTGGCGTCCTTATATGCGCCGGCCTTGTCGCCCAGCAACGCCCCAACCGTCGTGTCCCATTTCACGGCGCCGCTTTCGACCAAACGCGCCACCAGGGTAGAGGTCATCGACTTGGTGATCGAGCCCCAGTGCCATTGATCGTCCGGCGTCACCGCAGTCGTCCCACCCGCCATGCGCAACCCGTCAACCAGCTTACCCGAAGACTTGCCCTGCCACGCCGCCCCGATCGCCGGTGTGCCGGCCCCAGCCCGGATCGCCTTCAGGCCTTCCGCCGTCAACGGCTCAACCTTGGCCGAACTTTCCTCAATGACCTCACCGCGATTGAAGTCGAGCGGCATGGGCGCGCCCTGGGTAAAGGTGCCGGTGATATGGTCGGCGTCCTTGAGTTCGCCCTGATACCCGGCGCCGATCGCCTTGAAGCCGACCGTTATCGCCTTGCCGTCGATCTTGACACTGTCGGCGGGAATTTCGGCACTGCCTTGGTCCAGGCTGATCAGCTTGACGGCATTGCCGGTGATAACCAGGCGCAGGCGCAGACTGGCCGACCCTACGGTCAACCGCCCCGTCCAGGTGCCGTCGAACGGCCCCTCAGCCGCATACGCCGAAGTCCCAAACCCCAGGGCTGTGGCCATCCCCGCCAAAACATACTGAATATGCGTACGCCGCGACTGAGCCATGGGGTCCCTCCTCTGTTGCCTCACAGGATGTAGGACCGCCCCCTTCGCGGCACAAGTGAACTTTGTGTAAAGTCGGATATCCGCGAAGGTTTGACTTGCTCCCTCCTCTCCACGATGCCTGCCGGCGAGGCTGGGGAGGTGCCGGCGAAGCCGGCGGAGGGGTATCTTACTGTCCTGTCAACCTTTACCAAAGTTGCAGGACATCTCCCCTTACCCCTTCACCCGCGCGATCAGAGCCGCCGTCGACGGATCATGCTCAGCCGGCACTTCCGCCGCAAAATCCTTCAACACGGCACTGGCCAAGGTCTTGCCAAGTTCCACACCCCACTGATCGAAGCTGTTCAAACCCAACACAATCCCCTCGGCAAACGTCTTATGCTCATACAGCGCCAACAACGCCCCCAGCGTCTCCGGCGTCAGTTCTTCAAGCAGCACCAGGGTCGACGGCTTATTCCCCGGACAGACCTTCTGCGGCGCGATCTGAGCCGTCTTGGCAGCATCAAACCCGAGCGCCTTGCACTCCGCCACGGACGTCTCCAAAGACTTGCCGACCATAAAGGCCTCACCCTGGGCGATCACGTTCGACAGCAACTTCTTCTGCATATCGTCGGACGCCTCGGCATTCTTCTCAACCGCAATCAATTCCAGCGGCACCACGTCTTCCGACTGATGCAGCATCTGGAAGAAGGCGTGCTGAGCATTGGTGCCTTCGTCGCCGAACACCACCGGACAGGTCGCCGTCAGTAACACTTCACCCGTCGGCGAGGTCCGCTTACCGTTCGATTCCATCTCCAGCTGCTGCAGGAAGGCCGCCAACCGGCGCAACCGGTGCACATAGGGAATAACAGCCCGCGACGGCCGGCCCAACCCGATGCGGTTATACAACTGCGCCGCCGCCAACAGGACCGGACCGTTGCGATCGAACGGCGCGGTCAGGAAGTGCTGATCCATCGCATGGGCGCCCTTCAAAAGGCGCTCATAAACGTCGTAACCTAAAGCGATGATCAGCGACAACGACACGGCCGACCACAGCGAATACCGCCCCCCGACCCAATCCTTGAAGCCGAACACGCGATCGGCAGCGATACCATAGGCGCCGGTCTTGTCCGGCGCGGCCGACACAGCGGCCATATGCTTGTTCGCTGCCTCTTCACCCAACCCGGCGACCAGCCAGTCGCGGGCCGTCAGGAAGTTGGCCAGGGTCTCTTGCGTCGTGAAGGTCTTGGACACCGCGATGACCAGGGTCTCGGCCGGATCCAGACCCGCCAAAGCCAAGGCCAGTTCCGAACCGTCGACATTGGCGACGAAGCGGACATCGATCTGCGGCTGCAGCGGGGTCAGCGCCTGGAAGACCAGGCGCGGCCCCAGGTCCGAACCGCCGATACCGATATGGATGATGGTCTTGAACGGCTTACCCGACGAACCCGTGATCGCGCCCGACCGGATACCGTCGGCATAGGCTTTCATGGCATCGCGGGCGGTCTTGACGTCGGACGTGATCTCGGCACCCCGCAAACGCAGGTTCTCGGCATCCGAGTCGCGCAGGGCGACGTGCAGCACCGCGCGGCCTTCGGAGATATTGATCGTCTGGCCGGTCCACATCTTTTCGCGCGCTTCGCTGAGGCCCGACTGCTCGAACACCTCGATGGAGCGGTCGAAACTGGACTTGGTCCAGCTCTGCTTCGACACGTCAATATAGAGGCCGGCGACCTCCAGGCTCATCCGGCTCAGACGTTCGGGATCGTTGCGGAACTGATCGACAATCTTGGCCGTGTCGTCGACAAAGGCCTGGGTCCTCAGGTCGTCCAAAGCGGGGTTCATGGCAGCCTCCGGTGATCCATCGCGCGGGTGGCGATTTTCACCGGGTTCCATGTCAAGCTTTTGGCCAGGCGTAAAGCGGTTATTGTCCGCGCACGCTGAATTTTTTTGCGGCTGCGAAGAATTGGTCCCATGCCGCCCAACGCGTCGAAAATCGCCGTCCAGACAATGCCGGCCTTGCCTTTGAGCGTGTCCTTGATGGCCCCCACCAGCGTAAGACCAACATGCACCGGCAGGCTCAAAACCAGCAACCACAGCGGCATCGACTTCGCATACAGCCACAACCGGTTGCGATAGCCATGATAGAGCGCGAAATCCGACCTGACCGAGGTCGAAGCCGACCCGATATGCGCCACCTTGGCCTCCGGAACGAACACAGTGACCTCGCCGGTCAACCGCGCCCGAAACCCCAGGTCAGCGTCCTCGCAATAACAGAAGAAACGCTCATCGAACCCGCCCAACCGCTCGAACACCTCACGCCGGATCAGCATGGCCGCCCCGCACGGCGCGAAAACCTCCGCCATCTCCATCTGAACAACCGGATGCCCAAACCCCGACCGGTACGGAAACCCAAAAAAGGTCACCGAATCCCCCGCCCCATCCATCACCCCGGGCCGCTCGGCGTCGACCTGCAACGACGTGAAAATACTGACCTGCGGATGCGCGTCGATGGCACGTTGCATTGCCCACAACCAATCGCGGTCGACAAAGGCATCGGGATTGATGAATCCGATCCATTGCGTCGTCGCGGTCGCGGCGGCCTGATTCATACCCTTCGCGAAGCCGAGGTTCTGCGTGTTGCGAATCTGGCGGACCTGCGGAAACTCTTCCGCCAGGGCATCCATGTCGATATCGGTCGAACCATTATCGGCGTGCACAACCTCACATCCCAATCCGCTGAGCGCCTGGAGACACTTTTGCGTGTGAATACCCGAATTGTAGCTCAAGGTGATGAGCGTGACCTCAGTCATACCGGCCCTCCCATTCGCGCTTGACACCGGCATCCGACTCCGATTCGTAATACCGCTCGTATTCCTCCCGGAAAACGTCCTCGCCGGCCTGCCGCAGAGCCCATACAGCGGCACCGCGTACGACCGGGTCAAGATCGGTCAGACCGGTGCGTATAGCCGCCAACACTTCCAGTTTTTGCGATGTTTTAACGGCATTGCCGAGGGCATACTGCACGTTTCTGAGAAGTGTGTTACGTCCGACACGCTTGATCGGAGATTTGCTGAACAATGCCCGGAAAGCGGCATCGTCCAGCCCCGCCAAGTCTGTCAGCAAAAGCTTATCAAATCCTTGCCGCGTCTGGAGTTTGATGTCCGCGGCCGCGCTGGCGAACTTGTTCCACGGACACGCCGCCAGACAATCATCGCAGCCATAGATGCGATTTCCCATTGCATGCCGGAACGATTCAGACCACGCGCCGCGGTATTCGATCGTCAGGTAGGACAGACACTTCCGGGCATCCAGTTGGTAGGGCCCGACAAACGCCTCGGTCGGACAGGCGCTCAGACAGGCCGAACACGACCCGCAATGGTCGCGCTCGGACACCCCATTTTCGAACACGCGATCGAAGAGGATAACGCCCAGAAAGAACCACGACCCCAGCTCACGCGACACCAGGTTGGTATGCTTGCCCTGCCAGCCCAGCCCCGCCAACTGCGCCAAAGGCTTCTCCATCAGCGGCGCCGTATCGACGAACACCTTCAGCTCACAACCGGTCTGAGTCACGATCCAGGTCGCCAGTTGTTTGAGCTTCTTCTTGATCAGGTCGTGATAATCATCACCGCGGGCATAGACGCTGATATTGGCAACCTCGGGCTGCTCCAGTAATTCCAGCGGATTGCTGTCGGGGCCGTAATTATAGGCCAAAACCAAGGCCGACAGCGCCCCGGACCACATGTTGCGCGGATGGCGCCGGCGTTCCAGCGTCTCCTCCATCCAGGCCATATCGCCGTGATAGCCGGCCTCGACAAACGCCGTCAGACGGTCGGCGGCATCCCACACCTGCGGCAAGGCGGCAAACCGTGCCGCCGCAAAACCGAGGTTCTGCGCTTCCTGCCGGATGGTATCAGCCAGCTCCATAGGGGCTAAAAGTCCAGTTCCTTGTAATGCGCCGAAGGCGCCATGCCGGGCAGCTTGTCGTTCAGCAAAGGCCGGAACGCCGGACGGCTCTTGATCGCCATGTACCAGTTCTTCAGCGCCGGATAGCGCGACCAGTTGATCTCGTCGAAATAATCGAGGATCGACAGCTGCGCCGCACAGGCGAAATCGGCATAGGACATGACCTGCCCCGCCAGCCAGTTGCGGTACTGTAGCAGGCTTTCGAAATAGCGCAGGTGGTCCTTCAGCGCGTCGCGGCCGGCGCGCATGGCGGCGATGTCCGGCGGTCCGCCGCCGATCAGCCGCTTCTCCATCTTCTCATGCAGGAGCAGGGCATTGACCTCATAATCGAACTTGCGCTCGAACCATCCGACCAGGCGCCTGGCCTCGCCGCGCTCATTGAGGTCCTCTGACCACAGCCGGATCTCCGGATAGGTCTCTTCCAGATGCTCCATGACGGCGCGGCTCTCGCACAACCGCCGCGTCTTGCCGCCGGCATCGCCTTCGGGGGTTTCGATCAGAATCGGCAGCAGGCCCGACGGGTTCAGCCGCAGTATGGTGTCGTCAGGCTGCCAGTACTTGACCGGAATTTCCTCAAAGGCCAGCTTCTTTTCGCCCAGCGCCAGGCGGGCGATCCGCGAATGGGGATCGAAGGCGAAGTGATACAACTGGCGGGAATAACTGATCATGCGTGTCCTTTGGCCGGCCCGGCGGCGAAAACGCCGCCATGCGGTATGTTCGCGCCGCGCGGATCCGGGTGGATGATGATATCAGCATTCGGGAATGCCTCAAGCACGCGCTTTTCCGCTTCCAGCAAAAGCATGTGGGCAGCTTCCAGCGTCAAGGCCGCGTCGAGCACGATGTGCATCTGGATGGCGACATAGGGCCCAGCCTGACGCGTCCGAATCGCATGGACGTCGAGAATCTGCGAATCATTCCCTGCCAGGGTCTTGATGCGCGCGACGTCGTCGTCGCTCAGACTCCTGTCCATCAACTGGTCGGCGGCTTCGCGCAGGACCTGAACCGCGCCCCAGACCAGCAGCAGCGCCATGGCGAATCCGGCCAGGGTATCGAACAGCGGTAAGCCCAACGCCGCCACGGCAATGCCCGCAATAGCAATCAGGTTGGTGGCCAAGTCGCCAAGATAGTGCATCCGGTCGGCGGCAACGGCGACCGAGCCGCTGGCCTTCAAGGCGGCGGTCTGGAACCAGACCAGTCCCAGGGTCAGAAGTATCGAGACCACAAGAACACCTATGGCCAGGCCCGACTGTGCAACCGGTTGTGGATGGAGCAGACTGTCGTAGCAAGCCCGCATGACCAGGGCCGCCGAAGCGAAAACCAGACCGGCCTGGAACAGGGCGCTGAAGGCTTCCGCCTTGCCGTGGCCGAAGGGAAATTCCTTGTCGGGCTGTTTGCGCGCATAGCGGACAGCGAAGAAGGTCACCAGCGATGCCAGCAGGTCCAGGCCCGAATCGGCCAGGGACGCCAGTATGGCCATCGAACTGGATTGAATCAGGACAAACCCCTTGAGCCCTACCAGCACGAACGCCACAGCCACCGACAGGGCGGAAGCGAGGCGTACCCTTTGGTCGGGCGTCGATTCGGGGGTGAACATCATGGCCATATTTCGGCTTTACCCGGATAATTCTCCGTCACGATATCGTGCGGGGGAAAACTGTTAACAAATGGTGAATCCATGATGGATTCTTTTTCTAAACGTTATATTATCAGATTCGAATCAATTCTTGATTATAGCCTCATGCCAAAAAGTGGTTGCCGCTTTTTGGAAAAACATGAGGCGTAGAAAAGTTACTTTAGGTTGCGTAAATGTCACGTGTTTGGATTAGCCGGGCTGAAGCCCTGAAGCGTCTCGAGGTTAAGCCTCAAACCCTCTATGCCTATGTGAGCCGCCAGCGAATCGCGGCCAAGAGCGACCCGGCCCACCCTCGAAAAAGCCTCTATGCCCTGGACGACATCGAGCGGCTGTCGCGCCGCGCGCCCGGTCGGGTGCCGATGCGTGCCGGCCCGATGGGTCCGGCGCCGGTTTATGACGCCCTGCCGCCCGGCCTGACCGGCGGCACTGTCACCCGCGGTGAAGCAGCGATCGATACCGAGATTTCGATCACGGTCGAGGGTCATCATTATTATCGCGGCCGCGACAGCATTTCCTTGGCGGCGACCGAGAATTTCGAAACCGTGGCCGCCCTGCTGTGGCAGAGCCGCAACCCCAATCCCTTCGGGCCTTTGAAACCCCGCCCCGACGTCAACTTCCCGGGTGGGCCGCGCACGCGGGTTCTGTCGATGCTGAGCCGGCGCCTGGAAGAAGAGGCGATGACCGAAATCCAGCCAGAACGGGACCTGGGCAACGAGGCCGCCAGTCTGCTGAACGAAATGGTCGACGCCGTGACCAATGGCGGTCCGCGCCTGTTCTTCCATCAGCGCCTGGCGCGGGCCTGGAAGGTCTATGACAATAAGGACACCGACCTGTTGCGCCGGGCCCTGGTGTTGTCGGCGGACACCAGCCTGGACGAAGCCACCCTGGCCGTGCGGGTGTCGGCGGCGACGATGGGGCCTCTGGCCATTCCGTTAATTGCCGGTTTCGGCACCATGACCTCGCCGAAGCTGGGTGGACGGATTTCGCGCGCCGAAAGCTATGTCACCCAGGTGCGCCGGACGGGCAACCCGCTGGCCCTGGCCAAGTCCTTGCTGGAGCGCGGGCTGGAACTACCGGGTTTCGAGCGGGACTACTCGCCGTCCGAACCCTTGCGTGCCAAGGCTTTGATCGAGGCAGCCCCGCAGATGGGCGAGGACCTGAAAACGGTGTTGCGGGTGGGTGAAGACCTGACCGGTCAGCCCGCCGGTATGTCCCTGGCGCTGGCCCTGGTCGGGCGGCATCTGGACCTGCCGCGCGAGGCGCCGGTGACCTTGTACGGCATTGGCCGCAGCGCCGGCTGGCTGGCCCATGCCATCGAGCAGATGCAGGCCGGCAGTTCGCCCCGGGCCCGTCTCCGCTATATTGGGCCGCACCCGCAGATCGTGGGTTAGACGATTGCGCTCTAAGCTCCGGCTGGCGGCACGGCTGGTTCGTGCAATCCCATGACAAGCGGGGAGCAGCAAAAATGGGTAACTTGAGCTAAGGCTTATTACCCCGCAGTCCAGCCGCCGTCGACCATGACCGAGCTGCCCGTCATGAGGGTCGAAGCGTCCGACGCCAGCAGCAACAACGCGCCGCTCAGTTCGGCCATCTGGCCGAGACGCCCGAGCTTGATCCGGCTCAGCACAAAGTCGCGTGTGCCCGGCGTATCCAGGATCGGCCGCGTCAAAGCTGTATCGATAAAGGTCGGGCAGATCGTGTTGACCCGGATGCCCTGGGTTGCCAGGTCGATCGCCATGCACCGCGTCAGACCTTCCAGCCCCCATTTCGAAGCACTGTAGAGACAGCGGCCACCACCGCCGACATGGCCCATCTGGGACGACACATTGATGATCGAGCCCGGACGGCCGGCCGCGATCAGGCCTTTCGCCACGGCCTGGGCGACAAACAAGGCCGCCTTCAGGTTCAGGTCCAGCACGGCGTCGTAGTCGCCTTCGGTAATGTCCGTGATCGGACGAATGCGGTTGGTGCCGGCATTGTTCAGCAGGATGTCGAACGGTCCGCGCGCCGCGATTTCGGCCTGCATGCGCGCAATATCGCCGACATCCAGCGCAAAGGCTTCGGCTTCGAAGCCGGCGGTGCGGATCTCGGCGGCCACGGCTTCGACCTCATCCGACGAACGGGCGCACAGGGTCACCTTCGCGCCGGCCTGGGCGAAGATCGCCGCCGCCGAAGCGCCGATACCGCGGCCCGCCCCTGTGACTAATGTCGTCTTGCCGTCCAGCCGGAACGACGGCAGAGGCGGCAGGCTCACGAGAAGACCTCGAACAGGCCGGCCGCGCCCATGCCACCGCCGACGCACATGGTCACGACGACATAGCGGACACCGCGGCGTTTGCCTTCGATCAGGGCATGGCCGACCATGCGTGCGCCGGACATACCGTAGGGATGGCCGATCGAGATGGCACCGCCATTGACGTTCAGCTTTTCACCGGGGATGCCCAAGCGGTCGCGGCAATAGATGAGCTGACAGGCAAAGGCTTCGTTCAGCTCCCACAGGCCGATATCCTCCATCGACACGCCGAACTTTTGCAACAGGCGCGGGATGGCGAAGACCGGACCAATGCCCATTTCGTCGGGCTTGGTACCCGCCACCGCCATGCCGACGTAGCGGCCTAGCGGTTGGAGCCCTCGGCGTTCGGCCAGGCCGGCTTCCATAACCACGCAGGCCGAGGCACCGTCCGACAACTGGCTGGCATTGCCAGCGGTGACCGTGCCGCCGGGGATGGCGGTTTTCAAAGCCGCCATGCCTTCGGCGGTCGTGTCGGCGCGCGCACCTTCGTCGCGGCTCAGGGTGATGTCGCGCTGGCTGGTTTCGCCGGTCGTCTTGTCGGTGACCTGCATAGTGGCGGTCATCGGCACGATCTCGGCGTCGAAGCGGCCGGCGGTTTGGGCGGCGGCGGTGCGTCGCTGTGATTCCAGGCCATAGGCGTCGCAGGCCTCGCGGCTGATGCCGTAGCGGGCGGCCACGATTTCGGCCGTTTCCAGCATCGGCATGTAGGCGTCGGGATGCAGCGCGGCCAGAGCCGGGTCGGCATCGATGCGCAGGGCCGGCGTCTGGACCTGGGAGATGGATTCGACCCCGCCGGCGACCACGATATCCATGCGGTCGACAATGACCTGCTTGGCGGCGGTGGCGATGGTCATCAGGCCCGACGAGCATTGCCGATCCAGGGTCATGCCGGGCACTTCGACCGGGAAACCGGCCCGCAGCGCCGCCATCCGGCCGATGGTCTGTTGAGAACCCTGCGGCAGGGAGCAGCCCAGGATGCAGTCCTCGATTTCGGCCGCGTCGATACCCGCGCGCTGTACGGCCGCGGTCAGGGCGTGGGCCGCCAGGGTCGGCGCCGGGGTCAGGTTGAAGGCGCCGCGATAGGCCCGCCCGATCGGGGTGCGGGCTGTGGCGACGATAACGGCATCGCGGCTCATTTCGCCATCACCTCTTCGGCGGAGGTCAGGCCGGCGCTCAGGACTTCGCGTTCGGCCTGGAAGAACCCATAGGCCGGGACGAAGTCGCCGGTACGGTCGGAAATGCCATCCCATTGCGCGATCGCCTGTTCGCCGGCATCGTTGGCCGCGCCGATAAAGCGGCCTTGCGACAGGGTGATTTCGGCGCGGGCAAAGTGACCGGCACCGGCGCAGACAATGGCACGGCTGGGGGCTTCGTCACGCACCAGGGGCAGCAGGGCTGGGCTGACGCGCGACGGATCGAGCAGGTCCAGGCTGGCATTGGACAGGACGTCGCGCGTCATCTGGGTGGCGGCCGACGGCGCCAGGGCATTGACCCGGATATTGTACTTTTCGCCTTCGATGGCCAGTGTCTGCATCAAGCCGACCACGCCCATCTTGGCCGCGGCATAGTTGGCCTGGCCGAAATTGCCGTACAGACCGGACGACGATGTGGTCATGACGATGCGGCCGTAGCGCTGCTCACGCATGATATCCCAGACGGCCTTGGTGCAGATGACGGCGCCCATGACATGGACGTCCAGCACCAAGCGGAAATCATCCAGAGTCATCTTGGCGAAGCTCTTGTCGCGCAGGATGCCGGCATTGTTGATGAGGATGTCGATGCGGCCCCAGCGATCCATGGTTTGGTCGACCAGGGACGCGATGGCGGCTTCGTCGGTGACCGAGGCGGCGATGGCGATGGCTTCACCGCCGGCCGCGGTGATCTCCGCGGCGACTGAGTCGGCGGCCGCCTGGGCCAGGTCGTTGACGATCACCTTGGCGCCCTGTCCGGCCAGGTACAGGGCATGGGCCCGGCCCAATCCCCCGCCCGAGCCGGTCACAATGGCCACGCGTCCTTGAAGCAACATTCAGAATTCTCCCATTTTCTTAGCGCGGAGAAGGCCACTTGAACCACTTCGCCTCCCCCATTTATGGGGGAGGTGGATCAGTGCGAAGCACTGAGACGGAAGGAGCTATTCCACTGACGGTAAGCCCCTCCCACCGCTTCGCGGTCCCCCCTCCCCATAAATGGGGCGGGCGAAGGATAAGAACCTCATCCTGTTGGCGAAAGTGTAGTGTATTTTTTATTCACTCACAAGATAGCGAATATCTTTTTCACATTTGTGCCAATTCACTGAAGCGTCTACCGCTTCTGGCAGATGGCCAGGAAGCCCGCCGCCATAAAGGCCGCCATGCGCTTTTTCACCGCCACGAAGTCATCCGACTTACACAGCCCGCCCGACAGCTTGTCGATGCGGCCCGTCCGTGCCAGGGTCAGCAGCAACGCCCCCGTCACAAAATGATAGCCCCAGAAGATATCCTCTTCGGCGCAGTCCGGCAGGGCTTTTTTCAGCAACCCGATCAGGCGCAGCACCACCGGGTCGAAATGCTTGTCCATCAGTTCGGCGCCCCATTCCGGGGTGTTGGCGACCTGGGCGCCCAGGGCGGCGTAGTTCTTCCAGCTTTCCCCGCCTTCGATATAGAGGTCGAGGTCGGTGTCCAGGAAGGCGTGCAGCGCGCCTTCGATGGTCGGGTTGCCTTTGGTGGCGGCGTCGTATTCGTCCAGCGCCGTCATGCGCCGTTCGCTGGTCACCGAAGCCCGGCGCGCAAACACGGCGTCGAACAGCTTCTTCTTGTCCTCGAAATAGTAGTTCAGCAGGGTGTGGTGCACCCCGACCCGCTGCGCGACATCCTTGAGCGTCACGCCATACAGGCCGTGTTTCGAAAACAGGTGTTCGGCCGCGTCGAGGATCTGTTCGATCATATCGGCGCGCTGTTCGGCCTTGGTCGACTTGCGTTTCGGTTTTAAATCTTCTGGCACGCGTTACTTTTCCGCCTTTGAAGGGCCAGCGTCAAGTCATGACCGCTAGTGGTCCGATTCCAACATTTGCTTCGCGCTTTCCGCTTACGCCGGGCAAATGTTGGAATCGAAAGACCACTAGCCACTTTATGACTGGAGTGGAGCTTTGAATTTGACGTTTGAACAAGCGTTGCGGCGAGTCCGATTCAAACGTCAAATTCGCTCCACTCGACCGTATTCGCTTCGCAGGCGTATCTTATCGATCTTGCCGGTAGACGCCAGAGGCATGTTCGGTACCCGGACGACTTCGTCGGGGATCCACCAGGTCGCCACACGGCCTTTCAGCGGCGCCAGAAGCGCTTCGTCGGTCAGGGCCTGGTCGTCGCGCATCTCGACCAGCAGGACCGGGCGTTCGCCCCACTTCGGATCGGAGCGGCCGATCACCGCCGCCAGCGAGACCTCGGGCAGGGCGCCAACAACGGCTTCGATTTCGGCCGGGTTGATCCATTCGCCGCCCGACTTGATCAGGTCCTTGGCGCGGCCGGTGATCATCAGGTGGCCGTCGTCGTCGATGCGCGCCAGGTCGCCGGTGGCGAACCAGCCGTCAGCATCGGTGGCGCATTGGTCGTGGCCGAAATAGCGTTCGATCACGGCGGCACCGCGCACCCGCAGATGGCCGTCGACGCCGCGTTGCTGCGGCAAGGCGCGACCTTCGGCATCGGTGATCAGCAGGTCGACCCCGATGGCGGGACGACCGGACAAGGCGGCCTGACCCGGATCACCGGGTGCGGCCACGGTGCCGGATGGCGACAGTTCGGTCATGCCCCAGCTGGTCTGGACCGTCACGCCCAGGCGTTCCTGCACGCGCCCCATCAGGGCCGGAGCCAGGGGCGCGCCGCCCATGATGATGCGCTTCAGGCTGGGCAGATCGCCGCCTTCGGCTTCGAGATGTTCGACCAAGCCCAGCCAGACGGTCGGCACGCCGACGGCGACGGTGACGTCTTCGTCGCGGATCAGCCGCGCCAGGCTGGCGCCATCGGCTTGGCGACCGGGCAGGACCAGTTTCCCACCTACGGCCGGGACGGCAAACGGCAGGCCCCAGGCGCTGGCGTGGAACATCGGCACCACGGCCAGGACGTTGTCGCGGCCGGACAAGGCCATGACATCGGCCTGCAGCAGGCGCAGGGTGTGCAGGAAGCTGGAACGATGGGTGTAGGTGACGCCCTTGGGCGCACCGGTCGTGCCCGAGGTAAAGCACAGGCCCGACGGCGCGGTTTCGTCGAACCCGCCCCACGGATGGTGATCGGGTGTGGCGGTGATCATGGCTTCGACCGAATGGCCGGCTTCGGCCGGACCATCGATGATCAGAAGGCGTTGCAGGCCCGGCACGCGGGCTGCCACCTGGCGGGCCAGCGGCATCAGGTCGGCGCTGACGATCGCGATCTTCGCGCCGGACTGTTCGACCATGGCGGCCAGTTGCGTCGCGGTTAGACGCGGGTTCAGGGTGTGACACACCGCGCCCATGCCCATGATGGCGTACCATACCTCGACATGGGCCTGGCTATTCCAGGCCAGGGTGGCGACCTTATCCCCTTGGCTCACGCCCAGCCCGGCCAGGACGGTCGATATGCGCCGGCTCCGGTCGTGCAGCCCGGCATAGCCGATCCGGTCGGTGCGGCCGCCGTCGCGGGCGGTGACGACTTCGGCGCGGGGATGCCACTTGGCGGCGTGCGTCAGGAACTGATCGAGCGTCAGCGGGTACGCCTGCATGGAACCGTCGAGCATCAGCATCCCGCCTTTTCGGAGGGTTTTAAGTCAGGTAGGGGCGGCGAGACGATACCGACATTCCAGTTCCACGCCGTGTCGCCACGGGCGCGGCGGCGGCAGACCACCTCTTCATTCAGTTCGTACATGCCGGGCAGAAGATGGGTCCTGGCGACCGGGGTTGTTTCGAAGGCCATATAGGCCTTGTCGGCGCCGTAGGCGGCCCAGGCCGGTTGGTTGGCGGCGGAGGGTGCGCCGTCGCGGACGAATGACGCCCAATAGCCCATCATGGCATCGGAAAAGACGGCTTCTTCCGGCGTCAGGACGACCTTGGGCCAGAGGGCCGGCGTCGTGGCATGGGTGCCGAAGACATAAGGGATTTCACTGGCATGGAAGGCGTGCAGACCAGCCGCTTCGGCGGCGGGGTAGCCGTGGTCGAAATAGTAGAGGAAGGCGGATTGACCGGCTTTGGTCGTCTTGATCGCCAGACGCTCGGCGGTCCAGCCGTATAGGGCGTCGCGGGTGGTGGCGAGCAGGCTTTCCGGGATATTGGACGACGGATATTGCGCGAGGAAGGCGTCGGCCAGGTCGCCGTAGCGTTCCTTCACGGCGGCGATATAGTCGGCTTCGGTCGCCGGGGCCGGCGGCGCCAGGAAGCGCAGCGAGCGGATCTCGCCGCTGTTGAAGCCGACCAGGATCGGCACCGGCGCCTGTTCGCCGCGATCGAAGACCTCGACCAGTTGCCGCGGCAGGACGCGGCCGTCGACCGTGCCGAACGGCAGGTAGCCCTTTGTCGGCGCTTCGTTGGTCAGGGTTTCGGCGTCCATACCGCGTAAGCCCGCCAGATCCTTGGCGCCCAGTTGCGATTGCAGCCATACGCCGATGGCTTCGGCCGGTTCCGAACCATAGCGCTTGGCCTTCAGTTCGGGCGTCGAGATCATGTAGGCGCTTTGCAGGATCGCCTTGTGGAACAGGCCGCGCGCCGGCGGCGAGGCCAGCAGGTACATGACGCTGAGACCACCAGCCGATTCCCCGGCGATGGTGACATTGCCGGCATCGCCGCCGAAGGCCGCGATATTGCGCTGGACCCAGCGCAGGGCCTCGACCTGGTCCATCAGGCCGTAATTGCCGGAGATGTTGTAGGGCGATTCCGAGCTCAGTTGCGGATGGGCCAGGTAGCCCAGGACGCCGAGGCGGTAGTTGATCGACACCACCACAATGCCCTGTTTGGCCAGGGCGGCGCCGTCGTACATGCCTTCGTGGCTGTAGCCGCCGGTCAGTGAACCTCCGTGAATCCACACCATGACGGGCGCGTTTTTGGCGTTTTCCGGCGCCCAGACGTTCAGGCTCAGGCAGTCCTCGCTCATGGCCGCCGGCGGGTTGGCGTAGATGCTGGCGACGCGCGGCTTGGGCTGATAGCAGGCCGGCCCGAACTGCGAGGCGTCGCGGACCTGTTTCCACGGCTTGAGCGCGACCGGGGCCTTCCAGCGGCGCCAGCCGACCGGCGCCTGGGCATAGGGCAGGCCGCGATAGATGTTCAGGCCGTCTTCGGTGACGCCCTTGACGGGCCCGGCGGGGGCTTTGACGACCGGCTCGGCAAAGGCGGCCGGGGCCAGAAACAGGGCAAGCGCGGGGAGGAGGAACTTCATCATGACGGTTCACCGGAAGGAGTCAGGCCGTGTTTGCGCAGCTTACCGGCCAAGACCATGAACAGGACAGCGGCCAGAACATAAAACGGCACCAGGCTGTAAAAAGCCAGCTGCAGCGAATGGTCGGGCGAGACGCTGCGCAGCCAGTCGGAGGCGGCGCCGAGGTAGGTCGGCCCTAACCCTAAGCCGATCAGGTTCATGACCAGCAGCAGCAGGGCGCCGGACATGACTCTTTCGTGCGGGGCGACGGCTTCCTGGACCAGGGCGACGGCCGGCGACAGGTAGAAGTAGTTGAAGAACATTGGCCCGATCAGGAACAGGACGGCGGTTTGCCAGTCGGCGGCATGGACAAAGCCGATGAAGGGCGGGATGGCGCACAGCAGGCCGATGGCCGGGATCCAGGCATAGGCCGACTTGGCGCGCGGAGCAAAAGCGTCGACCAGGCGGCCGGAGATCAGCATGCCGGCGCTCATGCCGATGCCGACAACCAGGGCATACCAGACGGCGACCTCCTGCAGGGCCATGGCCTTTTCGCGCATCAGCAGCAGGGTCGTGAAGTTCAGCGAGGCATAGGTGACGAACTGCACCGCGCCACAGGCCAGGGCCGTCAGCACCAGAACCGGACGCGAGAAGAACATGCGCAGGGTCGACCAGAAGCCGGCTTTTTGCGTGGGGGCGACCGCTACCTTGTCAAGGCCGCCGCGCTTGGGTTCGCGCACCGTGAAGAAGACGACCAACGCCATGACGACACCGACCACGCCCAGCACGATAAAGGCATAGCGCCAGCTATAGGCCGCCGCGATCGAGGCGCCGAAGGCCACGCCCAGGGCCTGGCCGACCGGTGGGCCCAGGTTGAACAGGCCAAAGGCGATGCCGCGGCTGCGCGAATGGAAATAGTCCGAGATGATGGCGTAGGACGGCGGCACCCCGCCGGCCTCCCCTACCCCCACCGACATGCGGGCGGCGACCAGCTGCGGATAGCTGGCCGACAACCCGCAGGCGACGGTGGCGGCGCTCCACAGGGCGCAGGCAAAGGCCACGACCTTGGTGCGGTTGGTCCGGTCGGCCAGCCAGCCGACCGGGATCGAGATAAAGCAGTAGAAGACCGCGAAATAGAGACCGGAAATCATCCCCAACTGCCCGTCGGTCACGCCCAGCTCGTCCTGGATCGGCTTGGCCAGGATGGACAGAAGCTGACGATCCAGGAAGTTCAGGACATAGACCAGGAACAGGACGAACAGCACGAACCAGGCATAGCCGGCCGGTTTCGCCGTTTGGGGACTGGGCTCCATGATCAGAAGTCCGCCACCAGGCGCACACCCACCGTCCGCGGCGTCAGGCGGGCATAACGGCTGGTGAAGAAGGTTTCCGGGTGGACATAGACCACGGAGTCGCTGTTGGTCAGGTTTTCGACATAGAAGCCGACGGTATAGTTATCCATGGC
This sequence comes from Asticcacaulis sp. AC460, assembly GCF_000495795.1. GTDB lineage: Bacteria > Pseudomonadota > Alphaproteobacteria > Caulobacterales > Caulobacteraceae > Asticcacaulis. The sequence goes on from NZ_AWGD01000004.1 coordinate 90,810, forward strand.
GATGGCCAGCGTGGTGTTCACCAGGGTGTAGGCGTCTGTATAGTCGAAGGTCGGCATGGGCACGGTTGGCTTGCCCGGGGTGTTGGGGAAGGTGTTGGGGAATTCACCGACATGCGACACAGCCAGCGACCAGTTGGCGCGGGCCTTGGGCGTCAGGTCCCAGGCATAGTTGACATAGGCCGTGCCCTGGAATTCCGGGCTGGACAGCGGCGTCCCCAGCACGGCGCCGGAATAGGCGGCTTCCTGGGCGGTCAACCTGTCAACCTCGGAAGAATTGACCGAGCCGTTCAGGCCGATCGTGAGGCCGCGCCGGGGATAGGCGTGCAACTCCCATTCCAGGCCCTGGCTGCGGGCGCCGCCGATATTGGTGGCGAACTGGACGCCGTCCGAAACGCGGTTGGCCTGGACCTGGATGTTGCGCCAGTCGATGCGGTAGAGCGCCAGGCTGCCGGCCAGTTTTCCGCCGAACCAGCGGCCCTTGACCCCCAGCTCATAGTTGGTCAGGTCGTCGGAATCGGCGCCGGACGGGATGATGATGTCGTTGGGATCGGTCAGGCTGGCGCGCCCGGCCAAGGAGTTGACCACCGGGGTACGGAAGCCGGTCGACACCGCCGCATAGGTGGTCAGGTTGGCGTTGGGCTTATAGGACAGGCTGAGGCGGTAGGACGGCTTGTCGCCCTTGGCTTCGCGGCCCGTCGCGGTCGGGGTTGCGACGCGGTTGAGGTAGCCGGTATTGCCCGGGAAGACATAGCCGGCCGCGCCATAAAACGCGTAGGTGTAGTAGTTGGGCTCGGAGAAGCCGCCGGCATCGGTGAAGCCCTGGGCCGACAGGCTGCCGTAGCGCAGGCCGCCCGAGACCCACAGTTTATCCGAAAACCGATAGGTCAGGTCGCCATAGATGGCCGTTTCCTTGGAATCGGCATGGCTGTAATCCATCAGGTAATATTCACCCTCGGTATTACGGATATTGTAGGTGGTCAGGAAGTTCTGGCGCGAGCGCAGGAAATATTCGAGATATTGCCGGCGCTCCAGGTAGAAACCGCCCAGCACCCAGTCGAACTTGCCGCCGGGATCGGAGACCAGGCGCGCTTCCTGGACGACGGTGCGGCGATAGGCATAGGCGTCCAGCCCGAACGGAATGGCGCCGCCAAACGTGCCGGCCAGGTCGACCACGAACTTCTGGTCGAAGTTGGAATAGTTGCTGGAACTCATGAACTTGGCGCCGTCGAACTGATAGTCGACGGTGACATTGTACGAGGTGAACTTGCCGGTGAACAGGTCGGGCTTGTCCGAGATCTTGACGTACTTGCCCAGGTTCGGGCTGGTCATGCCGGAATCCTGCGGGTCGCTGTTCTCGTGCGACGCGGTGGCGCGGATCGACAGGCGCTCGGTCGGCTTCCACATCAGGGTGACGCGGCCGCCGGTGTCGATCAGCGAATTGGCCTTTTTAGTGCCGGTGCCGACATTGGTGATGTAGCCGTCCTCATCGCGATGGAACAGCACGGCGCGCAGGGCCAGCTTGCCGTCGACCAGAGGGACATTGACCATGGCGTTGTAACGCTGGCGCCACGAACCGTTGCCGCGCACGGCGACGTCGCCCAGCACCGAAGCGTGGAATTCGCTCAGGTCGGGCGCCCGGGTGATGATGCGCAGCGCGCCGGCCAGCGAGCCCGAGCCGAACAGGGTGCCTTGCGGTCCGCGCAGGAACTCGACGCGCTCGACGTCGAACAGGTTGGGGTCGATATTGGTGGTGTTGCCGTTGGCGTTGATCGGCTGTTCGTCGATATAGATGGCGACGGCGCTTTGCAGGCCGGCGCCATAGCCGGAATTGGTCGCCACGCCGCGGGCGGTGAAATAGTTGAAGTTGGCGCTGGGGCGGTTCAGCACCACGCCGGGGGTCTCGCGGCCCAGGCCTTCGAAGCCGACAATGCCCTTGGCGGTCAGGTCTTTCTGCGAGAAGCTGGTGACCGAGATCGGCACGTCCTGGGCCTTTACGGCGCGGCGGGTCGAGGTGATGACGACGGTATTGTCGTCATTGGAGGCGGTGGCGTCGTCCTGGGCCGGCGCGTCCTGGCTTAAGGCGGGTGAAGCGATGGCCACGCTGGCGGCCAGGGCGGCGGCGCAGGCCGTCCGCAAAAGAAGTCCCTTCATGCGTTATCTCCCATCAGCACCGATCATTCACGCCGGGCTGTTAGGGTCAACATGCGCCGGAATTGGGAGCTTGTCAACACTCACTCTCACGCGCGTGAATGTTTTGAGGTTTATCTATAATTTTGGCTAGGGAACCGGCACGGAAGTCGGCCCCTTCAAACGAAATATCTCCACATATATTTGATTTAAATAAGTATTTTTTGCTGAAAACCGGCACAAGAACCGGCAGATTACTCCAGCATCTAGGCGGCATTAGCCGCGCAATTAAACAAGGCCTTTGCATTCTCGGTTACAGTTATCGCCCAAAAGGTCGATAAGAAGCGCCTTCAAACTGTAAGACGGTAATTTCCTGGTCGTAAACGCGCGAGCGAATGCAAATTTCACGGCAAGCTTCCGAGAACCAAACAGATTCTAGTTGATCAACCGTATGAGTCTGCTGCTCGGAAAAATCCGCTGAAACAGCTAACGACGATGCCGGCATTTCATTCATCGTATTGCGTGTGCGCATAAAAATGCCGGTCTTAAATGCGGCATCACTTGCGCGCGCCCAGTGAACGAATCCCTCGTTCGATACAATCACCATCGCACGGCGTTCTGTATATTGGAGCCATCGCAACGCTGCCGCAGTCAGAGACACACCATATCGGCTCGCCGCAGACGACAAGTCGTCTGCGGCCGCGTAGTTCTTTGGAGGAATTTGCATTCGGAAATCATTCAGAGGCATGAGCAGATTTGCTGCAAACTCGTCTGCTTCCTTTTCGATGCCTTTGCCATCGCGACGAATAATACTTTCTTCGTCACAGTAAATGCCCTCAGCGGCAAGTTGCCTATGAAGTAAATAATGTCCAAGTTCATGGGCGATAGTGAAATTTTTTCGTCCCTTGTTCTGCCTCGAATTGTACAGAATACCCCACCGTGTTGGCCCGCTTTCGCTTGGCACAAGCGCTCCCTCGCATCCATCCAATGGCTGCCCGTGGACCCTGTCTATAGGCTCTTCAGGACAAATCTGCCTTGAATAATCAAGTGCGAGAGACTCTACATCGACTGGATTACGGTCAAAGCGGTCAACGCCATCGAACGTATCAAGGATTTTTGTCAGCCTTGCCGCAGCCTTAAAGGGAGTTTCTTCAGCGCTTCTTGTCATTAGTACTAAGGTTTTTCGCGAGTTGGCGTATCGCCTGTTTCGTTTCAACAGGCAAAGCACTGTACTCTCTGAAAAAAGCCTTGTCTTCAGCTTCTGCGAGCGACTGATCAAGGCGCCCGAAAAGGTAGTCCACTGTCACGCCAAGCGATTCGGCAATGATCGACAACTTTTCTGCAGACGGTCGAGGAGGGTTCTTGTTTTCCAATTCCCAGATATAGCTCTTTGACGACGCCGTAGCCTCCGCCAACTGATCTAGAGTAAGGCCCTTCTTCGTTCTTAACTCTTTGATCCTGTGGCCAAATTTTATTTCCGTCACACGCATTTCCTCCCGTGAACGTACCATTTGAAGCCGTTCAGAGTAGCTTGATCATAACCCCCTTGACTCTGACCAGCAAGAGCGTATCTATGTTCGGAGTAGCGATATTTTTCAGAACCTCATGCCGAATATCGTTTAAAGGGCGCCATCATGAACATCTAGATAAACCGAGAGAATACACGTGACGACACCAAATCCTACCGGGATCAATCCCTTCGAAGATCCTATCGACCGTATCTTTGCGGAAATTGCGTTTAGCATCCAGTTGCCGCCCTCGCTCCATGCAAAGGCTGTGAAACGATATGAAGCTGTGCGAAACTTCCTATCCGCTGAAACCTGTGCGTTTAAGGACCAGATCGAGCACTTTTACCCGCAAGGGTCCATGGCAATTGACGCTACGATTTCGTCGCGCGGCACTGACGACGAATATGACATCGATATTGTTGCACAGTTGGGCACAGCGTTCCGCGGAAAATCGCCGCTGTATGTCCTAACAGAGCTTGGAAAAGCCTTGGCTTCGTACCCAGTCGAGAAGGTCACCAGGCAAACACGATGCGTAACGCTTCAATACAACGACCATATGCACATCGACATTACCCCGTCGATACGCGACGACTATACTCCTGATCGGCAAAGCCGGATCATGCACGCAAAGGGACCGACAACTTCCGCCTTAGACAAGCTGGTGGAAATGAACGCCTACGGCTTCAATGAATGGTACAAGTCTAAGACGCCCGAAGAACAACAAGTCATGGAAGCGTTCCGTAACCGTTGGCTCGAAATGAATAGGCTTGAAAAGGCCGATGCCGAAGTCGACGACGTCCCCGACCAAACGCAATTTGTCGTGAAGAATACGGCCACTCTCGCGCTTCAAATCTTGAAGCGTCATCGGAACATTATGTATGCCGACCTCGACGAACGGATGCCGCCGTCGGTCATGCTCTCGCGTTATGCTGCCGTTGCTGCTCAGCCGAACTCGTCGTTGACTGACATGATCCTGCGGATCGCTCGTTGGATCGTCGCCGATATCCGTTCTGCAACGGCGCTTGGTAAGCAACTCCACATCGAGAACCCTGTATATTCTGCCGACGTCTTCACTGACCGTTGGCCGGAAACACTCGTACAGCAGAACCGTTACGCCAACTTCCTGCTGCGATTCATTGACGGCATCGAAAAGGCGAAGCGCAAGGCGTTCAATCCCATTGAACTTCAGGACTGGTTGCGCAGCATGTTTGGTCAACGCGTAGTCACGCGATCAATCGACAGTCTGGCAACAACTGTTGGTTCAGCCGTTAAGGCGGCGACGCCGGCCTATTCGCGAACGGGCAGATTACTCCTGCCAACAGCGGGGCTAGCACTTACACAGCCATCACTCGTCCGCGCGGCGCCCCATACATTCATGGGCGACTGGCCAAAATGATCGGATTAGATCAGCAGATTAAAACGATGGCGGCGTTATGGCCAATGTTCAGAGTTTCGCGGGTCAATCGATCCGCGATTTCTGCACGTTGGACGGGTCGGATGTCACCTCAGTTCTCTACCTACGAAATCGAAATAGTATACGATAATGGCTCTCCTTATGTTAAAATTCTAAAGCCTCAACTCATAGTGCAACCCGATAATAGTGAAGGTCCCCTTCCGCATATTTACGGTACACCAGAGAACTTCCGCTTGTGTTTGTTCGATCCAGAAACCGATGAGTGGTCGCCCGACAAGTTAATTGCGGAAACCGTCGTGCCATTCACAATAGATTGGCTCTGCTGCTACGAATTTTGGGCGCTAACTGGCGAATGGCGCGGTGGCGGACGACATGTGAACACGAATTGAAAGAACGAACATGAATTATGTGCCGCCACTGCGCTCCGCGGGGACCATTCAACAAACACGGGTCAAACAACCCTGGCCAAAAGATCGGCTCTTCCGCATTCTGTCTATCGACGGTGGAGGCATTAAGGGCATTTTTCCCGCCTCCTATCTCGCGGAAATCGAGCATCGTTTTTTGAACGGTGAGTCGATTGCCAACTATTTTGATCTCATCGCCGGCACTTCGACTGGTGGAATAATTGCCCTAGCGCTAGGCAAAGGAATGTCCGCCAAAGAGGCCTTAAACATCTATACCGAGCAAGGAAAGCTTATATTTCCTTCGTCGAAGGGTTTGGGCTTTTGGCGTGGCCTGCAACATGCGTTTGCTCCTAAACATGACCAGAGCCAGTTGCATAATGAATTGCTGAAGGTCTTTGGTGAGCAGGTGATTGACAGTGCTAAAGTAAGGCTTGTGGTGCCCAGCTTCGACGGGTTGCGTGGCGAACCTTTTATTTACAAGACACCCCATCACCCAGACTATCAGAAAGATCGGCATAAAAAGTTTTCCGATGTCGCGCTTCATACTTCGGCCGCTCCAACATATTATCCGGGCGTCCTAAACGATGGCTACATCATGATTGACGGCGGGCTGTGGGCTAACAATCCTATCATGAACGCCTTAGTTGACGCACTATCTTGCTACGACGTACCCCGAGAAAATATCCGCATTCTGACCATTGGAACCGGCGACGACGCCTTTACGGTGAAGGAGTCACAGAGGCGGGGAGGATTGCTTCACTGGGTAAAGACCGCGTTTTCTGCCGCCTCTAGAGCGCAATCAAAGAATGCACTTGGTCAAGCTTATCTCTTAATCGGAAAGAATAATGTCTTACGAATTGAGCCGCCCGAAAGCAGTCAGCCAATTCCCCTAGATGATTTTTCCAGAGCGCGTCTTGAGTTGCCTCCGGTTGCACGTAGTCTGGCGGAAAGTTCTGGACATTTAGTGCTTGAAAAATTTTTAGGAGACAAAGCAGACATCTTCATAAAATGCAGTATGACGTAAGTTTTCTGCACCCCACCTTTAACTAATAGACGCTCTGGGAAGGGGCATTTAACCCTTTGGGTCTTGCAAAACTAAGCAAGCCTTAGAGAAAGCCCAAAACCATTATGACAAAACTCCTTCATACCCAATATGCCGCCTTGAACGAACGATGGCTCCATTTCGGCCGGGCCTTCTGGCAGAGCATCGCCTTTCATATCTTCTGCCTGATTGCCGTGGCGTTTCTGCTGCGCGGCCTGGGTCTGAGCACGCCGCTGCTTGGTACCGCCGGCATGGCGTTGGGCACGGCGACCGTACTGATGGCCTTTATAGCCTGGCGGCTGCAACGGCTGGAAGTCCAGTACGAGCTCCATCTGCGCGCCATCGAAGATCACTGGATCGCCAATGGTGAAGGCGGCATCCAGCGGCCCGCCGTCTCCGGTCGGTTCGGCTCGCGGCTGGCGGTCGTCGTTGCGCTCGCTCTTTTCGGCGCCGGGCTTATTGTGCTGGGACTTGTGGTGCTGAGCGGCGGCCTTCCGCGATAAGCCGCGTCATCCGCACCGGCCGCGCCAGGGCTTCCTCATGCGCCTCCAGGCTCTCGCCCCAGAAGGTTTCGACGCTCGGGCCCTTCTTTAACCGCTTATCGCGGAACAGGAAGCCGAACAGTTCGTGGAACCACACCCGACGGCCCATCTGGTAGTACCAGCGTTGGGCATGGCGCAGCTTCGGATCGCCCAGGGTGAGCAGTCGCCACAAGGCTTTCGGCCGCGTCTGCATGATGACCTCGATGGCCTTGACCCACACAAAGACGCGCCAGGGCGGCACATGGCGCGTGGCCAGGACCTGGTGCTTATAGTCCCACTTGCTCTGGTCGGTCTGGATGACCTCACGCCCCTTGGCCAGGCCGAAAAACGGCGTCCAGCGGTGGGGCGTGACATAGACGCTCTGGATCTGGTCCGGATCATAGGCCAGGAGCTGGCGCAGCTGACGCCAGTAGTCGGCGTCGGTTTCCTCCTCGAAGCCCACCACCCAGGTCGCCATGGACAGCATGCCGTGTAGCCGCATCAGCCGGATGGCTTCGCGGTCCGTGGTGGTCGAGCCGCCCTTGCGGATCTTGCTGAGGACGGCTTCGTCAGTGTTTTCCATGCCCATCAGGAAGCGTTCGACCCCGGCCTGTTTGTAGAGGTGCAGGTGGTCGCGGTCGCGCACGATGTCGTCGGCCCGTGTCGAGCCGACCAGGGTGACCGACACGTTTTCGGCGATCAGGGCTTCGAGGAATCGCTTCCACATCTTCTTCGACGAGGTCGGGTTTTCGTCGGCGAAGTTGAACACTTCGACGCCGTGGTCGCGGTGCAGCCGGGCGATTTCGGCGGCGAAGCGTTCCGGGTTGCGGTGGCGCCATTGCGTCCAGAAGCCGCGCTGGCCGCAGTAGTTGCACGGATGGGGACAGCCGCGCGAGAACTGGACCACCACCGCGCGTTTGCGGCCCCAGTAGGAATAGCGGGCGAAGTCGATCAGCTCCCAGCCGATGCGCCAGGCGTCGAGGTCAGCCAGCATCTCACGCGACGGGGTCTTATGCGGGGCGTCGCTGCGGCGGAAGGCAATGCCTTTGACGGCGGCGAGGTCGGTGTTGCGGGTCAGGGCGCGGATCAGATCGCGGCAGGTTTCCTCGCCTTCGCCGCAGACGATGTAGTCGAACTGCGCTTCGTCGCGCAGGATGTCTTGCCAGTGATAGGTCGGAAAGACGCCGCCATAGATGACTTTGAGGCTGGGCAGGCGGGCTTTGGCGCCGGCGGCGATAAGGCCTGCGATCGGGTGGGCCGAGGTCGAGCCGGAATGGCCCAGCAGCAGCAGGTCCGGCGCGTGGTCGGCGATGTTGCGGCAGATTTCGTCCAGCGGCATGGGGCCGAATTCGGCATCCAGCAGGGTGACGTCGTGGCCGTCATCGATCAGCGGCCCGCCGATCGACAGCAGCCCCAGCGGCGGCAGATGATCGTCGGGGATACGGCTGCCGATCGCCGGATGCGGCGGGTTCACGATCAGGATACGCATGTCTTCCCCATAAGGTTGTCAGAGCCTAAAAGACTGTTTGGAAACTCCGTCCAGCTGGCCTGCAAAGTGCCGTTTTCTGCGCTTCCGGTGCTCACGTACAAACGTACGCTCCGCTCCGGTTCTCGAAACCAGCCCTTTTCGGCTCAGCCCGACGGCTTTCCAAACAGTCTTTTAGGGTACATGCCGCGCCCGTGAACGGCATGAGGGCGTTGTGAGGTTTTGCTGAAAACGCAACGCCTCGGATGCGACCAGATCCTCATTGCATTTTGCCGGCACACATCGCCATGGTCTGCCAACCCTTAAGGAGGCCGGCATGTCCGAAGCGAACAAGACGATCCTGCAAAGCGCCAATGCCGCCGTTACCCAAGGCGACATCGAAGGCTTCCTGTCCTTCTGCTCTGACGACATCGAATGGACGGCGGTCGGCGACATGACGATCACGGGCAAGGCGGCGCTGCGGGCATGGATAGCCAAGGCCTATGCGATGCCACCGAAATTTACGGTCACGCGCCTGATTGCCGATGGCGATTATCTGGTGGCGGTCGGTGAGATCGAAGGCGAGTCCGACTATGGCCGGGTGACGCACAATGCCTACAGCGATGTCTGGCGCTTTCGCGACGGCAAGATGGTCGAGCTGAAGGCCTTCGTCATCGAAACCGGTCAGACCTAGACGATCCGCGGGGCGACGTCGCGGCACAGGTCGCGCATAGCGGCCAGGGCCGGGTTGGCATTGTCGCGGCGCCAGCACATGTACAGCTCGACCGGTTTTTCCGGCACGGTGGCAATGTCGCGATACTGTACCCCCGCCAGGTGCAGGCTGGTCGCCGTACGCGGTACGATCGCTACCCCTAGGCCCGCGCTGACCAGGCCCAACATGGAATGGATCTGCGTCACCTGCTGGATATAGTCCGGCCGCGCCTGGGCTTCGGCGAACAGCCCGACCAGCATGGAATGGAAATAGCCGGCCCCTTCGCGCGAATACATGATCAGCGGTGAGCCATCGAAATCGCGCATGGTAAGGTCGGCCTGGCTCAGCCGCGGGTCGCCCGCCGGCAGGGCCGCCACCAGGCCTTCGCTGACCACACGTTCGCTTTCGAAATCCTGACGTTCCATCGGCTGACGCACGAAGCCGATATCGATCAGGCCGGTCTGCAGCGCCTCGGCTTGCTGGTTCGACACCATTTCGCGCAGTTCCAGCTCGATATTGGGCAGGCGCGCCCGGGCCTGGGCCACCACCTGGGGCAGGAAGCTGTAGCCCGAAACGGCGGTAAAGCCGATGCCGATGCGGCCGGCGTCGCCCTGGGCCACCTTGCGCGCGGCCAGGGTGGCGCTTTCGGCCAGCCAGACGATGCGCCGCGCCTCCGGCAGGAAGACCCGCCCGGCCGGGGTCAGTTTGACACTGCGGCTGGTGCGTTCGAATAGCGGCACGCCGAGAATCCGTTCCAGCACCTGGATCTGACGGCTGAGTGGCGGCTGGGTCATGTTCAGCCGCGCCGCCGCCCGGCCGAAATGCAGCTCTTCGGCGGCGATGACGAAGCATCGAATCTGGCTGAGCTCGAACATGTTTCCCTGGACGCTTAGCGGCTTTTTTGTATCCGGCGTGAAGGCTAACAAGGCTGTCCTTTCGAAGCAAAACAAAAAGAAGCACGGCTGCGGGAGACAGCCGTGCTTTGGGAGGTCTGCCGGGTACGGGGGAGAGCCCGGCAGGTCGCAGGGAGGATTTTAAGAGGACCCCTCCGTCTCGACTTGCTACGCCTTCGGCTTCGCTCGCTCGCCACCTCCCCATCTTCGATAGGGAGGAGAAGTAAGTAGAAGTTCACCTGCCTTTTCTTCTCCTCCCCATGGCAATGGGGAGGTGGCGAGCAAGTGAGGCCCCCTATGGGCCGAAACGCGTCGAGGCGGAGGGGTCCTCTTCGTAACTAGAAACTATACCGTCCGCTCAGGAAGAACTGGCGGCCGGTGTGGGTGCGCACGTGCAGACGGTTGGACGCGTCGACATACTGATCGTTGAACTCATCGGTCAGGTTGATGCCTTCGATCGACAGCTTGAACTTCGGGGTCAGGTTATACGACGCGCTGACGTCGAAATTGGTCGTCGCGTTCGTCCCGGCGACCGAGTTGCCGTCGTTGGACGGCACCGCCGTCAGGTAGCCTTCGCGATAGGCCACCGAACCGCGCACCGAGAACTTTTCCGTCTCATAGTACAGCGTAAAATTGGCGGCGTTCTTCGACAGGCCGATCAGGGTCTCGTTGATGGTCGCAGCCCCTGGCGTGGTCGAGGTCAGGTATTCGATGTTCGAATCCACGAAGGTGTAGTTGAACAGCACGCCGAAATGGCTGGCCCAACCCGGCAGGAAGTCGAGGTCGCGCTGGATGTTCACCTCCACACCCTTCAGCTCGCCGCCCGGAGAATTGATCGGCTGGCTGACCGCGAAGATATCGCTGGTCGTCGCCGTCGTCCCGGTCAGCAGCGAGTCCGGCAGGCCCAGTTGGTTGAACGGGATGTCCTGGCGCAGGGTCTGAACGAAGGTGTTGATCTCCTTGTAGAAGACGCCCACCGCGTAGATCGAGCTGCGCGTCGGATACCATTCCAGCGACAGGTCGAGATTGTTCGACTTGGTCGGCTCGATGAACGGATTGCCCGACGAAAACGACCGGTTGGCGCCCTGGATGGCGACGTCGCCGCCCGGCGTCAGGGCCGAAATCGACGGCCGGGCGATGGTCTGGGCGGCGCTGACCCGCAGCAGGACGTCGTCGCTCAGGTCCATGGCCAGGTTGGCCGACGGCAGGGTCATGTCGTAGGTCCGTTCGGCCTCGACCCACTGGATGGACGACCCGACCGCGGCATAACCGCCGGAGTGCTGCTCGGTCTGGACGTGGCGCAGGCCGGCGTCGCCGCGCACGGATTTGCCGAACAGGGAGGTGCGGAATTCGGCCATTAGGTAAAGGCCGAGATCGGCTTCGTCGACGGTGATGAACTGGCCGCGCGCCGACGAATTGCCGGTGCCGGTCAGGGCATAGATGCCGCAGTTGCAGTAGATGTCGTAGAGGTCGGCGAACTTTTGCAGGTCGGGTCGCAGCCAGCCGGTGACCACACCGTCGGGCCCGTCCAGGCCGCGGCCGAAACCGGTATATTGCGTCGAAACATTGGCCAGGTCGGCGGGGCTTAGGGTGTTCACCACCGTCTCGCTGGTCCGGTAATAGCCTTCGGAGTCGAGTCCGAACTTGCGATAGTCGATGCCGGCCTTGATCTTCAGCCCGTCATTGACCGTGTATTCGGCGCCGGCCTGGAGCGAGTCAAAGCGGTTGGTCACCGCGCTGGGGCGGATGCGGACCTCCGATGTGCCGGTGTTCATCGACCAGGCAGCCGGATCCTTGACGTCGAAACCCCAGTCGATCAGCGGCATGCGCGAACGGAAGTCGTAGCGGAAGTCCTGGGTGTTGGCGCGGTCAAAGGTGACGATGGTCGAAACCGGGTTGCTGAACTTCGACACAGCCGTTCCCAGCAGCAAGGTGCCGCGCAGGCGGTCGCTGAAGTCGTGACGGACCGACAGGCTGATCTGGCTGAACTCGGTTTCCAGCTCGTCCCACGCCGATTGCGTGCGGACATCGACATTGTCGAGGTCGGCATAGACCAGGTTGCGACCGTCGACGACGCCGTCGCGGATGATGGTTTGCGGCTTGCCCGTTCCGGCACGGCTGAGGCCGATGGCCTGGATCTGGGCTTCGTCGCGGGTCGTCTTGACGTCGGAATAGAGGGCATCGATGGTGACCAGGGTATGTTCGGTCGGCCGCATCTGGAACGATCCGGTCAAGCCCAGGCGCTCGGATTCGATGTCGTAGCTGACATAGGACGGGATGCGCGGGTGATACAGCGCGGTCGCCGTGTTGGTGTCGTTGATCTGGGCGATCGTATAGTTCGGCAGGGTCGAGGCAGTGTTGAAACCGCCATTGGCGCCGCCATAGGTCCAGCGCGTGATGTTGGCGCCTTCTTCCTTGATGTGGCGCTTTTCGTAGGCCACCGAGGCCAGGGCGCCCAGCTTGCCGTCGGCCCAGCGTTGTGAAGCCAGCATGGTGAAGCGCGGGGTGACGTCGCGGGCCAGGTCGTTGTAGCTGGCCTGGGCCGACACCACCAATTGGCCGCTCTTGAAATCGAACGGCCGGGCGGTCTGCAGGTCGACCGTGGCGCCAAGCGAGCCTTCCTCGACATCGGCCGAGGCGGATTTGCGGACGCTTAAGGAATTGAACAGTTCCGAGGCGAACATGTTGAAATCGAAGCCGCGGGTGCGGTTGGTGCCGCCGGAATTGACCGTGCCGCCCGTGGTGGCGATGGCTTCCATGCCGTTGATGCGGACGCGGGTATATTCCGAGCCCAGGCCGCGGACGCTGATCTGGCGGCCTTCGCCGTTGGCGCGTGTGATGGCGACGCCCGGAACGCGTTGCAGGGATTCGGCCAGGTTCAGGTCGGGGAAGTCGGCGATGTCCTCGGCCTTGATGACGTCGACAATGCCGCTTTCGTTGCGCTTGGCGGAGATGGCGCTCTGGATGCTGCCGCGAAAGCCCTGGACGACGACGACATTGTCTTCAGCCGGCGCATCCTGGGCGGAGGCTTGGCTGGCGATAGTGAGCAAAGCGATCAGCGACGCTCCGCACGCGAGGCTCCTGCGAGCCGAAACCCTTTTTCTTGACATCTGCTTTCCTTGCCTGTTCGGGCAGGGTCTTCGATGCCGTTTGCGCATCCCTGCCGCCTTGTTATGGCGGAATAGTACGCAGCTTTTTAAGACGCCCGCGAATTCCAATCGGGCATGAATCGATGCGCAAAGTGGAATGAAAGGGTGAGCGGACTCACCCCCCCAGCCGGTCGATTTCCTTCTGCAGGCCGCGGGCGCCCAGCAGGTTGACCGCGATCACCCCGCCGAAGAAAACTACGGCGATGGCCAGATAAATCCATACCGTCGTCCCCTTGTCGCCGGCGGAATTCTGGATTGTCGGAATCATGAACATGACAAACCCCGGCACGAACGGCATCACGTACCACAGCCAGGCGCTGCTCAGCAGGTTGCGTTGCCGCACCAGGGCACGACGATGGAAGTCGAGACAATCCTCGGCGCCGTCGCTGACCGGTGCCGCCCGGCCACGCACGACAAGGATCAGGCTGACCAGCAGGGTGGCGGCGACGATCAGCACCGAGCCCAGCTTCATCAGCGGAGGGTCCAGGAAAATAGCGTAGCCGGTAAACACCACGACCACCAAAGCGCTGGCGACGTGTTCGAGACGGTTGCGCCAGTTGATATGGGTATGGAACTGGCGGGCGCGGGCATGCACTTGGTCGAGGGACATGGCGGTCATCTCCTTGGGTTGCGATTGCCAGAGGTTCTGGAAGTCGGGGTTGGTCATATCGTCGGGGGCTTCGCTCATGACGGCCCTCCTGCGTGAAAACGGCGGCTGAGCAGCGCCTTGATACGGTGGATACGGGTGGCGACGTGGCCGGATTTGAGCCCGGTGATCTCGGCCATGGCGGCGGCGTCCAGGCCTTCGAGATAGAGCAGCATGATTTGGCGATCAGACGGTTCAAGGCTCTGGATCAGGGCCATCAGTTTCTGCAGCGCCCGGGCCTGGCTGGTGTCGGCTTCGATATCGCTGCCGTCGTTGATTTCGGCGGCGGCGTCGAGCGTCACCCAGGCGCCGCGGCGGCGTTCCTTCAGCACATGCGACGTGGCGGTGTTGTGGGCGACGCGATAGACCCAGGTGCGGGTGGAACAACGGCCGTCGAACAGGGCCAGGCTCTTCCACACGGCGACGTGGATGTCCTGGATCAGGTCGCGGCAGCGTTCGGGATGGGCTTCGTAACCGCGGGCGAGGCGTTCCAGGGCCGGGCCGTATTCGGCGGCGGCCTCCTGGTAGCGTCGATCCTGTTCAGCGGTTGCGGTCATGAACAGATAGTCGCCGCGGTTCGGGGTTTCTTACAGCCTAGCCGCGAAAATTCAGTTCGAGCAGGACATTGTTGGGGTCGGTGACGAACAACTGTCGTAGCTTGATCGAGGGAATTTCAGCGAAACCGTAGTCGAGATTGCGCGCTTTCAGGCGGCGGACCATTTCGTCGAAGCCATCGCATTCGAAGGCGACATGGTGGATGGCGCCGGTGTGACCGCCCGGAACGACGTCGCGCGCGATGGTGTTATCGGTGCCCCACAGATTGAGATGGATCACCGCCATGTCGCGGCTGTCGTAGAGCCACTGGCGCAGGGACGGATCGCGTTCTGGGGCGATGCGGGCCTCCAGGCCGAGCAGCTCTTCGTAGAAGGCGATGGTCCCGGCCATGTCTCGGGTCTGGATGTTGATATGGTTCAGGTTCTTGACGATCATGGCAATGGCTCAACGGTCATCCCCTCTCCCCGTTCTTCACGGGGAGAGGGTAAGGGTGAGGGGCATACTCACGTTCCAGTGCACAATCGGCTTCGGATGGCCCCTCACCCGATCGCCCACGCTTCGCTCGGCTCTCGTCCTCTCCCCGCAGGCGGGGAGAGGGAAGAAGAACATGCGCTCTTACTTACTCAGTGCGCCTCGTCCCAGTTGTTGGCGGCCTTGGCTTCGACCACCAAAGGCACGCTGATCTGCACTGCCGGCAAGGCCGCGTTCTGCATGATCTCCTGGATCACCGGAATCACCGCCGCGACCTCAGCTTCCGGCGCCTCGAAGATCAGTTCGTCGTGGACCTGAAGCAGCATCCTGGTCGTAAACCCGGCAGCGTCCAGCCTGGGCTGCATGCGCATCATGGCGCGGCGGATGATGTCGGCCGCCGTGCCCTGGATCGGGGCATTGATCGCGGCCCGCTCGGCGAAGGCCTTGATGGCCCCGCCCTTGCCGTTGATTTCCGGAATATGAATCTTGCGGCCCATCAGGGTCTGCACGAAACCGTTGTCGCGCAGGAACTGCTTGGTTTCGTCCATATAGTCCTTGATGCCGGGGAAGCGCTCGAAATAGGTCTTGATGTAGCGCGAGGCCTCGCCCTGATCGATGCCAAGCTGGTTGGCTAGGCCGAAGCCCGATATGCCGTAGATGATACCGAAATTGATCGCCTTGGCGCGGCGGCGGATTTCGGACGTCATGTCGGCCATCGGCACGGAGAACATTTCCGACGCCGTCATGGCGTGGATGTCCAGCCCGTTCGAAAACGCGTTCTTCAACTGCTCGATGTCGCCGATATGGGCCAGCAGCCGAAGCTCGATCTGCGAATAGTCGGCCGAGATCAGCTTATAGCCCGGCTTGGCGATGAAGGCGGTGCGGATCTTGCGGCCTTCACCGGTACGGATCGGGATGTTCTGCAGATTAGGCTCGTTCGACGCCAGACGCCCGGTCGTAGTCGAGGCCAGGTGGAAAGAGGTATGGATGCGCTGGGTTTCCGGATCGGCATATTCGACCAGGGCGTCGGTATAGGTGCCCTTCAACTTCGACATCTGGCGGTAGTCGAGCAGCAGTCTGGCCAGGGTCTGGCCGGCGCCCATGCCGTTCTTGCCCTCGGCAATGTCTTCCAGCACCTTGACGTCGGTCGCCCATTGGCCAGAGGCGGTGCGCTTGCCGCCCGGCAGTTTCATCTCGTCGAAGAAGACGACACCCAGTTGCTGCGGCGAGTTGAGATTGAACGGCCGGCCGAGATGGGCATGGGCCTCCTGCTCGATGGCGTTCATCCGCGTGCCGAAGTCCTGGCTGAGATTGCGCAGGACCTGCGGGTCGACGCGGATGCCGTTCAACTCCATGTCGGACAGCGCCTTGGGCATGCCGCGTTCCAGGGTCTCATAGACCGTGTTCAGCCGATCGCGGACCAGGCGTGGCTTGAGGACATGCCACAGCCGCAGGGTGACATCGGCGTCTTCGGCAGCGTATTGTGTCGCTTCCTTCAAAGCGACGAACTTGAAAGATTTCAGGTTTTTGCCGCTGCCGGCGACCTGTTTGAACGGGATCGGCGTATGGCCGAGGTGCAGTTCCGACAGCTCGTCCATGCCGTGCCCGTGCAGCCCGCCTTCGACGACATAGGACATCAGCATAGTGTCGTCATACGGCGCGACCTCAATGCCGTAACGCTTGAGGACGCTGAGGTCGTACTTGATGTTCTGGCCGACCTTCAGGATGTTGCGGTTTTCCAGCACCGGTTTCAGGATGGCAATCGCCTGATCCAGCGGGATCTGTTTCAGGTCGTCTCCACCGCCGAAGTCCAGCCCGTCGCTGGCCAGGTGACCCAGCGGAATGTAACAGGCGCAGTTGGTATCGGTGCTCAGCGAGATGCCGCACAGCTTGGCGTGGGTGGCCGACAGGTCGTCGGTTTCGGTGTCGACGGCGATCACCTGAGCCTGTTCGCAGCGGCGCACCCAGGTCTGAAGCTGCTCGATCGTCTGGACGCATTCATAGGCATCCAGGTCGAAGGGCTGCTTTTCGCCCAGTTCGGTCTTGGCGCCATACAGCGGCCGCGAAATCGGCGCGGTCGGCAGTTGCGACAGCGCCGTCGAGGACTCCAGCGCGCTCAGCGAGCCGCCGATGCGGCGGGCCAGACTGTTGAACTCCATCACACCGAGAAACGCCGCCAGGACCTCGGGCTGCGGCTGTTTCAGCACGAAGGTGTCGATCTCGACGGTAACCGGTGAGTCGCAGCGCAGGCGGACCAGGTCGCGCGACATCAGGATCTGGTCCTTGAAGTCGATCAGGGTCTGGCGGCGCTTTTCCTGTTTGATCTCGCCGGCGCGTTCCAGGACGGCATCCAGGCTGCCATATTCGAGCAGAAGCTGGGCGGCGGTTTTCACACCGATGCCGGGGGCGCCGGGGACGTTGTCGACGGAATCGCCGATCAGGGATTGGGCATCGATGACCAGTTCAGGCGGCACGCCGAACTTTTCGATGACCTGTTCGCGGCCGACCGGGGTGCCCTTGACCGGGTCCAGCATCGAGACCTTGTCGTTCACCAGCTGCATCAGATCCTTGTCGGACGAGACGACGGTGACCTCGAAGCCTTGCGCCACCGCCATATGGGCGTAGGTGCAGATCAGGTCGTCGGCTTCGAAGCCGTCCAGCTCGACGGCGGGCAGGCCGAAGGCACGGGTGGCGTCGCGGATCAGCGGGAACTGCGGGATCAGGTCTTCGGGCGGAGGCGGCCGGTTGGCCTTGTAGCCGTCATAGAGGTCGTTGCGGAAGGTCTTGGGCCCGGCGTCGAAGATAACGGCCAGGTGCGACGGCGCATCGTCGCCGCGGTTCTCCTTGATCAGCTTGACCAGCATGTTGCAGAAGCCGGAGACGGCGCCGACCGGCAGGCCGTCGGACTTGCGCGTCAGGGGCGGCAGGCCGTGATAGGCCCGAAAAATATAGCCCGACCCGTCGATCAGGACCAGGCGTTTGCCCTTGCCGGAAGCGTCTGCCGTGGTTTCGGGAGCGTTGGAAGTGTCGTCCATGTCGGGGATTCGCCTGGTCGGAGTGTTGGCCTCTTCTTACGGCCATATGTCGGTTCTGCCAAACAAAAGCGACAGGGGATGGCAGTTGTAGGACGGGGTCATTTTCTTCTCCCGCCCCGTTCTTCACGGGGAGGGGGGACCGCGAAGCGGTGGGAGGGGCTTTAGGTGGGTTTGGCCATTCGCTGACGCGCCAAGAGAATTGCGGCTGCAGCAGCGTCATCAGGATCGGCCATAAGGTCGGCTGCAACGATCCGGTGAACCTGGATATCGCGCTCTATCAGCCAAGCATCACGAATTTGATCCCTACGCATCTTGTCGTGATATTCATGCACCTCACCGTCGACTTCGACGCAAAGCCGGGCTTTTGCGCAGTAAAAATCGAGGATGTAGGGGCCAATCGGATGCTGACGACGAAACACAGGCGCGTCCGGGCTCCTGGCTTTTAACCGCGCCCATAGCCAAAGTTCCGATTTCGTGAGGTTCCTGCGAAATCGCCTCGCTGTCTCGATCTTGGCGTCATTCCGCATTTGCCCCTCCCACCGCTTCGCGGTCCCCCCTCCCCGTGAAGAACGGGGCGGGAGAAGGAAGATAAGCTCGTTTTGGCTTTTCTACCAACTGCCCGTATTCGGCATGCTGTGCCACGGCTCGGCCGGCGGCAGGGCATCGCCTTTTTGCAGCAGTTCGACCGAGATGCCGTCCGGTGAACGCACAAACGCCATGACCCCATCGCGCGGCGGACGGTTGATCAGCACACCCATCCCCTGCAAATGGGCGCAGACGGCATAGACATCGTCGACCTCATAGGCCAGGTGACCGAAATTGCGTCCGCCGGTATAGGTCTCGACCTCGCCGTTCTCGTCCGGCCAGTTATAGGTCAGCTCGACCTCGGCCTGGCCGCGCAGACCATCGGCTGGACCCATATGCGAATCTTCATCGGCCGACAGGAAAATCAGGCTGAACCGGCCCTTTTCGTGATCCATGCGGCGGACCTGACGCAGCCCCAAGCCGTCGCAAAAGAAATACAGCGCGGCGTCCAGGTCCTTCACCCGCACCATGGTGTGCAGGAAGCGCACGGCTTAGTGCTCGCCTTCGGGACGCGGCGACGGATCGTGATACTCGTGGGCGTGGTCCTGATGGACGAACTTGCGGTCGCAATAGCCGCACTCGGCTGTGCCTTCCGCACCCAGCTCAATATAGACCAGCGGATGGCCCAGCGCACCGCCGCCGCCGTTGCAGGCGACCTTGTGCGTGTCGACATAGATGACTTCGGGGGGCGGGACAGTGTCGTTCATGACGCCGGAAACCTTATCGGGAAAACCAAGCCAGCCTTAAAACAAACCGCCTTGCTTCGTCAATTGAACTGTGAAAGCCTCGCCGTCAGAAACAGGGAACCCCATGGCCAAACACAGCAAACTCGGCTCCATCCTGGGCGGATCGGTCGGCAATCTGGTTGAATGGTACGATTGGTACGCCTATGCGGCCTTCACCCTCTATTTCTCCAATGCCTTCTTCCCCAAGGACGACCCACTCACGCAACAGCTCAATGCCGCTGCGATCTTCGCGCTCGGCTTCCTGATGCGGCCCATCGGCGGCTGGGTCCTGGGCTGGTACGCCGACCGCTACGGGCGCAAGACGGCCCTCACCGCCTCCATCCTGCTGATGTGCGCCGGATCGCTGATCATCGCGCTGATTCCGACCTATGAGACCATCGGGCTGCTGGCCCCCATCCTGCTGTTGTTCGCCCGCATGCTCCAAGGCCTGAGCGTCGGCGGCGAATACGGCGCCTCGGCGACCTATCTATCGGAAATGGCCGGCAACCACGACCGCGGCTTCTGGTCCAGCTTTCAGTACGTCACCCTGATCATGGGGCAACTGACAGCCCTGGGCGTGCTGATCCTGCTGCAGAATGTCCTGACGGCGAAGGAATTGGCGGACTGGGGTTGGCGCATTCCGTTCGTTATCGGCGCGCTGCTGGCCGTGGTGGCGCTGTTCATCCGCCGCCATATCGCCGAAACGGAGTCGTTCGAAACCTCGGCCAAGTTCGCCGCCAACCGCACCATGACCCTGTTGAAGAACCACCCGTGGCAGGCGCTGCAGGTGGTCGGCCTGACCCTGGGCGGGACGGCTGCGTTTTATACCTACACCACCTATATGCAGAAGTTCATGGTCGGTTCGGCCGGCTGGACCAAGGAATCGGCCACGCTTCTGTCGGCGGCGACCCTGTTTATCTACATGCTGTTGCAGCCGGTGTTCGGCGCGCTATCTGACCGGATCGGGCGCCGCCCCCTGCTGATCGGGTTCGGCGTGCTGGGCCTGCTGGGAACGGTGCCGATCATGACGGCCCTGACCCAGACTAACAGCTTCTGGCCGGCCTTTGTTTTGGTGATGATGGCGTTGGTCATCGTCAGCGGCTACACATCGATCAATGCCGTGGTGAAGGCCGAGCTGTTCCCGCCCCATGTCCGGGCGTTGGGTGTCGCCCTTCCCTATGCGATCACGGTGTCGCTGTTCGGCGGTTCGGTGGAACTGGTGGCGCAGTGGCTGAAGAAGATCGGCTATGAGTCGCTGTTCTTCTGGTACATCACCGGCTGTATCGCGGTGTCGCTGCTGGTCTATCTGTTCACGGCCGATACGAAGAAAACGTCCAGCTTCCATGAAGAAAAGTAAGGATTTTTGACCACGAACCACACGAACCGACACGAACTCTGTGGGTTTGCCTGCTCCCTGAAGTTCGTGTCGGTTCGTGTGGTTCGTGGTCAAAAACAAAACCCTCTCCGCGGGGGGTGATCGCGGAGAGGGTTCATAAACCTTCCCTTTTTCTCTTATTGTGAAGGCCTATTCGTAGCCGTGCGCCGCCTCGTTGATGACCAGGGTCGGCATGGCAGAAAAGTCGACCGCCACCGGTTGCGGCAGACGCATCTGGAAGGTCTTGATGACGTGTTCCAGACGGCGGCGGGTTTCCTCGGCCGCCGCGTTCATCGGATTGAGGTCCAACGGGGCCAGGCAGTAGTCGATAATGGCCTGAGGCCGGATCATGGGTTCCATAGTCTTACTCCTTTTCAGCGCCCCAGTTACTCGGCGGCGAATTGCGCCGTCTCAGTCGATTCCTTCATGGCCGTCGTCGATGACCGGCCGGAGGTGATGGTTTCGGCCACGCGGTCGAAGTAGCCCGTGCCGACCTCGCGCTGGTGACGCGTCGCCGTATAGCCACGCGACTCGTTGGCGAATTCGCGCTGTTGCAGCTCCGAATACGCCGCCATGCCGTGGTCGCGATAGCCGTCGGCCAGCTCGAACATGGAATTGTTCAAGGCGTGGAACCCGGCCAGGGTCACGAACTGGTACTTGTAGCCCATGGCGCCCAGCTCACGCTGGAACCGCGCAATGGTGACGTCGTCCAGCTTGGCCTTCCAGTTGAAGGACGGCGAGCAGTTATAGGCCAGCAGCTTGCCCGGATGCTCCTTGTGGACGGCCTCGGCAAAGCGGCGGGCGTCGTCGAGATCCGGATGCGAAGTCTCCCACCACAACAGATCGGCGTACTTGGCATAGGACAGGCCGCGGGCGATGCAGTGGTCCAGGCCCGAACCTGGCTTCAGGCGATAAAAGCCTTCGACCGTGCGGTCGTCGCGCTCGATAAACGGATGGTCGCGCTCGTCGACATCCGAAGTGATCAGCTGCGCCGACTCGGCGTCGGTGCGGGCGACCGTCAGGGTCGGAACGCCCATGACATCGGCCGCCAGGCGCGCCGCGATCAGGTTACGTTCATGCGCCTGGGTCGGTATCAGCACCTTGCCGCCCAGGTGACCGCACTTCTTCTCGCTGGCCAGCTGGTCCTCGAAGTGGACGCCGGCGGCGCCCGCCTCGATAAACGCCTTCATGATCTCGAAACTGTTCAGTGGGCCGCCGAAGCCGGCCTCGGCATCGGCGACGATCGGAGCGAACCAGTCGCGCTTGGCGCCGCCTTCGGAATGCTCGATCTGGTCGGCGCGCTGAAGCGTGCGGTTGATGCGCCGGCACAGTTCCGGCGCCGCATTGGCCGGATACAACGACTGGTCCGGATACATGCTGGAGGCCGTGTTGCTGTCGGCGGCGACCTGCCAGCCCGAAAGATAAATGGCCTTCAGCCCGGCGCGGACCATCTGCATGGCCTGGTTGCCGGTCATGGCGCCCAGGCTGTTGATGAAGGGCTCGGTGTGCAGCAGGTCCCACAGGCGGTTGGCGCCGCGTTCAGCCAGGGTGTTGGCGATCGGGAAGGAGCCGCGCAGGCGCAGGACTTCTTCGGGGGTATAGGGCCGCTCGATGCCGTCGAAACGGCCCGGCGGGGCATTGGGAACCAGATCCTTAAACGTGGTCATCTTCTTCAGTCCTTGGTCTTGGGGGAGGCGGCGGTTTGGGCACTCAGGCGCGCGGCCATCAGGGTGCCCGAGGCGAACAATCCGAGGGAGGCGGCGTAGACCGCGGCCATATCGAAGGGGTTGGGAATGGGGAATTGCGGTGTCATAATCTGTCTCCTTTCGGGGCGGGTTTTCCGCCGCGTCATGACAGCATAGAAACCCACATTTAAAAGGAAGAGAAGATCACGAAGCCTGCCATTTGCGTCATTTGGAAATTTATGACAGACTATACTTTGTAAATTTGTGACCTACAAAATGGCCAACATCGAACGTAAACTCTTCCTGGGCGGCCGGCTGAAGCGGCTGCGCTATGACCTGAACCTCAGCCAGACGCAGATGGCCGAGGACCTGGGCGTGTCACCGTCCTATCTCAACCACCTGGAACGCAACCAACGCCCGGTGACCGCGCAAGTACTGCTGAAGCTGGCCACGGCCTACGATCTGGACCTGCGCACCTTTACCGACGACTCGGAACCCTCCGGCGAGGCCGACCTGGTCGAGATCTTCGCCGATCCGTTATTCAAGGACCTGCGCCTGCCGCGGCGGGAAATCTCCGAACTGGTGGCCTCTTCCCCCATGGCCGCCGAAGCGGTGACGCGGCTCTATCGCGCCTATACCGAACGCAAGAAGCGCGATGTCGTTGCCATCGCAGAGGAAGATTCCGTCGACCAGTCGCCATCCGACTGGGTGCGCGACCAGATCCAGAGCCATCACAACTTCTTTCCGGAACTGGACGACCTGGGCGAGCGCCTGTTCGATATCCTGGGCAGCGATCCGCACACCCTGGAAGAATCGGCAGCGCGGCGTTTATCGGCTTTGCATGGCACCGAAATCCGGCTGATGCCGGCCCAGGTGATGATGATGTATCAGCGCCGCTTCGATCCACACCGTCGCCGGCTGATGATTTCGGAGACCCTGGGCGCCTCGTCGCGTCGGTTTGCCGTGGTCTATCAATTGGCCCTGGCGGATTACAATGCCGACCTGAAGGCCATGGTCGAAAAGGCGCGGGCGCCGGACCTGGCGACATCGCGGCTGTATAAAATTGCCCTGATCAACTACCTGACGGCGGCGACCCTGATGCCCTACGGCCGGTTCCTCGAAACGGCCGAAAGCAATGCCTACGACATCGAACTGCTGCGGGCGCCGTTCGAGACCTCGTTCGAACAGGCGGCCCAGCGGCTCACGACATTATCGCGGCCTGGGCATCGCGGCGTGCCGTTCTTCCTGATGCGCATCGACTCTGCCGGCAATGTCTCGAAGCGCTTCGCGGCCGGACACTTCCCGTTTTCGCGATATGGTGGCGCCTGTCCGCGGTGGAACCTGCACCAGGCCTTCCAGACTCCGGGAAGGATCATCACCCAGGTCATCCAGACCCCGGACGGGGTGCGATATTTCACCTTATCACGCACACTCGACAAGGGGCTGCGCGGCTATGGCGACGGCGCCTGGTCGGAACAGGCCGTCGGTCTGGGGTGCGAGCTGAAACACGCCGACAAGCTGATCTATGCCCGCGGCATCGATCTGAACAACCCCAACGCGGTCGAGACCGGCCCGATGTGCCGGCTGTGCGAGCGGCCCAACTGCCGCGAACGCGCCGCTCCGCCAGCGGTCAAGACCCTGGCCGTCGACGAATGGATCAAGGGCATCACGGCGTTTCCCTTCTGACGGGCTTGAGATAAGCCCTTGGCGCCGTTATGGTCCGCGCCAAAGGATAAGCCATGGCCAATGTCGAGTTGCGCGGACTAGAGAAGAGCTTCGGGGCGAACACCGTCCTGAAGGGCGTCGATCTCGCCATCCGCGACGGCGAATTCGTGGTCATTGTCGGCCCGTCGGGCTGTGGTAAATCGACCCTGCTGCGGCTCATCGCCGGCCTGGAACCACCAACCCAGGGCGATATCCTGATCGAGGGCAAGTCGGCGCTGGATGACGCCCCGGCCCAGCGCGGTGTCGCCATGGTGTTTCAGTCCTACGCCCTGTACCCGCACCTCAACGTCTTCGACAATATGGCGTTCGGCCTGCGCATGGCCAAGATGGCCGAGCGCGACATCAAGGCGGCCGTCGAAAAGGCGGCGGCCATGCTGGGGATCGAGGACCTGCTGGACCGGCGCCCACGCGAGCTGTCGGGCGGTCAGAGGCAGCGCGTCGCCATCGGCCGCGCCATTGTCCGCCAGCCGCGGCTGTTCCTGCTGGATGAGCCCTTGTCGAACCTGGACGCCGGCTTGCGCGTCCATATGCGGCATGAATTCGCCCGCCTGCACCGCGAGTTGGCGACGACCATGATCTATGTCACCCACGACCAGGTCGAAGCCATGACTCTGGCCGACCGCATCGTGGTGCTCAATGACGGCGGCGTCGAGCAAATCGGCACGCCGCAGGACATCTACGACGCGCCGCGCAACCTGTTCGTGGCGGGCTTTCTGGGGTCGCCGCGGATGAACCTGATCGCTGGTGAGATCTCGGCGGTGAAGAGCCATGGCGTCCGGATCAAGCTGGTTACTGGCGATGAGGTCACGGCCGCTGTGGCGTCGGGCAAGGCGGTACCGGGCGACAAGGTGACCTTAGGCGTGCGGCCGGAAAGCCTGTCGGCCGAGGGCGTCGGCAATGTTCTAACCGCCACGGTCGATGTGGTGGAAACCCTGGGCAGCACGCGGGCGGTCTATGCCATGATGCCGCGCGCCGATCAGCCGGTGTGTGCCATTTTGCCGGCGGGCTTTTCCGTGCGCCACGGCGATGTGGTGCGACTGCATTTCGACCCGGCGCAGGCCTATCTGTTCGATGCGAGCGGAGAGGCGTTTGGACGACAAAGCACGGCAACCGAGGCGGCGTAACCTCACCCGACACCATGTAAGCGTTTGCAGCGCTCCGCCGTCCGCGCTATGACTACGCCATAACAACGACATCCGGGGATACGCCATGCACGCCAATCCGATGATCAAATCCATCACCATTGTCGGCGGCGGCACGGCGGGATGGATGACGGCGGCGCTGCTGTCCAAGCTGCTGCTGGGGCGGTTCGACATCACGCTGGTCGAGTCCGAAGAGATCGGCACCATCGGCGTCGGCGAAGCCACCATCCCCGCCATCAAGGTGTTCAACCAGTTCCTCGACCTCAACGAAACGGAGTTCATCCAGGCGACCCAGGGCACCTTCAAGCTGGGGATCGAGTTCGTCAACTGGCGCGATAAGGGGCACTCCTACATCCACGGTTTCGGCAAGATCGGCTCGGACCTGATGTGGCTGCACACCCACCAGTTCTGGCTGAAGATGCACGAAAAGGGCGAGGTCAAGGACTTCGACCATTATGCGCTCAATACCCTGGCCTGCCGGATGAACCGCTTCCGGCCGCGCCAGCCGAACGAGCCGCCGCCCATGGCCGACTTCGACTATGCCTACCATTTCGACGCCTCGCTCTATGCCCGGTTTCTGCGCAAACAGGCCGAAGGCCGCGGCGTCAAACGCATCGAGGGCCGTATCACCAGGGTCGAGCTGCGGCCCAACGACGGCTATATCGACCATGTCGTCCTGCAAAGCGGCCAAACGGTCGGCGGCGACCTGTTCATCGACTGCTCGGGCATGCGCGGCCTGCTGATCGGAGATGCCCTGGGTGTCGGCTACGAGGACTGGAGCCACTGGCTGCTCAATGACCGTGCCTGGGCCGTGCCGTGCGAGAATGCGCCCGTCCTGACGCCCTATACGCGCTCGACGGCGCACGGCTCAGGCTGGCAGTGGCGCATTCCGCTGCAGCACCGCACCGGCAACGGCCATGTCTTTTCGAGCTCGCAAATGGGCGATGACGAGGCAGCGGCCATCCTGCTGAAAAACCTCGACGGCAAGGCGTTGGCCGATCCACGGATGGTCAAGTTCCGTCCCGGCAAGCGCCATCGCGCCTTCGAGAAGAACTGCGTCGCCATTGGCCTGGCCGGCGGCTTCCTCGAGCCGCTGGAATCGACCAGCATCCACCTGATCCAGACGGGAATATTGCGGCTGCTGGCCCTGTTCCCGGGGCAGTCCTTCGATCCGCGCGACATCGCGGAATACAACGCCCAGACCGATTTCGAGTACCGCGACGTGCGCGACTTCATCATCGCCCACTACAAGGTCACCGACCGCGAGGACACGCCCTACTGGGCCTATCTCAAGCACATGGAGATACCGGAGTCGCTGGCCGACCGGCTGGATCTGTGCCGGTCATCGGCGCGGTTCTTCAAGCATTCGGCGGCCGAGCTGTTCCACGAGGAAAGCTGGGTCCAGGTTCTGCTGGGCCAGGGATTAAGGCCGCGCTACGACCCGATGGTCGACATGATACCGGAAGACGATATCCGCGCCCATCTGAAGGATATCGAAGAAGTCATCGCGGAATATGCCGCGAAACTGCCAACCCATGGCGAGTATATCGAGCGCTACTGCAAGGCCCCGCCGCTGATGGAGATGGCGTAACAGCCGTGCTTCGTAATTCAATCGGAACGCCTTTCTTCTCCTC
>NZ_AWGD01000005.1 GCF_000495795.1 Asticcacaulis sp. AC460
TTCGTGGAGAGGAGGGCGCTCGTTCATTCCGACTGAGGTAGTCTAGCCGCCTGACGCCTTCACCGTATCCCACGACCGTTCGGCCGGAGTAGTGGCTGCCACGCGCGCCTGGGAGGCCTCCTGCAGCCATTTCAGATTGGCGTCGGCCTGATCGGGCGGCAGGTCCTGGCGCAGCAAGGTTTCCGCCTCCGCCATCTTGCCCTGCATGCCCAGCACCAGGGCCAGGTTCTGGCGCACCTGGATCGAAGCGCCCTTTTGCGCCGCCGCTGTGCGCAGCAGAGGTTCGGCGCCGGCCAGGTCGCCGGCCTGGACCTTCGACATGGCGATATTGGTCAGGACGTTGGGATTATCGGGTGACAACTGCAAAGCCTTGGCCCAGGCCGCCTGGGCATCGGCCGGACGTTTGACATTGTCATAGGCCACCCCCAGCAGCGACCAGGCCTGCCAGTCGCGCGGTTTCAGCTCGGCGGCGTGCTGCAGGAGCGCTATGGCTTCGAAGGCATGGTTGCCGCCGATATGCGAGCGGCCGGCCGCCAGCAAGGCTTCGACATTGTCGGGCTGGAACATCAGGACGCGATGCGCCGTGTCGGCGGCCTCCTGATAACGGCCCAGGCTACGCAAGGCGTTAGAGAGGTAGATGCCCATCCTGGCATTCTTGGGGTCCTGATTGAACTCCCGCGCGAAGAAGGCCGACTGGGCCAGGGGATCGGACCGCAGCGCCTCCTGGACCTCGGCTTCGGTGGCCGGGCGGAAGCGCTCGACCTGCTGGTCCGGGATCAGGGTCTGGGACTTCTGCGACTGCGCCTTGTCGTCCTTGTCCTTACCGAACAGCCCGGCCTGGGCCGAGCCGGCTGACAGCACGGCGGACAGGGCGATCACACAGGCGAAATAGGTCTTCATGGCGTTGCCTCGCAAGATTTCTTGGCCCAACCGCCCCAGGTTAAGACTTCGGTGACGGCCATGAAGATACAGTTAAAGGTGTTGCGTTTTTGTTAACTAATATTACCGGGGCCGAAATGCCGACACCCTTGCCGACCAAGCCGCAAAAAATCGAGCACTTCATCTTTGCCGTCTTCGAGGAAGACGTCGCCGACATGATCGCCGCGCTGAAGCCCGCCCATGCCGGATTCCTGCAGGCGCGCGGCTTTACCGGCAAGAGCGGCAACCTGGTGGTGCTGCCGTCAGGCCTGGGCTCCAACGAGATGGGCGGCATGTGGGCCTGGTTCGGCCTGGGGGCGCGCAAGGCGTTCAACCCCCTCACCTTCCGTGCTCTGCCGACGCAGCTCCCCAAGGGCACCTGGAAGCTCAAGGTCGAGGCCGACCTGGACCTGCACGCCATTCACGTCGCCTGGGGCCTGGGCTCCTACAGCTTCGGCACCTACAAGGCCTCCTCCAAGCCAGTCGAAGCGCGCCTGGACGACGGCGACCTGACCCAGACCGAGCGCGAGGAGATCGCGCTGGAGGTCCTGGCCCATGACCGTGTCCGCGACCTGGTCAACACCCCTGCCAACGACATGGGCCCGCCGCAGATCGAAGCGGCCGCCCGCGCCATCGCCAAGGCCCACGGCGCCGATATCGGCGTCATCGCCGGCGAACTGCTGAAACAGAGCTATCCGGCGGTCTATGCCGTGGGCAAGGCTGCCGCACCGGAGAATGCGCCGCGCCTGATCGAAATCGCCTGGAAGCCGGCCAAGCCGCGCGGCGTCCCGCCTGTGGTCTGTCTGGTCGGCAAGGGCGTCGCCTTCGATACCGGCGGGCTGAACATCAAGACCGCCGGCATGGGGCTGATGAAAAAGGATATGGGCGGCGCCGCCCACGTCCTGGCCCTGGCCGAATGGATCATGGCCAGCCAGCTCAATGTCGATCTGCACGTCCTGATCCCGGCGGTCGAAAACGCCATTTCCGGCAACGCCATGCGCCCGGGCGACGTGTTGCATACCCGCGCGGGCCTGACGGTCGAGGTCGGCAATACCGACGCCGAAGGCCGCCTGATCTTGGCCGACGCCCTGACCCGCGCCGCGGAACTGGAACCGGCGCTGACCATCGACTTCGCGACGCTTACCGGCGCCGCCCGTGTCGCCCTGGGCCCTGACGTCATTCCCTTCTATTGCGACGACGAAGAGGTGGTGCGCCAGCTCGAAATCGCCTCTATCGCCCAGTTCGACCCGTTGTGGCGCATGCCGCTGTGGGCCGGCTATAACGACGCGCTGGACTCCGACATCGCCGACCTGAAGAACGACCCATCGGCCTGGGCCCAGGCCGGATCGGTTACCGCCGCCCTCTTCCTGCAGCGCTTTGCGCCGAAGTCCGGCGCCTGGGTCCACCTGGATGTCTTCGCCTGGAACCCGCGCGGCCGGGCCGGCGCCCCGGTCGGCGCCGAGGCCCAGGCCTTAAGGGCCGTTTACGCGCTCATAAGGGCGTATTAAGGGGAACACGGAGCGCTAACCTCCTGTTATCTGTGCAGGGTAACGTGACCTTTACGTCCATGGTATAGGTTGGTGGGGAGATAGAAATCCCAGTTAAGGCTTCCCGCCCCATGACGCAAAACAGCGACGACAACTTCGACAAGCGCATCGTGCCGTTCAAGGACGGCGTGACCGATCAGGCCTATGAAGGCGTGATCCGCGCGCGGTCCTACGTGGCCGGCGAAATCCTGAGCTGCTACGACGCCACCGCCCCCATCCTGTCGCAGCCGGAACACGGCGCCGAACAGTGGGACCAGTTGCTGCTGGGTGAGCGTTTCAAGGTTATCGAGCGCAAGCACGACTTCTACTGGGGCCAGGCCCTGCGTGACGGCTATGTCGGCTATGTGCCGGTGTCGGCCTTCCGCCGCGACTGGTACCTGCCGACTCACTATGTCGCCACCCTGCGCACCTATGTTTTCGGCGGCCCGAACCTCAAATCGTCGATCCTGTGCGCCCTGAGCCTCAATTCGCTGGTCAATGTGACGAAGTTCGAGAACGGCTTTGCCTATATCAACGACATGGGCTGGGTGTTTACCAACCACCTGAGCGACTTCGAGCGCTTTGCCGACGATTTCGTTGGTGTGGCCGAAAGCTATATCAATGCGCCGTACCAATGGGGTGGCCGCGAAAGCATCGGGCTGGACTGCTCGGGCCTGCTGCAACAGGCCTTGTATGCCTCGGGCTATGGCTGCCCGCGTGATTCCGACATGCAGGCGCGCCTCGGTATCGGCCTTGAGGTCGGCTCCGACCTGAAGGGCTTGGTCCGCGGCGACCTGGTCTTCTGGAAGGGCCATGTCGCCATCATGGTCGACGCCGAGCACATCATCCACGCCAATGCCCACCATATGAAGGTGGCGGTCGAGCCCCTGCGCTCTGCGGTCAGCCGCATCGACAGTTGCGGCTCCGGCATGCCGACGGCTTTCCGCCGGCTGTAAATGCTGAGAATTTCAAAGAAAAAGCCCCGCCGGAGTACCGGCGGGGCTTTTTGCTGTTCTGTGTTTGCCTTAGTGGCCAGCAGCAGGCGCCGGAGAGGCGGCTTCACCGGCAGCCGGGGCAGCGGCACCCTCAGCGGCCGGGGCCGCGGCGGCAGCGCCAGGCGCCCG
>NZ_AWGD01000006.1 GCF_000495795.1 Asticcacaulis sp. AC460
GGCTCCGGCAGCCCCGGTTGCCGCCCCGGCCGCGGAAGCGCCCGCCGCTGCCCCGGCTGCGGCCAGCCCGCCCAAGGACGCCATCACCTCTCCCATGGTCGGCACTGTCTATTTATCGGCCCAGCCGGGCGCCGCGGCCTTCATCAAGGTCGGCGACAAGGTCAAACAAGGCCAGACCCTGCTGATCATCGAAGCCATGAAGACCATGAACCCGATCCCGTCGCCGCGCGAAGGCGTGGTCGCCCAGATTCTGGTCAACGACGCCCAGCCGGTCGAGTACGGCGCGCCGCTCGTCGTCTTCGAGTAAGCGGCCATGAAAACCTTCGACAAGATCCTGATCGCCAACCGCGGCGAGATCGCGCTGCGCGTCATCCGCGCCGCCAAGGAAATGGGCATCGCCACCGTAGCCGTCCATTCCGAAGCCGACCGCAACGCCATGCACGTCCACCTGGCCGACGAATCCGTCTGCATCGGGCCGGCGCCGGCGTCCAAGTCCTATCTCAACATCCCGTCGATCATTGCCGCCGCCGAAATCACCGGCGCCCAGGCGATCCACCCGGGCTACGGCTTCCTGTCGGAGAACGCCAAGTTCGCCGACATCGTCAGCGCCCACGGCCTGACCTTCATCGGCCCGAAGGCGGAGCATATCCGCATGATGGGCGACAAGATCACCGCCAAGCAGGCCGCCAGGGATTCGGGCATTCCCGTCGTTCCGGGTTCCGACGGCGGCGTTGCGACCGTCGAAGAGGCCATGGCGGCCGCCGAAGACATCGGTTTCCCCGTCCTGATCAAGGCCGCCTCCGGTGGCGGTGGCCGCGGCATGAAGGTCGCCAAGGACCGCGACTCGCTGGCCGAGGCCGTCATGTCGGCTCAGTCCGAAGCGGCTGCCGCGTTTGGTGACGGTACGGTCTATATGGAGCGCTATCTCCAGAAGCCGCGCCACATCGAAATCCAGATCATCGCCGACAGCCATGGCAATGTCTGCCATCTGGGCGAACGCGACTGCTCACTGCAGCGCCGCCACCAGAAGGTGCTGGAAGAAGCCCCCTCGCCCGTCATCGACAAGGCCGCCCGCGACAAGATCGGCATGGTCTGCGTCGATGCCATCAAGAAGATCGGCTATCTCGGCGTCGGCACCATCGAGTTCCTGTACGAAGATGGCGAGTTCTTCTTCATCGAGATGAACACCCGCCTGCAGGTCGAACATCCGGTGACCGAATACGTCACCGACCTGGACCTGGTGCGCGAGCAGATTCGTATCGCCGAGGGCTATCCGTTGTCGTTCACCCAGGACGATATCGACCTGACCACCCACGCCATCGAAGTCCGCATCAATGCCGAAAACGCCCGTACCTTCGTGCCCTCGCCCGGCACGGTGACCGATTTCCACGCTCCGGGCGGCCTGGGCGTGCGCATGGATTCGGCGATCTATAATGGCTATGCCATTCCGCCCTACTATGACTCTCTGGTCGGCAAACTGATCGTTCACGGCCGCGACCGTCCGGAAGCCTTGTCGCGTCTCAAGCGCGCCCTGCAGGAGACGGTCGTGTCGGGTATTGATACGACGATCCCGCTGTTTCTCGATCTGCTGAACGAGAAAGACATCCAGACCGGGGATTACAATATCCACTGGCTGGAAAACTGGATCAAGGCGCAAAGCCCGCAGTAAGAGCCTCCGGCCAGGGTGCGAAGCACCCTGGGCCGGAATCGCGACAGCGCTGAACAGCGCGGTACCTATCCTCGCATGATGATGGATCAGGACCAACCATCTCGAAACTTTATCGTCGCGCCAGAAGAATGCCTCCTACCCTATGGAGGTAATCATGACCCTTTCCCTGCACGACATTTCCAAGACGATGCGCGATATCGATCTGTGCATGCTGACGTCCAAGACCGTCACCGGCGAACTCGAAGCCCGCCCCATGAGCAATAACCGTAAGGTCGACTGGGACGGCGATACCTGGTTCTTCGCCGATGGTGGTTCCTCAGCCGCCCAGGAAATCGCCGCCAACCCCGAAGTCAATCTCGCCTATTCGCGCGAGCCCGGCCTTCTGACCAAGCCCTTCTTCCTGTCCGTCACCGGCCATGCCGAACTGGTCAATGATCGCGCCGAAATGGAAAAGCACTGGAACAAGGATATCGAGCTCTGGTTCAAGGACGGCCTCGACACCCCGGGCCTCGTCATGATCCACGTCAAGGCCGATCGCCTGAAATACTGGGACGGCATGGAGGAAGGTGAACTGCGCTTGTAACTTGTCAATCAAAAGCTACAAGCTTTCACAACGCAAGCCAATCAGTCCATTGCGAGTCACAATTCACCTCAATTGCATTTCGCAATTTTTGGAAAAATTAGAGCCGGCACCATAACCTCCTGGTTATGGTGCCGGCTTTGCATTTCCCCTTGGAAAACTTGCACCAAATCGGGCTAAACAGCCGGGCCCATGCCTGACTTTACCCTCGATGACCTGATCGACTGCTACCGCACCGGCGTCTTCCCGATGTCCGACGCGCGCGACGACGACTACCTGTTCCTGGTCGACCCGCCGATGCGCGGAGTGTTGCCACTGGACGCTTTTCATATCCCGTCGCGATTGGCGCGGACTGTGCGCAAGGACGACTATGCCGTCCGGATCGATACCGCCTATCAGCAGGTCATCGAACTGTGTGCCGAAGAAGCCCTCAACCGCACCTCGACGTGGATATCCCATTCGATCCAGGCACTATATCAGGCGCTTTTTGCCCGCGGCCTGGCCCACAGTGTCGAGGTCTGGCGCGACGGCGACCTGATCGGCGGACTTTACGGCGTGGCGATCGGCGGCGCCTTCTTCGGTGAAAGCATGGTCTCGCGGGCGACAGACGCCTCCAAGATTGCCCTGGTGCATCTGGTGGCGCGGCTGAAGGCCGGCGGATTCAAGCTCCTGGACTGTCAGTTCCAGACCGAACACCTCAACCAGTTCGGCGTGGTCGAGATCGAAAAGGCGGATTATCTGAAGTTGCTGGCCAATGCTGTCGATCTAAAGGCCGACTTTTACGACCTGCCTTCCACGGCGACAGGCAAGGATGTCATGCGACTGTTGAAAACCTTGTAGATCTTAACTCGTCGCGCCGCCCAGCGGCTTGCGGCAGCCAATCACCCAGGCATCGTAGGTGGGGTGCTGCATCGGATTCAGGCTGGGGCTGGATGAGAAACTCCAGCCCTGGAAAATCTGCTTGGACTTGATGGACGCCATGGTGTTGGTCGCCGCCACCGGATTGGTGCGCACCGTCATATAGGCCATGACGTCGCCATGGGCCTCGTCATCCGCCGTGGTTTCACACGCCTTGACCAGGTAGATCAGCCCCTTATAGCGCACAGGCTGGCCGATCGGCGCCTCGAAGCGCACACTCTCAGCATTGACCTTGTCCAGGGCTTCGATGATGGCCGTGCCATAGCGCGGACGCTTCTTCGGCACATAACTCGAGACGCTGGTTGACGACGATGAAGACGATGACGCAGCCGCGACGGTTTTGGGTTTTTCTTCCGGTTCGGCCTGGGCCTGGACCGCCGACGGCGGCACATAGGGCTTCAGTTCCGGAGTTGGCGCCGATGGCGTTGCCGGCTGCGGGGCAGGCGCAGCCGTCGTCGCGGCGGGCTTGGCCTTCTTCTTGTCGGGGGCGTAGGGCTTGTATTCGACGCCATCGACATAATAGGGCTGCGGATCATAGTCCGCGTCGTCGACATAGCGCGGCACCTGACGCCCGCCGTCACCGCGCGTCGGCGGTGCGGTCTGGGCCGAGGCCGACACCACCGCACACAGGGCAACGGCGCCGAGTACAGCCCAGGAAACCTTGATATGCGAGCGCCGGACCATGTGAACTCCTACGGTTTCCACGCCTCATAGTCGCCGGCCGACTTCTGCCGCTCCGGCGTCTCATTGTTCATCGAGCCCTTTGGGAACTGCGCCAACGGCGTGCCGCTCATATTCGGCAGGTGCGGCTTTTCCCACGCCTTGCGCGGCAGCGGTTCCTTCGACGGCGGCGTGTCGTAGAGATAGTGCATCCAACCGTGCCAGTCGGGCGGAATCTTCGACGCATCGGCATAGCCCTTATAGAGCACATAACGACGCTTGCGGCCGACATCATAGGCGTTGGACGCCGTACGGTCTTCG
This sequence comes from Asticcacaulis sp. AC460, assembly GCF_000495795.1. GTDB lineage: Bacteria > Pseudomonadota > Alphaproteobacteria > Caulobacterales > Caulobacteraceae > Asticcacaulis. Next base: position 4,149 of record NZ_AWGD01000006.1, read on the forward strand.
AAATAGCGGTTGCCGAACTCATCGGTGCCGACCTGACGCCCGCGCCGGCCTACCGTAAACAGGGTGCCCAGCGTCGCGCCGCTCCACCACAGGAAAATCTTGTCCAGCAAGGTACTTGTCCTCAGTCACAAATCAGGTCGAACTATAGTGATCTGGCTCGGACAGGTAAAGGCACGGCGGGAAAAATTCTCGCCTCAACGGCAGGACGCCTACATCAACATATTGTGGACGATTGCCGAATTCACCACCACATTTATTGATACCTCGCCTGTTGCGCGATACAGTTAACCAATGACCTGCGTTTTCTGCGGACCCTGACATGGCCTTTTTGTCCCCGGCGCTGCGCCGCCTGATCACTCCCGGCGACCTGGAATCGCGCGTTATCGAGCGTGCGGGCACTTTTACCGAGGTTATTTGCCCGCGTGACATGCCGTCGGCCCAGGCCGAAGCCTGGCTCGACTGGGCCGATTCGCTGGCCGCCGACCTGCCGTCCGGCACCTGGACGCGATCGGGCGACGCCGACAGCGATGCCTTTGGCGGTGCTTTCGGCGACTATGCCCACCGCCTGTCGCAGTGGGGCTTGCGCCTGGGTCACCTGTCCTCACCCGCCGAAGCCGGCGAATTCGCCGAAGCGCTGGAAGCGACCCTGCTCGCCGGGCTCGCCGCACCGGCTGTCAGCCTGGCGTCAGGCCATCGCGTTCATCCGACCGCCGGTGATATCCTGCCCCAGGTCGCTGAGGCGGCCCCGCTCTATCTAGATGATCATTCCGGCCGCCAGGCCCTGATGCGGACTCTGGTCGACGCCCGCGCCGCCAAGCTGCGCGATGCCGCCCAAAGCCGGCTAGCCGCGGCCTTGGAAGACATTTCCAGCGCCATTGCCCGCAGTGAAGGCGAACATGCGGCATCGTTGCGACATAATCCGGCCCTGGCCCGCGCCGCCGGCCGTGCCCGCAGCCTTGGGGCCAGTGACGCCCTGATCGCACGCCAGATCCAGTTGAGCCAGACCTCGGCCGCCGGCTGGTCGCCGGCCGGGCCGGATGTGGTCGCGGTTCGCCACCGTGCCGTGGTCGGGGCACGCGACACAGTCGGCGCCGGTGATCCATCGGCTGTGCTGCTGGCCGAAACCGCCTTGGAGACGCCAGGCCTGCACCTGGTGTTCGATCCACGCGACGCCGAAGCATTGGAGACTCAGAACCTGGCGCCGAAAGCCGCCATCAATGTTGAGCGCTTCTTCGACGACGGCGGCTTCCAGGCCGAGGCCTTCGTCGATGCCGTTACGCTTTGGACCTGGGCACTGGATATCGAAGTTTCCGTTGCCTTTTCCGCGACCTATGCCGACTCTCTTAAGCTTCCTGCGGAACGTCCGGTCGCTCTTACCCTCGCCGGTTTGACCGACGCCTTGATGGGATTGGGCCTTTCGCTCAGCGACAGCGCGGCCGGCGACTATGCCTCACATCTGTTCGCCCTGCTGGAGGCGGCGTCGGTCCATACCTCGGCGATCCTGGCGCAGCGTCTGTCGCCGCATGACGGCTTCAAGGCCGACAAGCCGGCCGCCATAGACCGGCTGAGCGGCAAGCTGTATCAGATCACGGCCCTGAAGGGGCATGGCGACCTGAAAGGCCGCAGCCTGGAACTGATCCAGTCTGCCTTGAAGCTGGCCAAGCTGACCGGGCTGCGCAATATCCAGTCGACCGCCCTGTTCGGCGACGACGAGCTGTCTTTGCGTCTGGGCGTTATGTTGGGCGACCAGGCCATCCGCGAGGTTCGTGGTGTCATCGAAGGTGATGACGGCACTTTCGTTTCCGTGCTGAAAGCGCCTGTGATCAAAGGGTTGCAGGCGCTTTCCGCCGATTGGGATGAGATCCGCGGCCATCTGCTGGGCCACCGCAGTCTGTACGATGCCCCGCACATCAATGCCGCCGCCCTGAAGTCCAAGGGGCTGAGCGAGTTCGAGATCACCCAACTGCAGGACGCCCTGGCGACCGCCTCGACCTTGGGCGAGGTGTTTTCGACGCGCCACCTCGATATCAACTTCATACGCGACATCTGGGGCCTGAGCGAAAGCGATCTGGCAGATCCGGCTTTAAACCTGTTGGATGTGATGGGTTTTTCCGCCATCGAGCAAGATGCTGCGGAAGGTTATATCTTTGGTCATCGCGAACTGGATTCCTTGAAGGCGCTGAACGAAACGGCATGGCGTTTGATCGCGCCGCCGGGTTTGAAGGCGCAACTGGCCCTGCGCCAGGCGTGCGAGGCCTTTGTCGATTCGCCGTCGACGGCGGCCATGGTGGTCGCCTGGGACCAGACCCCAACCGAGGTGATGAAGCTGTATGCCCTGGCGGCCGGTCTGGAACTGCGCGCTGTCACAGTCTGCCGCGCCGAACCGCCGGCGGATTTCCGACTGGAGATTCCGGTCTATGAGGACGCGCCCAGGCGCGAACCGGCCGCTGCGGCGGCCCCTGCCCCGGTGTCGTCGTCGCGGGTCATCGAGAAGATCATTGAGCGCGAGCGGTCGCGGACCAAGCTGCCGGACCGGCGCAAGGGTTATATCCAGAAGGCCGGGGTTGGCGGGCACAAGGTCTATATCCATACCGGCGAGTATGAGGATGGCTCGCTGGGCGAGATTTTCATCGATATGCACAAGGAGGGCGCCGCCTTCCGGTCGCTGATGAACAATTTCGCCATCGCGATTTCGATCGGGCTGCAGTACGGCGTCCCTTTGGACGAGTTCGTGGACGCCTTCGTGTTCACGCGTTTCGAGCCGGCCGGACCAGTGACGGGCAATGACCGGGTGCGATCGGCGACCTCAATTCTGGACTATATTTTCCGCGAGCTGGCGATTTCCTATCTCGACCGCAACGACCTCAGCAATGCCGATCCGGAGGCCTTGAATGCCGATGGTCTGGGGCAAGGAGACGCGGTGCGCGAGACGGAGGAGGCCTTGCCGGCATCGCAGTTCATCTCGAAGGGCTTTGCACGCGGTACGGCAACGGATAATCTGGTAGTCGTGCCGTTCGCCCGCAAGCGTGAAGCCGTGAACGACGACGAGTGATCCAACGGCTTATAGCCGTTGGCAAGGGCGACTGCCCGCCGCGCGAGCGAGCCATGCGGCATTTGAGCTAAAAAATGTTGGCATCGCGCTTGCTGAGTGTCCGCCACAATCAGCGAAGGTGTTCCCTTATGAAACGCATCACCCTGGCAATCCTGGCCCTTGGCCTGCTGTCCAGCCCCGCCCTGGCTCAGAACGCGTCCCAGATCGACGCCGCCCGGAATGGCGCCAGCTGCCCCAAGTGCAACCTGTTCCAGGCGGACTTCGTCGGCCTGGAGCTGAAGAACAAGAATTTCGCCGGTGCGCGTCTGCGTCAGGCAGACATGGGCATCGGTATCTTCAACGGAACGAACTTCTCCGGTGCCGACCTGCGTGACGTCAACGGTTCGGCAGCCTTGTTCGGCCGGGCCAGCTTCGCCGGTGCGGACATGACCAATTCGAACTTCGTCGGTGCTTATTTGGAGCACGCCAACTTCCGCGGCGCCAACCTGACCGGCGCGAACTTCTCCGGCGCCGAAATGTCGACGGCTACGGGTCTGACGCAAGCCCAGTTCGACCGTGCCTGCGGTGATGAAGCGACCCAGGCGCCGGCGGGCATCCGCGTCCCGGTGTGTAATCAGTAGTCCCTGTCAAAGACCCGAGCACACATTCTGAGACAGTTGGAACCCCGGTGGAGACGCCGGGGTTTTCCGTACCTGAGTAACGGGGTTTGGGGCCTGCGGCCCCAAGTCTTCCTCTTCCATCCTTTGACCTCCGCCCGAAGGGGGCGAGGTCAAGGAAGAAAGACGAAAGATGCGGGGTCGCCCGCCGCATGGCTCTGGGCGTTCGGCGCGGAAATCGACCCACTGGGTCGATTTCATAAGGTTTGCCATGCGGCAAACCTTCGCTTCTCACCCCCGCGCCCCATTAGTTATTGCACGAATGGCCACCCCTCCGCATCAAACCCCAGCGCATTCAACCCCAGCTTCGGCGCGCCGCCGGACGCTCCGTCATAGTAGTGATACACCAGGGTCGGCACGCCGCCGGCATTGACCACGCTGTTTCCGCCCGGTCCCTTGATATTGCCGTGGGCACTCAGCAGGATCGTTCCGCCGCCATCGACCAAGTTCAGCCCGCCACGGTCGAAGAACGGCCCCGTCGGTGAGGTCGAACGACCCACCAGAATCCGGTACCGGCTGTCGGCGTTACAGCAGGGATTGGCCGAGCCAAAATAGTAGTAGTACTTGGTCCCGTTCACCACCCACGGGAAGATGAATGGCCCCTCGACCCCGCCTGGACGCTTGGCGATGTCATACATCACCGAGCCCTTGCGCAGGCCCGTCACCGGATCCAGCTCAATTACGTGCATGCCGTCTTCCCACGAGCCAAACACCATGTACCAGTTGCCGGCGTCATCCTTATAAGGCGCTGGATCGATGGCGTTGTATTTGGTCGTGCAGCCCGGCCGCGTCCCGCAACTGGCGATAATCTCGCCGGCATCCGTCCATGGCCCCGTCGGCGTCGGCCCGGTCGCCAGGGCAATCACCGCCTCAGCACCCATATTGGTGCCGGCCACACTCGGCGTGCCATACACCGGGATCGAATAGTAGTGATAATACTTGCCGTTGGCGTACATCACGCTGGGCGCCCACAGGTCCGTCCGGCCGCCGCCGCCCGTCGTATTCTTGCTGGCCCACCACGAATAATCGGTCGCAAACGATCCGGTCGCCACCTTCGTAAAGGTCGTCAGATCGGTCGAACTGGCCAGGGTATTGTGCGTCCCGTAAAGCCAATAGGTCCCCGCCGTATCAACGATCAGGTTCGGATCATGCACGTCCACGCCGGCGCCCGACACCGTCTTTGGCAACGCATAAACCCGCGTACTTGTCAGACTTAATGTCCACTCCTGGCAGGTACAGGCCGTACCGGTCGAAGGCCGCGTCTCCTGGGTCACCGGCCCGCCGGCATTGGTCTGAAGATACAGGCCGCTACGGACATTGCGGATCAGGTAGTTGCCGTTACCCAGCTTGAGGAAGGTCCACAAATGGTCATTGATGCCATTGTCGGCCCACTGCAAAGCTTCAGCCCCGGCCGTGGTCGAGGCGTTCTCGATCCCCGCCACCTGGTGGGTCAGCATGTTCTCGATATTGTACTGAGTGCTGTCCATGGTGATGGCGTGCCACAGTAATTCCTTGTTACCGCTGTCCGCGGCCTGGCCCAGCTTGGCGCCGGCGGTCTGGCTGGCGCCGGCAATGGCCAGGTACTGGCCCGACGAGACGTTGCGGATCTTCATCGAGACGGTGTCGTCTACCACCGACAGGGTGCCCATATCGACGCCCGTGGCGCTCGACGATGAGCTTCCACCGCCCCCGCCGCCGGAGCCACCACCTCCGCCGCCGCAGGCTGTGATCGCCCCTGTCATCAGGACGAGACAAAGCGCCGCCGCAACGGGCGTTTTTAAATTTGACATAGCGATTCCCTGGCTCCTGCGGGGCGTTTACGCCCTTATAATGTCCGACAATTAAGTCGAACCTATCTCGACGTCAGGGGAGCGTCAAGATTTTTGTCGGACAAATACTATCTGAATAGCGACAGCATGTAGGACTGTGACTGGTTTGCAATCGACAGGGCCTGAATGGCCAGTTGCTGCTTGATCTGCAGAGCCTGCAGTTTGGTCGCTTCCTTGGCCATGTCGGCATCGACCAGCTTGCCGACAGCGCCGTCCATGGTGTCCTGGAGCTTACCGATAAAGGTGGCATGACGGTCCAGCGACTTCGACGACGTCCCCAGCCTGGCGAGAGCTGACGACATGTTGCCGATCGAGTCGTCCAGCGTACTGAGCAGCGCCTGGGCCGAAGTCGCCGTGGAAAAATCTGTGCTGGCGCCTAGGGTGATGATGCCGCCGCCCAGGGACATGTCTTCGGCGTCGACTGTCAGATGGCTGGTGCCCTGGGCATTGGCTATGGCGCCGACATTGGCGCGCGAACCATTTAGCAGGTTGATGCCGTTGAAGGTGGCGTTGGCGATCGTTTTGGTAATCTGGTTGCGGATGGCAGTGAAATCGGCCTTCAGGGCATCGCGGGACGTGGTGTCGAGCGAGGTGTCCGACGCCGCCAGCGCCTTCTCTTTCAAATCGCTCAGCATGTCCTGGATCGACTCGCCGGCCATCATGGCGACATCGACCGTGGACGAGGTTCGCGACAGAGACATTTTGACGGAATCGAGCGCCTTGATTTCGGCGCGCTGCGACTGGGCGATCGCGTAGATGGCGCCGTCGTCCTTGGCACTGCCCACCTTCAACCCCGTTGAGATACGGGTCTGCGTCACGCGCAGATCGGCCGTGATCTTATTCAGGTTCTGAAGGGCCACCATGGCGCCCAAATTGGTGTTGATGGAGTTCATCTTCCCGAACCATCCCCCGACCTTCTGTCGCGGGTACCGATAGTATGGCAGGGAAACGCTAACGCATTTTAAAGAATTACGGTTTTACCGCAGACTGATCGATTTCGCGGTTGGTGGCTGGCCGGCTGACCTTGTCGAACAGGGTCTGCAGCTTCATCTTGGCCGCTTCGATCTCCGGCAGATTGGTCGGCGCCGTGGCCGTGTTGCCTTCGGTCCCGGTATCTGACGGCGTGGTGTCGGTCCTGTCCGTGGGCCGGCCGCCGCCACGTGGCGGGGTCTTGCCGGTCGTTCCGCCGGTATTGATGCCTTGGGTGTTACCGAGGCTGGGGGCTTGGGCGCCGGTGCTCTGGCCTGGTATTTTCGGCCCGCCGTCATTGCCACCGCGGCCGCCGCCCGTGGCTTCGGAATCGCGCGACGAGTCCCCGCTGCCGCCGTCGTCCGGAGTGCCACCGGAGTCGTCGGTATCATCGCTATCATCTGTACCGCCGGAATCGTCGGTGTTGTCACCGCCGCCGACCGCGCCCTTGCCCTTGGCGGGCTTGCCATCGTCTTCGGGTTTGTCGCCGGCAGGTGGCGCGGTGTTCGTCTGGGTGGCCGGCCCCGTGCCAAAACCAACATAGGGCTGTTTGTCGCGCTCAGGCGTGGTCTTCTTGACCGCGCCGTCCTGGTCGAGGGCGGGACCTTGGGTGCCCTGATCGCCAGGCCCGGTGCCGAAACCGACATAGGGCTGTTTATCGCGTTCCGGTGTGCCCTTCTTGCCCTCCCCGGCTTGGCCGAAGCCAACAGGGGGCGACTGGACAAAACCATCGCGCGGCGGCGGGGTTGCACCGGAACCGGCATAGAGGTCGGTGCTTCCGTCGTCCTCAGGTTCCGCGCCGGCGGACGGATCAGTGGTGCCTCGGGCGCGATCCTTGTCGTCCTCGATCTTCGGCTTCAGCTCGACATTGTCGTAAATCCGCGGCTGGAGATTGGGCGTCTGACCGGGCTCGGGCGCACCTTGCGGAGCGTTGGACGGCCGGGTGTCGTTGCGCTCGGCGGCGCTTTGGGTCGCCTTAGCCTTTGCGGCCGATTTAACCGGCGCCTTGTCCTGGGCATAGGCGGTAGTGGTGAGGCCCAGGGCCAGTATCGATGCAAGCACAGTACGGACGTAATTCATCTGCCCCTCCCCGGTGGCCATTATGGGGCGACGTTAGTCCATTTTGCGAACGGAGGGAAGCTTGGTTAACAAATGGGGTGTGGGGTCCGCGACCCCACAAAATCTTTATTTTCCTTCCTTAGACCTTCGCCCTCAAAGGGGGCGAGGTCTAAGGAAGAAAGGGGAAGACTTGGGGCCGCAGGCCCCAAACCCCATAAGTTAGCCAACCTTGATCGGCAGCGCCGTCCGGATATGCAGTTCCTTCAACTGCTTATCCAGCGCATCCGACGGCGCGCTCATCATCACGTCCTGGCCCTGCTGGTTCAGCGGGAAGGCGATGACTTCGCGAATGGCCGTCTGACCGGCCAGCAGCATCACGATCCGGTCGATACCCGGCGCCAGACCACCGTGCGGCGGGGCGCCGTACTTGAACGCGTTCAGCATGCCGCCGAACTGCGACTCGACCACGTCATGACCATAGCCGGCGATCTCGAACGCCTTCAGCATGATCTCCTGCTTGTGGTTCCGGATTGCGCCCGAACACAGCTCATAGCCATTGCAGACGATGTCGTACTGATAGGCCAGGATCTCGCGCGGATCCTTGTTGAGCAGCGCATCCATCTCGCCCTGCGGCATCGAGAACGGGTTGTGCGAGAAGTCGATCTTCCTCTCTTCGTCGTTCCATTCGAACATCGGGAAGTCGACAATCCAGCAGAAGCGGAATTGATCCTCATCCACCAGGCCCAAGTCCGTACCAACCTTGGTGCGCGCCAGCCCGGCGAACTTGACGAACTCCTCGACCTTGCCGGCCACGAAGAAAGCGGCATCGCCATTGCCCAGGCCCAGTTGCTGACGCAACGCCTCGGTACGTTCCTCGCCGATGTTCTTGGCGATCGGACCGGCGGCTTCCAGACCTTCCGAAGCGCCTTCCGGCGTCCGCCAGAAGATATAGCCCAGGCCCTTTTGACCCTCGCCCTGCGCCCACGAATTCATCTTGTCGCAGAAGGCGCGCGAACCACCGGTCTTGGCCGGAATAGCCCACACAGCCGTACCGTCCTGCTCCAGGATTGAGGCGAACACCTTGAAGCCCGAGCCGGCGAAATGCACCGACACGTCCTGCATCTCAATCGGGTTGCGCAAATCCGGTTTATCCGAACCGTACTTAGAAATCGCTTCCTTGTACGGAATACGCTGGAACGGGTAGGACGACACGCGCTTGCCATCGCCGAACTCGGTGAACAGGCCATGCATGACCGGCTCAATCGCAGCAAAAACATCCTCTTGCGTCACGAAGCTCATCTCGACGTCGAGCTGGTAGAACTCCAGCGAACGGTCGGCGCGCAGGTCCTCGTCGCGGAAACACGGCGCGATCTGGAAATAGCGATCGAAGCCCGACACCATCAGCAACTGCTTGAACTGCTGCGGCGCCTGGGGCAGCGCATAGAACTTGCCTGGATGCATCCGCGACGGCACCAGGAAGTCGCGCGCGCCTTCCGGCGACGATGCCGTCAGGATCGGTGTCTGGTATTCCAGGAAGCCCTGGTCGACCATGCGGTTGCGGATCGACTGGATCACCTTGGACCGCAGCACGATGTTCCTGTGCAGGGTCTCGCGGCGCAGGTCCAGGAAGCGGTTCTTCAAACGGACCTCTTCCGGATAGTCCGGCTCACCGAACACCGGCAGCGGCAGCTCAGCGGCTTCCGACAGGATCTCGACCTCGACCACGCGGACCTCGACCTCGCCCGTATCCAGATTGGCATTGAAGGTCTCGGGATCACGTGCCACGACATTGCCGTCGACACGGATCACGCTCTCGGCGCGCAGGCGTTCGACCTTGGCAAAGCCCGGCGACGACGGATTGAACACCAGTTGCGTGATGCCGTAATGGTCGCGCAGGTCGATGAACAGCAGGCCGCCGAAGTCGCGCTTGCGGTGGACCCAGCCGGACAGGCGCGCCTGGGAACCGGCATCGGTCAGGCGCAGGGCGCCACAAGTATGGGAACGATAGATGTGCATAGGTCGCAAAGCCCGGAATAAGCTTGTAAATCAGGCCGCGTAGGGCACATGATGCGCCCATAATGTCAAGTCGAAAGACTATAAACAAACACCTGACCGGTCATCCACAAGTCGCATAACCCTGCACATTGTCATTGCCGATTGTAACCCTTAGATTCGCGCCATGATCCGGCAACTCCCGCTCGACCTTGAACGCCCCGACCGATTCTCCCGCGACAGCTTCGCGACGAATGCGGCCCTGCAAGACGTGCTTGATGTCCTGCTCAATCCGCAGGACTGGATCAGCCCGCACCTGATCCTGCACGGCCCGGCCGGCACGGGCAAGACCCACCTGGCCCATGTCTTCGCCGCCGAAACCGGCGCGCGCCTTTTAGCGCCTGATGACACCCGCCAACTCGACCTCGCCACCCTGGGCGGCAGCTATGTCGTCGACGACGCCGAAATCGCCTCCGAAGAAGCCCTCTTTCACCTCAGCAATCACGTTCAAAAAACGGGACAGCAACTTGTACTGACAACGAAAAAACAGCCGATCGTTTGGCAGACCGCCCTGCCCGACCTGACGTCGCGCCTGCGCGCCATGCGGCTGATCGTTTTGCCCGAACCCGACGAGGAACTCCTGGCCGCCGTTTTGAAGAGACTGTTCGCCCAGCGTTTCATCCAGCCCAGCGACGACACCCTGGCCTACCTGTCGGCGCGCATCGAACGCTCCGTACCCTCGGCACAAAAAATTGTCACAGAGCTGGAGCACCATGCCAACGGCCGGGCGTTCAACAAGACTCTGATCCGCGATTTCCTGGAACAGAGCGAAACCTTGTTTGACGACGACGACCTTTAAAAAACATCCGTTATTTAGTTTTTCGCCGTAAGATGGCGGAAACAGCCCAGAAACGCCAAAGTTCAGACATGTCCGACGATTCGCCTTCCCATGACCTAACCGACAGCCCGACCGCCATCGCCGATGCGCTGCCCGTCACGGTGCCGGTCGCCGCGAAACCGGTCATCGACCTCGATAGCGATGCGCCTTTGGGCGGCGCCTACTATATCAACCGCGAACTGTCGTGGCTGGCCTTCAACCAACGGGTTATCGAAGAAGCCGAAAACGCCCGCCATCCACTGCTGGAGCGGCTGCGCTTCCTGTCGATCTCGGCCAACAACCTCGACGAATTCTACATGGTGCGCGTCGCCGGTCTGCAGGGCCAGGTCCGCGAAGCTGTGCGCGTCGTCAGCCCCGACGGCCATACGCCGGCGGAACAGCTGGAAGCCGTCAACCGCGTCGCCGCCCAGTTGATGATCAAACAGCAGGCTGTGTGGCTCAAGCTGCGCACCGAATTGACCGCCGCCGGTCTGCATCTGATGTCGCCGAAAGACCTCAGCAAGACCGATACCGCCTGGCTGGAGAAGGAGTTCGAAAGCCAGCTCTTTCCTATCCTGACTCCTCTGGCCATCGACCCCGCGCACCCCTTCCCGTTCATTCCGAACCTGGGCTTCTCGATCGTCCTCAAGCTGACCCGGCGCAAGGATAACCGCACCATGTACGCCCTGGTGCCGATCCCCACCGGCGTAAAGCGGTTTTGGGAAATCGAAACGGCGAACCGCAACGGTAAGCGCAAGTTCATCAGCCTGGAAGACTTCGTTTCGGTCAGCCTGCCGCAGATTTTCCCTGGCTTCGACATCGTGTCACGCGGCCTGTTCCGCATCCTGCGCGACTCCGATATCGAACTGGAAGAAGAGGCCGAAGATCTGGTCCGTGAGTTCGAGGCCCTGATTAAGCAGCGTCGCCTGGGTTCCGTGGTGCGCGTCGAAATCGATGCGACCATGCCCGAAGACCTGCGCGCCTTCATCATCGGCCAGCTCCGCGCCAAGCCCGAGGACGTCGTGCTGATCGAGGGCATTCTGGGGCAAGCCCAGTTGTCGCAACTGATCCCGCGCGACCGCAACGACCTGAAGTTCACGCCTTTCGAGCCACGCTTCCCCGAGCGTATTCGCGATAACGGCGGTGACATGTTCACCACCATCCGCGAAAAGGACTTCCTGGTCCACCACCCGTTCGAAAGCTTCGACGCCGTGGTCCAGTTCCTGCGCCAGGCCGCACACGACCCGAACGTCATTGCCATCAAGCAAACCCTGTACCGCACCTCCAAGGACAGCCCGATCGTCGCCGCGCTGATCGAGGCTGCCGAGCAGGGCAAGAATGTTACCGCCCTGGTCGAGATCAAGGCGCGCTTCGACGAGGAAGCGAATCTGCGCTGGGCTCGCGCCATGGAACGCGCCGGCGTCCACGTCGTCTACGGCTTCGTCGAGTACAAGACCCACGCCAAGCTGTCCGTCGTGGTCCGCCGTGAAGGCGATGCCTTGCGGACCTATGTCCACTTCGGCACCGGCAACTACCACCCGATCACGGCCAAGGTGTATACCGATCTTTCCCTGTTCACCGACAATGCCGACCTGGGCCGCGACGCCATGCGGGTGTTCAACTTCATCACCGGCTATGCCCGCCCGGATGTCATGGAGAAGCTCTACTTCTCACCTGTTACCTTAAAACCCGGCCTGATCCACCTGATCGATCAGGAAATTGCCAATGCCAAGGCAGGCAAGCCTGCGCAGATATGGGCCAAGCTCAACGCCATCGTCGATCCGGTCATCATCAAGAAGCTGTATATCGCCAGCCAGGCCGGCGTGCAGATCGACCTCGTCATACGCGGCATCTGCTGCCTGCGTCCGGGCGTACCGGGCCTGTCGGACAACATCCGCGTCAAGTCGATCGTCGGCCGCTTCCTTGAGCATTCGCGTATCGTCTGCTTCGCCAATGGCAAACCGATGCCATCGGACCAGGCACGGGTCTTTATCTCGTCTGCCGACTGGATGAGTCGCAACCTCGACCGCCGGGTCGAGACCCTGATCCCGGTCGAAAACCCGACCGTCCATCGCCAAGTTCTAGACCAGATCATGGTCGCCAACCTGAATGACGAAGCCCAGAGCTGGACGCTGGGTGTCGATGGCGTCTACAGCCGCGTCGATACCAGCCACCTCGACAAGCCATTTTCCATGCATGACTATTTCATGACCCATCCATCGCTGTCGGGCCGCGGCCGAAGCGTGAAGGACCTGCCCCAGGCCTTTGACCACGTGGGTGTTCGTAAATAGGCGTACACCCTATTTCCCTATTGCGCCTTTCGTCCAAAACGGCCATACGCGGCCGGTGAGTACAGCACGGGAGACCGCGTCTTGGCGAACTACAATACGGCCGTCATCGACATCGGGTCCAACTCCGTCCGCCTCGTCACCTATCGCATCGAAGGCCGCTCCATCTGGCCGGTCTATAACGAAAAAGTCCTGGCCGGCCTGGGTCGCAACCTGGGCACTACGGGTGCGTTGAATCCCGATGGTTGCCGCGAAACCCTGATCGCCCTGCGCCGTTTCCGCGCCATCATCGATTCCTACCATCTCGAACAGGTTCACACCGTCGCCACAGCCGCCATCCGCGAAGCCAGCGATGGCGCCGCCTTTGCCGACGCGATCCGCAGCGAAAGTGGCTTCGAAGTCCGCGTCCTTACTGGCGCCGAAGAGGCCCACTACTCCGCCCTGGGCGTTCTGTGCGGCCAGGCCGAAGCCCTAGGTGTGGTCGGCGACCTGGGCGGATCTTCGCTGGAACTGATCGACCTCAACGGCGAAGATGCGTTCAAGGGCATCACCCTGCCACTGGGCCCGTTCGCCCTGGGCGCACCCGCGCCGATCCTGATCGAGCATACCCGCAAGCGCATTGTCGAGGTGCTGGCGCCGCATCGCGAGCGCTTCCACCAGAAGACCTTCCACGCTGTCGGCGGCGCCTGGCGCAACCTCGCCGTGATCTGGATGCAGAAGGCGAACTACCCGCTGCAAATCGTTCAACAATTTGAACTTCCGGCGCGTGAGGCTCTGAATATCGCCCGGCTGATCGCTTCGCAGTCGCCGGGATCATTGGAAAAGATCAAGGGCGTCACCAAGCGCCGGATGGAAAACCTGTCCTATGCTGCTCTGGTGTTACAGTGCCTGATCGAGACCTTCGAGTTCCAGACCGTCTGTTTCTCGGCCAACGGCCTGCGCGAAGGCCTGCTGTTCGATAATCTGGCGCCCGAACTGAAGGCCCGCGACCCCCTGCTCGAAGGTTGTGCGGCGCTTGGGGCGCGACTCGGGATTTCCAACGACATCGGCCCTGCCCTGTCGCAATGGACTAAGGACTTCTATCAGTCGACCGACGACGTCCTGATCGAACGTCCGGATCCGCGGCTAATCCGCGCCGCCGCCAAGCTGGCCGATATCGGCGCGACCCTGCATCCGGATCACCGTGCCGACCTGGTCTGTGATCAAGTGCTGCGCGCGCCCATCCCAGGCCAAAACCATGCCGAGCGCGTTTTCCTGGCCTGCACCCTGTTCACCCGTTATGCCGGCGAAGCCTATCTGAAAGAACCGGTGCTGATCGACCGCATCCTGGGGCAAGACGGTCTGGCCCGGGCGACGCAACTGGGCCTGACCCTTCGCCTGGGCTGCGACCTGTCGGCCAAGTCGGCGAGTTTGCTGAATAACGCCCACCTGCTGCAGCAGGACCGTAACCTGGTGCTGGAAGCCAAGGCCGGCTGGGAAGACCTGCTGCTTGGCGAACAAACGCGCAAACGCGCCAAGGCGCTGGCCAATGCGTTGCGGCTGAACCTGAAGATGGGCAGCTACTAGTCGAGTTCGACGACCTCGACCTTGCTGCCGTTAAGCACCAGGGCCAGTTCGCCGCGCTTCAAGCGCAGGGCGTCCTCGCCGAACACCTTACGGCGCCAGCCGGTCAGCGCCGGCACGTCGGCCTTGTCGTCGAGCGCGATCTTTTCCAGATCGGCCACCGTCGCCAGAAGCTTGGGCGCGACGCCCTCCTCTTCGCAGCGAATCCGCAGCAGCACCTTCAGCAATTCGACCACTGAAGCCGGCACCTGAACCGGGGGAGCCGACTTTTCGACCTTCGGAGCATATTGCTCAGGGTTCTTCAGGACATTGCGGATGATTTCGGTCAAGTCGACGCCAAACTTGGAGGCGCCAAAGCCCTTCGAGGTTGAACGCAGGTGGTCGAAGGCCGCCGGATCAGTCGGCAGTTGGGTGGCGATCTCGTCGACGCCCTCGTCCTTCAGGATACGACCGCGCGGCATGTCGCGTTCCTGCGCCATGCGTTCGCGCCAGGCCGCAACCTGAGCAAAAACAGCCATATATTTGACCGAGTTTTTGCGCGGCCGCAGGCGGCGCCAGGCATCATCCGGGTTGGTCGAATACAGGGCCGGGTCGCACAGGTCGATCATTTCGGCCGAGACCCATTCCAAACGGCCTTCGCGGGCCAGGCGGTCGCGCAGCTTCGGATAGACCTTGGCCAGATGGGTCACATCACCCAGGGCGTATTGAAGTTGCTGCTCGGACAGCGGGCGGCGCGACCAGTCGGTGAATCGCGAACCCTTGTCGATATCGATCTTCAATTTCTGGCGAACCAGCGAATCATAGGCCACCTGATCGCCGTAACCGGCGGCCATGGCGGCCACCTGGGTGTCGAAGATCGGCTTGGGCATGGTGCCCAGGTTGAAGAAGATTTCCATGTCCTGACGGCAGGCATGAAAGACCTTCAGGATCTTTTCATCCGCCAGGATGTCCAGAAATGGCTTTAAATCCAGCGACTTGGCCAGCGGATCGATGATCGCGGCGTGATCTTCACTGGCGGCCTGAATCAGGCACAGCTTGGGCCAGTAGGTCGTCTCGCGCATGAATTCGGTGTCGACCGTGATGAAGGG
Organism: Asticcacaulis sp. AC460; assembly: GCF_000495795.1. GTDB lineage: Bacteria > Pseudomonadota > Alphaproteobacteria > Caulobacterales > Caulobacteraceae > Asticcacaulis. Next base: position 19,522 of record NZ_AWGD01000006.1, read on the forward strand.
TGCGGATTTTATCGCATCACAAAAAGCGATCAGGTCATTGGTATTTGTAATTGGAGTCATTTTGTCGCTATAGCAGAGCGCAAACGCCTCCCAAACCCCATTTTACAGGATTTTTCACGAATGTCCGAACTGAAAAACGGCCTGACCTATGCCGCGTCGGGCGTCGATATCGATGCCGGCGAGGCGCTGGTCGATGCCATCAAGCCTTTGGCCAAGTCGACGCGCCGTCCCGGCGCCGAGGCCAGCCTGGGCGGGTTCGGCGCTCTGTTCGACCTGAAGGCTGCCGGTTATGACGATCCGCTGATCGTCACCACCACCGACGGCGTCGGTACCAAGCTCAAGATCGCCATCGAAACCCATCGCCACGACACGGTCGGCATCGACCTGGTCGCCATGTGTGTCAACGACCTGCTGGCCCAGGGCGCGGAACCGCTGATGTTCCTCGACTACTACGCCACCTCGAAGCTTGAGGTCGATGTCGCCCGCCGGGTCGTCGCCGGAATCGCCGAAGGTTGCAAGCGCGCCGGCTGCGCCCTGGTCGGCGGTGAGACTGCCGAAATGCCCGGCATGTACGGCGACAGCGATTACGACCTGGCCGGTTTCTCGGTCGGCGCGGTCAATCGTGACGGCGTGTTGCCGAAACTGGATGACCAGCGCGAGGGCGACCTGATCATCGGCCTGGCTTCGTCGGGCCCCCACTCCAACGGCTATTCGTTGATCCGCAAGGTCGTCGAGGTCGCCGGTTTGACCTGGTCGTCGCCGGCGCCGTTCGCCAAGGACCTGTCCCTGGCCCAGGCCCTGCTGGAGCCGACGCGGATCTATATCAAGTCGGTCTTGCCTTTGATGAAGGCCGGTTTGATCAAGGGCGGCGCCCATATCACCGGCGGCGGTTTGATCGAAAACCCCGACCGGGCCGTGCGCGACTTCCTGACGGCGCAGTTCGATTTCGACGGCTGGAATTTTCCGCCGGTGTTCGAATGGCTGATGCAGGCAGGCGGAATCGACAAGCACGAGATGCTGCGGACCTTCAACTGCGGCGTCGGGTTCGTGCTGTATGTCAGCCCGAAGAACGCCGATGCGGTGCTGTCGGCCTTGCTGGACGCCGGCGAGGACGCGTTCATCTGCGGCCAGTTGGCGGCGGTTGAAGGCAAGTAGGATTTACCACGGATGGCACTGAAATGCCGCTGTGCGGCAGCCTTCCGTGGTTAAACCCTTACTGTCATTTCCACTTCACAATCGGTTGAAAATTCAAACAAAGTTCGTGCCAGTTCGTGCCGTTCGTGGTTAGACTTCGACCTGACTCACATGCCCGATATCTGGTTCTACCACCTCGAAACGACACCTTTGGACCAGGCCCTGCCGGACCTGCTGGAGAAGGTCGCCCAGAAGGGTTGGCGCGCCTACGTCCATGGCCATGAGGATGACAAGATTACGGCGCTGAATGACCGTCTGTGGACCTACCGGCCGGACTCGTTCCTGGCCCATGGCCGCGAAGGCGACGACCTGGAAGGACACCAGCCCGTCCTGCTCGGCACCTCGGGGCGGATGGCCAACAAACCCCAGGTCTATCTGTCGGTTGCACCGGTGGATTTACCGGATGTTAGCGGTTTGGAGCGCTGTCTGATTGTGTTCGATGGCAATGACTCCGAGCATTTGAACTGGGCGCGGGGACAGTGGAAAACGCTGAAGGCGGCCGGGAGCGACCTGGCCTACTGGAAGCAGAACGACCGGGGACGATGGGAGAAGGTGCAATGAATCCAAGACTTACAATTCCCCTCCTGACCTTAAGCCTGAGCGCCATTATCCTGGCTGCCTGTGGTTCCGGCTCGGAAATTCCGCCGCCGAAGACGGCGCCGGCATCCAATCCCGGCTATACGCCGCCCACCCGGGTTGAGCCGTCCACCCCAGCCCCGAGTGCCCCGTCGGCGCCCCAGTTCAAGCCGGTGGCCAACGACCAGTGCGGCGCCGGCGATTTGCAATACCTGATCGGCAAGCCCCGCACCGAGATTCCGGTGCCTCTGCATCCCGGCAAGCGCCGGGTGGTCTGTTCGACCTGTGCCGTGACCATGGACTATTCCGCTGATCGTCAGACCATTGTGTTCGATACCGACACCGGTTTGATCCAGTCGGTGAAATGCGGCTAGTTTACCTGATGCGCTTCGAGGATTAGTCTCTACAACGCCAGGTCGCAGCGATTCGTTATAAGGCGAAGTTTGGGCCGGGATGAGGTACAGGGAATGAGTAAACGGCTTATAGAGGATAACCGGCCCGCCGAGATCCTTCTTGTCGATGACAATCGGGGTGATGCGCTTCTGGCGCAGCATGCCTTGCGGGAAGCCAGTTTCGCCACAAATCTGACGGTCGCCCAAACGGGTGAGATCGCTATGGCAATTTTACGCGGCGATGGCGATCATTCCGGCAAGCGGTTGCCGGACCTGATCCTCCTGGATCTGCAACTGCCCCAGATGAGCGGACTCGACGTGCTGACGGCCATCAAGGCCGGTGAACGTACGAAACACATTCCGGTGATTGTGATGTCGAACTCCGGCGCCGGGCGTAATGTGATTACCAGCTACCGGCTACACGCCAATGCTTACGTGGTGAAGCCGCTGGATATTACCAAGTACAGAGAGGCGATCGCCTTGATGGAACAGTTCTTTTTTGTGTTGGCCACCCTGGCCGAAGCCGAAAGCTGACGGGGCGCGCTATGGAAGACGGAGAAAAGCCCATGCAGGCATGCCGCGAAGTATCGGCCCCGGTCCAGATGGATGCCGCCGAGGAATTCAAGGATTTCGCCTATATCGTCTCGCACGATCTGGCGGGTCCGGTCCGATCGATGGTCGGGTTCTCGCAATTGTTGATGGAAAAGGTCAAGATCGGGCCGACCGAAGAAGACCGGCTGCATCTGGAGCTGATCATCGAGAGTGGTCAGAAACTCAATGATATGATCCAGGGGCTGCTTGCGTTCTCACGGTTGAACACCGTGGTGCGGACGCCCGAACCGGTCGACCTGGAGATCATCCTGGCGCGTTGTCATATGGAACTTCAGGCCAAGCTGGATGCGACCGGCGGTCAGTTGATCTATCCGCCCATGCCGACGGTAAGCGCCGATCCGTCACGGATGTTCACGCTGTTTCACGCGTTGATCGACAATGCTATCCGCTTCCGCAAGCATGGCATTGCCCCGGATGTGCGGGTGTCGGTGACGGAATGCCCCAACCGGTGGGATTTCTCGGTTGAGGACAACGGTATCGGCATCGATCCGATGTTCTACGATGATGTTTTCCGGCCTTTGCGCAAACTGCATACGGATGACGCCTATCCCGGTGTCGGAATGGGATTGACGCTGGCGCGCAAGATCGTGTTGCAGCACGGCGGCAATATCTGGATCGAGCCGTCGCCCCTGGGCGGAACGGCGGTCTGTTTCAGCGTGGCGCGATAGGCGCGGCATGGGGGCGGACTACAGGGTTCATCTGCCGCGGTTCCGCGACTGTGTGCGGAGTTCTGCGCATCTGGATGTGCTGTACGCGGGATGCCGCTGGGCCGAGGGGCCGGTGTGGTTCCCGATGATGCGATCGCTGGTGTGGAGCGACATCCCCAATGACCGGATGCTGCGGTGGGATGAGACCACCGGCGGGGTCGGTGTGTTCCGGTCACCGACGGGTTATAGCAATGGCAATACGGTGGATCGGCAAGGCCGGCTGGTGACGTGCGAGCATGGCGGACGGCGGGTAACGCGAACCGAGCATGACGGGTCGGTTACGGTGATCGTGGACCGGTTTGATGGCGGCCGATTGAACAGTCCTAATGATGTTGTCGTGAGCTCGGATGGCTCGGTGTGGTTTACCGATCCGACCTATGGGATAGACACGGACTATGAGGGTCATAAGGCCGTGTCGGAGCAGGATGGCAGCCATGTGTACCGGGTTGACCCGCTGGGGCATGTGACGCGGGTTCTGACGGATTTTATCAAGCCGAACGGGCTGGCGTTCTCGCCGGATGAAAAGCGGTTGTATGTGGTCGACAGCGGGCGGACGCATGTTCCGGATGGGCCGCGGCATATCCGGGTCTTCGATGTCGCTGAAGACTGGTCGTTGTCGGGCGGGGATGTGTTTGCCGACAACGGGAACTACGATGGCCTGCGGATAGATAGTGACGGCCGGGTATGGACGAGCGCGACCGAAGCCGTGCATTGCTACGAGCCGGACGGGACGTTGCTGGGTGAGATTTTCATTGGAGAGCCGGTGTCGAATGTCTGCTTCGGCGGCGCCAAGCGGAACCGGTTGTTCATTACCGCGACGACAAGTGTGTATGCGGTGATGTTGGCGGTAAACGGAGCGCGGACGTTTTAGCGCCGGCAAGTGATGGGGTTTGGGGCCTGCGGCCCCACAAAATCTTTCTTTTTCCTTCCCTTGACCTTCGCCCCCTTGAGGGCGAGGTCAAGGGAAGGAAGTAGGAAGACTTGGGGCCGCAGGCCCCAAACCCCATGACTCGACAGCGTTAAACGCCAGCTTCCAGTTTCGCCGCCTCATACACTTCCGCCGCGTCCATCCACTCGGCTTCCATCGCCATCAGCGATTCCTCCAGCTTTGCCTTGTCTTTCCCGTAGCTTACCGCCAATCCCGGATTTTTCACATAAAGCTCGGCGTCGCCCAGTTTCAGGTCCAGCAACTTGATCTGGTTGCCAACGCTCTCGATCTTGCGTTCCAGGTCATCGGCTTTCTTCTTCAGAGGCGCCAGCGCCTGGCGTGCCGCCGCGGCCGCCTTGCGTGCGTCCTTGGAATTGACGGTAACGCCCTTCTCTTTCGCCGTAGCCGCCGCTTCCTCACGGGTCGCCGTCTTGGCACGTTCGATCACCAGCTTGGCATAGTCTTCCAACGAACCGGAATACGGCTTAACCGTTCCATCATTGACCAGCCACAGCTTGTCCGCCACCAGCTCGATCAGTGACCGGTCGTGGGTGATGATCAGCACCGCCCCTTCGTAGTCGTTCAGCGCATCCAGCAAAGCCCGCCGCGAGTCGATATCCAGGTGGTTGGTCGGTTCGTCCAGGATAAGCAGGTGCGGCCCGTCCATGGCCACCATATTCAGCAGCAACCGTGCCCGCTCGCCACCCGACAGGTCCTTGACCTTGGTCTCGACCTTTTCCACGGTCATACCAAATGAGCCCAGACGCGACCGGCGCTTCGACTCGGTATCGTCCGGCCGCGCCCGCCGCATCATCTCCAGAGGCGTGTCCTCCGGATCCATGGCCTCGATCTGATGCTGATGGAACCACGCCACCTGCATCCGCCGGTCACGCCACTGCTCACCATGCCGCTCCGTCAAGGCCCCGGCCAGCAGCTTGGCGAAGGTCGACTTACCCGCCCCGTTCACGCCCAAAACCCCAATACGATCTTCGGGATCCAGACGAATGTTGATGTGACGCAGGATGACCGTATCGCCATAACCGACACTGGCGTCATCCAGTCGCAGGATCGGCGGTGCCAGCTGCTTTTCCGGTGACGGCAGGATAAACCGCGCCACCCGGTCCTCGAGGGTCGCGGCAATGGGCGGCAGCTTTTCCAGCTTTTTCATACGCGACTGCGCCTGGGCGGCCTTGGAGGCCTTGGCGCGGAAACGGTCAACGAAGGCTTGCAGGTGGGCGCGTTCGGCCTCCTGCTTGACCTTGTTAGCGGCATTCAACCGCGCCTTCTCCGCCCTCATGCGCTCGAAGTCGTCGTAGCCGCCGGTATACAGGTCCAGCTTCTGGCCGGCGACATGCACGATGGCGTCGACCGACTCGTTCAACAGGTCGCGGTCGTGCGAAATCATCAGGGCGGCATTGGGGTAACGCTTCAGGCGACCTTCCAGCCACAGGGCGCCTTCTAGGTCGAGATAGTTGGTCGGTTCGTCGAGCAGCAGCAGGTCCGGCTCGGCCAGCAACGCGCCGGCCAGGGCCGCACGCATCCGCCAGCCACCGGAAAAGGCCGAGATCGGCCGGGTCAGGTCCGCCGTCGAAAAGCCAAGACCACTCAGGATTTCCGCCGCGCGCGACGGCGCCCGATCGGCGCCGATGGCATAGAGGTCGTGGTGGATCTCGGCCTGATGCAGCGGATCGGCGGTCTCCAGTTCGGCCAGCAGGCGGGCGCGGCGGGTGTCGATGGCCAGGACGGCGTCGATCAGATGCTGGGGCGACGCGGCGATTTCCTGGTCGACCGAAGCGACGCGCCAGGCCTTGGGCGTGGTGATTTCACCGCCGCCCGGTTGGGCGTGGCCCAGGATCAGTTTGAACAGGGTCGACTTACCGACGCCGTTGAGACCGACCAGACCCGCCTTGGTACCCGGGGTAAGGGTCAGATTGGCGTCGTCAAAAAAACGGCGCCCGTAGGCGTCATAGGTCAGATTGGTGATCTGCAACATAACTTAAAGAACTTGAGAATTAAGGGTTGGCGAACGGATTGGGCATCGCTATAAGCCCGCCCAACGCAAATGCAAAACAAAATGGAACTTTAAATGTCCCGTACCTTCTCGATCATCAAGCCCGACGCCACTCGCCGCAACCTGACGGGCGCCATCAACGCCGTCATCGAAGCCGCTGGCCTGCGTATCGTCGCCCAGCGTCGCGTGAAGCTGACCCAGGCTCAGGCCGAGCAGTTCTACGGCGTCCACAAGGAGCGTTCGTTCTTTGGTGAGTTGGTTTCTCAGATGACTTCGGAACCGGTCGTTGTTCAGGTTCTGGAAGCCGACAACGCCGTGCCGAAGTATCGTGAAGTCATGGGCGCCACCAACCCGGAAAACGCCGCCGAAGGCACCATCCGCAAGCTGTTCGCGCTGAACGTCGGTGAGAACTCGGTGCACGGTTCGGACTCGGACGAGAACGCGGCGATTGAGATCACGCAGTTCTTTACCGAAGAAGAAATCGTCGGCTAACGAACGGGGTGTGGGGGCCGCGCCCCCGCGAAGCCTTCATTTCAAGAAAAAAGCCTCGCCCTTTTGGGGGCGAGGCTTTTTTCTTGAAGGGAAAGACTTGGGGCCGCAGGCCCCAAACCCCGTTAGTTCGCCGGCGCGATCAATTCCTCGGTCAGAGCCGTCATTCCATAAACCTTCCCCAGCACCTCCGTAATCGCGGCGGTCGACACCACCACGGTCCGGTTTAGTTCGGCATCATAGCTGTAGGCACCGCCCAAACCATGGATATTGCTGTCGAACACCGTGCCGATCAACTTGCCGTCCGCATCGATGGCCGGTGAGCCGGAACTGCCGCCGGCGATGTCGTTGGTGGTCGTGAAGTTATAAATCAAGCCGCCATCGACCTTGGCCTGGGCTGCAACGAACCGCGGCGACAGTTGGAACGGCGCCTGACCGGTGGCGCGCTCATATAAGCCTTTCATCACCGTAAAGGACCGAATATCCTGGCCGTTGTAGCTCCAGCCTTCGACCCGGCCGTAGGACAGACGCGGCGTGAAGGTGGCATCCGGCGCGACACTGTCCCCCAAAACACGGAAGCGAACGCGGGCAATCTTTTCGTGGGCAATGCGGGTGGGGGCCACCACCTTGTCTTCCCATTCGGCGCGACGGGCGCGCGCCTCGGCATCCAGATGCAGGGCGTACTGGATCATCGGATCGTCCGACGCCTCGATCGCGGCCAAGCCGCCGTCCCACAGACGCTGGCGCACGGCGACATCGCCCAGTTCGCTGTTGTCGACTAAATAATGGGCCAGTATCTCCGGCGACGCCTTGCCCAGCAACAATTTGGTCTCCGGCGCGTCGACGCCGAGATATTCACGCGACTTGGACAGGGTGAAGCCCAGCAGCAGTTCGTCGAGCGGCTTTTCGACCTTGTACGGTGCCAGTATCTTGTCGCGCAGCCACGGCAGGCGGGAATCGGCAAATTCCGGCAACCGCTCGGCCGATGGTTTTTCACGCTCCTCAGCGGCCCGTACCAGGTAGCGGGCATAGAAGAACAGGCTGGAATGGTGCGGCGCCTGCTCCAGGAAGTACCACGGCAGGAACAGCCGACGGTATTCCCCCTGCGCCGCGTCGATTTCAGCCCAGGGATCACCGATCTCACGCTTGAACGACCCTTTCACGCTCTTGCGCAGCTGCTTTTCCTCAGCCCATTTGGCGGCGAACAATTCGGGTCGGCGCAGGGCCAATTCCTGACCGTAGCCGGCCTTGAAGCCGTTCTCGACGCCGAACAACCAGTCGGTGGCGATGCGCTTGTATTCCGGCCCGCGGTCGGAGAAACTCAGCAACCGGCCGCGCAGTTCCGCCTTCATGGCCATCTGAAGCGGCAGGTAAACGTCGCGCTGGGTTTCCAGTTGCGAGATCGTCAATAGACGGTCGGTCTTGCCCGGGCTGCCGGCGGCGAAGATCGGTTCGCCCTCGACCGGAGCGCGGGTGGTCCATTGCAGATAATCCGGGGTTGCCGCCGGCTTGCCGTCGTCATACAGACGCAGGAAGCCGATATCGAGGGCGTAGCGCGGAAAGTTGAAATTGTCCGGATCGCCGCCGAAGAAAGCCATGGAAAATTCCGGAGCAAAAACAAGGCGCACGTCGGAATATTTGCGATATTGGTACAGCTTGTATTGGCCGCCCTGGTAAAGGGTGACGACCTGGCAGTGGCGCTTGGGGTCATCGCCGCACGCGGCCTGTTCGATGCCGGTAGCCTCGGCGTTCTGAGCCTGGACGAAGTCGTCGCCGGCCAAGCCCTGGGTGGCTTCCTGGACCTGCGCCGTTACGTCGGAAATGCCGGTCAAGATGGCCGCCGCCATGCCGGGACAGACCGCTTCCTCTTCGCGCCGCGCCGTCAGAAAGCCTTGCGCTACATAGTCTTTTTCAGCAGACGACAGTTCCTGGGCGCATTCGATGACGCAATGGTGGTTGGTCAGCATCAGACCGTCCGCCGAGACGACACCGGCGGAACAGCCGGAGCTTAGCCGCGCCGACGACGCCTGGATGTGGCCCAGCCAGGTCTGGTCCAGTTCCAGGCCGTACTCGGCATTGACCTTGTCGAGGGGGAAATTATCGAAGGTCCACATGCCCTCCTCGGCCCGCCCGACAGATGCGCATGCCAAGGCCGCCACCGCAACGGCGCACGACAGGACAGGACGGTTCAAACGAAAACTCATGATCACGGGCTTAGTTTCGCATGAACTGTAACCGAACGAGAGTTATATTTTCGTAAGGTTGGACGTGACGGCCTTCAGGGCAGCCGGATAAAGCTTGTGCTCCTCGACCAGGACGCGCGCCGCCAGCATGTCCGCCGTGTCGCCCGGCAGGACCGGAACCTCGGCCTGGGCGATGATGTCGCCCTCGTCCACTCCCGGCGAAACCCAGTGTACGGTCGCGCCATGACGGTCGTGACCAGCGTCCAGGCAACGTTGATGGGTATGCAAGCCTTTGAATTCCGGCAACAAAGCGGGATGGATGTTGATCATCCGGCCCTGCCATTTTTCGACAAGCCAAGGCGTCAGGACGCGCATGTAACCGGCCAGACAGATGAACTCGACGCCATGTTGTTCCAGCACGGCGTCGATGGCGCGCTCATGCGCCTCGCGATCCTTGCCGTAGAGCTTATGGTCTATGGCGACGGCGGCAATCCCCTGCCCCGCCGCCCATTCCAGCCCGCCGGCCGCCGGGTCGTTGGACACGACCAAGACGAATTGCGCTGGAAAATCAGGCACTTTCGCCGCCTCGACCAGGGCCATCATATTCGAACCGCGCCCCGAAATGAAGGCGGCGCAACGCGTCTTACCGGTCATGCGTCCTCATAGAACTTGGCGACCAGAGCATCCAGGGTGCGGACGCCGAAACCAGTGGCGCCTTCCGGCACGGTCGGGATGCGCTGCTCGTTGGTCCAGGCGGTCGGGGCGATGTCGAGGTGGATCCACGGCACGTTGTTGACGAAGCGCTGCAGGAACAGGGCCGCGGTGATCGAGCCGGCCGGACGGCCGCCGATATTGCGGATATCGGCGATCTTGGAGTCGATCTGCTTCTCGTACTGCGCCGGCAAGGGCATGCGCCAGAAGTTCTCGGAGACCGTCTTGGAGGCTTCATCCAGACGCTGAGCCAGTTCATCGTTGTTACTGAAAACACCGGCATAATCGGTGCCCAGCGCAATGATCATGGCGCCGGTCAGGGTGGCCAGATCAATCATGAACTGCGGCTTGAAGCGGTCCTGGCAGTACCACAGGGCGTCGGCCAGGACGAGCCGGCCTTCGGCGTCGGTATTGATGACTTCGATGGTGGTGCCGGACATGGCCTTGACCACGTCGCCCGGCCGCTGGGCATTGCCGTCCGGCATGTTCTCGACCAGGCCTATGATACCGACCGCATTGACCTTGGCCTTACGCGAAGCCAGGGAAATCATGGTGCCGACGACGGTCGCCGAGCCGCCCATGTCCCACTTCATGTCCTCCATGCCGTCGGCCGGCTTGATCGAGATGCCGCCGGTATCGAAGGTCACGCCCTTGCCGACGAAGGCGACGGGGGTGGCATTTTTGTCCGCGGCGCCGGCCCATTGCATGACCACCAGCTTCGATTCGCGCTCCGAGCCCTGGCCGACGCCGAGCAGGGAATGCATGCCCAACTTCTCCATTTCCGCGATTCCGAGAACCTCGATCTTTAGGCCCGTGCCTTCGAGCGCCTTGACGCGGTCGGCGTAGGATTGCGGATAGAGGACATTGGCCGGTTCGGAGACCAGGTCGCGGGCAAACAGGACGCCGTCGCGGATGGCGGCCAGCGGTGCGAAGGCGGCTTCGGCGGCGGCAACATCGTCGACGACAACAGTGACCGATTTCAGGGTCGGGGCTTTTTCGAGCTTGGCCGGGCCAAAATACTTGTCGAAGCGGTAGGCCGCCAGGTTCAGGGCGAACAGGGCCCGCGCCGAGGTTTCGGCATCGTAGCCGCGGACGTCGAGACTCAAAGCTTCGAAGCCGGCAGCCTTGGTGCCGTGGTACAGGCTGGCGGCGGCGTGCTCCATGGCAGCGGCGTCGAACTTTGACAGGTCGCCGGCGCCGACCACCGCGACGGGGCCGTCAACCGTTGCCAGGACTTGCGTCTTGCCCTTGGCGGCCTTGAAGCCGACAGCGGCCAGGGCAGAGCGAATCGCTTCGCCGTCGATGGCGGCAAAGGCCGGGCTGGCGGCGCCGTCTTCGCCCAGAATATAGGCCTTGGCTGAGCCTGAGGCGGGCGCGTTGCCGAACTGCATGGTCATATCGGACTCCGAATTTTGCGTTTCCCGCCTCATATCCCTTTCGATGTAAAGAGATAAGTCTTTTTGCGAAAATTTTGTGCGCCGCCAACGGAGACTTGTAATTAACCTCTCAAACGGTCAAAAGGAACACCCGACTGAGAGAGAAGACTTCAGACCGTATGCGGACGCTGGATCGCTATATATTCCGTCAGATGATCGTGCCGGTTGCCGGCGCGGTCGCCGCGCTGACGGCCATCGCGCTGATCAGCCAGTCGCTTACGCAGTTCGACCTGGTGGTCGAATACGGCCAGGACGCCTGGACTTTCATCAAGGTCACCCTGCTGTCCATGCCGCTGCTGTCGGGCCTGATCCTTCCGATCGCGCTGTTCGTCGGCACCCTGGTCGCCCTGACCCGACTGCAGGGCGAGCATGAATTTACCGCAGCCTTCGCCAGTGGCATGTCGTTGCGCGAGGCGTCGTCACCGATTATCCGTATCGGCGTCTATTTCCTGCTGTTCAGCCTGGCTTCCAACCTGTTCATGCAACCGTGGTCGGCGCGCCTGATGCGCGAGGAACTTTTCCGGGCCAAGAACGACCTGGTCTCGACCATGGTCAGGGAGGGGGAGTTTTCGACCTCGCCGTCGGGCCTGACCATCTATGTCCAGCGCATCGACCAGAACAGCCTGCTGCGCCAGATCTACATCCGTACCCCCGCTCCCGAAGGTGGCAGCGACCGCACCTATGTCGCTCGCGAAGGCAAGATCACCGAGGTCGACGGCGCGTCCCTGCTGATCCTGCGCCACGGTTCGACCCAGTGGATTTCCAACGGCGAACTGGATCACATCACCTTCGACGAATACAGCATCGACATTTCCCCCTATTTCGCCAGCGACGATTCCCTGACCTTCAAGGAATCGGAGCGCTACCTGCACGAACTGTTCTTCCCCAATCTGAAGCTGCCGGGCGGCGGCGGCAATTACGAGCGCAAGAATGTCGGCAAGCTGGTGGCCGAAGGCCATTCCCGCATCGCGTCCCCGCTCTACAATCTGACCTTCGTGTTGCTGGCCATTGCCGCCGTCCTGGGCGGGGGCTTCAACCGTGGCGGTTACACCCGGCGCATCGCCGTGGCCGCCGGCGTGGCAGTGACTGCCCGTTTGCTGGGGGTGGTGATGCAGACCATCGGCGCCGAGGCGGGCATCCTGAATTTCCTGCAGTACCTGGTGCCGATCATTCCGATCATCCTGTGCCTGCGCGTCATCCACAAGCGTGACCATACCGGGGTCACCATAATCGGCGGCACGACGGCGCCCCATGCGGGTCTGCGCACCTCCAGCGCCGATTTCGGCGCCCCGCGGAGGACCCGGATATGAACCGCGCCGCCATCCTGTCCTGGCTGAGCTATTTCAATCCCTGGCGCGGCAGCCGGCTGGAAACCTATATCCTGCAAACCTGCATCGCCATGTTCTCGTCGGCCCTGCTGGTGGTGTCGGCGCTGATCCTGCTGATCAACTATGTCGAAATCTCGCGCTCGGTGGCGGCGCGCGCCGATCTGGGCGGGCTGGAAGTGCTGCTCATGCTGTTCCAGCGTTCGCCCAGCGCCATCCTGATCCTGCTGCCCTTCGCCTTCCTGTTCGGCGCGCTGTTCGCCTTCGTCAACCTCAACCGCCGCAGCGAACTGATCGCCATGCGCGCCGCCGGAGTCTCGGCCTGGCGTTTCGTGTTGCCGGCGACCCTGTCGGCCTTCGCTTTCGGCATCCTGACCATCGGCGTGCTGAACCCGGTCGCCTCGCACCTTCAGGACGTCTACGAACGCAAGGTCCAGACCGCCGAAGCCTTCACGCCGACCGATCCGACCCAATCCATCTATCTGCGCCAGGGCGACGGTAACCAGCAGGTCGTCATCCGTGCCGATGGCCAGGCCTCGCCGCAACTCGGCCACCTGCGCGGCGTTACCTTCTGGATCTACACCACCGACCGCCGCGGCGCGCCGTCTTTTATCGAACGGGTCGACGCCCGCGAGGCCACGCTGCGCCCCGGCGCCTGGCAGCTCAAGGACGCCTACGAATACACGCTGGACAAGCCGGCGCAGTTCTACAATGTCCTGACCCTGTCCTCGAACCTGGACCCGCAGAAGGCGTTCAAGCGTTACGCCTCGACTCAGTCGGTGCCGTTCTGGCGCCTGCCGGGCCTGATCCGTCAGAACCAGGTGTCGGGCTTCTCGACCACCAGCTACGAGCTGAAGCTGCATCAACTGTTGTCGACGCCGCTGATGTTTGCCGCCATGACGGCGCTGGGGGCTGTGTTCTCGTTGCGTCTGATGCGCCTGGGCGGACTGACCGTGCTGGTCACATCGGGGGTCAGCCTTGGTTTTGTCATTTTCTTCGTTAATCAGTTGTTTGCTTCGATGGGCAAGGCTGACGTCATCCCCGCTGCTCTGGCGGGATGGTCGCCGGCCGTGCTGGCCATGCTGGGGGCCATGACGCTGCTGGTTTATACCGAGGACGGCTGACGTGTCAGACCGGACTGAGTTTGTCGTTTCCAACCGCCGTTTTGTGTTACACAAGAGTCGGGATTCTATTGCGGGCCATGATGAAGCGTAATTCTCTCAAGCTGGGTGTGGGACTGATGTCCCTCATGGCCATCGGCGGCGGTGCGTCCCAGGCGCGCGCCGCGTCCGAGTCGACGGCGGCTGCCGGCACCTCGACCCTGACCCAGCTGTCGTTTGAAATGGCGATGGCCCAGGCCGCCCAGGTCAAGGAACTCCCCGATACCCAACCGGCTGTGCGCCCCAGCACCACCCTGGGCAACGGCGAGGTCGGCCCGGACGGCCTGGTCGAGGGCGCGGCCTATATCGAAGCCGATCAGATCGCCCAGACCGAGGACGAACTGATCATTGCCTATGGCCGCGTCGAGATGCGCCACAAGGGCAAGATCATCCGCGCCGACACGGTCAGCTACAATCCCAATACCGGCGTCACCATCGCCAGCGGTCACACCCAGACCATCAATGCCGACGGCAGCGTCCAGTTCGCCGACTACATTTCGTACGACGACGAGATGCAGTCGGGCGTGTCGGAGAACTTCGCTTCGCTGGGCGCCGACGAGCAGAAGGTGTTCGCCCGCAAGGTCGAGGCGGTCAATCCCGATACCCGCCGGCTGAGCGATGTGGTCTATACGCCGTGCCAGCTCTGCGTCGAAAAAGGCGAGACCCAGGAACCGTCGTGGTCGATCCAGGCCAGCGAGATTACCCAGCGCCGCGACAAGAAGATGGTCTACTACAAGAACGCCATGTTCAAGCTGTCGGGCGTGCCGGTCTTCTATGCGCCCTATATGTGGACGCCCGACCCGGAACTCGAGCGCGCCTCGGGCCTGCTGCCGCCCAAGATCGCCTTCTCGCGCAAGCGCGGCTTCTCGGTGGAACTGCCCTATCTTTGGTCGATCTCACCGTACCAGCACCTGATCATCAGCCCGCAACTGAACGCCGGCGTGGCGCCGCTGCTGAACCTCGACTATCAGCGCCACTTCTATTCGGGCGTGCTGCATGCCCGCTTCGGCTTCACCAATGAATCCTTCTTCGACAACGAAGGCACCAAGATCGGTTCCGAGGATGTGCGCGAATACATCCTGGCCGACGGCCGCTTCAAAATCAACGAGGACTGGCGCTGGAGCTTCACCGCCGAGCACGTCAAGGACGATGCCGAGGAGACGATCCTCGATCGCGCCGGCCATCCGATCGGCAAGGGCCGGTCCTTCGCCAACTTCTTCGAGCGTTACGACATCGAGGACGCCTTCAACCGTAATGAGCGTTACGGCGAGCTGACGGTGGATTCGCGCCAGTTGATCAACCAGGTTAATGTCACGCGCCAGACCTCGAACGCCTACCTGGCCTTCAATGTCCTCAGCTTCCAGAACATGCAGTTCTCGGGCCTGTCGCCGGCCGACCAGCCGATCGCCGTGGATTCGCAGATCTACCCGACCATCGCCCCGATGATCGAGGCGTCGTGGTCGCCGCATCATCGCGTCCTGGGCGGGCAACTGACCCTGTCGCTGAACGCCATCGGACTGAAGCACAAGGAATATCCCGGTGACGACGTCGCCCCGGCGGCAGCCGACGGGTCGTCAGGCTTCGATACGGCGCGGGTCAGCGTCGGGGCCAAATATTACGGCGACATGACCACGAAGAGCGGCATCAAGTGGGCCCCCTTCCTGGAAGCGCGTCACGACAGCTACAAGCTGAGCAACCTCGATTCCAGCGGTCTGGAAGGCGACCTGTCGCGCGGCCTGACCACGGCCGGCGTCAATGTCAGCTATCCGCTGATCAAGCGCTACGACAAGGTGACCGCCATTATCGAGCCGGTGGCACAACTGGCCATATCGCCGGAATTCGAGGACGACGCGCTGCTGCCGACCGAGGACAGCCAGTCGTTCGAATTCGACGCCACCAACCTGTTCATCGCCAACCGCTCGCCGGGCTTCGATGTCTATGAGTCCGGCGCACGCCTGAACCTGGGCTTCAAGACGCGGCTGGTCTTCGACTCCGGCCTGAAGGTCGAGGGTCTGATCGGGCGGACCCTGCGTGATAATCCGGAGACACAATTCCTCAAAACGCGCCGAGTCCAGGGTGTTGATTACACCTACGACCTGTACGGCCTGGGCAACAAGAACTCCGACTGGATCGTCAATGCCAGCTTCGATACCTCCAACGGGTTGTATGGCTACAGCCGTCTGCGCGTCGACAGCCAGGAGACGAAGCTGAGCCAGGGCGAAGTTGGTTTGAGCGTGGTGCGGCCCAATACCCGGGCGACGTTGCGCTATGTCTTCAATGACCTCCTGACCAATCCAAGCGTTGTGCAGAACGGGAAATTGCAGCGGTTCGGCGACAATTACCGCAACATGCAACTGTATGCCCGCCACTTCATCACGCCCAACTGGGGTGTGTCGGCGCGGCTGGACCGCGACATGGTCGAGAACACCTGGCGCCGGTCGACGGTCAGCGTGATCTATCGCAACGATTGCATCTGGTACGAGCTGATCTACCAGAGAAATGATTCCGAAGCCTACCGGTTGCGCGGCAAGCCGTCATCGGCGATATTGTTCCGCCTTAATTTATCCACATTGGGATCATCTGGTGCGGAATTTAACGATGTCCGCTAACTCCACCTGCGAACACCCAAAAAGAATGTACATGCACGTATCTCGGCACCTCCTTCGCTCCGCCCTTCTCACGACGGCCGCCGCCTTGGCCCTGACCGCTCCCGCCCTGGCTCAGGAAGCCACCCCGGACACCGGTTCGGCCGCCGCAGCCTCGGCTCCCGGCTATGACCAGAACGCGCCTGCGCCGAAACTGCCGCAGTTGTCCGAAGGCATGCTGATCTCGGTCAATGACGACATGATCACCTCGTACGACCTGAAGCAGCGCATGCTGCTGCTGATCGTTACCTCGGGTGTCCAGGTCACCCAGGAAAACTACGGCGCCTTCCAGCAGCAGGCGATCAACGGCCTGGTCGACGAACGCCTGCAGATGCAGGAGCTGGAGCACTGGAAGGTCAAGGTCGGTGACGACGACATCAATGAAGAGCTGGAGCGCATGGCGTCCCAGTCGGGCCTGACGGGCGAGCAGCTCCTGGCCGAACTGAAGAAGGTCGGCATCGAGCCGGCCACGCTGAAGGCCCAGATCCGCGCCGAAGCCGGCTGGAGCCGGCTGGTCGGCGGGCGCTACCAGTCCAACGCCAAGGTCGGTACGGCCCAGGTCGACGCCACGATGGACCGCATCGTGGCCGATGGTCAGAAGCAGCAGTACCTGGTCGCCGAAATCTTCCTCGACCCAGCCCAGGCGGGCGGGATGGAAAACGCCCAGAAGGGCGCTCAGCAGCTCTATAATCAGCTCCAGGCCCGCGCGGCACCCTTCCAGGCGGTGGCGCGGCAGTTCTCCAACGCGCCGTCGGCCGCCCAGGGCGGTGACGCCGGCTGGCTGGTCGCCGACAGTGTCGATCCGGCGATCGAAGCCGCGCTTGCGGCCGCCCAGCCGGGCGAGATGACGCCGCCGATCACCACCAAGGACGGGGTCTATATCTATCTGGTGCGCCAGAAGACGTCGGGCGATGGCGACATGGTCATGCACCTGAAGCAGGCCGCAATTCCGCTGGCGCCCAATGCATCGGCATCGGAGGTCGCCAGCGCCCAGAGCGCTCTGGTCAGCTTCCGCTCGAAGGTGTCGAGCTGCGATGCTCTGGATGAAGCCAAGGCGCCGGGTAATATCCGGGTCGTCGACCTGGGCGAAGCCCAGCTGTCGACCCTGCTGCCGGACTATGCCGCGGCTTTGAAGCCGCTGAAGGGCAACTCGGTGTCACAGCCGCTGCGCAACAGCCAGTTTATGAACGTGGTCTATGTCTGCGACCGGCGACTGGCGGGTGAAAACGCCATGACACGCGAACAGGTCGAAAGCCAGCTGGTCAATACGCGTCTTTCGATGCTGGGCAAGCGCTACCTGCGCGAATTGCGCGGCTCGGCGACGATCGAGAACCACTGAGGTCTCAGGCGAGTTGAATTTTTGAAAAAGCGCGTCTGAAAGGGCGCGCTTTTGGCTTGCGCGCGCCATGAAAACTACTGCGCCATTCCAGAGATAGAGTGGCATTCCCGATACAACCTCGAGAAAAGTCCGCGCTTTCCCAAGAGCTCTGTTGCGGATTTCGGATGTTGTTCGCATTCTCTGCGCAATTGGGGAGACGGATGATGTTCGATCGCGACGGCGGAAAAACCGCGGCAATTTCGTTGAGTTACCACGAAACCGAATTGGTGCTGGCAATTGAAAAGGCTGCGCCCTACACGCCAGGCAAGGATGTTGCGCTTTCCGCGGCAGCTCTGCGGGCTATTTTCCTGGGGCTTCCCGTTCTGCTAGACAAGGCCTCGACGGCCCGGAGTGTCGGTCTGACCTCATCCGGCGTGACGATCGTCGATGCCACCATAACCGGTTCACTGGACCTTGTCGGCGTTCGCGCCTCGGACGGAGGCCCCGCCGTCCCCTTGGTGTTGAAGGAATGCCGCTTCGACGGGGTCATCGACGTTTCGCGAGCGCATTTTCGATATCTGAGCTTGGAGCAATCGGCATTTCCGGCTCTTCTCGCGAGGGATGTGTTTGTCGATGGGCCACTGCAGCTCTCACATGTCCGTGGCGATCAAAATTCTCGAGAAGGGACGCAGGTTAGTTTGGATGGTGGACGCATAAACGGCGCCCTCTATGCAGAAGACAGTTATTTTTCCGGCCACGATACAGACGCCTTTTACGCTAGGAATCTGAGAGTTAGCGGGCACGCCAGCTTTTCGAATTCTTCCTTCGAAGTTTACGGCTCAGGGGATGAGAAACAGCGCCCGGCGCACCGAGCCCTTGTCATACCGGATGCCAAAATAGACGGTGACCTTCAACTGGACGGATGCCACTTCCTGCATTGTGGAGAGTGGACCAGCCACCCCGTAAGCCTGATACTCGCTGATAACGCCGTTGTCAGCGGCAACATAGGTCTCGATCACTCTATTTTGGACGCTGACTTCGGCGCGACAGGAGACCCCTCAGCCGACATACCGCTCCGAATTTGCTTCAATAATGCAAAAATCGGCGGGTTCTTCTCAATTGACAACACCACATTGAGATGCAGCATCCGAGCTTCGGGAATAGAGATCGGTGGAAATTTATCATTAGTCTCTACAACAATTTATGGATATGTGTTCGCCCCGAACTCTCAGATCGGCGGCAATTTAAAAATAACTCAAACTTGTATAAATATATCTGCGAATTTTTACCTATCCAACATTACTGGAGATTTACGAATTGGGCAAATTTATACATCAATTACGTCTATATTGTACGGTAATTTTCAATCCATAAACGTCAATGGTAATTTGATAATTGCCAATTCCGTATTCAAGCAATTTGATTTTGGCGGCGCTGTCGTCTTCGGCACTTTTGAAGTAGAGAAAAACCGCCCTCTCCGTCGCAGTTCAATTCTAAGTCCGACATCAGGAAACTATGAATTATCTCTAGACTTAAAATCAATATACTTTTTTAATGAAAATATATTCGTCAATCCATTAAAAAAATACGCCTACAGCGGTCAATATTATTACGACTTCGGAAAAGAAGTATATGGTATTTTCAATGACATATCAAAAAGCGTTGCGGAAAAATTGAACGCAGACACAATCGGAATTTCGCGTAATGAATTTGGTTATAAAATATGTTCTTTGACATTCAACCATGATTCCAACGACTACGACGACTCTCTGATTGATAACCCAGAATTTTTGCCTGTCTTTTCCAAGACGTGCGTTGAGAATATCAGCCATTTCGAAGCCGTTCGATTTGCAAGATACTGCCTTCAGAATACCGAGCAAATTGATAAGTCGACATTCCAAGCCGCATCTGACTTCTTGCAGCCCGGAAGGTCTCTGAAATACACGCGAAAGCGATTTTCCGAAACGTTCGGTGAGGCTTATGGGAAGGTCTTTATCGATTTTTACATCTGGATGATTCGAACTCATCTGAAATTCGATCAGTGGAACCACCTGCCCGACTGGACATCACTGGAAGCTTCGGCCAATCGAGATGAATGGAATTGGCTCATCAACGGAACCCAGGTTCGTGAACTCGCTGACGAGAGTGGCGAAGGCTATGGAAACGGACGGCTTTTCCTCGACGAATTCAAATATGATTTCATTCGAGACCCTAGTTTTGACGGCAGTATCCACGCTACGTCCCCGACTGACGGCACCTTTAAGGTGCCCAGCCGCGTCCTTCTACGGCAACTCGCGGCTCACAAGTTGAGGAACGCACTCGCGTCCGCGCAGCAAAAGCTGCGTGCCACGCGGCTGGATGTCCTGGTGGACGGACTACTCCTGGGTGGTTTCGCTTTCCTTCTTTTCTTCGAACCTGTCAGACGCCTTCTGCCTTGGGAATTCAGAAAATCGCACGATCTCCTGCACGGCGCATTCCCGCACCTACCAATTGCACTCGGCATTCTGGTCCCGCTTGTCCTTCTGGCAATTTTTCTGAATACCTCCCTAAAGCGATCTATTCACGCGATGAGGAAGAACTGGCTCGACAAGCAATATGTAATCAAGTCTCAGCCTACTAAAGATGAAATTCGTCCATTTCCTTACGAACAATTAGCAAAATATTTGCGCGCCCGCGGATATGATACGGAATCACGGAAAATTCTAATTTCCAAACTAAAATTGGAACACCGCTTGAAGACATTTGTGCTTCTGAGGCCGGTATTGTTACTATACCGGTGGGGATTCGATTATGGACTTAGCCCTCAAAGGGCTATCTGGACATTTCTGGTCTTCCTGTTTATCGGTTGGCTCGGCTTCCTTATCGCTGACCGTGGATATATTGCTGAAATTGAAAGGCCGAAATCTGCCAACCTTGTTCCCGTCTACAATGTTCTCAAAGGGACGAAGCGAAAACCTGTCATGGTCATTGCCACGTCGACCGTGAATACGGCCATCGTGTCAACGCGCAATGAAACCAGTGAAAAATTTGCTGCGGGAATGGTGGCGTCGCGAGAAAATGCCAAACTCCCTCAGCAACTAGACTGCGGAACATCCATCCAACCGTCTCTTTATGCGATCGACGTCTTCATTCCGGCAATTGACTTACGCCAGGAAAGCCAATGCGAAATTTCTTCTGAGCCCAAGGCCGCCGCTTGGCGATGGGCGAAGGCGATATATTCGATATTGGGATGGATTATCACCTCGCTCACAATCTTGACAATCTCGGGTATACTCCGTCGCCAAGTCGAGAATTGACAGATATCCAAGGCCACCGAAACACGGGAGGACGCAAAATCAGCGAGTGATTGGCCTGTTTCGGAGTTAGAAAAGCGTGTCCCCATAGGCGCGCTTTTTTCGTTGGCCCCTCCGAAGGCCTCATTCGACGACGCTCCTTCAATCTAGGAAAAAGCGCTCCAGTTCGGGACCGAGGACCTCCGGCGCGACGTTGTGCGCCTGACCTTCCAGGGTATGGCGTTTAGCATGGGGCAGTACTTCGGCCAGCGCCTGCGCTGACGTTCGTATCCATGTCGGGCTCGCGCCGCCGTCCATTATCAGGGCTGGAACGGTAACGGAGGCCCATTTATTCGCCGGCAGCGGCGCGCCCGACATACCGTCACCCAAGACAGCGATGTCGTAAGGCAGGGTATGGGCCAAGCCCACCAGCGCCGGCCAAGCCGGTATGCCGCGCATCTTGGTAACGGCCTCGGCAGGCGTGCCTACCACGTCGGTCAGGAAGAAGGCTACGGCGTCATCACGACGGCCGGCGGCAATCAGGTCGTTGATGCGGGTGACGTAGTTTTTGGGTGGGAGCGGGCGACTGGCGTCGACGATAAACGGGGGCTCATACAGGGAGAGCTTTTGCACCTTGCCAGGGCGTTTCGCCGTGGCCTCCAGGGCCAGGACGGCACCGGACGACTGACCATGGACGAAGGCCGTTCCACCGGCTGCGTCGATGAGGGCTTCGATGTCCTCGATCTCGCGTTCGACGGCATAGCGGGCTGTGTCACCGCTGCCGCCCCTGCCCCGGCGGTCATAGCTTAAGACGGTGAAGTGTGGTGACAGCACCTTGGCCAGGGGTGCGCTCCCCGACCGGTCGCTTAAGGCACCACCGACCAGGATGAGGGCTGTTCCTTCGCCCGCCCGGTCAAAGGCGATCCGGGTGCCGTCTTTCGAGGTTACGGTATTGGATGTCATGACGACCGCCTGGGATGATGTGGAAAGAACTGCCGTCGCCACAGTCATGGCGATGAGCTGGCGTTTGTTCAACGTGGCTGCCGGCATTTGGATACTCCTGCGCGCCTCACAAGCCCTCAGGCAATTGCAATTAGATGTTGAGGGCTAACGTTTCGAGGCGATGAGACGGTACGTTTCGTAAGAAGGGGGTAAGCGCGGGTTCGAAGTCCGCGCAAACGCGGGGAGAGGTGATTTTAAGGCTACTTTTCTTGCTGCATTGCGCCGCGGAAGCGCGTATCTGACAGCCATGACACCTGCTTCGTCTCCCCTTGTGCTTTCGCTCGGCGATCCGTGCGGCATCGGCCCGGAACTGACCGTCAAGGCGTGGCGGGCCTTGAAGGATGACACCGGGCTGGCCTTTTGCGTCATCGGCGATGCCCGCACCCTGCGCGATCTCGAAGCGCCTGTCGTCGTGGTGGACGATGTCGACCAGACCGCCGATGTGTTCGAAGAGGCGATACCGGTTCTGGATCGACCTCTGGATGTGCACGCCGTGGCCGGACACCCCGACGCCGTCCATGCCCGTCACATCATCGGATGGATCCGGACCGGGGTCGAGCTGTGCCGGTCGGGCCAGGCGCGTGGCCTGGTCACCGCCCCCATCGCCAAGTCGGTTTTATACGGAGCCGGCTTCAAGTTTCCGGGCCACACTGAGTACCTGGCCGAGCTGTGCCGCGAGGGCGACGGCCCGGCGCCGACGCCGGTGATGATGCTGACGGCCAGGGACCTGCGGGTCGTTCTGGCCACCATCCATCTGCCGTTAAAGGATGTGCCGCCGGCCTTGTCGGTGGCAGGTGTCGCCGAGATCGCGCGCATCACCCAGGCGGCGCTGAAGCGGGATTTTGCCGTCGCGGAGCCGCGTATCGCCATGGCCGGGCTCAATCCCCACGCCGGCGAGGACGGCACGATCGGCCGTGAAGAGATCGAGATGCTGATCCCGGCGGCGGAGCTGTTGCGGGCCGAGGGGATCGACATCCGCGGCCCCCTGCCCGCCGACAGCATGTTTCACGATGACGCCCGCGCCGGCTATGACGCGGCGTTGTGCATGTATCACGACCAGGGTCTGGTGCCGCTGAAGACGCTCGACTTCTGGAGCGGGGTCAATATCACCCTGGGCCTGCCGATCGTGCGGACCTCGCCCGACCACGGCACCGGGTTTGCCATCGCCGGCAGCGGGGTGGCGCGCGCCGACAGCCTGATCGCCGCCATCCGCACCGCCGATACCATTAGCCGGAACCGTGCCTTATGAGTGACTTGCCGACCTTACGCGAAAGCCTGGAACAGCACGGGCTGATGGCCAAGAAGGCCTTCGGTCAGCACTTCCTGCTGGATCTCAACATCACGCGCAAGATCGTGCGGTTGGGCGGGCCGTTCGATGGTGATCCCGTCATCGAGGTCGGACCGGGCCCCGGCGGGCTGACGCGGGCCCTGCTCGAGTCCGAAGCGTCGCACGTCATTGCCGTCGAAAAAGATTCCCGCTTTCTGGAACTGTTGAGTGAGTTGAACAGCGCCTATGGCGACCGGTTCGAGGTCATCGATGGCGATGCGCTGAAGGTCGACGAAGCGCAGTTGCTGGCGGATCGCAAGCTACCCGTCGGCGCGCACATCGTCTCCAACCTGCCCTACAATGTCGGCACGCCGCTGCTGATTAAGTGGCTGACAGGGCCGTGGCAACCGAAGTCGCTGACCCTCATGTTCCAGTTGGAAGTCGCCTTGCGCGTCGTGGCGCCCGTGGGCGACGACGATTACGGCCGGTTGAGCGTCATTTCCCAGGTGCTGTGTGACGGCGTCAAGGTGATGGACCTGCCGGCGCGCGCCTTTACGCCGCCGCCCAAGGTCGACAGCGCCGTGGTGCGGCTGGTGCCCAGGGCCGAGCGCCCGGCGGCCGCGGTAATTAAAAATCTCGAAAAAGTGACCGCTGCCGCGTTCGGCCAGAGGCGAAAAATGTTGCGATCGTCTCTCAAATCTTTGGGCGGCGAGGCCTTGCTGGATAAGGCTGAAATCGATGCCACCCTGCGCGCCGAACAGGTGCACCCGGACGGTTTCCTGCGTCTGGCTACCGCACTGACATAACACCGGACCCCGTTTTTGGGGTAGACATTTACTTCCAGCCGGTAGAAATTACGTCAAAATAACAACATTATACAGGGTAGGCGTAGCGTTTTAGCGAGATAATTCAAGACTTTCGTCGCGGGAGGCTGAGATGCTGAGCAAGAGCGGTAAAATTTGGCTGGACGAACGGTCCAGCGTTGCGCTGACCGCCACCACCTACACACTGCCCCCTGCCCCCGCCGACGATCCCAGTCCGGTCATGCAGCGCCCCTATGGGCCGGCGCCCCTGCCCGTCCAGATGTGGAGCACAGGTCACGAAGCCCAGGCGGAGTCGGTAGCGACCACCGCGATCTTCGGAACGATCAGCAGCGCGACGCCGACGGCCGGCACCGGGCCGCGGCTGGGCGACGATCCGCTGCTGTACCGGCAATGGTATATCGACCGCACCGGGCTCGACAATATCGGCATCGACATGAATGTCCGGCCCGTCTGGGACGGCGGTGGTGGCCCAGGCTATACCGGCGCCGGGGTGACGGTCGGGGTCTTCGACAGCCTGATCGAGCGCAACCATCCCGACCTGGAAGCCAATTACAACGCAGGCCTCGACGTCGACGACCTCTTCTATGAGCACACCGACAGCGCCCACGGCACGGCAGTGGCCGGGATCATCGCTGCCGTCAAGAACGGCATCGGCATGACGGGGATCGCCTACGGCGCCAAGGTGACTTCCCTGCCGGTGATCTATACCACGTCGGTGTCGATGCACGATTTCGAGATCGCCATGGCGCACGCCAAGGATTTCGACGTCACCAATTTCAGCCTGGGCGGGTTGAGCCCGTTCGACACCGGCGACACGCGGCTGTGGTTCCAACTGCACGGGCATTACTACAAGGACGCCGCCGAGCTGGGCCGCGACGGGCTGGGCACCCTGCTGATCCAGGGCGCCGGCAACAACCGCGGCATCAATCCGCTGGACGCCAATCTCAGCAACTTCCAGAACCAGCGCTACAGCATCACGGTATCGGCCACGGACTCCAATGGCCTGGTGGCCGACTATTCGTCCGAAGGCGCCAATGTCCTGGTCACCGCTGCCTCCAGCGGCGCCTATTACGGCCCGCATATCGCCACCACCGACCAGATGGGGGACGCCGGCTACAACAAGGGTGACAGCCCCGACTGGGATCCGGTGTCGGGCGACTATACCACGCGCTTCGGCGGCACCTCGGCGGCCACGCCGGTGATCAGCGGAATCGTCGCGCTGGTCCTGGAAGCCAATCCGGAGCTGGGCTGGCGCGATGTCCGCGACATTCTGGCGTTTTCCGCCCGCCATGCCGGGGTGGCGTTCGGCGGGACGCCGGCCTGGCATGAGGGCTATACGTGGAAGGTCAACCATTCCAGCAACGTCAACGGCACAGGCCTGCACTACAACCAGAATTACGGCTTTGGCCTGGTCGATGCCCTGGCAGCGGTGCGGCTGGCCGAGAGCTGGACGCGGCAGCGGACCTCGGCCAACGAAGTCAGCCGGTCCGACAGCGTCACCCAGGACCTGGTCATTCCCGAAGCGCAGTACAATACGACGCCTCTGGTGGTCGAGTTCGAGATCGCGGCCGGGGTCACGGCCCAGATCGTGACGCTGTACATGAACATGATCCACAAGATGTCGAACGAACTTCAGGTCAAGCTCATCTCGCCGTCGGGGACGGAAAGCCTGATCTTCGATCACAAGGGCTTCGGCCCAAGCATTTACGGCACCGGCGGGACGGCCTGGGCACCATGGACCTTTACCAGCAACAACTTCGTCGGTGAAGATCCCGCGGGAACATGGCGGCTGGAAATCCTCGACGATCGCGGCTTCTGGCCGGTCAATGGCGTGTTCAAGACCGCCACCCTGACGGTCTATGGCGATCCGACGACGGATGACAGCGACTATATCTACACCAACGAGTTTGGCGCACTCGCCGGTATGGACTATGGCTACACGATCACCGACACGGCCGGGATCGACACGCTGAACGCGGCGGCGGTGACCGCGGCTTCGGTGCTGGACCTGCGCGGGGTGGCGCCGGCTGTGATCAACGGCAAGGCGGTGACGATCGCGGCCGGTACGGTGATCGAGAACGCCTGGGGCGGCGACGGTAGCGACGTTCTGCACGGCAATGGCGCGGCCAACCGGCTGAACGGTATGCGCGGCAACGACACGATCAACGGTGGTTTGGGCGACGATACGATCGATGGCGGAGCCGGCGACGACTATGTCCATGGCGGGGCCGGCAATGACGAGCTGTCCGGCGGCGACGGCCAGGACCGGCTGTCCTATGAGGGTGCCACGGCGGGGGTCACGGTCGACCTGTCGCTGAGCGGGGTCCAGGATACCGGCGCCGGGCTGGATAGGCTGTCCGGATTCGAGACCCTGCAGGGCTCGGCGTGGGCGGATCGGCTTATCGGTTCGGGCGGAGACGATGTGATTTCGGCCGCCGGCGGCCATGATACGGTCGATGGCGGCGCCGGTAACGATACGCTCAGCGGCGGCGCGGGCGGCGACCGGCTATCCGGCGGCGCCGGGATCGATCGCCTGAGTTATGGCGACAGCGCGGCGGCGGTGCAGGTTCTGCTCGCGGCCAATCAGGCAAGTGGCGGCAATGCCCAGGGCGACGTCATCGACGGGTTCGAAGACGTCGCCGGTGGCGCCGGTAACGACACCCTGGTGGGTGATGGCGGTGGCAACCGGCTGATCGGTGGCAATGGTGGTGACGCGCTGATCGGTGAAGCCGGAAACGACACGCTGGAAGGCGGCGCGGGTCATGATGTGCTGTCGGGCGGGGATGGCGATGACCGGGTGTCGGGCGGTGACGGCAACGACATGCTGGGCGGCCGGACCGGCAACGACTATGTCGACGGCGGGCTGGGCAACGATACCGGCTTCGGCGGCGATGGCGATGACGGCCTGTATGGCCGCGACGGCAACGACAATCTCTCGGGCGAACTGGGCAGGGATACGCTGGACGGCGGCGCCGGCAACGACACGCTGAACGGTGGCGACGGCGATGACCGGCTTTCCGGCGGCCTGGGCGCCGACCAGCTGCGCGGCGGCAATGGCAATGATGTCTTCATCCACCGTCAGGCTGATGTGGTCACCACAGGCGATGCCCACGCCGTCGCCGACATGCTGATGGATTTCTATCCGCGCGCCCATCATTTCCAGCAGTATGACCGCATCGATCTGCGCGCCATCGACGCCATAGACGGTGGCACGGACGACGCCTTCGCCCTGATCGGCGATGCCGCCTTCACGGCGGCGGGGCAGCTTCGGGTGTGGTTCGACGGGATCAACACCCGGGTCGAAGGCAATACCATCGAAGACGGCGACGGCCATGTCGAGTTCGAGATTATCCTGGCCGGAAACCTGACGGCGCTCCTGGGCGCGACGGATTTTCTGCTGTAATTTTTTAGAGGGAGGCGGTCATGCTGAAACCGACAGAAGGACAGGCGGTGGGCGCCAAACCTAACGCGGCCCAACCGGGCGATGATCCGCTGCTGTACCGGCAATGGTATATTGACAAGTCCGGTCTGCCCAATGTCGCGGTCGACCTCAATGTCCGCCCGGTGTGGGACGGCGGCGGCGGCCAGGCCTATACCGGCGCCGGTGTCCATATCGGCATCTTCGACAGCCTGGTCGAAAGCGATCACCCCGACCTGGCCGCCAATTACGACGCCTCGAAGCAGCTTGAGGGGTTGAACTACACCTATACCGTCAGCGGTCACGGCACAGCTGTGGCCGGCATCATCGCCGCCGGCAAGAACGGCATCGGCGTCACCGGCATCGCCTATGGCGCCACCATCACCTCGGCGCCGGTCATCTTCTCCAACTCGGTCATCCAGGAGGCTTTCGGCATCGCGCTGACGCATGCGCGCGACTTCGACGTCGTCAATATGAGCCTGGGCGGGACATCGCCGTTCGACACCTACGAAACACGCAGCTGGTTTACGGCCTACAGTGCCCTCTACAAGGACGCCGCGGACAATGGCCGCGGCGGGCTGGGCACCGTTTTGGTCAATGGCGCTGGCAATAACCGCGACTACTATTGGCTGGACGCCAATCTCAGCAACTTCCAGAACCAGCGCTACAACATCACCGTCGGCGCGGTCGGCCAGGACGGGTTCGCGGCGGAATATACCTCCGAAGGCGCCAATGTGCTGGTGGTAGCGCCGTCGAAGAGTTCCTACTATGGCCACTGGGTCACCACCACCGACAAGGTCGGCATCTACGGCTATAACGACGGCTACAATACCAGTTGGGATCCGGTATCGCTGGACTACACCACGCGGTTCGGCGGGACCTCGGCCTCGACACCCATGATCAGCGCCATTGTCGCCCTGATGCTGGAGGCCAATCCGGACCTGGGCTGGCGCGATGTTCGCGATATCCTGACCTTCACCGCCCGCCAGACCGGCAGCCAGGTCGGCGAGGTCGCGACCTATTTCGAGCGCTATGCCTGGAAGGTCAATGCCTCGGACACGGTCAACGGCACGGGGCTGCACTTCAACCAGAACTACGGTTTCGGCCTGGTCGATGCGTTGGCGGCCGTACGGCTGGCCGAAAGCTGGACGAAGAGCCGGACCTCTTCCGACGAGGTGTCGCGCGCGGCCACGATAACCCAGGAGGTGGCGATCCCGCAGGACGCTACGACGCTGGAATTCAGCTTTGAGATCGCCGCCGGAATGACCGCCCAGACGATCCGGCTGTATGTCGACCTGACCGCCCGGCTGTCGCGGGAAATCCAGATCAAGCTGATCTCTCCGTCGGGGACCGAGAGCCTGATCATCGACCGCCAGGGTTCGCCGTTGAGCATTTACGGCACCGGGGGCACCGAATGGACGCCGTGGACCTTTACCAGCAACAATTTCGTCGGCGAGGATGCCACCGGCACGTGGCGGATGACCATCCTGGATACCGGCGGGCTTCAAATGGAGTCGACCTTCCATTCGGCGACCCTGACCGTCTATGGCGACCAGACTTCGCCCGACAGCGACTACATCTATACCAACGAATTCGGCGTCCTGGCCGGGATGAACTACGGCTACACCATCAGCGATATGTCCGGCATCGACACGCTGAACGCGGCGGCGGTGACGGCGGCCTCGGTGCTGGACCTGCGCGGGGCCGCACCCAGTTCGATCAACGGCAAGACGGTGACCATCGCGCCAGGGACGGTGATCGAAAACGCCTGGGGCGGTGACGGCGGTGACGCCATCTACGGCAATGGTGTCGCCAACAGCCTGAACGGCATGCGCGGCAACGACACCATCACCGGCGGATCGGGCAACGATACGATCACCGGCAATAGCGGCGACGACTATATCAATGGCGGCAACGGCAGCGATGAGATGCATGGCGGCGCCGGCATCGATAAGCTGTCCTATGGCGACGCCACCGGAGGAGTCGCGGTCGACCTGCGGCTGACTGTGACCCAGAACACCCTGGGCTCGGGACTGGACAAGATTTCCGGCTTCGAGAACCTGGAAGGCTCGGACTTCGGCGACCGCCTGACAGGTACCAGCGGCAGCAACATCATCTCGGGCCGCGGTGGCCATGACGATATCCACGGGCTGGCCGGCAATGACAAGCTGTATGGCGGCAATGGCAACGACACGGTCACCGGCGACCAGGGCGACGATCTGATCACCGGCGGCGCGGGGGGCGATGTTCTCTGGGCCGGTGATGGCAATGACACCCTGTCCTATGCCGACGCTACGGCCGGGGTGACGGTCGACCTGCAATACCCCGCCTGGGATATTGTCTACCAGAACCAGACGGCGTCCGGTGGCGACGCCGAGGGCGACCTGTTGCGTGGCTTCGAGCACGTGACGGGCGGCTGGGGCCATGACAGCCTGACCGGCAATGAATATGTCAATCTGCTGATCGGCGCCGCGGGCAACGATACGATCGTGGCCATGGATGGCGACGACACCGTCATGGGTGGCGCGGGCGGCGACCGGATGTCGGGCGGGTACGGCATCGACCTGCTCAGCTATGTCGGGGCGGTCGCGGGTGTCCGGATCAACCTCAATGTCGATCTCAGCACGTTCAAGCAGTCGGCTTCGGCCGGCGAGGCCCAGGGCGATGTCATCGACGGGTTCGAAAACGTCCTGGGCGGCAACGGCAACGACACGGTGACCGGGGACTATCTCGACAACCGGCTGGGCGGCGCCGGCGGTGACGATGTCCTGATCGGCGACTACGGCCAGGATGTTCTCGACGGCTATGCCGGCAATGATGTGTTGTCCGGCGGCGAAGGCGACGACAAGCTGTATGGCCGCGATGGTGACGACAACCTGGCCGGCGGATGGGGCAATGACACGGTCGACGGCGGGGCCGGCAATGACACCGCTTCCGGCGGGTATGGCAACGACCAGGTCAGCGGCGGCGACGGCAACGACGTGATCGGCGGCCGCGAGGACAATGATATTCTGGATTGTGGTGCAGGTAACGATACCGGCTTTGGCGGCGACGGCGACGACCGGACCTATGGCCGCGACGGCAATGACTACCTGGTTGGTGAAAACGGCAACGATACCCTGGACGGTGGCGTGGGTGCGGATACCCTGTCGGGCGGCGATGGCGAAGACCGTCTCTCGGGTGGCGGCGGGGCCGACCGGATCTATGGCTACGGCGGGAATGATGTCTTCGTTTTCGGCGCGGCGGACCTGGGTGCGTCCGATATGATCATGGACTTCCTGGTTCGGGCAGATCCCTCGGACGCCTATGACCGGCTGGACCTGCGCGGCATCGACGCTGTCGCGGGCGGGCTCGACGATGCGTTCAGCTTCATCGGCGATGCGGCGTTTAGCGCGGCAGGTCAGTTGCGGGTGTGGTTCGACGGGGTCAATACCCGGGTCCAGGGCAATACAGTCGCCGATGCCGAAGGCGTGGTCGAGTTCGAAGTGTTGCTGGCAGGGAATCTGTCGACGACGATCGGCGTATTGGACTTCTTTTTGTAGCCTTTGCACTTCCGGTTTCGGCTGTAAGGGGTTGTCCACAGATAAGCCAGATAAGCCAGATGGATGGTCTCAACGCACCACATCCGGCCGTCATCCCTTTGCGTCTTCACGCGAAGACGCAAAGGTCAGGGCAACCGGCTCACGCCGTGCGGCGGAATTGATTTTTCGACGCGCTTTGCGCGTCCTTCATCATGCGGACATGGCGCCGCTTTCGGACGCACGCGCCGTCCATCTGGCTTATCTGGCTTATCTGTGGACAACCCTTTTGCGACAGAAAGGCCGCTCGGAACCCAGGCGGTTTAGATCTTCTCGGCCATCAGTTCGTCGACGAAGGGCGAGATCCACAGACCGCGCGCCCGACGCGAGGCTTCGGCGTGGTAGATGTGCACCAACTCGGCATAGGACCGGTCGAAGTCGTCGTTCAGGATGATGTAGTCGTACTCCGCCCAGTGCGAAATCTCGTTCTTGGCGCGCGAAATCCGGCGCTGGATCACATCGTCGTCGTCCTGGGCCCGCGCCACCAGCCGCCGGTTCAGCTCCGCCATCGACGGCGGCAGGATAAACACGCGCACCACGTCGCCCGGCGCCTTGGCCGAGATGCGTTGTGCCCCCTGCCAGTCGATGTCGAACAAGACGTTGCGGCCATGGCTCAGCGCCTTTTCGACCGGGTCGCGCGGTGATCCGTACATGGCGTCGTGGACCGCGGCATATTCCAGCAGCGCCTTGTCGGCGATCAGCCGGTCCATCTCTTCCTGCTGGATGAAGTGATAGTCGCGGCCGTCCTTTTCCCCCGGACGCACGCCCCGCGTCGTTACCGAGACCGACAAATCCAGGTCGGCGTGATCGGACACCAGGCGGCGGCACAGAGACGTCTTGCCGGCGCCCGACGGCGCGGCCACGATCAGCATCAGGCCGCGGCGTAACCTATCCATCATTTACTCCACATTCTGAGTCTGTTCGCGGAACTGGTCGATGACCGACTTAAGCTCCAGCCCGGTTTGGGTCAATTCTGTAAAGGCCGACTTGGAACACAGGGTGTTGGCCTCGCGCATGAATTCTTGCGACAGGAAGTCCAGCTTGCGCCCCGGCGCCGGTTCGTTGTCGAGCAAGGCGTGAGCCTGGTCGATATGTGCGGTCAGACGGTCCAGTTCCTCACGGACATCGGCCTTGGCGGCCAGGACGGCGGCCTCCTGCAGCACGCGGTCCTCGAAGCCCGCCTGATCGGCCAGAAGCTCGTTCATGCGACGGGTAAAGCGGTCGCGGATGACCTCGACCTGCTGCGCCGCCAGGGTCTTGGCGCGTTCCAGCGCCGCCGCCATGGCAACCAGCTGCGATTTCAGAATGGTGTCCAGCGCCCGACCTTCGGCCTCACGCGCCGCCTTCAGGCCGTCGA
Source organism: Asticcacaulis sp. AC460 (assembly GCF_000495795.1). Classification (GTDB taxonomy): domain Bacteria; phylum Pseudomonadota; class Alphaproteobacteria; order Caulobacterales; family Caulobacteraceae; genus Asticcacaulis. The sequence goes on from NZ_AWGD01000006.1 coordinate 51,927, forward strand.
AGGCCCGGGCCAGGTCGGCGCCCAGGGCGGCTTCACCGGCTTCATCGAGCCCCTCGCGGTCGTCGCCGCCATTGTCGATCACGCCACGCAGCGACAGCAGACCATCCAGGCGCGGTTTCTTGACCTTGCCGGACTTGATCAACTCATGGCCGGCGTCGAGATAGGCCGTCAGCACATCGGTATTGATGGAGACACCGCCCTTGGCCGTGGCGGAGTTGACCGAGACATTCAGGGTGACCTGGCCGCGCGTCAACCGGCCCTTGACCAGTTCGCGGCCCAGGCGCTCGACGGCTTCGAAACCGGCGGGAAAACGGTATTTGACGTCCAGGCTGCGGCCGTTGACGCTGCGCACCTCTATCGTCCAGGCGCAGTCCCCTGCCCCGCCCTCGATACGGGCGAAACCGGTCATGGAAGCAATGGCCATCAGTGCGACTTGCTTTTGAGGCGGATGGCCGCCTGGGTCTTGGCGCCTTCACCGGAGGTCGGCGACGAGGCCATGGCCGAGGCCGAGTCCACCGCCGGAGTCGAATAGTGCGACACCTCGGATTCCATCTGGCGCCATTTGGCGACATTGGCCAGGTGCTCTTCGTAGGTGGCGGCGAAGACGTGGCCGCCGGTGCCGTCGGCAACGAAATAGAGGTCCGTTGTCTTGGCTGGATTCAGGGTGGCGGCGATGGCGGCGCGACCGGGATTGGCGATCGGGGTCACCGGCAGCTTGTCGATCTGGTAGGTGTTCCACGGCGACCAGGTGTCCAGCTCCGTCCGGGTCAGGCCACGCCCCAGGGGCTCACCACGCGACACCCCATAGATGACGGTCGGGTCGGAACCCAGGCGGACGCCCTGTTTCAGGCGGTTGACGAACACGGCGGCGACGCGGGGACGTTCGGCCGCGAGGCCGGTTTCGCGCTCGACGATCGACGCCATGATCAGGGCCTCTTCCTTGTTGCGGAACGGCAGATCGGAGGCGCGTTTGGCCCACAGCTCGTCCAGGGTCTTGCGGCCGGCATCCAGCATGCGGTCCAGGACAGCTTCGCGCGTTTCACCGCGCTGGAACTCGTAGGTTTCCGGCAGGATCGCCCCTTCCGGCGGGGTTTCGACCTCGCCGGTCAGGTGTTCCTCGGCCATCAGGATACGGACCACCTGGGCCGAGGTCTTGCCTTCGGGGACGGTGACGAAGTTGCGCACCACCTTGCCGGTTTCCATGCGGACCAGGACATCGGCCAGGGAGGCGCCCGCCGGGAAGGCATAGGTGCCTGCGCGCAGCTTGTTGGCATGACCGCGCATCTTGGCGGCGACACGGAACAGCGAGGCGGAACGGATCACACCTTGCTTTTCCAGGGCCTCGCTCATGGCGGTGACGCTGGTGCCGCGCTGGAAGGTCACTTCCTTCACGGCAGCATTATCGGCCAGCTTGGGGCCGGGACCGTAGAACTGGGCATAGGCGAACATGCCGCCGGCCATGATGAGAAGGACGATGCCGGCCACGAGGCCGGCCAGAGGCGCCAGCAGCGCCCCTTTTCCGCTCTTGGCGGCGTCAGTCTTCCCGTCACGGCGCAGCCAGCGGATCATGCCTCGACCTTACCCAGGATGAGGGCGGCATTGGTGCCACCGAAGCCGAAGCTGTTCGACATGACGCGGTCGATCTTCATCGGCTTGGCCTTGTTGGGGACCAGGTCGATCTGGGTTTCTTCGGCCGGGTTGGCCAGGTTGATGGTCGGCGGCGCTACCTGGTCGCGGATGGCCAGGGCGCAGAAGATGGCTTCGACGGCGCCGGCGCCGCCCAGCAGGTGGCCGATGGCCGACTTGGTCGAGGACACGGTCGCGTTCGAAGCGCGTTCACCGAGGAAGCGTTCGATGGCGCGCAGCTCGATGAAGTCGGCCATGGTCGAGGTGCCGTGCGAGTTGACATAATCGATGGTCGCCGGATCGATGCCGGCGTCCTTGGCCGCCGCGACCATGGCGCGGTAGCCACCTTCGCCGTCTTCCGACGGGGCGGTGATATGGTAGGCGTCACCCGACAGAGCATAGCCCAGGACCTCGGCGTAGATCTTGGCGCCGCGGGCCTTGGCGTGTTCGTATTCTTCCAGGACAACGACGCCGGCGCCTTCGCCCATGACGAAGCCGTCACGGTCCTTGTCGTAGGGGCGAGAGGCCTGGGTCGGGTTGTCGTTGAAGGCGGTGCACAGGGCGCGGCAGGCGATGAAGCCGGCAATGCCGATCGGCACGATGGCCGATTCCGCGCCGCCGGCGACCATGACGTCGGCGTCGCCGTGAGCGATAAGGCGCGATGCGTCGCCAATGGCATGGGCGCCGGTGGCGCAGGCCGTGACCACGGCGTGGTTAGGACCTTTGAGACCGTGACGAATCGAGACCTGGCCCGAGGCCAGGTTGATCAGGGACGACGGGATGAAGAAGGGCGAAATCCGCTTAGGCCCTTTGTCGCGCAGTTCCAGGGCGGTTTCAGCGATGATGCCGAGGCCACCGATGCCGGAGCCGATCATGACGCCGGTGCGAATCTTGTCTTCTTCGGTTTCGGGGTGCCAGTTGGCGTCGTTGAGGGCCTCATCGGCGGCGGCGATGCCGTACAGGATGAAGTCGTCGACCTTGCGGCGTTCCTTGTTGGACAGGACCTTGGACGGATCGAAGGAGCCTTCGATGTCGGGGCCGCCGCCGCCGCGGCCATCGACGGTCGGCACTTCGCAGGCGACCGTACAGGCATAGTCGGTTGTATCGAAGGCGGTAATCGGGCCTGCGCCGGACTGACCGTCCAGCAGGCGTTTCCACGAAATCTCGACCCCGGCGCCCAGCGGCGAGATCAGGCCGAGGCCGGTGATGACAACGCGACGTACCATAGGCGTATCGTTTCCCTGGACCGCCGGGCCAGATGCCCCCATCTGAAAACCCCGACGTCGATGTTTATAGGCATACTCAAAAAATTAAGCGCGGCCAAACCCGAAATTCAGGTCTGCAGCCGCGCTTATAATGGGGTCAAGCGCAAGCTTAGGCCGCCAGCTTGTCCTGGATGTAGTTGACGGCGTCGCCGACGGTCAGGATATGCTCAGCAGAGTCGTCCGGGATTTCGATGTCGAATTCCTCTTCGAAAGCCATGACCAGCTCGACGATGTCGAGGCTGTCGGCTTCCAGATCGTCGATAAAGCTCGCCTTTTCCGTCACCTTGTCCGGATCGGCGTCCAGGTGGTCGATCACGATCTTGCGAACACGTTCAAGAACTTCAGACATTTATTGTCCCTTCAGAGGTTTAGACATTCAGGCCCCCGTAAACCTTTCGGCCACGCGGGGCAACGAGAATTTCGGGTTTCGGCTTGTAACCAGACACTTATAAGGTTTCAAGCCGATTCAGCCGTTGCGTACCACACTCTTAACCAACACAAAAGCGCAATTGCAACGGCGCCTGTTGCATTGCGGCAATCAGATCATCGCCATACCGCCGTTGACGTGCAGGGTCTGTCCCGTCACGTAACCGGCTTCGTTGCTGGCCAGATAGACCGCAGCCGCAGCAATGTCCGCGCCGTTGCCCAGGGCTCCGGCAGGGATACGTTGCAAGATGGTGGTGCGCTGGGCATCATTCAACTCGTCGGTCATCGGCGAAGCGATAAATCCCGGCGCGATACAGTTGACGGTGATGCCGCGCGAGCCAACTTCCTGGGCCAGGGCCTTGGAGAAGCCGATCATACCGGCCTTGGAGGCGGCATAGTTGGTCTGGCCGGGGTTGCCGGTGACACCGACGACCGAGGTGATGCCGATGATGCGGCCGGAGCGGCGCTTCATCATGCCCTTGGTGGCGGCGCGGGCCAGGCGGAAATAGGCTTCCAGATTGACCTTGATGACCGTGTCCCAGTCTTCGTCCTTCATGCGCATCAGCAGGCCGTCGCGGGTGATGCCGGCATTGGCGATCAGGATATCGAGGCCGCTGCCTGCGGCCTCCTCGGCCTTCGCGACCAGACCGTCGACCGAGGTGGCGTCCGACAGGTTGGCGGCGGCGATGAAGGCGTTGTCACCCAGTTCCGAGGCCAGGTCGGCCAGGACGTTTTCGCGGGTGCCGGAGAGGACGACCTTGGCGCCTTGTTTGTGAAGGGCGCGGGCGATTTCGGCGCCCAGGCCGCCGGTGGCCCCGGTCACAAGGGCGGTCTTACCGGTCAGTTCGAACATGGAGGCTCTCCGATTCCTGTCTGTAACCGGCGCGGCTTACGACACGGCGACGGTGGGATCAAGGTGTATGTAGGTTCCGGCCTAGGCCTTGGCGAAGGCTTCAAAGTCGGCGGCGCCATTCAGGGCGACGGCCGTGACATCCGGCAGGCTGCGCTTGATCATGCCCGTCAGCACCTTGCCGGCGCCCAGTTCGGCAATACGGGTCACGCCACCTTCTCCGCCCAGCCATTCCATAGTCTCGCGCCAGCGCACGCGGCCGGTGACCTGCTGGACCAGCAGACCGGCGATCTCGGACTTGTCGCCTACCGGACGGGCCGTGACATTGGCCACCAGGGTCGAGACCGGGGCGTTGATATTCACTTTTGCGAGGGCTTCCGCCATCGCGTCGGCGGCCGGCTGCATCAGCGGGCAGTGGAACGGCGCCGACACGTTCAGCAACATGGCCTTGGCGCCCAGCTCCTTGGCCTTTTCCATGGCGATCTCGATGGCCGCCTTTTCGCCGGAAATCACGATCTGGCCGGCATTGTTGTCATTGGCCACCACCACGACTCCAGCCGCCGACCCGGCCTGGCAGGCGGCTTCGGCGAGAGCCAGGTCGGCCTTGCCGATCAGAGCGGCCATGGCGCCGATACCGACGGGAACGGCGGCCTGCATGGCCTGGCCGCGGATTTTCAGCAGGCGCGCCGTGTCCGACAGGCTGAAGGTGCCGGCGGCGGCATGGGCGGAATATTCGCCCAGGGAGTGACCGGCGACGTACTTTGCGGTCGAGCAGGCGATGCCGAAATCGCCTTCCAGCACCCGGGCGACGGCCAGAGATACCGCCATGATGGCTGGCTGGGCGTTCTCGGTCAGGGTCAGCTCCGATTCGGGGCCTTCGCGCATCAATTGGAACAGCTTCTGGCCCAGGGCTTCGTCGACCTCGTCGAAAACGGCGCGGGCGCGCGGAAAGGCATCGTACAGTTCCGCCCCCATGCCGACACTCTGCGAGCCTTGTCCGGGGAATACGAAAGCGGTGGTCATGGCAGGTCTCCTGGCACGTTTCAGACGCCCCATGTTTATCGCAAAAGCGGCAACCACTTTTAGGCATGAGGCTTTGGGCGGGCGACTGGATAGGCCGAACCGCCGATCAGGGCAAGCGAAAGCTATTTTCCTTGCGCTGCCCCCTTGGCACGCATAGGATACGTCCAACCTGCGGCCTGTCCAGAGTCGCGCGTAATCTCAAGCCGGGGGGCTTCCCATGACCGATTTTACCTCTTTTTCCCGCCGCCACCTCCTGGCCGGCGCTGCCGCCATGCCGTTCGCCGGCGCGTTGGTCACCACCGCCGCCCACGCCCAGGCCGCCGCACCGCCGCCGCTCAGCGTACTGGGCAAACTGCCGGCGGTCGAAAACGTCGCACTGTCGCCCAACGGCAAGCGTGTGGCCATGGTCATGACGCGCAACGGTGAACGCATCATTATCGATTACGACCTGGCCACCGGCGCCACTGCGGCGGGCGCGATCGAGGGGGACAAGATCCGCCAGGTGATGTGGGCCGATAACGACACGATTATGGTGGCGACCTCGTCGACCGAAATCTACGCCGGCCGACTCGCAGAACCGATGCTGGCCGCTATGTACAACCTGCCAAAAGGCAAGCGCAGCATCCTGTTCACCAATGTGCCCGGCGCCCTGCGTGGAGTGAGTGGAGACTTTCACCGAATCCAGACCGGTGACGGCTACAAGATTTCCGCCTCCGGCTGGAAGTCGCCGGAAGGTATCAACATGACGGACACCAATGCCTCGGCCTATACCGAGACTCTGGAACGCTGCCTGTATGCCTTCAGCACCAAGTCGTCGCTGTCGACCAAGATCGACAGCGATGCCCGCCCGGTCCAGGAATGGGCCGTCCAGCCGGACGGAACCCTGACAGGCCGCAGCGAATATGACGACGACACCAAGATGTGGGTTCTGCGCTATCGCGACGGCAAGGGCTGGCGCGAAATCTTCAAGACCGAAGCCCGCTACGACATGCCGTGGCTGGCCGGTCTGGGCCGCGACGGCAAGACCCTGCTGGTCCGGTTCGCCAGTGGCGAAGCCGCCGACCGCTATTACGAATTCGACGGCACCGGCGCCAAGGTCGAGCTGGACATCGACGGGAGCTATCACGAACCCATCTTCCACCCGGCGACCAATGTACTGGTAGGTTTTCGCAACAACGGGCCAATTTCCGAGTGGACCTTCTACGATCCGGTGTTCCAGCGCCTGCCCAAACTGCTGGACCAGGCCCTGCCCGACAGCTTCAACGACATCCTGGACATGGGCGAGAACCCCCGCCAGCTGGTGGTGCGCAGCGAAAGCCCCGAGGATCCAGGCACCTATTTCTATTTCGACTTTACCACGGGTGACTTCAAGGAGATCGGTTCCGCCTATCCGCAGATGCCGGCCGAATGGATTTCGCCCAAGAGCTACATCACCTACCAAGCCGCCGACGGCCTGGAGATCGGTGCGTGGCTGACCCTGCCGGTCAATGGCGGCGACAAAAACCTGCCCCTGGTGGTGCTGCCGCACGGCGGGCCCGAGGACCTGGATTCCGTCCGCTTCAACTGGATGTCGCAGGCCATTGCGACGCGCGGCTATGCCGTGTTGCAGCCGAACTTCCGCGGCTCGGCCGGTTACGGCAAGGCCTTTACCGAAAAAGGCTACGGCGAATTTGGCCGCAAGATGCAGACCGACCTCAGCGACGGCGTCGCTCACCTGGTCAAGCAAGGCACGGTCGATCCGAAACGCGTCGCCATCGCCGGTCATTCCTACGGCGGCTATGCTGCCCTGGCCGGAGTCAGCCTGCAGTCGGGTGTCTATAACTGCGCCGTGGCCATCGCCGGCCTGTCCGACCTGCGCACCTTCCTCGATTACCGGCGTGAGCGCGCCGGTTTCGACGGCAACAGCTACAGCATGGAATACTGGCGCCGTTTTATGGGTCCGGAAAGCGGGTGGGACAGCCTGTCGCCGGTCCGTCACGCCGACACCATCGCGGTGCCAGTGCTGCTGATCCATGGCAAGGACGATGTGGTCGTGCCCTTCGACCAGAGCGACGGCATCTACCAGGCCCTGAGCAAGGCCGGCAAACCGGTCGAGCTGGTGCAGCTCAAACAGGAAGACCACTGGTTGTCGCGCGAACCGTCGCGGGTGCAAACCCTGGAAACCCTGATCGCTTTCCTGCAAAAACATAATCCGGCTTAGATGATGTAACCTTTATTGCCCGGCGTGCGTATAAGGACTATCGTCCGCGCCAAAAAGGGAGATACCGCCATGACGCCGTTTATCCGCTCCGCCCTCGTAACCCTGTCCGTTCTTGGCCTTGCTGCCGCCACGCCTTCGCTGGCCGCGCTCAAGGTCGGCGACAAAGCCCCGAACTTCACCGTGCCCGCCGCCACTGACGGAGACGTCAAGGACTTCTCGCTGCAGGCCGCTTTGAAGACCGGTCCCGTCGTTGTCTATTTCTACCCCAAGGCCTTTACCGGCGGCTGCTCGCTGGAGGCGCGCCAGTTCTCCCAGGCCATCCCGCAGTTCAAGGCCAAACATGTCACCGTCATCGGTTTGTCGGCCGACGGCATCGACGTGCTGAAGGACTTCTCCAAGAAGGACTGCGCCGGCAAGTTCCCGGTCGGTTCGGACAGCAATGTCGCCGTCACCAAGTCCTATGACGCGCAGATGGGCGCCATGAATATGTCCAACCGCATCTCCTATGTCATCAGCAAGGACGGCCGGATCGCCTTCGTCCATGACAGCGGCGACGCCTCCACCCACGTCGCCGCCCTGCTGAAGGCTGTGGGTGCCGGAAAGTAAAAGGTCACGACATACTGTCTTTTTGGGCCCGCAAGCGGATATCGCTTGCGGGCCTTGCCTTTGCAGCGATCTTCCTCTATACGCCCCGTTCCCCTGACGGGTGGTCAGCCTCTTACCTGAGCCTCTGATCCATCGTCATGCCCGGACTTCCGCCGGACATGGCGCCGCCCGTCGCAACGGAAGAGGAACCTAAATGCCCTTTTACGAGCATACCGTGATCGCACGGCAGGACATTTCGCCGCAACAGGCGGAAGCCCTTAACGATCAACTGAAGCACCTCATCGAAGACAATGGCGGCCACATCGCCAAGATCGAATACTGGGGTCTGCGCAACCTGACCTACCGCGTCAAGAAGAACCGTAAGGGTCACTACTCCCTGCTGGCCATCGACGCCCCGGCTGCCGCCGTGAAGGAAATGGAACGCCAGCTCGGCATCAACGAAGACGTCATCCGCTTCCTGACCGTCCGCGTCGAGGAGCTGGATCTGGAACTGTCGCCGATCCTGTCGCGCCGCGACCGTCCCGAGCGCGCTGAGCGCACCGAATCGTTTGCCGCCGAACAAGGAGCCTGATCACCATGGCTGATATCGAAACCTCGCCGACTCCCGGCGCGCCTGTCGGCTCCGGCCCGGCCCGTCGTCCGTTCTTCCGCCGCCGTAAGGTGTGCCCGTTCTCCGGCGCCAATGCCCCGAAGATCGACTATAAGGACGTCAAACTGCTGCAGCGCTACATTTCCGAGCGCGGCAAGATCGTTCCCTCGCGCATCACGGCCGTGAGCCAGAAGAAGCAACGCGAACTGGCCAAGGCCATCAAGCGCGCCCGCTTCCTGGCCCTGCTGCCTTACGTTGTGAAGTAAGGAGTAGAAAACCATGAAAGTTGTTTTGCTGGAACGCGTCGAAAACCTCGGCACCATTGGCGATGTCGTCGGTGTCAAGGACGGCTTCGCCCGTAACTACCTGCTGCCGCGCCACAAGGCGCTGCGTGCTACCTCCGCCAACCTGAAGGTCTTCGAGGCCCAGAAGGAACAGATCGTCGCCCGTAACGCCGCCGCCAAGGCCGGCGCCGAAAAGGCCGCGTCTGAACTGGACGGCACGACCTACATCATCATCCGCCAGGCGGGTGACTCGGGTCAGCTGTACGGCTCGGTCAACGCCCGCGACGTCACCGATGCGGTGTCCGAAGCCGGCGGCAAGGTCGAGCGCAACCAGGTTGTCCTGGATACGCCGATCAAGACCCTGGGCGTCCATGCCATCAAGGTGCGTCTGCACGCCGAAGTCTCCGTGTCGATCTCGGTCAACGTCGCCCGCTCGCAGGACGAAGCTGATCGTCAGGCCGCCGGTGAGAACGTCATCGCCGCGCAGTTCGAGGAAGATCGTCTCGCCGACGAAGCCGCCGCTGCCGACATGCTGGAAGGCGGCGCTGGCCAAGCCATGGCCGATGCGCCTTACGAAGCTTAAGCTTCTTAAGAGCTTACAAGATAAACCCGGCAGGCGACTGCCGGGTTTTTTGTTGCCAAAGCGGCAAATCCGGGTATGGTGCGGCCATTCGAGATCGACGGTTTCCCTGCACGACCGCCTAACGGCACGCTTCCAGATATCGCTACTTTCGGATCCAGTTCGCGTAATTCCACCCGAACTTCATGCACGAAGGTGCGACATTCACAGGAGGCCATCATGGCAACAGGTACGGTTAAGTGGTTCAATTCCACCAAGGGTTATGGTTTCATTCAGCCGGACGCCGGCGGCAGCGACGTGTTCGTTCACATCACCGCCGTTGAGCGCGCGGGCCTGCGCGGCCTGAACGACGGCCAGAAGATCACCTACGAGCTGGCCACTGAAAAGGGCAAGACCTCGGCGGTCAACCTGCAAGCCTAAGCTTTCAGGTTCTCTGAGCTTTTCAAACCCCGGCAGGCGACTGCCGGGGTTTTTGTTTTTAGGATTCAACCACGAACCACACGAACGGACACGAACTTCAGGATAGCCCGGCAACGGCAGTGAGCGTCGTGACGACGGCAAGGCTTTGAACACGAAAATTTCGAAAAGCACAAAAAG
>NZ_AWGD01000007.1 GCF_000495795.1 Asticcacaulis sp. AC460
CATCTGTGGACGCCCCTCTGAGCGCAAGCTTAAAAAACGATTGTCTGGCAAAAAAGTTGGGAGCTTTCATCTGTCCGGCCTGTTGATGCAGCTGGATGTGATGCCGCTGGCCATTATGGAGTTCGCGGTTCGGGTCCAAATCACAAAAGCGCACTTTAGAAGTGCCGTGTTTTTCCCTGGTTTTCCCAAACCGGTCTATCCGACTTTTGCCATAAATCCTTTCGTCCGCTTACGCTTGTACAGCACTTGACCGAGACGGTTTATGCCGCCTTGGCCGAAGTTTGTTGATCAAGATCGGCAGCGCCTTTGACTTGATCGTTGGAAGTTTGTGGATCGCGGTAGACACCGCCCTTGGCGCGAATGGCCCAGATGATGCGCGCGGTTTTGTTGGCCAGGGCTGTGATGACCAGCATTGTGGGTTTCTTTGCCAGCATTCTGCCCAGCCATGTTTTAGGGTTCAGGGGCCGCCTCATAGCCTGACGGACGACGGCGGCGGCGCCGAGCAGAAGAAGTCGTCGCAAGGTCGGTTGCCCCTTCTTCGAAATCCCGCCCAGCCTCTGTTTGCCGCCACTGGAGTGCTCGACGGGCGTGAACCCGAGCCATGCACCGAAGTCCCGCCCACACTTGAAAAAGTCCGGCTCCGGCATGAGCGCCATCAGAGCCACGGCTGACATGGGCCCCACCCCGGGTATGGTCATGAGCCGGCGAGATGTCTCGTCCTGCTTAGCCTGGGTGCGGGTCTGCCTGTCCAAGTTGTCGATCTGCTCCGTCAGAGTGGCTATGTTGGCCGCCAGGAATAACAAGCCGGGTTGAGCGGCCTCAGGCACAGCACTACCTTCGTCACCCAGTTTGGCAATCAGCTTGTCTACATGCTGGCGCCCCAGTGCGACGACAAGGCCAAACTCACTCATCAGCCCTCGTAAGGCATTGATGCTTTGGGTTCGCTGCTTGGAGAGTTGTTCCCGTACGCGTAACTGAGTGGCTTGGGCCTGCGCTTCCTCACTCTTGGTAGGAACAAACCGCATGTTCGGCCGGACCGCGGCTTCCGTCACGGCTTCAGCATCCACCCTATCGCTCTTATTGCGCTTCACGAACGGCTTAACATGCGAAGGCGCTATCAACCGTACCTCGTGACCTAACTTCGATATCTCACGAGACCAGAAATGCGCACCTCCGCAAGCTTCCATCACCACAAGGCACGACGGCTGCTTCAAAAAGAAGCTGATGACTTCATCACGGCGAAGACGGCGATTGAAAACCATCTTCCCCTCTTTCGTTGCACCATGGACTTGAAAAACACTCTTGGCCAAATCCAGGCCGATTATGCTAACTTCACTCACGGACGCCTCCTTTTGCTTGAGATGCTTAAACACACCTCATTCTGGCACATCGATGCCGTACAGGGGGCGTCCACCCCATCACGAA
>NZ_AWGD01000008.1 GCF_000495795.1 Asticcacaulis sp. AC460
CTTCAGGATGTGTCTGAGCAGCCCGCGCTGCTGAATCTGCTAACTAATGCCGCCAAGCGGCGGGTTCAGATCGATCCTGAAGTTCGTGTCTGTTCGTGTGGTTCGTGGTGAATCCCTATTCCACCTCAGCCAGGGCCGCGCGCAGGGTTTCGACGATCCGGTCGATATGCGCCTTTTCAAGAATTAGCGGCGGCGACAGGGCGATGATGTCGCCTGTGACGCGGATCATCAGGCCCTTTTCGAAACAGCGGTCGAAGGCCTCGAAAGCCCGCGCGGTCGCCGCACCCGGCCGCGACGCCAGCTCGATCCCGCCGACCAAGCCCAGGTTGCGGATATCGATGACGTGCCGGGCATCGCGGAGGGAATGGATCGCCTCTTCCCAATAGGGCGCCAGCGAGGCCGCCCGGGCGAACAGGTCTTCTTCGCGATAGACCTCAAGCGTTGCCAGGCCGGCGGCGCAGGCGAGCGGATGGCCGGAATAGGTATAGCCGTGGAAGAACTCGATCGGCGTATCGGCCATCTGCATGAAGGTGTCGTAGATCCGCGTCGACACAGCCACGGCGCCCATGGGGACGGTAGCGTTGGTGATGCCCTTGGCCAGGCACATGATGTCCGGCCGCACGCCGAAATAATCCGCCCCGAAGGCTGCGCCGAGACGGCCGAAGCCGGTGATGACCTCGTCGAAGATCAGCAGGATATCGTGTTTGTCGCAGATGGCGCGCAGGCGCTGAAGGTAGCCCTTGGGCGGCGCCAGCACGCCGGTCGATCCGGCCACAGGCTCGACGATGACAGCAGCGATCGTGCTGGCGTCGTGCAGGGTGACGATGCGTTCCAGCGTATCGGCCAGGTCTGCGCCGTGTTCGGGCTGGCCCTTGGTGAAGAGGTTGCCTTCGACGCCGTGGGTGTGGGGCAGGTGGTCGACACCCGACAGCAGGCTGCCGAAATACATGCGATTGCGGACGATTCCGCCGACCGAAATGCCGCCGAAGCCGACGCCGTGATAGGCGCGTTCACGTCCGATCAGCCGGGTGCGGGCGCCATGGCCGCGGACTCTTTGATAGGCGAGGGCGATCTTCAGCGCCGTGTCGGCCGATTCGGAGCCGGAATTGGTGTAGAAGACGCGCTTTAAGTCATAGGGCAGGATCTTCGACAGCTCGTGGGCGAACTCAAAGGCCAGGGGATGCGCCATGTTGAAAGTCGGCGCGAAATCCATTTCCGCCGCCTGTTTCTGGATGGCGGCCGTGATCTTTTCGCGGCCGTGGCCGGCATTGACGCACCATAGGGCGGAGGCCCCGTCCAGGATCTCACGGCCGTCGGCGTCGGTATAAAACATCCCCTTCGCGGAGGTGAGCAGTTTCGGCTTTGCCTTGAACACCTTATTGGGCGTAAATGGCATCCAGAAATTATCTAAGACGGGGGCGTTCATAGTGGTTCTCTTATCGGCGAAAGCGCGTATATTGTGATCACATCGACGCCGCCGATACAAGAGGCAGGACGAAGGAAATGAGTGTAGTCAGTCTGGACACGGCGGGCGGGGACGGAAAGGTCCACGACCAGGTCTATGACGCCCTGGCCGACGCCCTGATCAAGGGGCAGATACCGCCGCTAAATCCTGTGTCGCTGCGGACCCTGGCGGCAAACCTGGGTGTATCGCCCATGCCGGTGCGGGAAGCTGTGCGGCGGTTGATTGCGGAAAAGGCCTTGGAACTTCAAGCGTCTAACAAACGTTTACGGGTACCGGACCTGACCGAGAAACGCGTTTTGCAGTTGATGAAGGCGCGCGAATGGGTCGAACCGGAACTGGCCGCCTTGGCGACGCCGCGTATGACCAAGGACGCTATTCGGCGACTTCGCGACGATGACGCCAAGCTGATGAAGGCGCTGTCAAGCGGCGATGTCGGCGGCTACATGCAAGCCAACCAGGATTTTCACTTCTGCATCTATGCTCAGGCCGATGCCGATCTCTTCTACGACCTGGCGCGGACCCTGTGGTTGCAGGTCGGGCCGTTCATGCGCGTGGTGTTTGGTCGATTGGGGACGGTGCAACTGCCCAAGGACCATCACCAGGATATGATCGCGGCTTTCGAAAGTGGTGACCCCGAAGCGGTGCGCGTCTCGATGCAGGCGGACGTTCGCGAAGGCATGGAGATGATGCTGGACGTCATCCGATCACGCGCTGAACCTGAACCCAAGCGCCGGCGGGCCCAGTCAAAGTAAAAAGCAGGACCATAAACTCTGCGTGTGCGGCTTGACTTTGCCGTGGTCCACAGTGTGTAAAGTGTGATCACAAGCTAAGGATTTTGCCATGCCTGTTTCCGCGCCGCAACCTATTGCCGAATCGCTCGATGGCGTTCTCGCGGCTGTCGCCGCCATCGCCAAGCCGGACAAGGCGCTGATCGAAGGGCAGGAAACGGCCTCGGCGTCTGGGCGGACCTTTGATAATCGCTCGTCGCGCGACGGTACGCTGATCAACAAGATCGCCGCGTGCGACGGTACCGATGTCGATCGCGCCGTGGTGTCGGCGCGGACGGCGTTCGAGGACGGCCGCTGGCGCAAGCTGGCGCCCAAGGTCAGGAAAAAGATCCTGCATCGCCTGGCCGACCTTATGGCGGAGCATGCTGAAAACCTGGCGTTGCTGGAAAGCCTGGATACTGGCAAGCCGATCTCCGATGCTCGCAATGTCGATATCCCCCTGGCCATCCAGAGCACGCGCTATTACGCAGAGGCCATCGACAAGGTCTATGGCGAGGTCGCGCCGACGCCTTCCGACCGCCTGTCCTATGTCGTGCATGAGCCTCTGGGGGTGATCGGCGCCATCGTGCCGTGGAACTTCCCGCTGCATATGGCGATGTGGAAGGTCGCGCCGGCCCTGGCCATGGGCAACAGCGTGGTGCTGAAACCGGCGGAACTGTCGTCGATGACCGCGCTCTATACGGCGCAACTGGCTTTGGAAGCCGGGGTGCCGCCCGGTGTTTGGAATGTGGTCACCGGCCTGGGCCACGAAGCCGGCCAGGCCCTGGCATTGCATATGGATGTGGACATGATTGCGTTCACCGGTTCGGGGCCGGTGGGGCGGACTTTGATGCGGGCCTCGGCCGACAGCAATCTGAAGCGCGTGTCGCTGGAACTGGGCGGCAAGTCGCCCCAGATCGTTTTTGCCGATTGCGATGACCTGGATGCGGCGGCATCGAATGCCGCCTGGGGCGTCTTTTATAACCAGGGTCAGGTGTGCACCGCGGCGTCGCGGTTGCTGGTCGAAGAGAGCATCAAGGACGCGTTTGTCGCTAAGGTCGCGGCGGTCGCCAAGTCGATCCGCGTCGGCGATCCCTTTGATCCGAAAACACAATTCGGCGCCATGATCTCGTCGCGCCAGATGCATACAGCGCTGGAATATATCGAACGCGGTCAGGCCGAAGGTGGGCGGCTGGTCATGGGCGGGCATCAAATCCATGCCGACAGCGGTGGCTACTATGTCGAGCCGTCGCTGATCGACGGCATCACCCCGGCCAATGTCCTGGCTCAGGAAGAGGTGTTTGGCCCGGTCCTGTCGGTGTTGACGTTCAAGGATGAGGCCGAGGCCTATAAAATCGCCAATGACACGGTGTTTGGGCTGGCGTCCGGGGTGTGGACTGCCAATATAAACAAGGCCATGCGGGCGGCGAGTGCGCTGAAAGCCGGGTTGGTCTGGGTCAATGGCTGGGATGCCTGCGACATCACCTCTCCGTTCGGGGGCGTGAAGCAGTCCGGTTTCGGCCGCGACCGGTCGCTGCATGCGCTTTACAAATATGCCGACCTCAAGGCGGTCAGCATCAGCTTCAAGGCCTGATCATGCAACTGACTGATAAACAACGCGATCTTCTGGGCGATCTGATTTTTATGGAGCAGGCGGCCGACCGTTTCGCCGTGCTCAATCCGGCGACCTGCAAGCCTCTGTGCTATGTGAAGGCGCAGGGCGGCGACGAAACCCGGGCAGCGATCGACGCCGCGGAAGCGGCATTTCCGGCGTGGTCAAAACAGCCTGCAAAGGCGCGTTCAACACTTCTCAAAAACTGGAACAGTCTGGTTTTGGCGCATCAGGAGGAACTGGCCCTGCTGGTCACCCTGGAGCAGGGGCGGGTGCTGAAGGAGACGCGCGGCGAGGTCGCCTACGGCGCGTCTTTTATCGAGTGGTTCGCCGAAGAGGCGAAGCGCGCCTATGGCCGTACCATCCCGGCGACGCTGCCGGGCAAGCACCTCCAGACCATCCGCCAGCCTGTGGGTGTCTGCGCGGCGATTACGCCGTGGAACTTCCCGATCTCGATGATCACCCGTAAGGTGGCGCCGGCTTTGGCGGCAGGATGTACGGTTGTCATCAAGCCGTCGGAAGAGACGCCGCTGTCGGCTTTGGCCTTGCTGGTCCTGGCGAAACAGGCCGGTATTCCGGATGGCGTGATTTCGATGATCACCTCGGTCAAGGCCAAGGAGGTCGGCGAGGTCATGACGTCCGATCCGCGCGTCAAGAAGCTGAGCTTTACGGGTTCGACCCCGGTGGGCAAGCTGCTCTATGCCGCCTGTGCACCGACGATGAAGAAGGTGTCGATGGAACTGGGCGGCAATGCGCCGTTCCTGGTGTTCGACGACGCCGATCTCGATGCGGCCATTGAAGGCGTGCTGGCGTCGAAATACCGCAATTCCGGCCAGACCTGTGTCTGCGCCAACCGTATCCTGGTCCAGGCCGGCATCTATGACCGGTTTGCCGCGGCCTTGGTCACCAAGGTCAAGGCGATGAAGCTGGAGCCTGGCTGGCAGGATGACGCCACGCTGGGGCCGCTGATCAATCAGAGAGCCATCGACAAGGTGCAGCAGTTGGTTGACGACGCTGTGGCCAAGGGCGCCAGGATCGAGACCGGCGGCAAGGCGCACGACCTGTTCTATGAGGGCAGCGTGTTGACCGACGTGACGCGCGACATGGAGATTTTCGACGTCGAGATCTTCGGGCCGGTGGCGCCTTTGTTCAAGTTCGACACCGAGGACGAAGCCATCCGCCTGGCCAATGACACGCCGTTCGGGTTGGCGGCCTATGCCTATACCCGCGATATCGGCCGCGCCATGCGCGTGGCAGCGCATCTCGACTACGGCATGGTGGGGATGAACGACGGTATTATCTCGACCGAGGTTACGCCGTTCGGCGGTGTCAAGGAGTCCGGCATCGGCCGCGAAGGCGCCATCGAGGGCATGGAAGAATATCTCAATATCAAATACATCTCCTACGGCGGTTTGGGGGACATTTGACGCTTCAGGATTTCATTTCGCAACAACGCGAAGTGTTTGCGTTGGCGCACCCACAGTCCAAAGCCTTGTCCGAAAAGGCTTCGGCGTGGCGCGGAGGCGTGCCCATGCACTGGATGCGGGACTGGGCGTCAACGTTTCCCATATATGCGAAGTGTGCTTCCGGCGCCACTTTGACGGATGTCGACGGCATTGCGTACGACGATTTTTGTTTAGGTGACACACCGTCGATGTTCGGCCATGCCCGGGCCGAGCTGGCGGCCGCCGTCGCTGACCAGGCAGGGCAGGGCGTTGGCTATATGCTGCCCATGCCGTTGAGCAATGTTGTCGGTGACCTGTTGTGTGAGCGCTTCGGCATGGATCAATGGCAGGTGGCGACGACAGCGTCGGACGCCAACCGTGCCGTCATCCGCTGGGCTCGCGCCATTACCGGGCGCGAGCGGATCCTGGTGTTCGACGGCTGCTATCACGGCATGGTCGAGGACTGTTTCGTCGCGCTGTATGACGGCGTGCCGTCGAACAAGACCGGCCTGATCGGGCAGGTCCACGACCAGACGCAGACCACGACGGTCATTGCGTTCAATGACCTGGCGGCTTTGGAAGCGGCCCTGGCGACAGGTAATATCGCCGCTGTCCTGGCCGAGCCGGTGATGACCAACTGCGGCATGATCCGGCCGGATGATGGGTTTTTGCAGGCGTTGCGCGATCTGTGCACGGCGCATGGCACGCTTCTGGTCATGGATGAGACCCATACCCTGTCGTCCGATCCGCGCGGCTATTGCGTCGCGCACGGCCTGAAGCCCGACATGTTTGTCGTCGGCAAGGCCATCGCCGGTGGTATTCCGGCCGCGGTGTGGGGTGTGACGGCCGAGGTCGCTGCGCGCATGGACGAGGCTCAGGCGCGGATCGGGCCCGGTCAGTCGGGCATCGGCACGACCTTGTCCGGCAATGCCTTGGTGATGCGTGCCATCCACACGGTCCTGACGCAGATCGCCACCCAGCCGGCCTATGATCATATGCTGGCGGGCGCCGAATATCTGGTTGCGGGGCTGGATCGGGTCATTGCCGGGCTGCCGTGGTGCACGGTCCATGTCGGCGCCCGGGTGGAGCTGGTTTTTGCGCCGGAACCGCCGCGCAATGCCGAAGAGATGCGCCGCTATCTCGACCACGACCTGCTCGACGCCTTTCATCTGTTTCTGATCAACCGCGGCGTGCTGATTGCGCCGTTCCACAATATGATGCTCATCTCGCCGCAAACGCAGACTCAGGCTATCGATCGGCTGGTCGACGCCGTCGCCGCTTTTGCGCACCATTACAGGGAATTTTCATGAGCCTGCCGCCGCACCCCATGGTCGCTACCGTTGATGAGGCCAAGGCCTTCCTCGATGCCCATCCGCATATCGTCTATTTCGAGATCCTGTTCACCTCGATGACCGGCGTGCCGCGCGGCAAGCGCCTGCGCCGGCATGAACTGCTGCCGATCTACGAATATGGTCGTTTCCTGCCGGGCTCGATCCTGGTGGTCGATACCCTGGGCGCCGACTGCGAAGACACCGGCCTGGTCTGGGAAGACGGCGACGCCGACCGTGTGGCGCGGCCGGTGCCGGGCACGCTGGTGCCGGCGCCGTGGCTGGGCGACGATGTCGGCCAGGTCATGTTGTCGCTGTACGAACTGGACGGCACGCCCAACGACCTCGACCCGCGCCATGTGTTGCAGCGCGTGCTGGACCGCTACAAGGCCGATGGCCTGACGCCGGTGGTGGCGTGCGAGCTGGAATATTATCTGGTCGATATCGAGCGCGGTCATGACGGCGAACTGTTGCCGGCGACCAGCTTCACCACGGGGGAGACGCCCAAGGGCATCCAGGTCTACGGCCTGCCCGAGATCGAGGCCCACGGCGACTTTTTCCGGCAATTGTGGGAAACCGCCGACATCCAGAACATCCCGCTGGAAGGGGCTATTTCCGAATTCGCGCCTGGCCAGGTCGAACTGACCCTGAAGCACAAGCCTGATGCCTTAAGAGCTGCCGACGACGCGGTGATGTACAAGCGCCTGGCCAAGGGTGTGGCCTTGTCGCTGGGGATCGAAGCGACCTTCATGGCCAAGCCATGGGCGGACCGCGCCGGTTCGGGCTTCCACGTCCATATCAGCGTCGCCGACAAGGACGGAGCGAACCTGTGCGCCGACGCCGATCCGCAGGGCTCGCCGTTGCTGCTGAACATGATCGGCGGGATGAAGGATCACTTGGCCGACGTCATGGGTATCCTGGCACCCGGCGCCAACAGCTACAAGCGTTTCAAGGCCAATTCCTATGCCCCGGTCGGCCTGACCTGGGGGGTGAATAACCGCACGGTGTCATTGCGCGTCACCGCCGGCCCGGCCCATACCCGCCACGTCGAACACCGGGTCGCCGGCGCCGACGGCAATCCGTACCTGGTCCTGGCCGCCATCCTGGCCTGCGCCCATTACGGCATCACGCAAAAGACCGATCCCGGTCCGGCGGTGGTCGGCAACGGCTATGCCGTGGCCGCCGAAACCGGCGCGACGCTTCCGACCAACTGGTTCGCGGCTGTGGACTATCTCGACAAGTCGGCCGTTCTGCGCGACTATCTCGGCGACCGCTTTGTCGACATGTATGTCAAGGTCAAGCGCACCGAACAGGCGCGCTTCTATGAGGAGATTACATCGCTCGACTACGACTGGTATCTGCGCAACGCGTAGTGAGCAGGCAAGGGGAGGGGACTGTGACATCGCGACGTTCCATACTGGCCGGCCTGGGCGCCGCGGCCGTCGGCTTCATCCTGTCCGGCGGGGCGCAAGCCGCCGGCAAGAAGCTGAACTTTCTCAACTGGGACACCTATATCGGCGACACCACCCTCAAGGACTTTCGGCGTGAAACCGGCGTTGAGGTCGACATGTACTTTTTTCAGACCAACGACGAGCTGTTCGCCAGGATGAAAGGCGGCGATTCGGGTTTCGATGTCATTGTCCCGTCGGACGACAATCTGAGCCATATGATCGCCGCCAATCTCTTGCAGCCGCTCGATCATCAACGCCTGCCCAACTTCGCCAATATAGATCCGGCGTTTCGCAATCCGCCTTACGATCCCGGCTGCCGTTATGCCATGCCGTTCAGCTGGCTGATGCTGGGGATCGGCTATCGCAAGTCGATCATGCGCGCAGGCGCCGTGCCCGACTCGTGGGGCTGGCTGTTTGACAGCAACATCTATGACGGCAATGTCGCCCTGGTGGGCGATCCCTTGCCTCTGTTTACGGCAGCGTCCCTGTATCTCGGTCATGGCGCAGACGGCCTGACGCCTCAGGTGATCAGCGACATCGAAGCCCTGCTGAAGCGGCGCAACGCGACCTATCACCAGGATGACGGCCAGGATCGTTTGCTGGCGGGCGAGGTTGAGCTGGTGATGGAGTATAACGGTGACATCGCGCAGGTGATTTCGATCGAAGCGAGCGTTCTCGCCGACGGTGACCTTGGGTTCGTTGTGCCGAAGGAGGGCGGGTTACTGGCGGCCGATAGCTGGGCCATTCCGGCCAATGCGCCCAATCCCGAGGCAGCCCACGCCTTTCTGAACTTCATGCTGAGTGTCGAAGGCGGCCGCGACATCATCAAGACCATCATGTATCCCACGCCGAACGCCGCCGTGCGCGCAGCCATGCCGCAAAGCTATCGCGATAGTCCCGTCCTGTTTCCGCCGTTGGGCGCGTCGGCTTTCGCGAAGCGGCCGGGCGACGATATTGTCGCCCTGGTCGAGGCGGCGTGGAGTCGCGTTATGGACGAGGCCGAATGAGCACGCAGGTGCGAGAAAACAGCGTTTCGTCCGTGTTGTGATCACATTAGGGGATTGACAGGTTGTTAATCCCGTATTCCTCTGGCGTCGGATATTTGCTGCAGCTTCACAAGGAGACCGGGTCCATGGGTGCCAATCGCTTTGATATGTCGCGTCGTTCCATCCTGGCCGCCACGGGCGCCGCCGCGGTGGGGATCACCTTCACCGGCCTGGCGGGCTGCGATGCGCAAAAGCCCAAGAAAAAGCTGAACTTCTACAACTGGGACACCTATATCGGCGAAACCACGCTGAAGGATTTCCAAACCGCGACCGGTACCGAAGTCAACATGACCCTGTTCGCGGACAACAACGAACTGTTCGCCAAGCTGAGCGCCGGCAATCCCGGCTATGACGTGATCGTGCCGTCGAACGACTTCGTCACCCGCATGGGCCAGGCCGGCATGCTGACGCCGCTGGACCACACCAAGATCCCGAACCTGAAGAACATCGACGCCGCCTTCATGAATCCGGACTACGATCCGGGCCGCAAGTTCTCGGTGCCCTATACCTGGCTGGTGCTGGGCCTGGGCTACAACACCAAGACCATGCGCGACGGCAAGGTGCCGGATTCGTGGAAGTGGGTGTTCGAATCCGATGCCTACAAGAAGAAGATCGCGTGGCTGGGCGAACCCGGCGACCTGATCCGTCTGGGGGCCAAATATCTCGGCTACAGCGTCAATGCCATCGACGACAAGGTTCTGGCCGAGGTCGAGGCCCTGCTGACCAAGCAGGTCAAGCGCGGCAATATCCTGAAGTTCCACAGCGACGATGGTCAGGACCTGCTGACCGGCGGCGAGGTCGACATCGTCATCGAATACAATGGCGACATCGCCCAGGCGAAGAAGGACTTCCCTGACGTCGATTTCGTCATTCCGAACGAAGGTTCGCAGCTCAACTCCGACTGCCTGTGTATCCCCAAGGGCGCACCGCTGCCGGAAGAGGCCCATGCCTTTATCAACTACATCCTGGACGCACAGGCCGGCGCCAATATCTCCAAGAAGATCCTGTATCCGACGCCGAACGCAGCCGCCAAGGCGCTGATGCCCGACGATTACAAGAACAACCCCATCATCTTCCCGCCGGCCGACAAGCTGGCCAAGTGCGAATACGCTACCTTCAAGGCCGAGTTGGCGCCGAAGTTCGACGAAATCATTACCCGCGTGCGTGCCGCTGCGGGCATGCCGGCGGAAGAAGAAGCCTGATTAACACCAACACGGAAGGGGAGCGGTCATGGAACAATCCTGGCGCCAGGCGAAGAGTATCTTCTTCACCCTGCTCAGCGCACCGCTGGTCTGGCTGGTCCTCTTCTTCATGGTGCCGCTGGGCATTGTCTGGCTGTACAGTTTCGGTCAGAACGAAGGCCTGGTCGGGATTGCCTTTACCGGCACCTGGGCGAACTATCAGAACGCCTTTTCGCCGCTGTATCTGAACATCTTCCTGAAGTCGTTCTTCATTGCCGGCATCACCACCCTGCTGTGCCTGATTATCGGGTTCCCGGTGGCCATGGCCATCACGTTTGCGCCTGAACGATGGAAGCCGTGGCTGCTGCTGCTGATCATGCTGCCATTCTGGACCAATCTGCTGATCCGGACCTATGCCCTGATCGCGGTCCTGAGGACCAAGGGCTTCGTCAATATGGGGCTGGAGACGATTCACAACGGGCTGAATGCCGTCACAGGCGGCGCCATGGGGACGTTCGAGCCCCTGATGCTGCTCAACAACAATTTCGCCGTCGTCTTCGGCCTGGTCTTTGTCAACCTGCCGTTCATGGTGCTGCCGCTTTATTCAGCCCTGGACCGCCTGGACCGGTCGCTGCTGGAAGCGTCGCTGGATTTGGGCGCCGGTCATATCCGCACCCTGTTCAATGTGATCGTACCGATGGCCGGGGCGGGGATCGCTTCGGGCGTGCTGATTACCTTCATCCCGGCCCTGGGTTCCTATCTGACGCCGGATCTGCTGGGCGGGCCGGATTCGCAGATGATCGCCAACGTCATTGAATCGCAGTTCAAACGCGCCAACAACTGGCCGTTCGGGGCGGCGCTCAGCTTCCTGCTGGTCTATCTCACCTTTATCGCCATCGCCATCCAGGGCGTGTTCGAAGCCCGCGCACGCAGGAGGACGGCATGACGGACGCTGTCGTGAATTCCCCGGCTGTGAAACCGCGCAAGATGCCGCCGGGGCCGCTGGAATACCTCAAGCGCTGGCCGATCCAGGCGTGGCTGGTGGTGGTCACCATCTTCCTGTACGCGCCGCTGATCAGCATGATGGTGTTCAGCTTCAATTCGACGCGGTCGACGACCGTGTGGAAGGGCTTCTCGCTGAAATATTACGAGCAGGCGCTGCACAATGACAGCCTGCTGGTCGCCTTCGGCAACTCCCTGACCATCGCCCTGTTTTCGACCATCCTGTCGGTGGTTGTCGGCGCCATGGCGGCCATTGTCCTGTGGCGCTTCCGCTTTGCCGGCAAGACCCTGTTCGACGGCGCGCTGGCCGTGCCGATCGTCGTGCCGGAAATCTGCATGGGCGTCGGCATGCTGGTCTTCTTCGCCAAGGTCCTGCCCTGGCCGGTCGGTCTGCCGTGGCCGTTCAACCTGGGCGCCATTATCATCGCCCACGTCTCGTTCAGCTTCCCGTTTGTCGCCGTGGTGGTGCGAGCCCGCCTGGGCAGTTTCAACCGCGAACTGGAGGAGGCGGCCAAGGACCTGGGGGCGTCGGAGTTCCGCGCCCTGATGGATGTGGTCATTCCGCATATCCAGCCGTCGCTTATCGCCGGGGCGCTGCTGGCCTTCACCCTGTCGCTGGATGACTTCGTCATCACCTTCTTTACGGCGGGACCGGATACGGTGACCTTCCCGGTCAAGGTCTATTCAATGGTGCGGTTCTCGGTGACGCCCGAAGTCAATGCCGCCTCGACCATACTGATCGTCGTGACGGTCCTGCTGACCTTCCTTGCCCTCAAATTCCAGGGCTCCAGCGCCCTGACCGCCGGCCATGACGGCGGCGCCGGAGAAAAGAAATGACAGTTGTCCTAACGCTCCGCTCCTTGAGGACGAAATGACTAAACCGATCATTCAGTTCGAGAATGTCTCCAAACGCTTCGGCAAGGTGTCGGCGGTCGACAATGTCTCGCTGACCATCAATGAAGGCGAGTTCTTCTCGCTGCTGGGGCCGTCGGGCTGCGGCAAGACGACGCTTTTGCGCATGCTGGCCGGGTTCGAGATGCCGACCGAAGGCCGGGTCATGATCGACGGCAAGGACATGTCGACCACGGCGCCCAACCTGCGCCCCGTCAACATGGTGTTCCAGTCCTACGCCGTCTTCCCGCATATGACCGTGCTGGATAATGTCGCCTACGGCCTGAAGATGGATGGCGTGCCCGGCGATGAGCGCCGCCGCCGCGCCGAAGAGGCGCTGGACCTGGTCAAGCTGGGCGGGTTCGGGCCGCGCAAACCCGACCAGATGTCGGGCGGCCAGCGGCAACGGGTCGCGCTGGCGCGGGCTCTGGTGAAGAAGCCGCGCGTGCTGTTGCTGGATGAACCGTTGTCGGCGCTGGACGCCAAGCTGCGCGATCAGATGCGCACCGAATTGGCGCTTCTGCAGGAGAAGGTCGGCATCACCTTCATCATGGTCACCCACGATCAGGATGAAGCCCTGGCCATGGCCACGCGTTGCGCCGTCATGAACCGCGGAATCCTGCAGCAGGTGGCGACGCCGTCGGACCTGTACGAATTCCCCAATTCGCGCTTCGTTGCGGACTTCATCGGCAGCGTCAACATGTTCGAAGGCACGCTGGATGTCGACGAGCCCGACCACGCCATCGTCAACACCAAGGATGTCGGGCCGATCTATCTCGACCACGGTGTGACCGGGGCGACGGGCACGACGGTATGGGCCGCCGTGCGTCCGGAAAAGATCGAGATGCACAAGCGTACCGACAAGCCGCCCAAGGTCGATGATGCGCCTGAGGGGTATAATGTCATTGCCGGGGTGGTGAAGCACCTTGTGTATCTGGGCAGCGAGACCATCTTCGAGATCGAGATCAATGGTGGCAGTCTGGTCAAGGTGGTGCGGCCCAACCTGACGCGTTGGGACCAGGAGGATTTCACCTGGGATGAAAAGGTGTGGTTGAGCTTCCATGCCTGCTCGCCGGCGGTGTTGTTGAGCTGATTGAGCCGACAGTAAGATACCCCTCCACCGCTTCGCGGTCCCCCTCCCCACTTCGTAGGGAGGAGGGAGCTTGGACATTCCATCGGGTTTCAAACGTCTGACCGGGACAGCATCATGGAAGCAATTGTCGTACGGCCGTGGCGACCGGAAGATGGGCCGGCGGCGGCGGAGTTGATCCGCGGTATTCTGAATGAGGAGTTTGGTTTTGCGACCACGCGCGCCGATCTGGGCGATGTCGAGCACAATGCCTATGGTGACGGGCTGTGGGTGGCGGAGGACGATGGCTGCATCGTCGGTACTATAGCACTGCTGGTTTATGGCGAAACGCACGGCGCGCTGCGGCGGATGTTCGTTGCGCCCGATCGGAGGGGGGCAGGCCTGGGTATCGGTCAGGCCCTTATGGAATCCTTACTTGCGCAGGCGCGGCTGCGCGATCTGGATGATGTCAGTCTGGGCACGCTTGCGAAATTTGACCGGGCACTCGGCTTTTACGCGAAAAATGGCTATGTCCAAATCCCCCGTAATGCGTTACCATCCGGTTTTCCAGCCATGCCGCTGGAAGATATTTTTTGCCGCCTGGACCTGAGAGCATGACGGACAAGCCTGTCATCGGCATCATGGCCTGCAACCGCACCGTCGGTGTGGAGAACGCCCATGCGGTGATGGAGCGTTATGTCCGCGCGGCCACCGTCTATGGCGACTGTCACGCCCTGTTGATCCCGCCGATCGGCGAGGGGGTATCGCGAACCCTGACCAGCCGCTTGGACGGGTTGATGCTGACGGGCTCGCCGTCCAACCTGCAACCGCATCTTTACGGCAGCGATTCCTGCGCCGGACCGTTCGATACCGGTCGCGATTCGGTGTCGCTGGCCATGATCGAATGCATGATCACAATCGGCAAGCCGGTCTTCGGCATCTGCCGTGGATTCCAGGAAATCAATGTCGTCCTGGGTGGCACCTTGCGCACCGATGTCGGGCGCGGCGAGCATGGCCTCCTGGCCCATCATGCGCCCGATGAGGTGTCGTTTGACGCCATGTTCGACCACGGCCATGACGTCAGCCTGACGCCGGGCGGGATTTTGCAAGGCGTTTACGGCGCCAGCAGCATGTGGGTCAATTCCGTGCATTATCAGGGCGTTGATCGTCTGGGCGAAGGTTTGGCCGTCGAGGCCGTTGCGCCGGACGGCCTGATCGAAGCGGTCAGCGCCAATATCGGTGGCTGTCAGCTTTTGGCCGTCCAATGGCATCCGGAATGGCAGGTTGAGCGCCATCTACAGAGCCAGCAATTCTTCCGGCTGATGGGACGCGCCCTGCGCGGTTTGTCCATCGCTGCGCCGGTGGCTGAACACGCATAATTGTGATCACAATATTGACTTCTGGGGCGTTTTGCAACAGATTGGCGCTCAGTCTAGAATGAGTGCGCCATGACCCTGCCTGTACAAAAACCGATCCGCAATTACGACGTCGAGGAACTGCGTCGTCTCGACCTGGCGCACCATCTGCCGGCCCAGTCGGATTACAAACTTCAGCGCGAACTGGGCGGATCGCGTATGATAACCCGCGCCGAGGGCTGCACCATTACCGACGCCGAGGGCAAGTCGCTTCTGGACGGCATGGCCGGGCTGTGGTGCGTTAATGTCGGCTATGGCCGGGACGAACTGGCTCGCGTCGCCTACGAGCAGATGCTGGAATTGCCCTACTACAACACCTTCTTCAAGACGGCGACGCCGCCGCCGGTGCGACTGGCCGCCAAGATCGCCGAGAAGATGCAGGCCTCCAATCCGGCCCTGACCCACGTCTTCTTCAACTCTTCGGGTTCCGAAGCTAATGACACCATCTTCCGTCTGGTCCGCCACTATTGGGCGCTAAAGGGTGAGCCGAAACGCAAGATTTTCATTTCGCGCAAGAATGCCTATCACGGCTCGACCGTGGCCGGCGCTTCGCTGGGTGGCATGACCTTCATGCATGAGCAGGGTGACCTGCCGATTCCCGGCGTTGAACATGTGTTGCAACCCTACCATTTCGGCGAAGGTTTCGGCGAGGATCCGGATGCTTTTGCGACCCGTGTCGCCGATTCCATTGAAGAACGAATCCTCAGTGTCGGGCCTGAAAATGTCGCCGCCTTTATCGGTGAGCCGGTGCAGGGCGCCGGTGGAGTGATCATTCCGCCCGACAGCTACTGGCCCAAGGTTGAGGCCATCTGTCGCAAATACGGCATCCTGCTGATCTGTGACGAGGTTATCTGCGGCTTCGGCCGGTTGGGGCATTGGTTCGGCCATGAGCATTGGGGCGTCAAGCCCGACCTGATCGCCATGGCCAAGGGCCTGTCGTCCGGCTATCTGCCGATTTCGGCTGTGGGCGTGTCGCAGGAGATCGTCGATACCCTGGTCGAAAAGGGCGGCGATTTCGTTCACGGTTACACCTATAGCGGCCATCCGACCTGCGCCGCTGTGGCGCTGGCCAATATCGAAATCCTGGAAAACGAGAGCCTGATCGAGCGGACACGCGATGTCACCGGGCCTTATCTCGCCAAGGCTTTGAAACGCCTGGAAAACCATCCGCTGGTCGGGCAGGCGCGTTCGCTGGGCCTGATCGGGGCTGTGGAAATCGTGTCGGAACCCGGTACAAACAAGCGTTTTACCGGAGCGGAAGGTACGGCCGGACCGATCGTGCGCGACCTGTGCATCAAGAATGGCCTTATGGTGCGCGGTATCCGTGACAGCCTGGTCATGTGTCCGCCGCTGATCATCACCGAGGCCGAGATCGACCGGATTGTTGATATCATGGTGCAGTCGCTGAATGAGGCGGAGCCGGTGTTGAGGGCGTTGTAGGGGGTATCGGGGAAAGCTCAGCGGAGGCTGAGCGTTCCTATACCCCTCCACCCCTTCGGGGTCCCCCTCCCCACTTCGTAGGGAGGAGGGAGATCGGAATTTCGTATGTTCTGGTTCTGCAAACTCTTGCGTACGGTTGGCCGGCAAGGCATTTATCGGGTATGAAAAACCAAATCAGCTGGCTGTTTATCGGCCTGCTCGCGGCCTTTGCCGGGGCAGGCTTTCTTCTTGCCGTTCTGCCCACCCTGCCGATCCTGACCTTCACCTTCGTTCTGCTGGGCTGGATCGTCAGCCTGTGCCTGCACGAATACGCCCATGCGGTGACGGCTTTGAAGTTCGGCGACTACACCATCAAGGACACGGGCTATCTGACCCTGGATCCGCGCCACTATTTCAACGGACCGACGTCGATCGTCCTGCCGATCCTGGCTCTTGTCATGGGCGGGATTGGTCTGCCGGGTGGGGCGGTCATGATCCGTACCGGCCTGATCCGCAAGAAGTGGCAACAATCGGCTGTGTCCCTGGCCGGGCCGGCGGCGACCCTGGTGTGTGCCGCCCTGGTTTATGCCATAGCCATCGCGTTCAATGGCTTGCCGGAACTGTACATCGGCCTGATGGTGCTGTTCTTCTTCCTGTTGACCGCCTTCATTCTCAACATGTTGCCCATCCCGGGCCTGGACGGTTTCGGCGCGCTGGCGCCTTATCTGCCGGCCAAGGTGCGCGACGCCGTTCCGCCGCAATTGGCGGGCCTGGTCACGGTAGGGTTGCTGCTTCTGGTCTTTTTCTTCGGCGGTTTCATCATCATGCCGATCATGTTCGGCATCACGGCGGCGCTGGGGATCGACCTCTATCCGGTTCTTGTCGGTCTGCAACGGTTCAAGCTCTGGTAAATCCACACCTTACGATGTTTGTCATTTGAACCCCGGACGGGAAGCGCCGAAGGATAACGGCGTTTCATTCAGGGATGTTCCATGACCCGTTTTTCGAATTCCGTCTCCCGCCGTGCCGCCCTGATGGGCGTGGCCGGCACTGCGTTTATGGCCGCCGCGCCGGCCTTTGCCGCCAAGAAGGACAAGGCGCCTTCGTCGGTCACCATCGGATCGGCGGCCGACGGGCTGGCCCACGCCGACAGCCTGTTGACGCGGTACGGCAAGCTGGCCATTCCGGCCGGCGGGCGGGTTTTGCCGTTCTTCCAGGTCGAACTGGTCGAGGAGGCCGGTGAGCGGGTCGAAGACCGCAAATATCACGCCAATGCGACGGCGGATTCGACCTTCCAGGTGGCGGGAATTCCCCAGGCCGAGGTCCAGGCGGCTGTTGACCGGCTATATGTTCAATATATCGAAGGCCTTAAGGCGGCCGGCTATGTCGTGTTGACGCAGGCGGATGCCGAGGCCAGCGAACATTGGCGGCAGTTGAAGCCCGGCCTGAAGCCGTCGCCCTTTGCCGCGGAGACCGGCAAGCGCGGCAAGTCGACCTTCTATGGGCCGGGCAGCGAGGGCATCTACCTGGCCGCCGGAGATTTGCGCCTGTTCGGCGGCGGGAACGTGCTGAGCGGCTTCGCCAATGTCGGAGGCGCCATGGAGCAGGGAACCAGCGAGTATTATGTTCCGACCGAGCTTCAGGCGGCGATGCTGGGCATCGAACTGGCGGTAGGGTTCGTCGATATCAAGGGCGAAGGCGGCGGCAAGTATTCCAACATCTTCGGCGACGGCGCGGTCAATATCAAGGGTAACGCCGCGATGACCGTCATACCCGAGCGGTCTCGGCTGTGGTTTATCCAATATCCCGGCTCTGACAAGGGGCGGCAGGAGCTGGTGCTGAGCAAGACGGTGCTGCCGGCGGTCAATCCGATCACCGGCACGACCGACGTCACCAGCAAAGGACAGAAGCTGGGTGACGCAGCCGGCACGGTGATCGGCATGTTTACCGGCACAGGCGGCGCCTATTCGACCAAGACCTATCGCATCGATATCGACGCGGCGGCTTTTCCCGGCGCTTTGGAGGGCAGCCTCGGCGGCGTTTCCGCCGCCATGGTCCAGCGGTTAACCGGCTTGCCGTCGGCGCCGGCGGGCGGCAAGCGTTAAACCGGCTTCTGCAGGATGATGCCGTACCAGCCGAGACCGGCATAGGTCTCGTAACCCGGCGTCTTGTGGAAGGCGATCATGGTGCCGTGGGGGTCGCTGTAGTGGCCGGACAGCTTGCCTTCGGTGTGCAGGCGGACATGTTCGGTCAGCAGGCCCTTGCCGTCGGATGAAGCGATAACCAGGCCCTGGGCGTCGACCATCAGCACGCGGGTGCGGGCCTTTTCCTCGTCGGACAGGCGCACGCCCTTGGTGATGCTGGCAGCCTGGGGCTGCCAGTCGAAATGGATGCCCAGTATGCCGACCAGTTCGCCATTGACGTCGCCATTGCGGCGGACGCCGGTGGCGTAGGTGGCGATCTGGGCGTTGCCCAGCAAGGGTTCGGTGGTGATGTCGGCCACCGCGAAATCGCTGCCCGAGCGTAGGGTAGCGGCGCGCGAGAACCACAGCCGGTCATGGACATTGCGGCCGATGATATGGTGGCGGTCCGGCCGGCCGTTGGCGATGACATTGCCGTTCAGGTCGCACAGCCACAGGTCGATATAGACGGTGTAGGAGTCGAGGATGACGCCCAAGCGCTGACAGGCATAGGCGCGGCTTTCCGCCGTCGGGATGACGGCGTGGTTGACCAGGGCCGAGTCCGTCGCCCACCAGCGCACATCGCAGGTCCGTTCGTACAGGTTGCGGTCGATCAGCTCGATGGCG
Organism: Asticcacaulis sp. AC460; assembly: GCF_000495795.1. Classification (GTDB taxonomy): domain Bacteria; phylum Pseudomonadota; class Alphaproteobacteria; order Caulobacterales; family Caulobacteraceae; genus Asticcacaulis. The sequence continues at coordinate 18,899 of NZ_AWGD01000008.1, forward strand.
TTCAGCGCCAGGTCGGTCAGGCGGGCCCCCTGGCTCTGTCGCGCCAGGGACTGGGTGAGGGCGTCCAGGGTGACGATTTCGTCGCCCAGATCCTTGGCCAGGCCTTCGACCTCGCCGGAAATGCTGCGGACTTCGTCGGCGACGACGGAAAATCCCGCGCCCTTGTCGCCGGCATGTTTGGCCTCGATCAGGGCATTCAGGGCCAGGATACGCAGTTTCGACGTGACCTGGCGGATGTCGCGGACCTTTTGCCCGGTCACCGTCTTGGCGCGGGCGGTTTGGGTGATGATGTCGGCCAGGGAAATATTCTGGGATACGCTACTGTTTACGCTACTGGCATGTACGGGGGAGGACATGACAAGCTCCTTTTGCGCTGCAACATGTCCATGGATCGGCGGCGCAAGCTTAACGCGCGGTTAAAAATTTCCGCTGCGGAAACTATTCCATAGGTGGAATTGGTATTATCGGGCGCGAGTGTCACGCAAATGTCGCGCAAGGTTTAAACCGCAACCATTTACTGGCTTTGCGGCGGTCAGGCGGGCTTCTGCACGATGACGCCGTACCAGCCCAATCCCTTATAGGTTTCGTAGCCCGGCGTGCGGTGGAAGGCGGTGACCGTGCCGTCGTGGTCGGTGTAGTGGCCGTGGTCGCGGCCTTCGGTCTTCAGGTTCAGGGTCTCGTTGAGCGACGCCTTGCCGTGGCAATCGGCGATTATGCGGCCGCGGGCGTCGGTCAGCATGACGCGGGAACGTTTCCGATCGTCGGCGGAAAGCCGCGCCCCCTGGGTGATGGCCAGGGCCTGGGGCGCCCAGTCGAAGTGGATGCCCAGAACGCCCAGCAGCTTGCCGTCGGCGTCGCCGTTCTCACGGACACCGGTGGCGTAGGTGGCGACCTGGGCGCCCCCGAGCCACGGATTGGCGGTGACGTCATCGACGGCGAAATCGTTGCCCGTTGCCAGATTTCGTGATTTCTGGAACCATGGTGCATTGGCGACGCTGCGGCCGGCGACGTCGTAGGTTGAGGGCCGGCCGTTGGCGATGACGTGGCCGTCGAGGTCGCAAAGCCACAGGTCGAGATAGACGGTGTAGGCGTCGAGGATGACGCCCAGCCGTTTTGAAGCGTGGCGGCAGGCCGACTTGTCGTGGCTTTGGGCGGCGTCGACAAAGGCCGAGTCGGTCGCCCACCAGCGCACGTCGCAGGTCCGTTCATAGAGGTTGCGGTCGATCAGCTCGATGGCGTTGTGCGCGAGGTCGGTCAGCCGATCGCCCTGGCTGGCCTGGGCCATGGCCTGGGTCAGCGTCTCCAGGGCGTTGATCTCGCCCAGCAGTTCGACGGCGAGGTCCCTGGACAGGACTTCGACGCGGCCGGAGATGGCCTTGACCTCGTCGGCGACGACGCCGAAGCCGGCGCCCATGTCGCCGGCGCGGCGGGCTTCGATCAGGGCGTTGAGCGCCAGCATCCGCAGCATGGAGGTGACCGAGCGGATGTCGTTGACCTTGCCCGACATTATGGTGCGCGCCCGGGACGAGTGGGCGATGATTTCGTTCAGACTAACGCTGGACTCTTGCACAGTACCTCCCCAAACGATTGCACCGCACAATAGGTAGGTTTTCGAAGGTTAAGAGAATCTTAAATACGGTATTATGTGCAACCGATTTTGGCCATTGGGCCGTCCATTGCCTAAAGCCTGTCGCGCAGCGCGTAGTAGCTCAACCCTGCCACGAGGGCGGGCCAGCGCAGCATGCGGCCGCCAAAGAAGGCCGGGGTGGGAAGACGGCTCAACAGGTCGAGATCGCGCGAATCACCCGTGATGGCGCGGGCCAGCAGCTTGCCGAAGTAGGGCGCCAGGACGACGCCCTGGCCGCTGTAGCCGGCGCTGACGAAGACGTCGGGCGCCAGTTGCCGGACAAAGGGGGCGCGGGTCATGGTGATGGCCAGGGTGCCGCCCCAGCCATGGGTGATCTGTAGGTCGACGAGTTGCGGGTAGATTTTCAGCATGTTGCGGCGGACTAAGGCTTTGATGTCCTTCGGGAACCACGGGGTGTAGTTCTCGCCGCCGCCGAACAGCAGCCGGTTGTCCGGCGTGCGGCGCCAGTAGTTGACGACGAAACGCGAGTCCGAGGCGGCGAAGTTGCTGCGCAGGATGGTGTGGTCGGGCAGGGGGGCGGTGACCAGGATGAAATTGTTGATCGGCATCACCCGGGCGTCGATCTGTTCGCTCAGGCCTTCCATATAGCCATTGCCGCAGATGAGGAGGCGTTTGGCTTTGATGCGGCGGCCATTGGACAGGGTGAGGTTGGTGCCGTCGTAGCGGAGGACGCGGCTGTTCTCGTAGAGTTTGGTGCCGTGGGATTGGGCGGCGCGGGCCATGCCGAGCGCCAGCTTAAGCGGGTGAAGGTGGCCGCCGCCGCCATCGAAAATGCCACCGTGATAGACGTCGGTGCCCAGTTCTGTGGCGGTTTCGGCTTGGGTCAGGAAAGCGAGTTTGTCGTAGCCGTAGCGTTTTTGCACGAAGTCGGCATAGGCGCGGTCGTCGGCTTCGAAGCGCGGCTTGTGCCAGGCATGGACCAGGCCGGGTTTGAAGTCGCAGTCGATATTGAGCGCGTCGAGGTGGGCGCGGGCGTCCATGGCCATGTCCCAGAACTGGCGCGCCATGTCCTCACCGAACATGCCCTCCAGGGTTTCGGGATCCAGGCGCTGGCCGGTATGGACCTGGCCGCCGTTGCGGCCCGACGCGCCGGAGCCGATGCGGCCGCCTTCGAGGACGGTGCAGTCTATGCCCTGGCGCGACAGCTCCAGGGCGGCGCCCAGGCCGGTATAGCCGCCGCCGATGATGGCGACATCGGTTTCGATATCGCCTTCGACGGTGGGGAAGGCGGGGATGTCGGCCGTGTCGGCGTACCAGGACTCGACCGGGTGACCGGTATTGCTCGTCATTACACGTTCAGCAGCAGGAATTCACGTTCCCAGGGGCTGATGGTCTGCATGAAGGTCTCGTATTCGAAGAGTTTGACGCGCGAATAGGCGGTGACGAACTGCGGGCCCAGGATGTCGATGATGGGTTGGGCGCGCTCCAGCTTGATGATGGCCTGGACCAGCGAGTAGGGCAGGTCGCCCTGGGGGAGGGTCGAGGCGTCGTGGCTGACCGGATCGGCGGGCTTGAGCTTATCGACCATGCCGAGATAGCCCGAGGCCAGGACGGCGGCGATGGCCAGGTACGGGTTGGCGTCCGACGACGGAATACGATTTTCCAGGCGGCGGTTGGCCGGGTCGGCCGGCGGCACGCGCAGGCCGGCGGTGCGGTTGTCGTAGCCCCACTGGGTGTTGACCGGGGCGCCCGAGCCGCGCGAGAGGCGGCGGTAGGAGTTGACATAGGGCGCCAGCAGCGAGGTGATGGCCGGCATGTATTTCTGCTGGCCGGCGATGAAGGAGAAGAAGGCCTCGGTCGGCTCGCCGGTCTTGGGGTCCGAGAACAGGTTCTGGCCGGTCTTGGCGTCGACGATCGACTGGTGGATGTGCATGGCCGAGCCCGGCTCCTGAGCCATCGGCTTGGCCATGAAGGTGGCGTAGATGTCGTGTTCCAGCGCTGTTTCCTTGATGGTGCGCTTGAACATCAGCACCTGGTCGGCCAGTTCCAACGGGTCACCGTGGCGCAGGTTGATTTCCATCTGGGCGACGCCGGATTCGTGGATCAGGGTGTCGATTTCCAGGCCCTGGCTTTCCGAGTATTCGTACATGTCCTCGAACAGGGCGTCGAACTCGTTGACCGCCGAGATGGAATAGCCCTGGCGGCCGGTTTCCGGACGGCCTGAGCGGCCGATCGGCGGTTTGAGGGGGTAGTCGGGGTCGACGTTCTTTTCGACGAGGTAGAATTCGAGTTCCGGGGCGATGACCGGTTTCCAGCCTTTGGCGGTGTAATAGCTGAGGACGCGGCGCAGGACCTGGCGCGGGCTTTCCTCGACCGGGCGGCCGTCGGGATGGAAGGCGTCGTGGATGACCTGGGCCGTCGGGTCGTGGGCCCACGGCACGGCGGCCAGGGTGTTGAAGTCGGGCTTCAGGAAGATGTCGGTGTCGGACTGGACGGTGCCGACGACGCCTTCAAGGTCAGGGTAGTCGCCGGTGATGGTTTGATAGAAGACGGCCAGGGGCAGGTTCATATAGGGGGCGCTGAGGAACTTCTTCGACGGCATGATCTTGCCGCGCGCCACCCCGGCCAGGTCGGGGATCAGGCACTCGATCTCCTCGATATTCTGGTTCTGCAGCCAGCCGCGGGCTTCTTCGAGATCGCGGGCGCCGCGTTTGGCAAACGACAACTTGTGGCGTTTGTTCTTGGATTTCATATAGCTGTCGTGCGACATTTTCATCTCGGGACTCAGGATTGCTGATCATGACACTCAACCGAGCATTTGGAAAATCAACCAAATGCGACCCGTGGTCCGCGGTGTAACCGCCGGAGCGTCGTGAAAATTGTGATCACAATATGCCAGAGTAAAGAGAGGCAGGCAAGCCGTGGCCGACATCATTTCCATCACAGACCCGTCAGACGACCGGTTACGGCTGTATCGCGACGTCAAGGACCGCGACCTAACGGGCAGGGATGGGTTGTTCATGGCCGAGGGCAAGGTGGTGATCGAACGGCTGTTCCGCTCGCCATGGTGCTTTTGTATCAGTGTACTAACGACGTCGGAGCGGTTGAAAACGCTGGATATTTCACAGGCGGGTGACGTGCCGGTCTATGTTGTCGAACAGGCCGTCATGGATCAGGTGGCGGGTTTTGCGATCCATCGCGGTTATCTGGCTTTGGGCCGGTATGCCGGCCCGGCGGGTTTGGGAGAGGTCTTGAAGCCGGGCCGGGCGCGGGTGTTGGCACTGTCGGCGATTGCCAATACAGACAATATGGGCGGGTTGATGCGCAATGCCGCCGCGTTCGGGGTCGATGCGGTGGTGCTGGATGTAGCCTGCTGCGATCCGCTGTACCGCAAGGCCATCCGAGTCAGCGTCGGTGGGGTGTTCCAGGTGCCGCATGTGCGGGTGCCGAACCTGATCGAGGCCCTGGCAGAGCAGGGATTGTCGCCGTATGCGCTGAGCCCGTCGGGAACGGTTGCGTTGGATGAGGTCGTGCCGGGGATGCGGTCAGCGTTCCTGTTCGGGGCGGAAGGGCCAGGTTTAACGGCCGAAGTCATGGCTGCCTGTACGACGGTGCGAATCGCTATGCATGGCGGGTTTGACAGCCTGAATGTGGCGACGACCAGTGGGATCGTGCTGTATCATATGTGCCGGTAGGAGGGAGTTACTCTGAAAAAGGGGGGCACCCTGTATTGACACTGTTGCGAGATTTAATTTACGCAATTGACAACCTGTCCCCGAAATTCCTATATCCTTATACCAGTGTAAATATACTTTTTACTTCGCTTTTTCTAGCTCACCCCTGGTATAACGTAAGGGTGGAGTTTTGGGGACAGGTTGTCAAATATCAAAATAATGGCAGGCTGTCGTTCTTTTGCTCCGACTTGACCTTTGGTTTAGGGCCGCGTTTTTGGGGTGAGAGCTTTTTGCCTGACGCCTGCTCCAGGTGCTCGATCCATGCCCTGCTCCCGACCGGCCGGCCCGTATGTTCGGACATCAAAACCTCAGACCACAAAGCATGATCCTCAGGCACATCCGCAAGGAATGCGGAAAAATCGCCAATGCGATCCAGCCCTGGAGCGACCGTGACGTGACCCGAATCCATGCCCGCGATGTGCGCTTGTGCACTCGACCATGGCCACGCCTCAGCCTTGGCGGTTAGCTTCGCCTTGACCGGATTGAGCGCGACATACCGAAACGCCGCCATCAGATGATCTTCGTCCATGGCGACGGAACCGAAGCGCGCCTGGAAAAGGTGCCCGCTCCACCGCCCCCGTGTGCCGACAAAGGCCGTGTAACGGCGATGGGCCTCACCGACCGCCCGCGCCAATCCGCCTTCGTCGGACGGCGTCAGGATAAGGTGGACATGGTTCAGCATCAGGCAATAGGCCCAGCACTCGACGGCGTGTCGCCGCAGTTGCGCGCTCATGAGATCGAGATAGATCTGTTCGTCGCCCGCTTCGAAGAATATCCGCTCGCGGCGATTGCCACGCTGCGTCACATGGTGAGGAACGCCAGGAATGACCATAGGGCAAGACGAGCCACCGGTTCAGCTCCGGTTGCTGAGGCCGCCACACTAACACGCGAGGTAAGTTAGGCAATTGACAACCTGTCCCCGAAATCTCCCTTATGGTCCCTCCTCCTCGATAGGTAACAGTCAAAACGGCCGCCACCGATACGTAGGAAGGATAAATCAATTACGCCATGTCCCCGAAATCCTGTCCCCGAAACCTCCCGAAATCCGTTTTCATCTTTAGTCTTTCGGTTGTTCGCCCAAAATTCCTATTTATCGATTATTGAACTGAGAACGCATCCAGAATAAGCATCTACCTCAACCAAACGCCTCCCACCGAGCGACGGACTTGAATAGAAATCCGCCGGATAGGCTTCCAAACGCCACTTCCGCCCCACAAGTTTCGCCTCAAAAGGTCCCAGATCGTTCAAATCATCATCACCCGGGAATGAGCGGTAAAACTGCATGGCTGCCTCTATGGCTTCGTCAGCACTAATAATGTGGTCCAGGCTCCTTACATCATCGTGCAAGCAGCTGTACCCGTATATTACGCCGCTTTCTTCCGAAGCTATGTCCCCCGACGTCATCATGGCAAATATTACAGCAAATTCAACTAACAATGTTTGCCTCCAACTACAGATTTATACCAATTTTTTCGAGCTGTTGTATAGCTGTGGTTTCGGGAATACGTGTCGCCGAAATTCAAATTCAGGATTTATGTGCTAATTTCCTGAATATTCGGTCCCGCGCAACTAACGATTCTGTGCCTTCTTTTCTCTTTGCAAAGCTCCTCCAATCAAAAATCCGATAATGGAAACGACTAAAATAACAAAACTCACATATATGTGCTCCCTCTTGGCGTTAACCAGCTGAGGAAAATGGTTTATAGTCAAGATCCAAAATATATTCACGATGAAGAGAGATATGGAGGCTCCTCTTATAATGTTACCAGGTCGTCCATCGCCTCCAATTTTTTGTTTTTCGGGCCATATATTTAATATAAATATAAGAATGATTGCTGTTGCCCAGAGTATATATTTAAGTTTTCCGCTTGAATATTTTTCATCATAGGCCGGCAGGGCGAAGGCCAGCCACAAAAAGACGCCTTGCACCGACCATAGGAACGACCGCATCACTTTTCCCGCTTTAACAGTTTATCAAAACGAGCATATTCTTTTCGGCAAGTCCAGCGTGCATTTTTGATGCCGATCTCGTCGAGTACGGTGCCAAAATGTTCCCGTCCGTCGATGCGCAGCCCTCAGCCGCCCGCCCGGCGCCGACGACTTCGAGCGGCACGGCGGTATGACCGTCATGTCGGACACCTGGCGGGGACGTGAACCCCTCAGTTATGCTATCGCTTCCGGGTATGGCCTTCCGCCGACTCACCTTCGCCGAGGATTTCCGCATGATCACCTCCCGTAGACACCTGCTTGCGGCCGGGGCCGCCGCGTCCATGACGCTGGGGCTGTCGGCCGCTCCGGGGCAGGCGTCGAATGCGGCGCGTTTTTCGCTCGCCTTCGCCCCCCATGAAGGCAGCTTCGCCAGCCGCGGCGGTCTCATCGAGCAGATCGCCTATGCCGCCGACCAGGGCTTCACCGCCTGGGAGGACAATACGGCGCGCGACCGCCCCGTCGCGCAGCAGGAGCAGATGGCCAAGGCGCTGGCGCAGCGCAACATGACCATGGGCGTGTTTGTCGCCAGCATGCCCAAATGGGGGCAATCACGCCCGTGGCTAGGCAGCGATGACGGCAGCGAACGCGAAGCCTTCCTGGCCGATATAGCTGCGTCGGTCGAGGTCGCCAAACGTCTCAATGCGACCTGTATCACCGTCGTGCCCGGCTTTCTGGCTCCCAAGGTCCCGGTCGATATCCAGACCGCCCGCATTATCGACCTGATGCGGCGCGCCGGCGACATCGCGGCGCCGCACAACCTGGTTCTGGTGATAGAGCCGTTGAATACGCTGACCGACCATCCGGGTGTGTACCTGCAAACCATCGCCCAGGGCTATGCCGTGGCGCGCGGGGTCAACAGCCCGGCGGTCAAGATCCTCGCCGACCTGTATCACGCCCAGATCCAGGCGGGGAACCTGATCCCGACGCTGGAGGCCTGCTGGAGCGAGATCGCCTATCTCCAGTTCGGGGACAATCCGGGCCGCAAGGAACCGACCTCGGGCGAGATCAACTACCACACCATCGTCAGGTGGCTGCGTGCGCACAGCTTCACTGGGGTCATCGGAATGGAGCACGGCAATTCGCTAAGCGGACGTGAGGGCGAAGAGCGCCTGGTGGCGGCCTATCGCGAGATCGACCGCAGTTAAGTAAGGTCGAGTCGCAGGTCGGTCGCCGGGGACGCATGACGATGCCCGGGGGCGGGCGGATGGGGTGGGCGCTGCGATTTTTTCTGATGTCGATGCGGCATTTGGGCAACAGGCCATGCGTCCTGGGGCCTCGGGTCTCGCCGCCTCAGTCCTGTGAGGCCGACCCGACTTCCTTTTGTTATATAAAACTATTTGCCATTAATGAAAATTGAAATCGATTTGTTCGGGCATGCCCCAGGCCGGGTCGTGCCTGTCTGTCTTTGCGTGAAATTTAAATTCTATAATTTGAACCACTTGACATTTTTGTTTCATTTTGATCATTTCCATATGTGAAACCAGCTTTCATTATGCAGCCGGGCGTGATGCCCGTCTCCGCCTGGAAGCTGGCCATGACCAAAAATTTTCTCAGGTCCACACGCCTGACCGTGACGGGTTGAGGTGGTCGGAATTCAAAAAATGGAAGGAAGCAGTTCGTGCCTTTAGATAATATCCCGAGCAACCCGGCACACCGTGCAAAGGCCTGGAAACTGGCGCTGTTGGGCGGGTCCATGCTCATCGCCGGTCTTCACACGGTCGCCCACGCCCAGGACGCGGCGCCGTCGCCAGCGGCCGATGAGGTCGTCGTCGTGACCGGCTTCAAGAAAAGCTATGCCGACGCCGTCCGTTCGAAAAAGCAGAACATCGAAATCACCGATGGTATTTCCTCCGACGGTCTGGGCCGCTTCCCGGACCTGAATGTCGGCGAAGCTTTGCAACGCATTCCCGGCGTCCAGATCAACCGCGAAGCCGAAGGGCGCAACGCCACCATCAACCTGCGCGGCATGCCGGGCTCCTACGCCCGGACGACGCTGAACGGTGTCGCCTTCGCGGCGCCGCCATCGCTGGCCAACGACCAGGGCTCGCCGCTGGGCGCCTTCAACTCGGACATCTTCTCGGCCTTTGTCATCGAGAAATCGCCCATGGCCAATGCCCAGTCGGGCGGCCTCAGCGGCAATGTCGACATGCAGATCGCGCCCGCGCTGTCGCGCACCGAAGGCGGCATGGTCAAGGTATCGGCCGAATATAACGAACTGGGCGGCAGCGTGGCGCCGGCCATGACGATCGGCTACAACAAGCGTCTCAGCAGCGACCTGGCCGTGTTTGCCACCTTGGCCTACAAGAAGGAAGACTTCCGCCGCGACACGCTGCGTTACAACGGCTACAGCCGTCTGACGCCGGGCCTGACGGGGCTTAGCAAGGCCGATTTCGCCACGACCTATGGCCAGTATTATTCGGCCTCGCCGTGCCCGTCGTCGGGCTCGTTCTGCCGCTCGCTGGCGGACGTGCTGGGTACGTCGGCTTATAATTCCAGCGCGACAGGCACCAAGGGCAATACCGGCGTCTACGCGCTGGACGCCATCCGCCAGTATACCCGCGAGAACAAGGGCGATCTGGTGACGGCGACCGCAGGACTCGAATGGAAGCCCAACGATAATACCAAGATGGGGATTATCGGGTACTATTCGGACCGCGACCTGCCCAAGACGACCCAGTATTTCCTGATCAATGCCGTGTGGGACGGCGCCGGCACGATCACGCCGTCGGGCACACCCGCCCAGATGTCGGATGGCCGCTGGCTTTATGAAACGGCGACCTACAACAACTTCCCGGCCAAGTCGTCGACGCGCCTCTATTCGCAGCATCAGCAGGCCCAGGGCTTCGTGGCCAATCTGGACTGGAGCAACGACCTGTGGAAGGTCAATTTCGTCGTCGCCGGCTCCAAGGGCTCAAACTCATCGCTGGAAACGGAACTGGATCTCCAGACCAACCCGGTTTCGGGCGGGAGCAATGGCATTTCGGGGACGCTGACCACCGGCTTCGGCGAACTGGACGGCTTTGCCTATTCGGTCACGCCGACGCCGCAGAACCAGGTGTTCAACAACGGCTGGACGTGGCAGGGGGCCAATGGCGATCCGGAAGGCTATCTGCGGTCGAACGGCCTTTACTACCTCAACATCTCCGGTTCCGAGAGCTTCGCCGACCAGACGGTCACCTCCGCCCAGGTCGATATCGAACGCACGCTCGACTTCGGTCCGGTCACCGCGATCAAGGGCGGCCTGCGGCTGGAAAAGAACCAGTTCGAGTCGCATGGCTTCCGCAACATGGCCTACGGCGCGCAACTTCAGAACATCACCAGCGACATGCTGCATACGCCGTCGTTCGTCGGCGATTTCATGAACGGTGACGCCCGGATCAGCCAGAACTGGCAGGTGATCGACGCCGAACGCTTCATCGACGCCGTGACGCCGGTCGACGTCTATCAGGGGGGCGGGCTGACGACGCGCGGCTTCAACATCCTGTACCGCGACGGCGCCTTCGCCGACAACAATTACGAAACGCAGAACGCGCTGAGCCAGGCCTATATCCAGGTCAAGTACGACACCGAAGTGCTGGGGCACCGTTTGCGCGGTAATATCGGCACGCGCTACGAAGCCACGGACAATACGATCGATTCGCTGGACGTGATCCGGCCGTTCACCGGAGTCGCCGGTTCGTTGTCGGACTTCAAATGGCAGCGCATCGAGAACAAATATCACTACTGGCTGCCGTCGGCGATCTTCGCGCTGGATCTGAAAGACGACCTGATGCTGCGCGGGGCCTACTACAAGACCTATGTCCGGCCGCAGGACCGCCAGTTCTCGCCCGTCACCCGCATCGGTGAGCGCCTGATCAACTCGCAGCAGACGACCCCGAACATGTCGGTCTATGATGCGTCGGTCCGCATCGGCAATAACAAGCTGCAGCCGTACCTGGCCGACTCGGTCGATGTCTCGCTGGAATGGTACAACCGACCCGGCGGCCTGCTGGCCCTGGCCTATTTCCGCAAGGTGATCACCGGCCGCATCGTCGGCACGTCCGACCCCGCCATCCTGTGCCCGTCCGATGGATCGACCTGGGGCTTCGGTCCGCTGTCGTGGGACGGTCAATATTGTACCGCGACCAGCCTGGGCACATCGACCAGCACCACGCGGATCTACGCGTCGGGCAACTACAACCTGGACCGCGAAACCACAGTCGAAGGGTGGGAGTTCAACATCCAGCAGAACCTGGACTTCCTGCCCGGCTTCTGGAAGAACTTCGGCGGCAATTTCAACTATGCCTATACGGACTCCAAGAGCCCGGCGATTGCGCCTTTCCCCGGTATTTCCAAGCACACCGCCAACCTGATCGGTTACTACGAAACGCCGAAGTTCGGCATCCGGGCGGTTTACAACTACCGGACCGACTACCCGCTGAACGCCAACGGGACCTATACCGGCGGCGCCCGGTCCGTGAAGGCGCGTGGACAGCTCGACCTGTCGGCCTCATACAACCTCACCGACCGCTTCGCCCTGTCGCTGGACGCCTACAACGTCACGAACGAGAAGCGTTACGAGTATGAGAATGACCTGCGCGTCGTCCGCTGGATCGACTACGACGGCCGCAGCGTCACCCTGACGCTCAGAGGTACCTTCTGACGCCTGCTCCCTCGGCGGGCGCTACCCCGGCACCCGCCTTTCCCCACGTCGCGACGGGCCAGGCAAGAACGTACACTCTCCTGTGGCGCCTATCCCCTGATCCGCCGGACGTGCGACTTGGCCTGACAATCGCCCATTGTCAGGCCACTTTTTTCATCGCGGAGACACCCGGATGGCGCAACACCCCGGCAAGGCGGTTCGCAAAGTGGTCATCGCCGGCGGCGGCACGGCCGGATGGATGTGCGCGGCCTGGTTTTCGAAGATCCTGCGCGACGACATAGACGAGATCATCCTGGTCGAGAGCGAGGAGATCGGCACTGTGGGCGTCGGCGAAGCCACGACCCCGTATATCCGCGTTTTCAATCATCATCTCGGCATCGACGAGGATGCCTTCATCCGGGCGACCCAGGGCACTTTCAAGCTCGGTATCGAGTTCGTGGACTGGGGGCGGCGCGGTCACACCTATCATCACCCGTTCGGCGCCACCGGCCGCGAGTTCGGCTCTTTGCCCTTCCATGCCATCTGGCTGAGGGACGTCCTGGAGCGCGGTGGTTCTGACGATCTGGGGCTGTATAACCTCCAGGCGATGGCGGCGCGGCGCGGCCGGTTCATGCGGCCGCAGGGGCAGAACTCGCCCCTGGCGGGGATCGACTATGCCTTTCACTTCGATGCGGGACTGTATGCGCAGACCCTGCGCCAGTTTGCCGAGGCCCGGGGTGTGCGCCGTATCGAAGGCCGGATCGAGACGGTCGAACTGACTGATATGGGCAATATCCGCGCGCTTCAGCTCAATGAGGGGCGCCGGGTCGAGGGCGATCTGTTTATCGACTGCACGGGATTTCGGTCGTTGTTGCTGGGGGAGGCGCTGCAGACCGGCTTCGAGGACTGGAGCCATTGGCTGCCGTGCGACCGGGCCTATGCCGCCCCGACGCGCCGGGCGGGAGCGCCGGCCCCCTTTACGCGTTCGACGGCGATGACCGCGGGCTGGCAATGGCGCATCCCGCTGCAGCACCGCGACGGAAACGGCCTGGTCTTCGCCAGCCCTTTCCTGTCCGAAGCGGAGGCGCTCGATGGTTTTCTGGCCAGGCTGCCGGATGGCCGCTTGAGCGACCCGAAGCTTATTCGCTTCAGGACGGGGCGGCGCAAGGTGTTCTGGCATAAGAACTGCGTTGCGATCGGGCTGGCGGCCGGGTTCCTGGAGCCGCTGGAATCGACGTCGATCATGCTGATCCAGAACGGTATTGCGCGGCTGCAGTACTACTTTCCGGACACCGGGTTCGATCCGGCCGATATCGCCGCCTATAACCGGGCGATGAGCCGGGAATATGACGACATCCGGGACTTCCTGATCCTGCATTACCATGTGGGTGAGCGCGATGACTCGGAATTCTGGCGTTACTGCACGGGCATGCCGGTACCGGACAGCCTGGCGCACCGCTTGGAGCTGTTCCGCAGCCGGGGGCGGATACCGGAAGAACGCGGTGAACAATTCCGGCTGAACAGCTGGCTGGCGGTCATGTGGGGGCAGGGGCTGCGGCCAAGGTCGCCGGATCCGTTGACGCTGAGTCTGGACGGTGACGGGTTGTCACAGTGGCTGGGGGATGTCCGCGAGGTTATCGCCCGGTGCTGCGATATCATGCCGGCGCATGAGGACTTCATTTTGCGGAACTGCCGCGCTGCGGTGATCCAACGGCAATAGCTGGACATACTCTACCGAATTGGTAGAGAATGGCGTGTTGATGCTGAAAGGACCGTCGGATGCGTTGGATGGCAATCATTATGGCTGTCGGTTTGATGGCCGGCCTTGCGGGCTGCGACCAGAAGCCGGCCGCGCCGACGGAACTGGCCGCCGTGGGCGTGGAGATCGCCTGGCGCGAAGGCGATGTCGATGACGCGTTGGCCGAGGCCAAAGAGAGCCACAAGCCGGTGTTGCTGTATTGGGGCGCCAAATGGTGCCCGCCGTGCAACCAGCTCAAGACCACCCTGTTCAAGGACCGCGCCTTTATCGCCCAGACGCAGAAGTTCGTGCCCGTCTATCTCGATGGCGACACCCAGGGCGCCCAGCAGTGGGGCGAGCGGTTCGGCATCAGCGGCTATCCCACCATCATCGTGCTGCGGGCCGACGGGTCCGAGATCACGCGGCTGTCGACGGCCGCGAAGCTGGCCGAGGTGTTGAAGGTCGCGGCCGGGCGGACGACCTCGATCGAGGCCTTGTTCGAGACGGCCGAAAAGACGCCCGAGGCACTGTCGAAGGATGACTGGGACTTGCTGGCCGCCTTCGACTGGCAAAACGATCCCAAGCACTTCGGCGATCGGGCGCGGACGGCGGCGCTGCTGGAGCGGTTGGCCGGAGCGGCGCCGAAGGGGCCGTTGCAGCGGCGATTTGCTTTGTTGGCGCTGGCGGTCGCGACGCAGAAGGGGGCGGACGGTACATATGCCCTGAGTGCGCAACAGCAGGCGCGGATCGAAGCGGTCGTGCCGGCAATCCTGAAGACGCCGCGCGAGGTCGTCGCCAATCGCCGGGAGTTGAGCGGCTCCATTGCGGCCCTGGTCGCGGCGCTGCCGGATGCGCCGTCGCGCGGGAAGATCGGCGCGGCCCTGATCAAGGCGCTGGACCGGGTTTATGGCGACAAGAGTTTGCCCATTTCCGACCGGCTGGACACGACCTATGCCGATATCGCGCTGGATAAGGCGGGGGAGGAGGCGGTTTCGCAGCCCGTCCTGGAGAAGGTGCGGGCACGGGCGGCCTGGGCGGATGAGACGGCCAAGGATGCCATGGTGCGCCAGTCGGTGATCTCGACCGCGGCTGATTTGCTGCATGAGGCGGGGGATGCCGCCGGGGCGAAGCGTTTGCTGGAGGCCGAGCTGAAGCGGTCGGCGTCGCCGTACTATTATATGCTCGATCTGGCCAGCCTGGCCGAGGATGCCAAGGACAGTCCGGCGGCGATCGGCTGGGCGCGTCAGGCGTATGAGACATCGCACGGTTCGGCGACGCGGGTGCAGTGGGCGATCGAATATTCCAAGACGGTGCTGCGTCAGGCGCCCGACGACAAGGCGGCGGTGGAGGCCAGCGCCCAGGCAGTGATCGATGAGCTGGGGCAGAATTCCGGCAGCTATTATCAGCGCACGCGGGTCAAGGTCGGGGCGTGGGGTGGTTTGCTGCGCGACTGGAGCCAGGCGCACGACGGTGGCGCCGTGCTGGCACGGCTGGATAAGCGGATGGCCGGGGTGTGCGAAAAGCAGGGCGAGGCGGCGCAGACGTGCCGCAAGTGGGGACAGGCGGGGTAGGGTTGCAGATCCGGATGGCGTCGTGTAGCCCCTGTTGTTCCAGGAGGACGATATGGTGCGCGCAATTGCCTTGGTTCTGATGTTGTTTGTCGCCACGGGGGCGGAAGCCGGCGACTATCAGAGTTCTCCTCCGCGCCGGCCCGCGGTCGAAAAGGACTGGGGGCAGTGGCTGGGGCCCTATCGCGCCGGCATCGTCGCCAAGATGGGCGAGGATTTCGGCGAGCAGTATATCTATGCCGGTCAGAACGCCGCCCTGGCTGCGCCGGCTGTGGGTGAACAGCGGGTGGTGTTTATCGGCGACTCGATCACCGATCGCTGGAACCTGGCGGCGTTTTTCCCCGGCAAGTCGTACGTCAATCGCGGGATCGGCGGGCAGGTCACGCCGCAGATGCTGGTGCGGTTTCATGCCGATGTCGTCGCCTTGAAGCCCGAGGCCGTGGTGATCCTCGCCGGGGTCAATGACATCCATGGCGCGCTTCAGGTGGAGAGCGACGCGCAGATCGTCGCCAACTATCGCGCCATGGCCGAGATCGCCGATGCCAACGGGATAAGGCCGGTTTTTGCCTTGATCCTGCCGTTGAACAATTACACGCCCAATGCTGCCGGTATGCTGGAAGAACGTAGTCCGGAGCGGATTGCCTGGCTGAATGCGTGGTTGTCGCAGTTCTGCCGGGAACGGGGTTACGGATTGATCGATTACGGGCCGGTCTTGCGCGACGGGAAGGGCTTGCTGAAGGCCGAGTATACGACGGATGGAATTCATCCGAATGATCAGGCCTATGGCGTGATGGCGGACGTGGCTGAGCGGGTGATTGAAGAGACGATGAGGAAGAAGGTCAGTCGCCGCACCACTACGCCATGAAACGGTAGGGTATCAGGATTGCCTGTTTAGGCAATTGCGTCAGGCGAAAGACGCGTCATTCTACGTGTTGTGGCTAACGGAGGCATAGAGTCTCATGGACAGGCGTAAACTGGGGGCCGGCATGGCCGCAATCCTGCTCGCGGCCTGCGCCGGAAGTGCTCTGGCGGACGACAGACTGCCGGCGGGCGCCTATGTCCTGACCTATGACGGCCAGGCGATCGCCATCGAGCTGGGCGAGCAGGGCGAAGCCCGGGTGTTCGTTGTGGAGGTCGAGGAGGTGGCGACGCCGTTGAAGGTGGCGCTGACTTTCGACGGCAAGGGCGGCGTTAGCGGCAGCGGTCCGTTCAGCGGTGGGGTGTGGACGTGGAGCGGAACCTTCGACGGCCAGAAGATCAGCGGGACGACCACCTTTACCTACAGGAGCGCCAGCACAGCGGCGGCTTTCGAGATTTTCCCGCGAAACCAGTACGGGAAGGCGTTGGGATTGGGGCAGGGCGGCCGGAAGGCCAAGGCCCCCAGAAGCCGAAAGGCATAGGCAGGCAAGATGAGCATCCGGACATTTCTCACCTATTCGCTTCCGCTTATGGCGGTGATGGCCGCCGGACCGGTCATGGCTGGGACGCCCACGGCGGAGGCAGCGGCAGCGGCTTTGCCTATGACCGTGACAGCCGGACCGAAGGGCAAGGCCAGCGAGCCTGAGCGGCACAATGTCACGCAAGGTACGATCGGTAACGGGATCAGCCTGATGGCCCAGGCCGGGGCGCAATATTCCATCATCAACGATCCGGAAAAGATGGACACCACGGGCGTCAGTATCGAGGTGCAACTTATCACCGTGGAAATGGCGCAGATGACCGCCCTGCCGCCGGGGACCGTGCCGACCCAGACCAGCGATTCGCCCAATGGTTGTCATGACAGGGTCGAGCAGGTCGCCGGCGGCATGATCGCAGAACACTGGTGCGACACCGAGGTGCCTTCGGCGGAATATGTCCTTCGCGGCGGCACGGTTTACGTCACGGTCCATGTCAGCAATGGTTCGCGCGCAGACGCCCGGCGCATCGCCGAGGGTGTGCATGCCACGGCCAGCGGGCAAGGATCGTAAGTATAGGCTCGTAATTTGGATAGTTTCTTCCAAAAACCGTCTTGCCGGTTTTCCCGTGTGGTATAACTATGCTGGTCCGTTCATAGGGCCGGGGAGCATATGGGCCGCATCCTTCTGATCGATGATCATCCGTTGTTTTGCGACGGCTTCAGCGCGACCTGCGGTGCCCTGCGGCCGCAGTTCGAGATTGCCTGCGCCGCCTCCATCGGCCAGGCCATTACGGTGCTGGACCGGGAAGGGCCACCGAACTGCATCCTGGTCGACCTTGCGCTGCCGGACGGGTCCGGGTTCGATGCGCTGGGGATACTGGCGCGGCGCGACCCGCTGACGCCGCGGGTCATCATCTCGGGGCGGGACGATCCCGCCGCACGGGCGCGGGCCCTGAGCCTGGGGGCGTCGGGTTTCATCTCAAAAAGCCAGAGCCCGCAGGCCATCATGGCGGCGCTGGATATCATCCTGTCGGGCGGGCTCTATTTCGATGAGCCGCCGGTCGGCGATGCCTTGACGCTGCGCCAGCTGGAGGTGCTGGAACTGCTGGCGGAAGGGTGCGCCAACAAGGAGATCGAGACGCGGCTGGGGCTGGCCGAACGGACGGTGCGGGCCCACCTGACGGAAATCTTCCGCGCCCTGGGCGTGACCGGCCGGGTCAAGGCGGTGATGGCGGCGCGGGCGCGCGGGTTGGTGCCATGACGGGCGCCGGGCCGGACCCGATCTCGGCGGAAGCCATCCGCACCCTGTACCGGCAGGTGCCCAACTCCTTTGCGGCCGCCCTGGTGGTGACGGTCTTCATGGCCTTTACCGCCTGGCCGTACAGCCAACCCGTGGCGGTGATCGGGTGGCTGGTGGTGCAGGGGCTGAGCCAGGTGCTGCGGCTGGTGCTGTTCCTGGCCTACCGGCGGCGCAATCCGGCCGAGGGGGAGCTGGCGGTCTGGGCCGGACTCTATACGGCCTATATGGCGCTGGCCGGGATCATCTGGGGCGCCACCATCTTTCTGTTCGTGCATCCGGCCGAGCCGATCACCCTGGCCCTGACCCTGTGCGGACTGTACGGGATATCGGCCGGCAGTGTGCCCGGCAATGCTTATAACCTGCCGGGGTGTTATGCCTTTGTCGGGACCATCTTCGCCGTGGTGTTGGTGCGGATGGTGATGCTGGGCGATTTCGGCCATGTCGTGCTGGGCCTGGCCTCAGCGCTGTTCGCCGTCATCATGATCCTGTTCGGCCGGGTGCAGAACCGGACCCTGCGCGACGGTTTCGCCATCCGTTTCGAGAATGTGCAACTGCTGGCCGAAGCGCGCGCGGCGCAGGGGCGAGCGGAGGCGGCCAGCCTGGCCAAGTCGCAGTTCCTGGCGGCCGCCAGCCATGACCTGCGTCAACCGTTATATGCGCTGAGCCTGTTTTCCGGCTCGCTGACCTCGATCGCGCTGGACGCCGACGGCAAGGCTCTGGTCGGGCGGATCCAGGACAATATCGCGGCGATGGAAACCCTGTTCAATGGGTTGCTGGACCTGTCGCGGCTGGATGCCGGCGCGGTGACCACCGATGTCCAGCCGTTCGCGGTCCAGCCCCTGTTCGACCGGCTGGAGCGCATCTTTGCCCCGGCGGCACGGGCCCAGAGCCTGACCCTGAGCTTTGCTCCGACGCGGGCGTGGGCGTTGGGGGATGCCGTGCTGAGCGAGCAGATCCTGATGAACCTGGTCGCCAATGCTCTGAGGTACACACCGGTTGGCGGGGTGGCGGTGGGCGTGCGCCGCAGGGACGCGGGGCTGGAATTTCAGGTGGCGGACACCGGCCGTGGCATTGCGGCGGAGGACCAGGCGCGGATCTTCGACGAGTTCGTACAACTGGGCAATGTCGAGCGCGACCGTAGCAAGGGGCTGGGGCTGGGGCTGGCCATTGCGGCGCGGACAGCGCGGCTGATGGATAGCCGCATTACCCTGGCGTCGCGCCCCGGCAAGGGATCGCGGTTCGGATTTTGCCTGCCGCGCGCGGTTGCCGTCCCTGGCGGCGTAGCGGGGCAGGTTGGGGGCGAAAAGCCGGTGCAGGCGATCAGGGTGCTCGTGATCGACGATGACGAGGCCATCCGCCATGCCCTGGGGTTGCTGTTCCAGCAGTGGCAGGTGGCCTGCGTGTTGACGGCGGATGTGGCGGCGGCGCGCGGCGCGCTCAGCGACGGTGGTTTCGATGCCGTGCTGTGCGATCACCGGTTGCGCGAAGGCCATGCCGGGCTGGACTTCCTGCTGGAGCTGAAGGCGGAGGGACGCGGTGGGCTGTGCCTGGTGACCGGCGATGTCGATCCCCAGGTTATCCGCCGCGCCCATGAGGCCGGGGTGTTCTTAGTCCAGAAGCCGGTCGATCCGGCGCGACTGCGGGCGCTGCTCAACCACCTGACGGCGGTTACGGCTTGAACACGAAGCTGTGGTTACCGCCCTGGGTGAATTCGATCCGCGCCACCTTGGTGCCCTTAGGGACATAGACGGCCAGGACCACGGTCTGCTTGTCGCCGTCCTGGCCGGCGCCGGCAAAGCCCGGCTGGACGGAGGTCAGTTCCTCGGTCAGGGCCTGACCGCTGTACCAGGACTGGCCGTTGACGTCATAGACATAGACGGAGGCCTGGGCGGGCCAGGCGCGCTGGCCCAGGGCGCCGTTGCGGACCTGCCAAGTGGTGACGAGGTATTCGTAGTTGTCGCCGGGTGCTTCGCCGTCGACCGGATCGCGCGAGACGCGGACATCGGCCAGGTTGATGTCGACCACGCCGGCCGGATACCATTCGCCCGCTACGGCCGGTACCTTGTCGGGGAAGGCGATGCCGTCGGCCGACAGGTGGCCAGGGAGCAGCGTCACGGGCGCGGTTTTCAGGTTGTAGACGTTCTCGCCCGAGGCGTTGGCGATGCGCAGTTCCTGCACCGGATAGGCGGCGGACATGAGGTTGACCGTCTCGAAGGCGATGGTCTCACCGGGCAGGATGCCGACCTCGGACTCGTTGCGGTCTTCGGCGCGGTAGCTGGCTTCGCTTTGGCGGATGCCGCCCTTGGCGTCGCGCGCCGTCGCCGTGAAATAGTGGTAGGGCAGGCGGATTTCGTGGTCGCTGACGTTGGTGACGTCGAAGGTGGCGATCAGCAGTTTCTGGCCCTGGCCGGGGACGATTTCGCTCGACGAGCTTTCCGCTTCGGTGACGGCGTAGCGTTCGGCGGAGTAGCGCACGCCGGTCAGGGTGAGGGCCAGGTTGCGTTCGGCGTCGACATAGTAGGTTTCGTCCATGACGGCGGCGGTCGAGGCGGGCTGGATGGCGTCGGGATCGACGGGCGGCCGGGGTTTGTCGTCTGCGGGTGGGGGCTCGTCGTTGGTGGTGTCGCCGGGCTTGGGCAGGACATAGCTCAGGCTGGGGGTGTCGGCGCTGAGGGTCAGGCCGGGACGAACCGCATGAGCGCCGCCGGCCGCCAGGGCGGTGTTGATGCGGACCGGCCAGGCGGCGGCAAAGTGCAGGGTGAGGCTGGGGGTGTCGGTTTGATTGGCGGCCAGCAGGGTGATGTCGAGCGGCACGAAGGTTTCGGGGTTGTTGGGGACGTAGCCGGCCGTCGCCATCTGCTTCTTGCCCCAGTCGAGGATGTCGCCCGGCGCCGTCAGCGAGCCTGCGTAATGCTCAAAGGTCATGGGGGCGGCGGTGATGGTGAAGCGGCGGCCGGGTTCGCGGTCAGGGGCGTAGGCGACGGACACCTTGGGGCGCGAGGTGATGGCCTGGATCTGCGGCTGTTTGAGGCCGGTTGCGATCAGGCGGAAACTGCCCTGAGGCATGCGTTTCGCCACGCGGTTGGGTAGGGTGCCCGATGCTGTCGAGTCTTCGAGGCTGAGGGGTGTCAGGGTGATGTGGAAGGTCGCGTCCTGTTTGCCGCCGGCGTCCAGTTGCGGAAATTCGATGGCAATATCGTGGGTGACGATGCGGGTCGCCGACTGGATCTGAAAATTGGTGTTGCTCTGGAGGAGGACGAGATCGGGATAGAAGGCGCGTCCGGCGATCATGTCGGAGAATTCCGGCGCGGCCAGCAGGAACTCGCTGGCGTTCATGTCGAATTCCAGCGGCGTGTAGCTGGTGGCCTTGCCGGTCGCACGGATCTGGTCGCCGCCGGAGACATTGGCGATGCGCAGGGTTTTTCCGTTCAACTGGATCGCCACGGCGCCGTCAACGCCGCGGTTCTTGACCAGGGCCGCGCTGACCGGGTTCACTCCGATGACGGCGAGCAGGCAGATGAGGGCAAGAGCGATGAAAGGGCGCATCCCGTTTCTCCATTTATATGGAAAACACGGTTACCAGAGGTGATCGGGCGCTCCTATTGCCTATACAGGCATGTCCGGTTGGCCAAGGTGAGAGAATGGGATACAGTGCGTCCAGCAATGGGGGCGGGGATGACTGAAGACACACCAAAACATTTCGCCGGGTTCTGGCCACGGGTCGGGGCATGGCTCGTCGACGCGATCGTCCTCGGGCTGATTGGCTACGCCATCGGCTGGGCCGCGTTCGACTATGTCTCGCCCTTGGGGGCGAATGCACGGTTTATCGGTTTGGGGATCGGTGTTCTGTATCACGGCATTTTGGGCAGCAGCCTCGCCGGCGGCCGCACGTTGGGCAAGCGGTTGCTGGGGCTGAAGGTGGTGAGCCTGAACGGCAAGCCGCTCAATCTGTTCGTGGCGCTGTGGCGGGCGATCTTCCTGGTCGGGCCGGCCATACTCAATGGCTGGTTCTTCTATATCGCCGACCCGGTTTTGTTTCA
Source organism: Asticcacaulis sp. AC460 (assembly GCF_000495795.1). GTDB lineage: Bacteria > Pseudomonadota > Alphaproteobacteria > Caulobacterales > Caulobacteraceae > Asticcacaulis. The sequence continues at coordinate 40,873 of NZ_AWGD01000008.1, forward strand.
GGTTCTGAGCGTCGTCGCCATCACCGCCGTGTTCGGTGTCGGCCTGGCGCAGATCTATCTGGTGCTGTTCGGCGGGCCGGCGCGCCGGCTGTTTCACGACCTGCTGTCGGGATCGGTGGTGGTTTATGCCGCGACGCGTGAGGTTCCAAAGCCCAAGGGCGCTGTCCATGCCGCGGTGGCCGCGGTGCTGGTTTTGGGGGCGGCGGGCCTGGCGGTCGTCGGGCCTGGCCTGGTCGCGGCGTGGTTTCCAAGCGCGGTCGTGTCATATCCTGCGGAACAGGCGGTCGCAGACGCCGTCGGCAAGCTGCCCGAAGTCGGTGAGGTCGGGGTTACGAACAATACCCACACCTACTATTCCGACGGCAAGGCGACAACGACAAGCACGCTGATCGTCACCGCCAGGACCGGCCGGTGGGCGGCGGATACCAATCCGCTGCTGGCGAAGATCGGCGCTGAAACGGTGAAGGTTTACAAGTTCGCGCCGGGGCAGGAACTGACGGTCAAGGTCGTCAACGGCTTCGACCTGGGGATCGCCAGCCTGACCAGCGCCAGGAGTGTACCCTACAGGACGGACTGCACGGCTGCGGACACGACCTGTCTGATGGAGTGACGCCGCACATGGCGGGTCATGGAAATCGACTGTTTAGAAGGACGTACATGGTACGCGCGATCGTCTTGGTTCTGATACTGTGCGCCGCCAGCGGGGATACGGGCTGATCGACTACGGGCCGGTGCTGCGGGACGGGAAGGGGCTGTTGAAGGCCGAGTATACCAGCGATGGGATACATCCGAATGATCAGGCTAATGCGGTGATGGCGGGTGGCTTATCGGATGATTGAGGCGACGTTGGCGCGGTAGGAGGCGGAAACACCTGCGGGCCAAATCCCCCACCGTCTCATTTGCTTCCAGCAAATGATCCACCTCCCCGCATAGCGGGGAGGTATAAGTTATTAAAAATTATGGTTTTTTTGCGGTGGCGCGGGTTTAGCTGCAGGTGCAGGTAGGTCCGCACGAGCAGGTTTCACCGCAGCCCTGCGCCTGGATGGCAGGGGCGCCGCAGGTGCAGTTCGGGCCACAGGCGCAGGTTTTGCCGCATTGGCAGTTCGGGTTGGTGTTCATGTTCGTCTCCTTGATATGAAGTCCGCAGTATTGCGGGACGTCGGCTGTTTAGACCTTTGGGAGCGGAGACACTTGAACGAAGGGGCTAAACTTCAGGCCGGCGACAGGGCCGAGGGGACGATGCCGAACATGCGCCGGCAGGTGCGCGTCAGGTGGGCCTGGTCGGCGAAGTTGGCGCCCATGGCGGCTTGAGTCCAGGACGTACCGCTGAAACCCAGTTCGATGGCGCGTTTGACACGGGCCCACAGCACGAACGGCCGGAAGGCTACGCCCGTTTCGGTGACAAACAGGTGGCGCAGGCGGCTTTCGCTCAGGCGGATGTGGGCGGCGGCTGCGGGCAAGGTGAGCTGTTCGTCGATATGGGCGTGGATCCAGTCGATCAGGCGAAGGATACGCGGATCGGTCGGGTGCGTCGGTGTGCGGAGGCCGGCCAGGTCGGCGAAGATATTTTGCGTTTCGTGAGTCAGGGCTTCGTCGGGGGCGTCTTCGCGGAAGAGGCGGACGAGGTTTTCGGTCAGGTGCTGCGTGGTGGGGGAGATGGGGTTTGGGAAACGTTCGAGGAGGCTGCGGCCGAGGTGTGATTCCGGCTCCAGGAAGAGGTTGGCGACCAGGTTGCCCGACGCCAGGTATTCGTGGGCGACGTCCGGCCGGATGATGGCGCCGGTATGTGGTGTCCAGGTCTCGTTGGTGTCGGTTCTGAGGCTGATCGGAGCGTCGATGCCGAACGCGATCTGAATCGCGTGGTGGGCGTGCAGGTCGGAACCGCCTTGCGCACGGCCCATCCACAGGCTCCCGCCCGGCCAGAAGATGATGCGTCCCGTTCCCCTGAGTTTCATAGGGGCAGGATGGACCGAGGGAGGGGATTTGGCAAGAAGGGGGCGGGAAGGAAGTAAGAAAGATACCCCTCCGTCGGCTTCGCCGACACCTCCCCACTTCGTGGAGAGGAGGGCGTTTTCGGCATCATTTGATGTGGTTCTGAGGGATCAAATCTCTTGGTTGTAGGCGCCGATTTCCGGGTAGGCGGCCAGGCGAGGCTTTACTTCCTTGCGGAACAGATCGCGCATGTCGTCTTCCGAGCGCAGGGATTCGACCACGACCACCAGTTCCGGCTTGTTCGACGAGGCGCGGACCAGGACCCACGAACCGTCTTCCAGATGCACGCGGGCGCCGTTGACCGTAATCACTTCCTTGATCTTGCGGCCGAGGATCTCGCCACCGGCAGCGCCCAGGGCTTCGTATTCCTTCACGATGCGTTCCAGGACCTCGTACTTGAGCTCATCGTCGCAGTGCGGCGACATGGTCAGGGATGTAAAGGCCTGGGGCAGGGCGTCCTTGAGCTCCGACAGGGTCTTGTCCGGGTTGCGGTCCAGCATCGACAGCACCGCTTCGGCGGCGACCAGGCCGTCGTCGTAGCCGCGGCCGATGGGATTGGCCAGGAAGAAGTGACCCGACTTTTCGAAGCCGGCCAGGGCCTTCAGTTCGGAGGTCTTGCGCTTGATGTAGCTGTGGCCGGTCTTCCAGTAGACCGTGGTGGCGCCGTTGGCCTTCAGCACCTCGTCCGTCGCGTAGAGGCCGGTCGACTTCACGTCGACGACGAAGGTGGCGTCCTTGTAGATGGCCGACAGGTCGCGGGCCAGCATCAGGCCGATCTTGTCGGCGAAGATTTCCTGGCCGGTGTTGTCGACCACGCCGCAGCGGTCGCCGTCACCGTCGAAGCCGAGCGCCAGGTCGGCGCCGTGTTCCTTGACGGCCTTGGCCATCTCATGGAGCATTTCGTGGTCTTCGGGGTTGGGATTGTATTTCGGGAAGGTCGAGTCGAGATTGCAGTCCATCTCGATGACTTCTGCTCCCATCGCACGAAGCGTTTGCGGCGCGAAGGCGCCGGCCGTGCCGTTGCCGCAGGCGCAGACGACCTTCAGCTTGCGCTTGAGTTTCAGCTTGGAGGCAACGTCGTCCATGTAGCGTTGTTGCACGCCGTCGACCTGCTTCAGCGAGCCTCCGGGACGTTCGACGCCGAGACCGCCCAGGACGATGTCCTTCAGGCGGGTCATTTCTTCCGGGCCGAAGGTCAGGGGCGCCTGGGCCCCCATCTTGACGCCGGTCCAGCCGTTGTCGTTGTGCGAGGCGGTGACCATCGCGACGCAGGGAATGTCGAGGTCGAACTGGGCGAAATAGGCGATCGGCGACAGGCACAGGCCGATATCGACAACCTCGATGCCGGCCTGGACCAGACCCAGGATCAGGGCGTTCTTGATGTTGATCGAGTAGGAACGGTAGTCGTGGCCGGTGACCAGTTTCGGCGCGACGCCGCGTTCGTGGATGTAGGTGCCCAGACCCAGGCCCAGGGCCTGGATGCCCAGCAGGTTGATCTCTTTGCCGAACAGCCAGCGGGCGTCGTATTCACGGAAGCCGGTCGCCTTGACCAGCGGGATGGTTTCGAATTCGAAGGTGTTTTCGGCAATGGCGGGGAGGGGCTTCACGGACATGGTCTATCTCTCACAAACAAATGGAGGTTGAGGCAACAAGGTCAGACGGGTGTTTCGTCCCGGCAGGTTTGTATTCACCTGCTCCTAAGATGCTCTACGAAAAATAAGGGGACAAGGCGGCGCGCGCGGCTTCGCCCAGGTCGGTACGCTTTAACGCCAAGGCGACATTGGCTCGTAAGAGGCCGATCTTGTCGCCGCAGTCATAGGTCGTACCATCATATTCCAGCGCGTGGAAGCTTTGGGTTTCCATCAGGCGGAACATCGAGTCGGTAAGCTGGATCTCGCCGCCGGCGCCGCGGCCCTGGGTCGAGAGCAGTTCGAAGATTTCCGGTTGCAGGACGTAGCGGCCGGAGACGATCAGGTTGGACGGCGCCGTGCCCTGGGGCGGCTTCTCGACCATGCCGGTCATCTTGTTCAGGCGGCCGTCTTGTTTCTCGAGCGCGACGACGCCGTATTGATGTGTCTGGTCGTGGGGGACGGCTTCGACGACGATGATGTTGCCGCCGACCTGATCATAGGCCTGGATGGCTTGTTTCAGGGCCGGGACCTGCGCGTCCATAACCATGTCGGGGAGGATGACGGCGAAGGGTTCGTCGCCGATGATGTCGCGGCCGCACCAGACGGCGTGGCCCAGGCCCTTGGGCTGCATCTGGCGCACGAAGCTCATCTCGCCTTCCCTGGGCAGTTCGGCCAGGAGCTCGTCCAGGATGGCGGTCTTGTTCTTGTCGCGCAGTTGCGATTCGAGTTCGACCTGGTGGTCGAAATAGTCCTCGATGGCGCCCTTGGAGCGGCCGGTGACGAAGACGAAATGTTCGATGCCGGCGGCGCGGGCTTCGGCCACGACATAGGACAGGATGGGACGGTCGACGACGTTCAGCAGTTCCTTGGGTACCACCTTGGTGCCGGGAAGGACGCGGGTACCCAGGCCGGCGACGGGTACGACCGCCTTGCGAACGCGTTTATGTGACACGTGAACCCCTTAAATCAGTGTGGCAAATCCGCCTATACGGCGTGAAATTATGAACAGCGGCGGCACGTTAGTGTGCAGACGGCAAAACGGCAACCACCGTCATGAAAAATTCTTGCGAACGCGAAATAAGCCAAAAAATTACCTCCCGGGTGAGGCCGGGAGGTGAAAGTCGTGTTGGGAGGATTCCTGCAACAGGAAACAACGACCGGAAAAAGCCGTTACCTGCTGGATATCATGTCAGACAAATAACGCAAACAAATTATGCAATTTAAAATATTTAATTTTTGAAACTTGTCAGCCGGGATATTGTCATATTTATTCTGGGTAAAAGCAGGCCCCGGCAAGGGGATTCAGGGAGATATGAGATGACGGGATTACGCATGACCGTGGCCGTGGCCGCGATGGTGGCGGGCTTGGCGGCGACGGGTGTGGCGTCGGCGCATGAGACGCTGGATTTGACCGCGCCCAAGCCGAACCTGGCGGCGACGCCACCCATGGGATGGAATTCGTGGAACAAGTTCGCCTGCAATATCGACGAAGGCAAGGTGCGGGCCGTGGCCGACGCCATGGCGTCGACCGGCATGAAGGATGCGGGTTATCAGTATATCGTCATCGATGATTGCTGGCAGACCGAGCGCGCGGCCGATGGCACCATCCAGGCCGATCCGGTCAAGTTCCCGTCGGGGATCAAGGCCCTGGCCGACTATGTCCATTCGAAGGGGTTGAAGTTCGGTCTGTATTCAGATGCGGGCGTGAAGACCTGCGGCGGCCGGCCGGGCAGCGCCGGTTATGAGTTCCATGATGCCCGGACCTATGCGTCATGGGGCGTCGATTTTCTCAAGTATGACTGGTGCTATACCGGGCCGCGCAATGCAGAAGCCGCCTATACCATCATGGCCAAGGCGCTGCGGGCTTCGGGGCGGGATATCCTGCTGAGCATCTGCGAGTGGGGCGATAACAAGCCGCGCGACTGGGCCGCCAAGGCCGGACATCAGTGGCGGACGACGGGCGATATCCGCGATTCGTGGGATATCGATGAGGGGTATAGCCATTCGTTCACCTGGATTTTGGACCGCCAGGCCGACCTGTGGAAGGATTCGGGACCTAACCAGTGGAATGACCCGGACATGCTGGAGGTCGGCAACGGCGGCATGACGGCGATCGAGTACAAGGCGCATTTTTCTTTGTGGGCGATGCTGGCGGCGCCGTTGATTGCAGGGAATGATCTGTCGGCTATGGACCAGGAGACGCATGACATCCTGACCAATAAGGATGTCATCGCCGTCGACCAGGATGTGTTGGGGCAGCAGGGGCGTCGGTTGATCGATGACGGCGATTTCGAGGTCTGGGTGCGGCCGTTGGCCGGTGGTGACCGGGCTGTGGTGTTGTTCAACCGGTCGGCGGCCGCCAAGGTGATGTCGGTCGATTGGGAGACCTTGCAGTTGCCGGCGGAGATGAAGGCGACCGTCAAGGATCTGTGGAGCAAGCAGGTTACCAAGAAGGTCAAGGGCCGCTATTCGGCCGAGGTGCCTTCGCATGGCGCGGTGATGGTGCGGATTACGCCGACGGTATAATCGGGAGGGTTGGCGGATGGGGTATCGATCGTATACCCCTCCGTCGGCTTCGCCGACACCTCCCCACTTCGTGGAGAGGAGGAGGACTCTAAAACTGACAATGCCTGTCTTTAGTGGAAGAGGGTTTGCAGGCCCTTGAAATCGGCGTCAGGAGAGGTGACCTGGTAGGCCGGGACCGCGCTCAGGTAGTCGCCGATGCGGCCGTCCTTGCGGAACTCACGGCCGAAACGGTCCTTGTCGACAAAGTCCGACAGCATCTCGATCAGTTGCCCCGACAGGTACACTCCGCCGCGGGCGCCCGTCGTCAGCACAAAGTCTGCCGAGGCCCGGGCCAGCCAGTCCAGGCACATGGTAATCGCCGCCTTCGCCCGGGCATGGCCGCCATGGGCCAGGTGGACAATGTCTTCGACAGATAAGGCTGGAGACGGAACGCCTTCGAGGTCGCTCAGGGCCTGGAAGGTGTCGCACAAACCGCCGATCGACACGGCGCGCTCAATCGAAACGTGACCGTAGCGGGCCTTCAGGTATTTGAAGACGGCGAACTGTTCGTCGCTGGCCGCGGGCAGGTCCATATGGCCGCCGGCGCCGGCAAAGGCCGTCCACTGGTCGTCGGCGTCCTTCATGACGATGGCCAGGCCGAGGCCTGGGCCGGTGCCGATCACGCAGCGCGAGGCGTCGATATATTCCGACAGGTCGTCGCCGGGGCTCAGGGTGACATAGTCCTTGGGCGTCAGGTTCGGAATGGCCATGGCGCGGGCGACCGTCGGGTTGACGATATGCAGGCGCTTGACGTTGAAGACGCGGCGCAGGCGCTCGCGTTCGATGTCGTAGCCGTGGTTGGGCATGTGCTGGATGCCGTCCTGCTCCCAGCCGGGGGCGGAGATGGCGGCGGCGGTCAGGAAAGGCGCGCCGTTCTCGTCAAGGAAGTCATTGACCGCGTTCTCAAACCCCGGCGCGTCGCCGGCGGCGAATTCGCCCGACGTCAGGATGCCGTCACGTTCGTTGATCAGGGCAAGCCGGGCTGAGCCCTTGATGGCCAGGTTGCATAACAGAATAGCGTTCGACATGTCTCAGGTCCGCTGTGTCGCTCCCCCGGCGGCGGTAGCGCGGGGATAGTACCCATCGATCGGTGAACAAGGAGATAACGCTGTAATGAGGCGATTTGATGCCTTCGGAGGACGAGGCGGGGGAGGGGAAGAGTACTGCGGGCCAAATCCCCCACCGTCTTATGAGCTGACGCTCATAATCCACCTCCCCGTATAACGGGGAGGAATAAGTTATTGTAAATTAGGCTTTCTTTCTCACTCGACCAAATGGAGATCGTTCGCGCTACTTGACGGTCTCTATGAGCTTGAGTGAGTCGCGTAAAATGGCTTCGGAGGCCTGTTTGGCGGCGTCGGCATCGCCGTGTTCGATCGCCACCAGGACGGCTTCGTGGGCGGCAATGCTGGCGGTATGGCCGGAAATCTGGTTGGTCAGCTGGATCGACAGCTGCAGGGCGTTGTTGATCAGCGGCTTCAGCCGCCAGAAGAAGGGGTTGCCCGAGGCCTTCAGGATGGCGACATGGAAGTCGATATCGGCCTGAAGGCCCGCCTCCTGGTCGCCGGAGGTCGCGATCATGGCTTCCAGGCCGTCGCGGATCTGGGCGATCGCACGCTTGTCCTGGACCTCGGCGGCCAGGGCGGCAGCGGTCGGTTCAATGGCCAGGCGCATCTGGGCGAATTCACGGAAAATCTTGTTCGAGAAGGGCCGCTCCATCAGCCAGCGCAGCACGTCCGGATCGAGCAGGTTCCAGTTGTCGACGGGCTCGATGCGCGTGCCCTGGCGCTGACGCGACGACAGCAGGCCCTTGGCCGACAGCATCTTGACGGCTTCGCGCATGACGGTACGCGAGGCGCCGTAGTGCTGGCAAAGTTCCGCTTCGGTCGGGAAGGTCTTGCCGTCGAATTCGCCGGTGACGATCGATTGACCCAGCGTCTTCAAAAGACCGTAAGCCAGGCTGACGCCGTGTTCGGAACGCATTATAATTTTCCATCGGGTTGCGCAGATTCGCGCACCTGCGGGCGAAACTGACAAAAAACCGGTCATAACACAAGTTGCGTCGATTGGACTTGCCGGATCGGTGGCAATTTTATATGACAAATTTCACACGTGATAAAAACTGCATATATGGAAAGAGCCGGTGAAAACCTGGTTTTTCCCGTAATCTGCGAAACGGCCTTAATGGGCGAACGGATAGGGAGCTTCGGGTGAGACAATCAACAGCCAAGCGAATCGGCGGCGTGGTGTTAGCGTTATCAATGGTTTTAGCCGCGCCGATGGCGCAGGCCGCGGCCAAAAAGGCCGCTCCCGTGAAGCCGATTCCGGCGCTGGTGCAGAAGGATGGCAAGTTCGCGCTGATGGTCGATGGCGCGCCGTTCCTGATCCTGGGCGGCCAGGCCAACAATTCCAGCAACTATCCGGCCGCGTTGAAAGACGTCTGGCCGGCGATCAAGGATCTGAACGCCAATACCCTGGTCATGCCGGTGGCGTGGGAGCAGGTCGAGCCCGTCGAAGGGACGTTCGATTTCAGCTTTGTCGACGCGCTGATCAAGGAAGCGCGGCAGAACAATGTCCGCCTGGTCATCCTGTGGTTCGGTACCTGGAAGAATACCGGTCCCAGCTATACGCCGTCGTGGGTCAAGGGCGACAATAAGCGTTTCCCCCGCCTGACCAACAAGGATGGCACGCTGTCCTATGCCCTGTCGCCGCTGTATGAGACGACGCGCGAGGCCGACAAGCGGGCCTATGTCAAGTTGATTGAGCATATCAAGGCGATCGACAGCGGCCAGCGCACCGTCATCATGTTGCAGCCGCAGAACGAGGTCGGGGTCTATGGCGCGGCGCGTGACCATTCCGCCAAGGCCAATGCCATCATGGCCCAGCCGGTGCCGGAGGCGTTGCTGCGCAAGTTCAACAAGCCGGCTGGGAATTGGAACGAAGTCTTCGGCAAGGATGCCGACGAGTTCTTCCATGCCTGGTCGATCGCGTCCTATGTCGACAATATCGCCGCGGCCGGCAAGGCCGTCTATCCGCTGCCGACCTATATGAACGCGGCTTTGAAGGATCCGTTGAATCCGGAGCAGGCGCCGGGTTCCTATGCATCCGGCGGGCCGACCTACAATGTCATTGACGTCTACAAGGCGGCTGCACCGCATATCGACCTGCTGGCGCCGGACCTCTATTCGCCGGGCTCGCAGAGCTATGAGGCGACCTTGAACTTCTATGCCCGCAAGGACAATGCCCTGTTCGTCGCCGAAAGCGGGAACCGGCCGACCTATGCGCGGTTTATCTTTTCGACCCTGGGACGTCAGGGCATCGGTTTCGATCCGTTCGGCTTCGACTATACCGGCTATTCGAACTTCCCGCTGGGGTCGACCCAAAGCGGTCCCGAGATGGTCAAGCCGTTCGGCGATCTTTACGAGCTGTTCCGTCCGCTGGAGCGGGTGTGGCCCAAGCTGTCGCTCGAAAGCCAGGTCTGGGGCGTGTCCGAGCCCGACGATCATTCGGCCCAGACTCTGGATCTGGGACCGAATTGGAACGCCAAGGTCACTTACCGTCAGTGGCAGTTCGGCATGCCGGAATGGGACCCGGAGAACAAGAACGGCTATCCGGAAGGTTCGGAGATTCCCAGTGGTGGGGTTGCCGTGGCGAAGCTGTCGGATAATGAGTTTTTGGTGGCAGGCTACCATGCCCGGATTTCGTTCGGGGCCGGGTCGGCGAATGCCGCGAAGGGATTTATCCTCGACCGCGTCGAAGAAGGTCACTACGATGCCAAGGGTAATTGGGTATTCGAGCGCGTGTGGAACGGGGACCAGACGGATTACGGTTTGAACTTCGCGCAGCCGCGGTTGTTTAAGGTAAGATTGGCGACGTTCGAAAAGTAAGAAAGATACCCCTCCGCCGGCTTCGCCGGCACCTCCCCATCAAGATGGAGAGGAGGGAGCGAGCTTTGGCGCCGACCTGTGGAGGCGCCCACAAAAATCAGGGAGTTGAGATGATGAAGATGAAGGTTCTGGCATCGGTTTCGGCCTTGGCCATGATGGTCTGTGCGGGCTCGGCCTGGGCGGGCACGTTCGAGAAAACCGCCACCGGCGTGATCGTGCGCCCCGACAGCGGCGCCGAAAAGGAAATCGTTCTCGAGGTCATCCGCGACGACATCATTCATGTCGTCGGGCTGGACGATCCCAAGCGGGCGCAGATCCCGTCGCTGATGTCCGTCGTCGAAGGCCAGAAGGGTGGCTTTACCGTTACCGAAGAGGGCGGGGCGGTTGTGCTGAAGGCCGGCAAGTCGTCGGCCAAGGTGTCGCTGAGCGACGGCAACCTGACCTTCTACAATGCCGCCGGCGAGGCCGTGCTGACGGAAGCCAAGAGCAGCATCACCCCGGTCACCGTCGAGGGTCAGCCTTACGTCGCTACCCAGGCGCAGTTCAACCGTGGTACCGGTGAGGCCTTCTACGGCCTGGGCCAGCACCAGAACGCCCAGATGAACCTGAACGGCGAAGACGTCGAAATCCGCCAGCACAATATGGATATCGGCATCCCGTTCGTGGTGTCGGACAAGAATTACGGCCTGTTGTGGGACAACAACTCGGTCACCCGCTTCGGCGATCCGAAGCGTTACGGCCATCTGGGCCGTGACCTGAAGCTTTCGGATGTTAAGGGCAAGGCCGGCGCGCTGACCGCCAAATACTATGTCGACGGCAAACTGATCCTGACGCGCCGTGAAGCCGTCATCGACTATCAGTTCCTGTCGGACGTCGCCAAGAACTGGCCCAAGGACAAGGCGCTGACCACCCAGGCGACCCAGGGCAAGCAGGTCAAGGTGGTGTGGGAAGGCACGCTGTCGACCGACAAGACCGGCCGTCACAAGTTCCGCCTCTATTCGTCCGACTATGCCGACCTGACGCTGGACGGCAAGAAGACCCTGAGCGTGTGGCGCCAGAACTGGAACCCGTGGTACCACAATTTCGAAGTCGACATGACCGCCGGCAAGCCGGTCCAGTTCCAGCTGGAATGGAAGCCATCCGGCGGCATGGTCGCGGTCGTCCATAATGATCCGCTGCCCGATCAGGACCGTCACTCGCTGACCCTGACCTCGGAAGTGGGCACGGGGCTGAACTATTACTTCATCTCGTCCGACAGCCTGGACGGGGTGATCGGCGGTTATCGCCACGTCACCGGCCAGGCGCCACTGATGCCGAAATGGGCCTATGGCTTCTGGCAGTCGCGTCAGCGCTATGAAACGTCGGAACAGGCCCTGGGTGTGCTTAAGGAATACCGCGCCCGCGGCTGGCCGATCGACAACATCGTCCAGGACTGGTTCTACTGGCCGGAAGACCAGTGGGGCTCGCACGATTTCGACAAGACGCGCTTCCCCGATCCGAAGGGCTATGTCGACGAGGTCCACAAGCTGAACGCCCGGATCATGATCTCGATCTGGGGCAAGTTCTATGCGAACACCGCCAACTTCAAGGAGTATGAGGCCAAGGGCTATATGTGGATGGGCAACGTCAAGGACGGCGCCCGCGACTGGGTTGGCCCGGGTTACCTGAACTCGCACTATTCGCCCTATAATCAGGAAGCGCGCGACATCTATTATCGCCAGCTCAAGGACAAGCTGATCGACCTGGGCTTCGACGCCTGGTGGATGGACAATACCGAGCCGGACGTGCGCTCCAACACCAGCCCGGAAGAGTTCGCCAAGCTGATCACCCCGACCCAGATGGGGCCGGGCGCCGTGGTGCACAACGCCTATGCGCTGATGAACACCAAGGCGATGTATGACGGGCTGAAGCGTGATCAGCCGGACGAGCGCCAGTTCATCCTGACGCGGTCGGGCTTTGCCGGCGTCCAGCGTAACGCGGCGGCGGTGTGGTCGGGCGATACGGTCGGCCGGTGGAACAACCTGCACGACCAGATCTCGGCCGGGGTTCAGACTGGCTTCTCGGGCGTGCCGAACTGGACGCATGATATCGGCGGCTATGCCCAGGAGGCGCGCTATCAGGGCGCAGATGTCGGCGGCTTGCAGGAAAACCGTTCGACTGCGGCGGCCCAGATCAAGCCGGAGGATTTGAAGGAATGGCACGAGTTGAACCTGCGCTGGTTCCAGTTCGGCGCCTTCTCGCCGCTGTTCCGGTCGCACGGGGAAGGCGTCAAGCGCGAGATCCATATCATCTCGCCCGAAGGCTCGGACATGCGCGACAGCATGGTGTGGTACGACAAGCTGCGTTACCGCCTGATGCCGTACATCTATGCCAATGCGTCGGATATCTATTTCAACTCGGGTACGCTGATGCGCGGCCTGGCCATGGACTTCCCGGGCGACGCCAACGGCAAGAACATCAATGACGAGTACATGTTCGGCAAGGCCATCCTGGTCGCGCCGGTGTCGGAATACGGTGCCCGGTCGCGCAAGGTCTATCTGCCGGCGGGGACCGACTGGTACGACTTCTATTCCGGCGCCAAGGCCAGCGGTGGGCAGACCCTGGAGGTCAATGCTCCGGTTACCCAGATGCCGCTGTTCGTTCGGGCCGGCGCGATCATACCGTTCGGGCCGACCATCCAGTATGTTGACGAAAAGCCCGATGCGCCGCTGGTCTTCCACGTCTATACCGGCAAGGACGGTTCGTTCAGCCTGTACGAGGATGACGGCGTGTCGAACGCCTACGTCAAGGGCGGTTATTCGCGGATTCCGCTGACCTATAACGAGGCGACGGGCGAGTTGATCATCGGTGACCGCACCGGCAGCTTCAAGGGCATGGTTGAGAACCGGACGTTCCGGGTGCGCTTCATCACGCCGGGTGTGTCGACTTCGGCGGCGATGGACGATTACTCGGTCGAGGTCGCCTATACCGGTAAGGCGATCACCGTGAAGAAGTAGGCTTTACGGATTGGATTGACAGGAACCGCACGCGTCGAAAGGCGCGTGCGGTTTTTTGTGAAAGATTACGGCGGGCCCAATCCTCCACCGTCTCATTTGCTACCGCAAATGATCCACCTCCCCGTATCACGGGGAGGGATTATATTATTGAGATTCACACTCCTCAGTTTGGACTGATTGTCGCTGCGAAGTAGGAATATTGGCTAAGCCTTCGCGCCTTCGCGTCTTCGCGTGAAATCAATTCAAGGGCAGCAAGAGGTCGCACGCGAAGACGCGAAGGCGCGAAGGAGAGTTATAGCGTCAGCAGGCGTTCGGCGTAGCGGCGGCCGAAGGCGCGTTGCCCGGCGGCGTCGAAATGGACCGGGTCGCCCGGCTTGCACGTCAAACCCGCGCTCGACACCCAGCCGGAACGGGGCAGGTGCCGATCGATGTTGTGCAGGTAGTCCAGGAACAGCCGCATCTGCTCCGGATCGAGCTTCTGCAGGGCTTTGCCCTCGCGCGCCAGGTATTGCGGCGTCAGCTCACCAGCTACGATCGGGGCGTCGGCGGCGCCGGTGATCTCGGCGCGCAGGGCCTGCATCAGTTCGACATGCGCCGCCGCGTAGCCGGCCATGGCGTGCGCGCCGATGTCACTTTCGCCCTGGTGCCACAGAATGCCGCCGAAGGCCACCGGCCCGGAGGCCTGTGCCGCGCGGATGGCGGCGTTGGCACGGGCGACGGCCCTGCGGTAGAGGTCGCCGCCGACCGCGCGGTCCTGGGTCCGCAACCAGCGCTGGCCGTAGTTGGGGACCTGTTCGAAGAAGCCCGTACCGCCCCAGGCCGCGCCGACCAGCAACAGCCGGCCGCCTTTTGCGGCGTGCCAGGCCTTGGCGAAGGACATGCCCGGGCCGATGGCGGTTGGCTTGGCGCCGCGTTCGGGGTGCGGGATCGGGTCGGTCGCCGGAATGATGCCGGCGTCGGGATCCCACATGAATATATCGGGTGAGGGGAGGCCGTCGGCATCCATCGGCTTGGGGATGACACCGCGCCCGGCCATGTTCGACTGGCCGGCCAGCAGGAAGACCTGCCAGGCAGCGGAGCCGGTGACCTGGGGCGTGGCCCCGAGCCCGAGGGCGGCGGCTCCGGCCATGGCGGTACGTCGGTCGATCATCGGATGTGCCCCGCTGGTGTCCAGGTTCAGCCGCAACTATAGGGCAAATCGGCCAGAAAGGGGCAAGTCTTGTCGCGCCTGGGTATCAGATAGACGTGTCGTACTTATGGGGTCCCCAGGGCGGCGTTGACGAAACTGTCCATCAGGCTGTTGACGGCGCCGGATACCCTTGATTTGTAAAGCCCGGGATCGGTGAGATGAGCGGCGATATTGATGTGTTTGGCGCCGCCGAGGAGGAAGCCGGTCAGGCGCTGGCCCGAGGTTTCGCCGGAATCGCTCAGGGTGAACAGGTCCGAACCGAGGAAGATCGGGTTTCCAACCGCGACAACGACATCGCCATCTTTGGGCGGCGCCATGTGGGTGGCCGGAATCTGCCGGACACTTTCGCCCTTGCGGTTGGTGCTACCGGGAAGCCGGAACGACAGCCGGGATTGTTCCTCGCGGATACGCACATGGCTGGAGGCATTGGCCGTGTGCTCGGCCCGGTCCAGCGTGCCACCACCACCGCCAAAACCCCAGCGGTTGGCGCCGGCTTCGACCTTGCCGAAATCGACCACCTGCCAGGCCTTGACGACAACCGCATCCAGCGCCTTGGCCAGGTCGATTTCCCATCCCGGAAGCTGATAGGGTTTCAGCCGTTTCATCATGGTCGGCGGATTGGGGGCGCCGCCGTCGCTTTTGCCATTGTACAATTCAAAATTGCCCGTTTCCGGACCATAGCTCTGAAACGGCGCGAGGCCGGTCGCCGCGACCAGTACGGCCTTGCCGTCGCCGTTTCCCCAGTAGGCCGGGCTGCCGAATCCCGTCGCCGTCTGGATGGTTCGGTAGGCCGGTTGCGACGCCAGGACCGATGTGTCCAGAACCTCGATGCCGTGTGAGATAAAATCCGCCTTTAACCGGGCATAACCGGCGTCGGTAATCTCCTGCATGAGGCCGACGTCGAAATTTTCCCAGGCGTTCGACGCTGCCGTCTCGGCCTTGTTGAACCGTGTGGCCTCGCGAAAGTCGCTGGCTTCGGTCTGGAAGGCGATGACGTAGTTGGCAATGACGACGCGCTTTATCCCGGAGAGCGCCGCCGCATTGGCATTGGGAAAGAATATGTCGCTGTTGGGCGCCTCAGCCGTCTTGTCCTTTTTACCGAAGGCCAGGGCTTCCTGGCTGCCCAGGGTCGCGATCAGCCCAAGGGCGCCGGCTGACAGCATGAGATTGCGGCGTGACGGGTGTGATATGGACATGGTGTCATTCGCTTCCTTGATGGACACAGTCGAATTCGGTTGAAATCCGGTATTGCGTCTTCATCTGTTGGGGGGGGGGGGAGGTGTCGCCGGACGGTGACCGTCCGTTGACTGACGATATTTTCGCCTCAGGAGGGTTCGTCGGCCTTGCCGCATACGGCCCTGGCTCTGGCCATGGCCTCATCGACCTGGCTCTGGATTTCCTGGAGATCTATCGTGGTCCTGACACCGGCCGACGCCAGGATGGCGCCCGAAAGCTCGTCCCGGGCATAGGTGTAATAGCGGCAGGCATCGTGATACTTGCCTTCTTTTTCGTATTCCAGGGCGGCGATCATATGGTCGTACCCCGCCAGGGCGCGCTTCTTGATGGTTGCCTCATCCTGGGCATGGGCGGCAAGCGGAAGAAACGATACAGCTATGGCAACCGCCGCGCTTACGATGGCAGACCTGGTCGTCATGTGAACGTTCCTTCTAAAGGATGATGAGGCAGCATCGTCGCGTGCCCCGTCATCGCCCGAACCGGTGGCCAGGTCTTCACCCGTTCAGGGGATAGCGGTTTGGCGTTTCACCGGTATCGTGGCGTCGGGAATGCTGATCCGAACTCCAGACCAGCCTGTGACCTGACAACCGAGGTAAGCCATGACGCCGTTCATCCGTAGACACCGTAAGGTGTTCCTTGCCGTATTGGCGTTGTCGGGGGCCGCATGTCCCGTCATCGCAGAGGACTACAGTACGATGGTCGACCAGGCGGTCAACGCCTATAACGAAGGTATCGATGCCGAAGAAAACGGCAGATACGCCGATGCCTGCAGTCGTTACAGATATGCCGCAGATCGGTTTGAAAGCGCCATCTATTCCCTGGTCGGACAGCCCATGCAAACCGAGGAGCAGCGCGAAGGCGTAAAGGCGTACGCCGAACATTTGCAAGAGAATGTCGATAGCGCCAAGGCAAATGCCCGCGAAGTTTGTGGCAAGTCATGATCATCGGGGATCGTCTTCGCGCGATGGCCGCCGTCGGTTTTATGGCCCTGGGTTTTTGCGCTTGTTCGCAGGACGGATCGCATGCGCAGGGTGTTGAGCCCGGGGCGGCCGCGCAGAGCTGGACGATCGTGCCGACCGGACCGGACGCCAAGGTGGTGCAGGCAACGCGCACCGTGGCGCTGCAGGGCGGTGGGGAACTGGATCTGCGCCTCAGTTGCGACTTCCGGCCCAGTTCCGATCCCATCATGAACGGGTACTGGCTGAAACTGGAAGGCAGCTTCAAGGGCGCCGACGGGACGCAACTGGGTATTGGCGACAGCGCCCTACGTGATGGCCTGGCGATGTTCGTGGTGGTGCGTTCGACCGGTGAGGCCGGCCAAATGGGGGCGGAAGCGACCACGCCGGACCATTTTACCTACGATAACAATCAGACCAACGAACTCAACCAGGACAACAACGACCCCGCCAAGGTCGAGATCGCCAACAGCATCGATATTCCCTTGAGCGACGGCCGGATCATATCGGTGATGATGCAAAAGGAAGATGCCGGATACACGGGGTTGATCTCGCAATGCGCGGGGTTGGGGCCGAAGACGGGCGATAAATTGTGATCGATAAGGATTGAAATTGATCGTTTTGTAGTCGAAGATGCCGGAAATCCAGTTTGGAGAGCCGGTATGAGGATAATGCGCGCGCTGATGGCCATGGTGCTGGTCTGGCTGGTGGCTGGAACGGTCGCGGCCCAGGATCTGCGGCCAAGGGTTCTGTTGACGGGGCGGAGCGGTGATGACCTGTCGGGCCAGTGGACCTATTCCAAGGACCTGTATCGGACGGGGTTGACCGACATCAATGGCTGGGTCGCCAAGTCGCGCATGCAGCGCTATCGCGATGTCGATGTCGCCGCCGAGGAGGCGAGGGGCGGGGCCACGTTTTTCGAGTTCGACCTGGACCGCGGGCCGCAGATGGGCATTCCCGGCGCGTGGAATTCGGCGGAAGCGGAACTGCGATATTATAACGGGCTGATCTGGTTCCAGCGTAAGTTTACGCCTCAGGCGCTGGAGGGGCGGCGGGCGTTTTTAAGGTTCGAGGCGGTCAATTACCGTGCCTATGTCTATCTCAATGGCAAGGAAGTCGGGCGGCACGAAGGCGGGTTTACGCCCTTCGTGGTGGAGATCACCGACGCTCTGAGATCGGGCGAGAACCGGCTGACGGTCGGGGTGGATTCGCGCCATGACGACCAATCCATTCCGACCGAGATCACCGACTGGGACCTGTATGGTGGGATCACCCGGCCGGTGCGGGTCATCTATACGCCGGCGACCTTTATCGATGACGCGACCCTGGAATTGACCGGGGACGGGCGGTTGGCCGGTGGGATTCAGTTGAGCGGACCGGGCGCGGCCGGGCAGGCAGTGACCCTGACCGTTGCCAGGCTGGGGGTAACGGTCAGGGCGACGACCGATGCGACGGGCTATGCGGCGTTTGATCTGAAGGCGCCGCGGGGTTTGCAGCGCTGGTCGCCGGAGACGCCGGTTCTTTACGATGTCGGGTTTGCCACGGCGGACGACCGGGTGAGCGACCGAATCGGTTTTCGGACGATTGCCGTCAAGGGCAACGAGATCTTGTTGAACGGCAAGCCAGTCTTTCTGCGCGGGGTGTCGATGCACGAAGAGGAACTGGGCAGCAATCCCGGCCGGATCATCAATGAAGCTTCGGCGCGGGCCTTGCTGAGCGAGATCAAGTACGGGCTGAACGGCAACTATGTCCGGTTGTCGCACTATCCGCATTCGGAGGTGACGGTGCGGCTGGCCGATGAGATGGGGTTATTGGTGTGGAGCGAGATCCCGGTCTACTGGACGGCCGACTGGGACAATCCGGCGGTGCTGGACAAGGCCCGGCGGGTGCAGGCCGAGACCATCTATCGCGACCGCAACCGGGCGTCGGTGATCATCTGGAGCATCGGCAACGAGACGCCGGTGTCGGAACCGCGCACCCGGTTTCACAGCGCTTTGTCCGATACGGTGCGCAGCCTGGATCCGTCACGGTTGATCGGGGCGGCGTTGCTGGTCGAACGCAAGACGGTGGATGGCCATCCGGTGATCGAGATCGCCGATCCGCTGCTGCCGAAGCTGGATGTGATGGCGGTCAATACCTATGCCGGATGGTATGGCGATGACGGGCTGGACGACTTGCCGGGGATGGTGTGGGATGTGCCGGCGGACAAGCCGCTGATCTTTTCGGAGTTCGGCGCCGATGCCCTGGCGGGGTATTTTGATCCGACGGCGACGCACAAGTTTTCCGAGGACTATCAGGCGCAATATTACCGCAGGACACTGGCGATGGCGGACCGGATCGGTAATCTGCGCGGCATGTCGCCGTGGATATTGAAGGACTTCCGTTCGCCGCGGCGTGAGCATCCGGTGTACCAGAACGGCTGGAACCGCAAAGGGCTGCTGTCGGAGACGGGGGAACGTAAAATGGCCTTTGAAATTTTGGCGGACTACTACAAAGACAAATTGCACTGATCTGCCATCCCGCCTTGTTTTCTTATGAATAAGGGGCATATTCAGGATCGGGCCCCGCGTCCAATCCCGGCGGCCCGACGTACAAGAGTCTCAACCTCATAACCAAGGTCGACCATGTCCGCTGACGCCTCCACCCCCATTTCCGCCGAAACCGAACTGAAAGCGTTACCGTTTCATCTGCGCAAAGGCGTCGAGGTCCTGCGCAAGGCTTTTCACTACGGCACGCTGGAGGTGGTTCTGCCGTCCGGTGCGCATATGGTGATCGCTGGCAAGGCACCGGGCCCGACCGGCGTGCTCCTGGTCAGCGATTTCAACTTCATGAAGCGGGTTATGGACTCCGGCGATATTGGCTTTTGCGACGGCTATCGCGAAGGCGAGTGGGACACGCCCGATCTGGCCACACTGCTGGAAGTTCTGACGCTCAACAGCTACCACCTGGGGCAGTTGTTCACAGGCAACCCGATCATGCAGACGATCAACAACCTGCTGCACGCCTTCAACAAGAACACGAAAAATGGCAGCCGGCGTAATATCTTTGCCCATTATGACCTGGGCAACAGTTTCTACGATCAGTGGCTGGACCAGAGCATGACCTATTCGTCGGCTCTGTTCAGCGGGGATCGGTTCAGTGAGCACAAGGATCTGGGCGCCGCCCAGACCGCCAAGTATGCCAAGCTGGCCAAGCTGGTCGACCTGAAACCCGGCCAGCACGTGCTGGAAATCGGCTGCGGCTGGGGCGGGTTCGCGCAATATGCCGCCGAGGTGATTGGGGCCAGGGTGACCGGGCTGACCCTTTCGCCGGCTCAGCGTGAATATGCCATCGAGCGGATGGAACGGCTGGGGCTGTCCGACAAGGTCGACATCCAGCTCAAGGACTACCGCGACGTCGAGGGGCAGTATGATGCCGTGGTCTCGATCGAAATGTTCGAGGCGGTCGGCGAGGCCTATTGGAAGACCTATTTCGACAAGCTGCACGATGTGTTGAAAAAGGGCGGCAAGGCGGGATTGCAGATCATCACCATCGCCGACGAGGTGTTCGAGGATTATCGCAAGCGGGCCGACTTTATCCAGAAGTATGTCTTCCCGGGTGGGATGCTGCCTTCGGCGCAGAAGCTGGTCGAGCAGACGCGCGCGGCCGGGTTGAAGATGGTGTCGGATTTCCGGTTCGGCCATGATTATGCCGAGACGTTGAAGCAATGGGGCGTCAGGTTCGAAGACGCCTGGAAGGAAGGACGGATCAAGGGGTTTGATGGCTCGTTCCGGAAGTTGTGGCTGTTTTATCTGGCCTATTGTGAAGCTGGGTTCCGCACTGAGCGGACCAATGTCGTGCATCTGGAACTGCAGCGGGCGGATTGAGGTTCGGCTGGCGTCTGAGACTGGGGGGACGACATATACCCCTCCGCCGGCTTCGCCGGCACCTCCCCAGCCTCGCCGGCAGGCATTCGTGGAGAGGAGGGCGTTTTTGGATTTCCACAGTGCTCAGCCGGGCGACCGTCGTGAAAGGGCTTGTCTACGCCGTTAAGGAACGTTACCAACGGGCCCTGTTTTCTTACCATAGGCGAATCCGCAAGGACCCGCCGATTTGGGGACCCGGTGCGCGACACTGTAACCAATTCTGAAGCCCCCCCTATGGGTGCCATCACGCTGTGCCGTCACGGCGAACCGGCGCTGTCGCGGCGGCATACCATGGACTGGCGCGGTTATCGCGACTGGTGGGCCAGGTACGAGGAGGGCGGGCTGCTGGAAGGCCAGACTCCGCCGCATTGCCTGGAAGACTATGCCCGCGATGCACGTTACATCTATTCCTCGACCCTGCGCCGGGCCCAGGAAACCGCTCTGGCCGTGTGCGGCGGGCGGGCCTTTGAGCCGATGGACATGCTGGTTGAAGCGCCTTTGCCGCCGCCGAAGCTGCCGACCTGGATCAAGCTGTCGCCGAAATCGTGGGGATGGGGCACCGTGTCGCGGCTGTGGTGGTGGTATTCCGACCGCCACGAGGCCGAAGAAACCCGTGCCATGGCCGAGAAGCGCGCGAAGGACGCCGCCGATTTCCTGGTCGCAAAAGCCCGCGAAGGCGGTGACGTATTGGTATTGGCGCACGGCTATTTCAACCTGATGATCAGCCTTGAACTGAAGAAGATGGGCTTTATAAAGACGGTGGAGCAGGGGTTCAAATACTGGGGGTGCCGCCGCTACGAGCTGAAAAGGGACCGCAAATGAATGATACCGTTGAATTGTCGTTTGAGGACGCCCTGAAGCAGCTCGAAAAGATCGTCAGTGAGCTCGAATCGGGCCAGGCGCCGCTGGAAAAATCATTGGACCTTTATAAAAAGGGTGCTGAGTTGAAGGCGCTGTGCGAAGCGCGCCTGGAAGCCGCCCGCCTGCAGGTCGAAAAGATTTCGCTGAACAAGGCCGGCGTCCCTGAAGGCGTGGCTCCCGCCGTTTTTGAATAAGGATTCGCCGTGACGCCGGTCGCCGCCAATACCGACCTTCCGCCGCTGCAGCAAAGGCTGGCGGAGACGGCTGACTTGGTCACCGTGGCGCTGGACCGGCTTTTGCCGCGTGGCGAAGGACCGGAATGCCGGCTGACCGAGGCCATGCGTTATGCGGCGCTGGGGCCCGGCAAGCGGTTGCGGCCCTTCTTTGCGCTGGAAACGGCGCGGTTGTTCGATGCCGACGCGAACGCCGTCTTGCGCGCCGCCTGTGCCCTGGAATGCATTCACGCCTACAGCCTGGTTCATGATGATCTGCCGTGCATGGACGATGACGACCTGCGCCGCGGCCGGCTGACCGTGCATCGCGCCTATGACGAGGCGACCGCGGTTCTGGCCGGGGATGCGCTGCAGAGTGTCGCTTTCGAGATCATGGCGTCCGAGGATACCCATGATGATCCGCTGGTGCGCTGCGAGCTGTTGCGGATGTTGGCCCAGGCGGCCGGCGCTCAGGGCATGGCCGGCGGCCAGATGATCGACCTGATCGGGGTCCATGACGACCTGGGCGGGGTGGCGCGGATGCAGCGGCTGAAGACCGGCGCTTTGATCGTCTACGCTTTCCAGATTCCGCTGGTCATTGCCGATGTCGGCGAACGCGAAGGCATGGCGGTGACCCACTTCGCCCAGGACTTAGGGTTGGCCTATCAGATCGCGGACGATGTGCTCGATATCGAGGGCGATCCGGAGGAGATGGGCAAGGCCGCTTCAGGTAAGGATGCCGCCAAGGGCAAGACCAATTTCGTCACCCTGCTGGGGCTGGATGAGGCGAAAAGCCGCGTCAAAATATTGTCCGAACAGGCCAAGTCCCGTCTTGATATTTTTGGCGGAAAAGCGCGATACTTGCGCGAAAGTGTTGACTTTGTTCTGAACCGGCGCAATTGAACGCCGTTCGTTGCGTGTGAAACGGTTGTCCGACTTGTCTCCTGAAACCCCCGTTCTCGACAGCCTGCATGAGCCGCAGGATATCCGGCGTTTGAGCCCGACCCAGGTCAAGGCCCTGGCCGACGAGGTTCGCGCCGAGACCATTGATGTCGTGTCGAAGACCGGCGGGCACCTGGGTTCGGCGCTGGGTGTGGTCGAGCTGACGGTGGCTTTGCACCATACCTTCGAGACGCCGCGCGACATCCTGATCTGGGATGTCGGGCATCAATGCTATCCGCACAAGATCCTGACCGGACGACGCGACCGTATCCGGTCGTTGCGCCAGGGCGGGGGATTGTCGGGGTTCACCAAGCGGTCGGAAAGCCCCTATGATCCGTTCGGCGCGGCCCATGCGGCGACGTCGATTTCGGCGGCTTTGGGGTTCTGCGCTGCGCGCGATCAGAAGGGCGAGGATCACAAGGTCATCGCGGTGATCGGCGACGGTTCGATGTCGGCCGGCATGGCCTATGAGGCGATGAACAATGCCGCCGAAACGACGCGCAACCTGACGGTTATCCTCAACGATAACGACATGTCGATCGCCCCCCCGGTCGGCGGCATGAGCGCCTATCTGGCCAACCTGGTCTCGGGTGGCGCCTATCAGGCTGTGCGGCGGTGGGGCAAGAGCGTGGCCGAGCGGCTGCCGCGGTCGATCTTCGAACTGGTTCGTAAGTCGGAGGAGTTCTCGCGGACCTATGTCACCGGCGGGACCTTCTTCGAGGAGCTGGGATTCTATTATGTCGGGCCGATCGACGGCCACAATATGGAGCATCTGTGCCAGGTGCTGCGGCGGGTGCGCGAAATCCGCGATCGGCCGGTGCTGGTCCACGTGGTAACGCAGAAAGGCAAGGGTTATGACCCGGCCGAGAACGCCGCCGACAAGTATCATGGCGTCGCCAAGTTCGATGTCATTACGGGTGAGCAGTCGAAGCCGAAATCCAATGCGCCGAGCTATACCGAGGTTTTTGCTTCGGAGCTGATCAAGCAGGCGCGCCGGGACGATCGCGTCGTCGCCATCACCGCCGCCATGCCGTCGGGTACCGGGCTGGACCGCTTTGCCGAGGTGTTTCCGACGCGGTGTTATGACGTGGGAATCGCCGAACAGCATGCGGTGACTTTTGCGGCCGGGTTGGCGGCCGAGGGCATGAAGCCGTTCTGCGCCATCTATTCGACCTTCCTGCAGCGTGGTTACGATCAGGTGGCGCACGATGTGTCGCTGCAGAACCTGCCGGTGCGCTTTGCGATCGACCGGGCGGGGCTGGTCGGGGCCGATGGCGCGACCCATGCCGGTTCGTTCGATATCGGTTATCTTGGCGCGCTGCCGCATATGATGATCATGGCAGCGTCCGATGAGGCCGAACTGGCGGCGATGATCGCCACGGCGACGGCCTATGATGATGGCCCCAGTGCCTTCCGCTATCCGCGCGGTGACGGTGTAGGGGTGACGATTCCGGAGATTGCGGAACCGCTGGCGATCGGCAAGGCCCGGATCGTGCGGGAGGGCTCCAAGGTGGCCATACTGTCGCTGGGAGCGCGGTTGCAGGAGGCTTTGAAGGCCGCCGATATGCTGGCGGCGCGGGGCCTGTCGACGACAGTGGCCGATGCGCGCTTTGCCAAACCGCTGGATACCGACCTGGTGCTGCAACTGGCCAAGAACCATGAGTGCCTGATTACGGTTGAAGAAGGTTCCGTGGGTGGTTTCGGCGGGTTCGTTCTGCACTACCTGGCCGGTGCCGGGGCTCTGGATAACGGTCTCAAGATACGGACCCTGACCCTGCCGGATATCTATCAGGATCAGGACAGTCAGGCGAACCAGTATGCGCAGGCTGGGCTGGATGCGGCCGGGATCGTGCTGACGGCGGTCAAGGCGCTGGGGCTGGAAGACGTCCTTGCCGCCAAGCTGGTCAAGGGATAACGAAAAAAACGGCGCCCTCCGGTGGAGAGCGCCGTTTCAGTTCAGTTTACGGCCCGGCTCTAGTAATCGCCGCCGATGATCAGGCCGGCGATCAGGCCCGTGGCGACAGCGGCCAGGACGTAGTTGTCGTCGACCCGGCGCCATTCATAGCCACGCGGCGGGGAATAGAGGCGGCGATGGCTGCGGTAGTCGACATAGCGGCCGCGGTTCCAGTCATCGTAACCGACATAACCGCCGCGGCGCCAGTCGGAACGGTCGCGCCAGCCGTTGTGGTAACCATTGTTGTAGTGGCGACGGTCGTCGCGGCGGTCCCACCGGTCACGGCGGTTGTCGTAACGGTCCCAGCGGTCGCGCCGGTCATGACGATCCCAGCGATCGCCACGATCGCGATGATCGTAACGGTCGCCGCGATCATAACGGTCACCACGATCGTGGCGGTCATAACGGCCGTGGTCGCGGGCCATGGCGGCATCGCTCAGGACGAAGGTCCCGGCGAGGACGGTGGCCAACGTAGCAGCAATAAAGCGTTTCATGGCGAATTCCTCAAAAATCTGTTGCAGTCGCCCCGTATGTGCAAATGTAACCGGCCTGACATGAACCCGACATGAATAGTGCCGTCAGGTTCGCCGGGCGGGGTGTGGATGTGGAGGCTGATAAGCAAGGAAACCGCAAGGATCGTTGCTGGCTACGCGTCGGTCAGATGGCGTCCGAGGTTGCGATCGGAAAGAACTGACCGTTTGAGGTTATTCCGAATACCCCGTCGCGGACTTCGGCCAGGGCGGCCAGGTCCTGGGCCAGGGCGCGAGTCAGGCGGGCTTCCAGGCCTCGGCGGACTTCGATGTAAGGGACGAAACCGTCGTCGTTATTCGTGAAGCGCAAGGGGTGGTCCGGGCCAGCGGTGACTGCGTCGTCGACATTCGTCCGGAAGGTCAGGGCGCCGTCGATCTGCGCCATTTCAACCGCGATGAAGGGAACGTCTTCAACCGTGATGCCCAGTTTTTCGACGGGTGTAACCAGGACATAGCCGTCACTGTCGCGGCGCAGGACCCGCGAGAACAGCCGCACCATGGCCGGACGGGTGATCGGGGTGCCGTTGTGAAACCACGTGCCGTCACGGGCAATGCGAATGTCGATGTGACCGCAGAAGGGCGGGTTCCAGGTTTCGACCGGTAGGGCCTTGTCCTGGGGCAGGTCGCGCAGGAAGGCCGGCAGGTTCTGCATCATGCGGCCCTGAAGGTGACGGGCAGGGCTTCGAAGCCGCGCACGGATAGACCGCGGCGGCGGACCGCCGCGCCGGTAGGTTCGATATCCTTCAGCCGGCGCAGCAGGGTCGAAAAGACGATGTCCAGCTCCATTCGCGCCAGGTGGTTGCCCAGGCAGACATGCGCGCCGCTGGCAAACGCGATGTGGCGGTTGGGCGTGCGGCCGGCGTCGAAGCGATCGGCCTGTGGGAATGTGGCTTCGTCGCGGTTGGCGCAAGCGTAGAGCAGGCCCAGTTTCGTGCCTTTCGGGATCTGCCAGCCGTTGAAGTCGATGTCGGCGGCGGCAAAGCGATGGAAGAAGGGCAGGGGCGCGTCGTAGCGGAACATCTCCTGGACGGCCGTGGTCATCAGCGACGGATCGGCGCGGAGGCGCTGCAACTGATCGGGATGGGCCAGCAGGGCGGCCAAGCCGTTGCCCAGGATATCAATGGTCGAGCCGTGGCCCGCCATCAGGATCAGCATGCAGGTCGAGATATAGTCGTCCTCGCTGAGGTCGCCGGCGTCGTAGCGGGCGATCAGCCGTGAGATCAGGTCGTCCTTGGGCCGGCGGCGGCGGTCGTCCGACAGGCGCAGCAGATAGTCGTAGAATTCGGTCGTGGTGCGTTCGGCCAGGGCTTTGCGCGCGTCGCTGCGGTCGATATCGAAATACTGGACGATGTCGTCGGACCATTGCCGCAGGGGACCGCACTCTTCCTCAGGCACGCCCAGGAAGGTGCCGATCACCGGCCCCGGCACCCTGGCGGCGAAGTCCTCGATAAAGTCCATCCGGCCGGTATCGATGACCGCATCCAGAAGCCGGTCGACATGGGCCTGGGTTTGGGCGTGCAGGCGTTGCAGCGACAGCGTGCGGAATTCGTTGAAGATCATCCGGCGCAGGCGCTGATGGACCTCGCCATCGGCATTGAGCAGGGAGAACTGCACGAAGCGGCTGTGGTGCGGCATGTCGTGCCAGTTGTCGCGTACCTGCTGGGCCGCGATCTCGTCGGGTGTCATCACCGCTTCGGGCGAGCGGACGCAAGACGCATGGACGGCGGCCGCGGCGACGTCGTCAAAGCGCGACAGCAGCCAGATGTCGTAGTCAGCGAAATACCACGGCGCGCCGTAATCGCGCAGGCGGGTATAGGCGGGGTAGGGATCGTCGGCGAAGGCGTCGGACAGGGGGGCGAAACCCAGGTCCGGTTGCGATCCCGGCAGGGGCTTCATGCCACGTCCTGGTTTCTTGGCTGGTTTCTTGGCTGGTCGGGATGGGTTTCCTCGGCCCCGTTCAAGCGGATGAGTTCCAGCCAGTTCTGCGCCATGTCGCGCGTGGCGGCGCGCACGCCGTCGACGACGCTGGCCAGCAGGTCGAAGCCCAGAGGCAGGCTGTCATAACGGCGATAGACGACCTTGGTGCGGGCGGCAATCAGGCGTTTGGCGAAGGCTTCGGCCTGGGGCGCCAGCGGGTCCAGGCCGGCGGCGGCGATCAGGGTGCGGGGCTGGCCGATGATCAGCTTTTCATGCGCCGGCGAGACGCGGGGATCGGTCAGATCTGCGCCGGCCCCGGCGCCGGCATAGTGCGATATCATCTGGTCGAGGTCGTCGGCCGTGACCGGCCACAGGCCCTCGGTCGAGGTTTTCATGGCGCCATCGCCCAGGTCGAGCAGGGGCGTGACCAGCAGTTGCGCCACCGGCAGGGGCTTGAAGTCGCGTTTGAGGTCCAGGCACAGCCGTGCCGCCAGGTTGGCGCCCAGGGTTACGCCGCCGACGGCGACCTCGCCGCTGCGCGAACCCAGGCGGACGGCGTGGGCCTGGGCCCAGTCCCAGGCGAGGCGCGCGTCGTCATAGGCGGCCGGGAAGCGATGGGCGGGCGCCAGGCGATAGTCGGGCAGGAAGACCGGGCAGCGGGCTTCATGGGCGAACAGGGCGCAGAAGGCCTTGGACAGATCGGGGCCGCCGATGATACCGCCGCCCTGGTGGAAAAAGACCAGCAGGGGTGCGTCGGGCGCGATGACCGCCGGTTTGATGATGATGCCGCCAATGCCGCCCGGTGTGTCGCCCGCGGCCGGTTCGATCCTGACCTTGATCCCGGCGGGCAAGCCGAGCAGAGCGGCGGCCTGCTGCCATTCCTCACGCGCGCTTTCCAGGCTCTTGCCGCTCAGGCTGAAGGTGACCTCCTGCTTGGCGGAGGTGAACCAGGTGCGCCACAGGAACTGGATTTGCGCATCCAGGGTCCGGCCGCCGACATAGACCACGCCGCCGCCCGAAAAGAAGCGCAGCACCGCGCTGGGCAGGGACAGGATCTGGCGCAGCAGCCACAAACGCAGGAAAGGGGATGTCATAATTACGTTTCCTAGCACCTTTTCTGAGTTGTTTAGCGGAATTTTGGCCTTCAAACGGGCAAAAGTGGGACATTTTGGCCGAAATCCAGCAGAAAATGCCGGTGGATTCGCCAAAAACCGTGTGTTTTCGTTTGACGGTCACGGAAACTGCTGTCTTACTTGGGTTACAATCCGTTACTCTGGCTGCCTATGCTACCGGGATTTACAGGGTCTTGTGCCCTTTGGTCTCAACCGCCTGCTACCGAGACGATTGTACGTGACGTGTTACGCACGTTGCGCCTCGATAACAGCTCGGACCAAAGGAGAGCACACATGGCCGAAGGTACCGTAAAGTGGTTCAACAGCACCAAGGGTTTTGGCTTCATTCAACCGTCCGCGGGCGGCAATGACGTCTTCGTTCACATCTCGGCCGTTCAGCGCGCCGGCCTGCAAGGCCTGGCCGACGGCCAGAAGGTGTCGTACGAGCTGCAGAACGAGCGCGGCAAGACCGCCGCGGTCGATATCAAGCTTCTCTAAGCTGCTGCTACCGGAGTAAAAGCGTTTCGAAAGCGCAGGCCGCGAGAGTGGTCTGCGCTTTTTGTTTGCCGGAAGATGGGGGCGGAGTCTGTTGAGGAAGATACCCCTCCGCCGGCTTCGCCGGCACCTCCCCACTTCGTGGAGAGGAGGGAGTTCGCGTCATCGTGCGGGATTAGGCTTGAGCCTTCGGAGCGGTGTCCAGCATGGTGCGAATGTCTTCGGGAGACAGGCCGGCATTGCGGTAGTCCTGTAGGGATTTAGAGCCCTTGCGTTTGGCCAGGCGGCGGCCTTCGTCGTCCAGCAACAGAGCGTGGTGTGTGTAATGGGGTGTCGGCAGGTCCAGCAGCGCCTGCAAAAGCACCTGGGTGTGGGTGGCGTCGAACAGGTCGTGGCCGCGAACCACATGCGTGATGTCCTGCCGGGCATCGTCGATCACCACCGCCAGATGATAGGCCACCCCGATGTCCTTACGGCCCAGGATGACGTCGCCGTTGATCTCCGGGCGGGCCGGATTGTCGTTGAATTTTAATGCGTCATAGCGCGCGCCGAGGTGTTGGCGAGCAGCGTCAAGCGACAGCCGCCAGGCCGGAGGGGCAGGGGTGGTTTCAGCAACTTCGTCACCTTGCGGGGCGCTGAGGGCGGCTTCGGCCTGGCCCTTGCGCGTGCGGCTGTCGGCATAGAGCACGCCCATGTCGCGCAGACGGTCCAGGGCCGCCTGGTAGTCTGTCAGATGTTCGCTCTGGCGAAGGACGGGCGTTTCCCATTTCAGGCCCAGCCAGGCCAGGTCGTCGAAGATCGCCTGCTCGAACTGCGGACGGCAACGGGTGTGGTCGATATCCTCGATACGCAGGATAAAGTCGCCGCCGTGGTCCTGGGCGAAGTGGTAGGCCGTGAGCGCGCTGAAGGCGTGGCCCAGGTGCAGGTAGCCGGTCGGAGACGGCGCGAAGCGGGTGCGTACGGTCATGTTCGCTTACTACACCACGCGGTGCCGGCGGGCCACAGATTGGGAAATCTCGGCTGTCGTAAAAAATTGACGTTTCTTTTGCCTGGAATCGGAGTCAAACTATCCACAGGCACCGTCTTCCAGCCGAAGGAGGTTCGTCTTCAAACACTGTTGTTTCCTTTCGCCGCAATCCGTTCAACCGGGGAGGCGGCCATGCAAGTCCTGAAAGCGCCGCCACACGACTGGCGCGCCCTTGTGCTCAACGCCGATTTTCGGCCCTTGTCCTATTACCCGCTGTCGACCAAGCCGTGGCAGGACGTCGTCAAGGCGGTGTTCGAAGATCGCGTAGACGTAGTCTCGACCTACGACATCGAAATCCATTCGCCGTCGATGAAGATGCTGTTGCCCAGCGTCGTGTCGCTGAAGACCTATATCGACCAGAACCGCCCGCCGGCCTTTACCCGATACAATGTCTTTCTGCGCGACCGGTTCTGCTGCCAGTACTGCGGTTCGCCGCACGACCTGACCTTCGACCATGTCGTGCCGGTCAGCCAGGGCGGAAAGTCGTCCTGGACCAACATTCTGACGGCGTGCGCCCCCTGCAACTTGCGTAAAGGGGGAAAAACACCCATCCAGGCGCGAATGATGCCGACAAAAAATCCACACCGGCCCACAATGTTTCAATTGCAGGAGCTGGGGCGGCGTTTTCCCCCTAACTATCTTCACGAAAGTTGGATAGATTACCTGTACTGGGATACGCTCCTCGAGGCGTAGAGGGTTTCATTTTACAGGTCTTGGCATAGAATATGTCGTCTCCGGTGCGGTTTGAAATGGACAGGCGCGCGTTTGGCGTCGTGAACTTCCCGCGGCCGCGCGGCAAGACGCGTATGCCTATGGAACCGCTGACCAAGGCGTTGCAATCGACGTTGGGCGTTCGCATCCAGGCCAAACGCAAGTGGCTGTTCGGCCGCAAGCATCACAGCTTCCTGTTCATGGGCGAGCAGGTGCAGATCTGCCTGCTGGAAAATGGCGACGCGACCTTCGACCTGGGCCTGGTCGACGACGAAATCCGCGAGACCTTGCTGGAACATCTGCGGACCAGCCTGGAGTTCGAAGGGCGTTAGAGCGCGTTTCGATCCGGAAGAATCGGATCGGCGCTCTAAACTTTTGTTTTGACGCGCATCTTTATCCAAAAAGTGCGTCACACTTTTTGGGATGCGCTCTAAACTTCCGCCAGCGGCTCCGACAGGGCGCTTTCCTCGGCGCTGCGTTCGGCGGCGCGCAGGCGGGCGGCTTCAACCAGTTCCCGGAAAAGCGCCAGGCACGAACGCCGGTAGATCATCAGCTCGGGATGGAACTGCACGCCGATCCAGAAGCGGCGCGACGGATCCTCGACCGCCTGGATGATTCCGTTGGGTTCACGCGCCGTCACGCGCAGGCCGGCGCCGACGCGCTCGATCGCCTGGCGATGGATGGCGTTGACGCGGACCTCGGGTTTTCCGAAGATCATGTGCAGCTTCGAGCCGGCGGAGATACGGATCGGCTTGCGCAGAAAGATCGGCTCGATCCAGCCCTCGGCCGAGACCGGCAGGTGGAAGCCGGTCAGGTCGGCGTGCAGGGTGCCGCCGGCAAAGACGTTCAGCATCTGGGCGCCGCGGCAGACCCCCAGCACTGGCAGGTCATGGTCGCGGGCGCTGTTGGCCCAGGACGCTTCCATGTCGCCGCGCGCCAGGTCGTAGCGGTAGCCGTGTTTGGGTTTGCCGTTATAGGTTTCGGGAAAGACGTCCGAGCCGCCGCCAAAGACCAGGCCGTCGATGGTACGTGGATCGCCGGGCGCTGCCGCCGTCAGCTTGACCGGCCGGCCACCGGCGAGCCAGACCGCCAGCTTCATCGCCCACCAGGCCAGCAGGTCGCCGCGCGCGGGCTTGGTGATGCCGATGGCCGGCCGCCGCCTCGCCACCGGGTCGCGCGGGGGCGGAAGCGCTTCGGTCCGGTAGGTGATTTCGGGCGGCAGTTTGCGGTGGCGGATCAGGTGGCTAAGCACGAACAAGGCGCCCAGGCCGACCAGCGGATCCTTGTCGCTGCTGAGCTCGCTGGGGGCTTCGCGATGTTTGGCGATGGCCGTGGTCATGGCTTCGAGGACGTCGTGAGCCGAGGCTGTCGACCCAAGCGCTGAGGCCGCCTCTTCCATGGCGCGGGCGAGGCGGCCGGTGACCAGGTTGCGCTTGGCCCGGCGCCAGGCGTCGGCGGCGGCGTTCAGGTGCGGATCCGATGCGGCGACGTCTTCCAGGGTAGCCAGCAGCCAGACGGCCGGTGTGCGGGTGACCACGCCGACCTCGGCCTGAGGCTCTTCGACCGGTAGGCCGATGGTCTGGCGGTACAGCAGCCACGGAAAGTCGACGCCGGTTTCGATCGAATGGAAGATGCCGGCCCAGAAGCGGGCATTGATCTCGATCATCTGCGGCGGATCGGCGTCCTGGCCGGTCCAGCGGAAGTCGATCTCGCAGACTCCGTCCCACGTCGTCGCCTCCAGGACGCGGACGACGGCGGCGCGGAACGGCTCGGCGTCGACCGACTCGCGGATGGCGCCGGCGCCGGCCTTTTTCGGGAAGGTGGCCAGGTTGCGGTAGGCCATGATGGCGCCCAGTTCGCCGTTATGCGCCAGGGCCGCGACGCAGTAGTCGTCGCCGGCCGCGAAGGTCTGGATCAGCGGCGGGGGATCGAAGCCCAGGGCCGTGGCCTGGGAGGTCAGTTCGCCGCGGTTGTGGGCAATGGTCACCCCTCGGCCGCCGACGCCGGTGACCGGTTTGACGATCAGGGGAAAGTCCAGGTCGATGCGGTCGAGGTCTTCGGGCGAGGTGGGGCTGAACCCTTGAGGCGCGGGCAGGCCGAGGTCAGCGATCAGATCTCCGAAGCGGTCCTTGGTCTGGACCAGGTCGATGCTGGCGGCGTCGGGCGCGGCCACCCGGATCAGCGGTTCGAAGCGGTCGCGGTGGCGGGCGATCAGTTCGACCTCGCGGAAGACCGGCATCAGGACATAGGGGCGGCCGTCGCGCGGGGCATGGGTACGCACGGCCTTTTCGAGATCGTCGAGATAGCGGGCGGGGTCGCTTTCCCACGGCGCCACGACGAAGGTTTCGCGGACATGTTTCGAAAACGTCAGGACCGTCATGGCGACGTCGTCGCAGCCTATGACCTCGATGCCGCGTTGCGCCAGCGACCGGGCGATGACCAGGGCCATCAGGCTGCGGCCATAGGTCAGGATGACCCGGCCCGGGTGGGGTGTTTCGTTCGCCGCCGCGCTTGAACCCATTTGTATATCCATTATGCCATGACCGTCGCCGACGCCTTTTCCGTTTACGGGGAACGGCGCACAGTGCCGTTGATACGGGTCAAGTTCATAAGTTTTCGACAGGTCTTTGTGTGGCGCATGTAACCCAGGCGAGGGGATCGTCCCCGATGCGATTGTGGCTGAGCCTGGCGGCTGTCACGATCGTGGCCGGACTTGCCTGGCATTACGGCATCGGGATCGCTCATGTGAAGGCGCTGCTGCTGCCGTTGCAGGAGATGCAGGCCCGGTCGCCGTGGCTGTTTGCCGCCGGCTATCTGGCGGTTCATATCCTGCTGGAAGCCCTGTGCGCGCCGTTCGAGATACTGCTGGCGGTGATGGCAGGGGCGCTGTTCGGGCCTGTGCTGGGGGCGATCCTGGCATCGTTCGGTTCGACGATCGGCGGAACGGCGGCGTTTTCATGGTCGCGGTGGCTATTGCGCGAGCGGGTGCGGGCGTGGTTCCCGCGCCGTTCGGCCATGGTGGATGAGGGCATGGCGCGCGACGGCGTGCTCTATCTGGTGACCTTGCGGCTGCTGCCGGTGGTGCCGTTTTTCGTGGTCAACCTGCTGGCCGGTTTGACGCCGATTCGCACGCGGACCTTTTACCTGATTACCCAGATTTCGCTGTTTCCAGCCATATACCTTTATGCCAATGCCGGTACGCAACTGGCGCGGATCGACGCGGTGAGCGATATCCTGTCGCCGGCCTTCCTGGGCGTGCTGACGCTTCTGGCGATCCTGCCGTGGCTGGCAAAATGGGGATTGGCCAGGATTAAGACGTAACGACCGGTACCACCAGGCTGGAGCCCATCGAAATCGACGAGTCGGTCATCAGCGGCACTGAGAGCAGGAAGTCGTAGGTCCAGGTGACGCGCCGGACCTGGACGTCGGTGGCGATCTGCTCGGTGGTGACGGTGACGTTAAGGTCGTCGACTGGCACCGCGACCAGCATGCCCATGGCGTTGGCTTCGATGGTCGCGGCCGAGGTGGCCGGATCCAGGATCAGGCTGCGCGACGACCGTTCGATCGCGTTGCGCACGGTCCCGCCGCAATAGACGCCATAGCCGACATTGAACACGCCGATCAGGCCCATGATCAGGACCGGGGACACCAGGGCGAATTCCAGCGCCGTCGCCCCCGACCGGTCGCGACCAAAACCACGCCTCATCTGACGCGGACCTCCTGCTGGGCGATGATCGAGGTGTCGGTGTACCACCCGTCATAGGGCTGGACGATCGATACCCGAACATAGGCCAGCGGGATGGATGAGTCGGCGCACACCGTCGAGCAGGTGGCGGCGATCGAGGCGCAATAGCATTGTTTGACCGCCGAGACCGTGGCGTCCTGGGTTTCCGGCCTCCACGAGGCCAGCACGATGCTGCGAGCGACGCCCAGGTCCGAGCCGCCGCGCATGACGTACTGCGCCGCGCTTGAGACGCTGGAGCGCATGGCCTTTTCCTTCATGGTGACGGCCGAGAGGTCGTCGACCGCGGCCAGGACGCCCAGCAGGATCGGTGTCACCAGAGCGAATTCGACGATGGCGGCGCCCCGTTTTTCACGGGCGAACCGGCGGATGAGGGACTTCAGGTTCAAGGGGGGGATTGTCTTGATCATCGGGTCTACTCCACAAGTTTAACGACGCCGCCGACGGCAAGGGCGCTCATACCGTAGGCAGAGCAATCGATGGCGACGGTGGTATTGCCGCTCCACGCAATCGTGCGGGCGACAAGCTGGGTGCAACCGTTATGGCCCTGGAAATTGCCCAGGTACGAAACGGGTTGTTTCGGAAAATAGATGGCGCCGGTCATCTTGGAGGCCATGTTGCCGTTGACCGTGATGCTGGTCGTGGTGCCATTGCTGCGGCTGCCGAAGAACAGCATCCCCTTGTAGGTGCCGGTGGTCGGCGGAGTCAGGGTGAGGACGGTATTGCCGTTGAAGGCCAGGGTGGCATTGTTGGTCAGGTAGAACATGACCCCGCTGCCGCTGAGGGTCGAGTTGCCGTTCACCCGAAAGGTGCCGCCGTCGATGATATAGACGCCTGGATTGAAGGTGACGTTCTTGTTGATCGCAAGGCCGCCGCAGTAACGGCCGGGCTGAAGCGTGGCGCCGTTGGAATTCTGGCAGGTGCCTGGAACGGTCGGTTCCGGCACGTTGCGGAAGGGATCAGCGACCGGCGGCAGGCCGGTCTTGGCCGAAGTGCAGACCGTCTGGGTGACCAGAGCGCCGAGCGACACACCGCCGGTCGTCATCAGGCAAGGCGCCGTGACGCGGGTCGAGCCCTGGCTGTAGATGGACGAGGCCGACAGCGAATTGGTCATCACGTTGCAGCCGGTGAAGGTCGCCGTCGAATTGCCCGAGAAATAGACCGCCTGGTTGGCCGAGGTGTCGAGCGCCAGGACGCAGGCATTGGAGGCATTCTGGAAATTGGCGACGGCGCGCGACCTCAGCGTGATGACGCTGTCGTCGAAAACCTGGGAGAAGTAGCGCGGCTCGCGGCGGGTAAGGATGACCTCGGCGGACTTGTCATCCTTGTGTGTGCCGGAAGTCGGCGGCGCATGCAGGGTAACCGTGCCCAGAGTGGCGTTGAAGCCGTTGGCAGCGGCGGCGGACTGGGCTGCGGCCAGCATGGCCTGGGGCGAGGATCCCGCCCGCTTTTCCAGGCCGGCGGCATAGGCCGCGGCGTCGGCCGCCTGCTGCAGTTTGCCCTGATCCAGATACCAGATACCGCTTTCGAGACCGAAGGCCGCGCCTCCCGCGACCAGCGGCACGCTGAAGGCAAAAATCGTCGCTACGTTGCCGGACTTGTTCCGTACAAAGCCCCGCAAACGCTTGTGGAAGTCCCAGACCATAACCGCACCCACCATCGTTGCAGATCAAGGGTTACGCCCCGAAAATTTCACAGGTGTAAAAAAATCCGGTTAAATCCCGTTAAGCTTCGTAAATTTTTCGCGCCAGTGGGGAATTGTTCCGGCTGCTGTTCGGCGGGCTTTGGCTGTGCTATCTTCGGGACATATAAAAAGCAAAAACCGGGGAGAATTCATGGACATGGTAGGATCGTACAGGCGCAGGCGTGATGTGCTTGCCGGGGCTGCCGCGCTTGGTTTCTTGCCGTCAATGGCGAGTAGTCAGGATGTTGCAACCCAAGCGGCGCCGTTAACCGAAGACAACGAGGTCGCGGCGCTGGACGCGCGCAGTAATTACGACCGGCTGACCGTACCGGTGACGGTCAATGGCAAGGGGCCTTACCAGTTCATTGTCGATACAGGCGCGGAGTCGTCGGTACTGTCGGATCGGGTCGTTGCGGATCTGGGGCTGGGCAGCGGCGTTGACGTGATCGTCGAAGGTTTGGCGCGGCGTATTCCGACGAAAGCCGTCGAGGTTGCGGAATTGGGTTTTGGCGCATTTCACCGCAAGAATCTGCTGTTGCCGGTCTTGCCGCGGACCATGCTGGGCTGTGACGGCTACCTGGGGCTTGATGCGATCGAGCGAACGCGGGTGACGTTCGACTTCGCTCATAAGCAGGTGCGCATCGAACAGGCGCGAAACATGCCGTGGGAGACGACGCGGTCAGATGTCTCCCGCATCAAGATGGAGGGCCACGCCGGTTACCTGCGCACCGGTGAATGCTGGGTCGACGGGGTCATGGCCACGGCATTTATCGATACGGGCGCTGAGGTGTCGATGGGTAATCCGCCGCTGCTGGCGGCTTTGCAGCGCAAAAAACATGTGGCGGATACGCTGGGGCAAATCACTCTGGTCGGGATTACGGGCGGCGAGATCGAGGGACAGGTGGTTGCGGTGCAGGCGATTCAGATGGAGGACCTGAGATTTACAGACGGCGTTCTGGCCATTGTCGACGTGCCCAACTTCACGATTTGGCAGGTGGACAACAAGCCGGCCTTCCTGATGGGGATGAACTTCCTGCGGCAGTTCGCCAGCGTCGCCATCGACTACCGCGCGCGGGAACTGCGCTTCGAACTGGCGCGGCTGGATAAGGAAACGGGGCGGTACCTGGCCTGACGCCGGATCGGGTTTTTAAAGAATCTATCCGAAAAACTGGAAATATACCAGGCAGCCGGCGGCCAGGGTCATCAGTACCAGGGCCAGGCCGCCCAGGAGGTTCGACACGCGGCCGTTGGTGAATTCGCCCATCACCGCCTTGTTGTTGGCGATATGCAACAGGATACCGATCAGAACCGGCGCGGTTACACCGTACAGGATGGCCGACCACAGCAGGGCCTGGATCGGCGAGATGCCGAGGTAGTTGATGCCGAGCCCCACCGCCAGCGACACGATCACGACGCCGTAGAAGGCCGGCGCCTCATGGAACTTCTTGTCCAGTCCCTCCTGCCAGCCGAAGGTCTCGGCGACGATATAGGACAGGCACCCCGATAATACGGGGATGGCCAGAAACCCGGTGCCGATGACGCCTATAGCGAACAGGTAGTAGGCCGCATCACCCGCGACCGGCCGCAGCGCCTCGGCGGCTTCGGCGACGGTATCGATGTGATGGATGCCGGCCGTATACAGGGTCGATCCGGCCGTAAGGATAATGAAGAACATGACGATGCTGGAAAACAGCATACCGAGATCGACATCGAAGCCCATCTCCCTGATCAGGCGCTTGTCGACCACGACCTGTTTCTTATGCAACTGAACTTCGGCTTCCATGGTGGTCTGCCAGAAGAAGAGGTAGGGCGATATGGTCGTCCCCAATATAGCGACCAGCACGCCGACGAAGGCCTTATCGAAATGAAATTCCGGAACAAGCGCGTGGCGCAGGACAGCCATCCAGTCGGTGCGGGTTATGAACGGCACCGCCAGATAGACCAGCAGTACGGCGCATAGCCATTTCAGCACCGAGGCCAGTCTTTGATAGGGCAGGGCAATGATGGCTGCCAGCAGCAGTGCCGTGAAGACGACGCTGAATGCCTGGGCGTGAACCTGGGGGAAAATCAGGTTGGCCACAGCGCCCATGCCGGCGATATCGGCGCCGATGTTCAGCACGATGGCCGGAACGCTGAACAACAGCATCAGCCACAGGACCGGCTTCGGATAGGTCTTGCGCAGGATGCCGCACAGGCCCTGTGACGTCACGAGACCGATGCGGGCGCACATCTCCTGGATCGCAGCCATCAGCGGAAAGGTGATCAGTGTGGTCCACAAGGTGGCCAGGCCATATTGTGCACCGGCTTGAGTGTAGGTGGCGATGCCCGACGGGTCGTCGTCGCTGGCGCCTGTCACCAGGCCGGGGCCGAGGGATTTCCACAGCCTGGAAAGGCGTCCGGGTTGGGCAGGAGCCTGTGGCGTTTCCATACGGTTCCCTGTTTGGGGGCTTACAGCTTTTCGCTGATCTTGATGGCGACGCGGCAGCCGGCCTTGATCACGGCCGAGAGCAGCGGATAGGCCGGGGCCTCGTGCGCGCCCTGTGCGACGGCGTGGTCGTGGTGGCCCAGTTCGTCGTCGCGGTACTTCGACAGTTGCGCCGCCAGTTCGGGATCGGACGCCTGAAGTTCACGCACCTGATCGGCATAGTGCTCGCCGATGACGCTTTCGACCGCTTCGGTACAGGCGTGGGCGGCCTTTTCGCCCAGAAGGGCCGTGCCGACGCCCAGACCCAGGGCGGCCAGGCGCCAGACCGGCGTCATAGCCGTTGGCCGGACCTTGTTGTCGCGCAGGAGTGTTTCGAAGGCGTCGAGATGGACCTGCTCTTCGCCCTCCATCCGGGTAAACTGTTCGGCCAGGCCGATGTGCGGTGTCTGGCGGAAGACGGCGCTCTGGCCGCGATAGATGTGCACGGCCGCCAGCTCGCCGGCGTGGTCGACGCGCAGGATTTCTTCCAGCCGAGCACGGCTTTCACCCTGACCAGGACGAGGGGGGGCGGGACGGGGAGGAACGGGCTTGAGCGGTTGGGTCATGGCGATATCCTACCACAGATCGGCAGCGGCGCGACGCGGCGTTTTGAAGCGGATTAGTGCTTCTTCTTGCGGCGGAAGCGCAGCGACGCGATCAGGCTGAGGAGGGCCAGGATGGCGCTGGCGATAGCGTTGTAACCCGCCATGGTGATGCCCCACATCTGCCAGGCGATCACGTCGCACATCGGAGGTTTGGACGTGGCGCCGCCAAGGAAGGCGGCCATCGAATCGATACTGAGTTCGCTGCTGTCGGCAGTGCAGGTTTCCGGCCCCCGCCACCAGTGCTGCTCGACCCCGGCATGGAACAGGGAAATGGCGAACCCGGTGGTGAAGATGGCGAACAGGACGAAGGAGAAGACGCGCGGCGGGCCCTTGGCGCCGGTAAACAGCGCCCAGACCGAGGCCACCAGCGAGACCCCCACCGCGATCCAGTAGACATCACGCTGCTTCAGGCACAGGTGGCACGGATGCAGTCCGCCGAATAGCTGGAAGCTCCAGGCCGTGGCCAGCATGGCCAGCGACGCCACGAGCGCGGTAATGCTCCACCAGCGTGAAAAGGCCAGCCGGAGTTTGGCGCCGGCGTCGGTGGAAGGTTTGGGCGTGAGTGACACGAAGAGCCTCAGTGCGGGATCAGTTTGATGGCGACGATTCCTAGCACGATCAATACGACCACAACAGTGCCCACAAAATAGAAGCGTTTTTCCAGTTGCTCCGTGATTTGCGGACCGAAGCGCTTGCAGGCCCAGGCGACCAGGAAGAAACGGGCGCCGCGGGTGGCGGCGCAGGACAGGAAGAAGGGCAGGAGGGACATTTTACCCAGGCCGGACGCGATGGTCACCAGTTTGAACGGAATGGGCAGGAAGCCTTTGATCAGGATCACCCAATGGCCGTACTGTTGCATCAGGTGCTGGAAGTCGGACAGGCGGTCGCCATATCCGAGGAATTGCAGCAGGGACCGGCCGACCGGCTCGAAATAGTAGCCAATAGCGTAGCCGAACAGAGCGCCGAGCAGAGACGCAATGGTGCAAACCAGGGCAAAACGATAGGCGCGGTCCGGACGCGCCAGAATCATCGGCGCCAGCATAAGGTCGGGGGGGAGGGGAAAGAACGAGCTTTCCGCAAACGAAATAGCGAACAGGCCCTTTTCGGCATGGGGACCGGCGGCGATCTTCATCATCCAGACATAGAGCTGGCGCGGCCACATGGCGATCGTGCGCAGCGGCGCCGGCAGGCGTTTGACGAATTCGGGAATTTCGGAGGAGGGCGTCTTGGACACGGGGGATGCGGATTCCGATGGCGTGGGCCTCTCCCTTAGCAGCAGATTATGCACTTGTCGCCCCGCAAACGGCGGCGTAAGCGCTTACATTCTGGAGCCGGTTTCCTAACCTTTAGCGAAAATAGACAAAGCCTTAACTATTACTGATTTGTCATTGGCGGCTGGGTAGGGCATCAGCTAGCCTACCGACAAAAGGACCGAGTTTCCATGCCGCATTCTTCGTTGACCCTGGACGAATACACACCCTACCGCCTGGCGGTGGCCTCCAGCGCCGTCAGCACCCTGATTTCGACGGCCTATGACAGCCTTTATGGCCTCAAGATCCCGGAATGGCGGCTGATCATGATCCTGCGCGAGGACGGGCCTTCGACCCAGCAGGCCCTGGTCAAGCGCGGCGGCATGGACAAGGTGACGATTTCGCGCGCCGCCCAGGCCCTGGCCAAGCGCCGGCTGATCACGCGCGCGCCGCACGAACACGACGGCCGGTCGCACCACCTGATTCTGACCGCGGAGGGTGAACGCCTGTTCGCCGATGTCGCGCCGGCGGCGGCCGAATATGAGAAGGTTATGCTGGCCGATTTCACGCCGGACGAGGTGGCGACCTTCAAGAAGCTGCTGCGCCGTGTCGAAGAAGCCGCGCTCAAGGCACAAAACAACCGCTGACGGGCGAAGTCGCGGATTCCTGACGCAAAATCGGTGATGCGGGATGGCGTGCCCCTTGTCTATCTGTTAACCTTTGTGGTTAGCTGGATCAGGACACGGCGGGATACCGTGTTGTCACGCGTAAGGGAGGAGGGGGCTTGCAGGTCGATTATACCAATGACGGGCACGGCTTACCGTCCGACTTCCCCAGCGATCCCGTTTTCCAATGGGACCTGATGCTGGGCTTTGTCGGCCTGGTGCTATTGGCGCTTGTCCTGGCGGGCCTGTTCATCTTCTTCCAGCGGCTGGGCCGCCAGATGGTGCTGCGCGAAGCCGACGACGCCATCGTCAAGAAGGCCGATCTGGTGTCGAAAGCCCTGTCGCGCGCCGCGCGTGCGCCGCGTGACCAGCAGGAGGCCAAGCTGGCCGAAGCGGTCGGAGAACTCGACAAGCATTTCGGCGCCACCCTGGCCGCCGCCGCCGGTGTCAGCAAGGCGATCGGCGCCGTCAACACCTCTCTCGAAGGGCTGACGGAAGGGGCGCCGCAGGCGAACGGGCTTTTTCCGAACGGCAGCCATGTGCAGGGCAATACCATCATCAATATCGCGGTGAATAACGGCGAAATGTCGAATGGCAACCCGGGCGTGCCTCCCATCGGCGGCCAGCCGGCGGCAGCACCGGCGCCGGACATCGAGGTCACGCCGCGCGAACGGCATGAAATCGTCTGGGAGGCAATTCAGCGTCTGTTCGACTACTGGAAATTCCGCTCGGCGGTGGTGGCGCAACTGCGCGCCGTGCGTCAGCAACTGGATCATTCGCCGTCCTGGGAAGCGCCGCGTCCCGAAGGCGGTGCGGCGGTGTTCGGCCGTCGCGATGAAGCGTCATGAGGGTGGCATGAACGACTTCGATGACAATTTCGGCGGACCGGCCGACGCTTACAACGATCCCTACCTGATCGACTCGGCGCTCGATCCGTACATCTTCGTCACCCTTGGCATGCTGGCCCTGCTGGTCGTGGTGGTTTGCCTGGTCGGCTATTATATCGGCCGCTCGGCGACGCGGCGGCGGCTGGAAGCCGAGCGCAAGGCGTCGCGCGACGCCATCTACGGCAATGTGCGTTATGCCCTGGACAAGGCGCTGAAATCCTCGGGCGCGGTGATCCTGGAACGTGGGCGTGAAGTCGCCGACATCCTGGACGCCAGATTAGGGTTGCTTCTGGTGCTGCACAACAAGCTCGGCAAGGCCGTGGCGACCTTGCGCGGCGCGCCGAGTGCCAAGAAGCCCCAGGCGGCGAAACCGGCGGGACCGAAGGTCGCGCGTGGCACCTACAGCCATGCCTTCGAGGTGACGCAGGCCCTGGAAGATCTGAGCGACTTCTGGACCGAAGCCAATGTCAAGAAACTGCTTGAGGATGCCCAGCGCGAATTGAGCACGCCGCCGTCCGCGCCGGTGGTGCAAAATGCGTCGATGTTCAAATGGGAACGCAAGAAAGCGACCGCGGCCGACGTGGTCAAGGGCGCTCTGGACGACGCCAACAAGGCGGGCACGGCGCCGGTAGAGCCTTTGCCGGGCGAACCCGCGCCTGTAAAGGCCGAGGAAGCGCCGCCACCTCCGGAACCGGATCCGACGCCGCCACCGGCGCCCGCACCGAAACCCAGGCGCGGCGGCCCCCTGCCGGCGCACAAGCGGAATATGCTGGCTTAAACGCTTCGGCGAAGCGATGGCGCGAGTTTCGTCTTCATCCACAAATCCTGCCAAAAACGGTCTTGCACCCGTTTGCGAAAGTCTTTATCTCTCCGGCTTCTTGCCTCAGGCCCCTGTGGTGGAATTGGTAGACGCGCCGGATTCAAAATCCGGTACCGCGAGGTGTGTCGGTTCGAGTCCGACCGGGGGCACCATCAGAGCGTTCATAACGCTTCGCGGGCATTTGAAAATCCCTTATAAATATGGTATCTCAGGCTTGAAAGTGTTCACAGGTCTTCGCATTCCTTCGCCCGTACTCAGGCATTTTGGGGGTCATGATTGGGGTCACTTCACATTCGACTCCATATCGTGAAGGAAGTGACCCCTTGGCATTGTCAGACACCTCGCTCAGAAACGCCAAACCCAAGGAAAAGCAGTACAAGCTGCACGACCTAGGTGGGCTGTTCGTTATCGTCCGACCGAGCGGCGGTAAGCTGTGGCGCATGAGCATGGCATGAGTATCGAGCCCGCTTTGAACAAGTCGACAGGTCACTTGGAGCCGCTATTGAAAAGATCATTGACGCTTCGGGCAGTCACGCCACTAACCCGGACGCCGTCTTTGAAAAGGTAGGTGACTGAAAATTCGGCTACATGGATTGCAGATTTTACGATTCCGCATGTGAACTCGATAAGAATATTTGTGATTTTTTCTTATTTATTATCACGGAGGCTGAATGGCTGAATGGCTGAATGGCTGAATGGCTGAATGGCTGAATGGCTGAATGGCTGAAAATGGGGCCTCACTGTTTAGGCAAACCGAACGATCCTGGTTAAATTTGGTTAGAATATATTGAGAGGTTTTCTCCGGCGACTTTGATCGTAAGGTTTAACCACGTTAAATTGTGTTGGTTCATGGGGGCGCACAAGCGCCAATGCTTAGGAGACGTCGAAATTGGCGAAGCAGCAGCCGCACGGCGGCAAACCTTTCCCGCATTATGCGGGAAAGGTGAGGCCAACATAGACCCGGAAAGAGTTCGAAGTCCAATGCAAACGGTTAAGATCACAGTTGTAGAGAGGCGACATGACGACGAAAAGCTTGTAGAGACCCGTTTTGTTGATGTGGAGACAGATCGGCGACTTACCGGCTTGGTCGCTCGCCGCATTCTTCGGCACCAGTTCCCGGAAATTGGAGAGGTCTTTATTGTTAGCAAGACCGAGTCTGGCTGGACAATTCAAAAAGCACTGAAGCCGGGCGAATGTTGCGAATATCATTTTGTCTGGCGGCACTACAACCTCATGCCCGCCTAATCACGCGCCGCATATGCCAGCCGTTTTCGAGGTACATTTGCTTTGAAATTTCTCGCAAAGTCCTCTTGAAGTGGAGAAGGTTCTTTGCAGTCATAGTGTCCGCATCAACGCGCGACCAGACGACGTGAGCAGGACGCCGCCCTTCCTTTTCATGGA
The DNA here is from genome assembly GCF_000495795.1 of Asticcacaulis sp. AC460. Lineage (GTDB taxonomy): Bacteria > Pseudomonadota > Alphaproteobacteria > Caulobacterales > Caulobacteraceae > Asticcacaulis. The sequence goes on from NZ_AWGD01000008.1 coordinate 84,509, forward strand.
AGATGATCATGCGCGGGTGCCCGAGTATAGCGGTGACCCTTGCCAAGGCCTGATGTTCTTTTAACGGCGCGTTTCCTCGGGTGCGGCGGGGCGCGGTTAGAGGCTGGTCAAAAAGCTTTGCCTTGATGTATGTGGCAAGGGACATCGGAGCCGCCCAGCCATAAACGTGACTTTGCCATTGTGGCCAAGACCGGGGCGAGACCAACGCCGAGGCTTTGGTAGGCAGGCGGCACAGAGAAGGTTCCGAAAATTTCGATATAAATAGTTTGAGGTGAAATCGCAGGGGGCTCGCCTCGACAACCTTACGATGGGTTAACTTGACTTGGGATCGGCGGAGGCAAAGGATCGGCCCCGTCAACCGGGGACATGACATGGATCGACGGAAATTCCTGGCCGGCGCGACTGCGCTCGGCGTCAGCGGACTTTGGGCGGGTCGTACAGTAGCCGCCTCACGTGTCGCCTGGCGTGAGGATCGGGCGCTCTATCCGCAGGGCGTCGCTTCGGGCGATCCCGATGATCACAGCGTCATCCTGTGGACCCGGCGGCCGTTCGAACAGGGTGATCGCCATGAACTGACCGTCGAGGTGGCGCGGGACCCGCAGTTCCGCAAGGTCGTCGCCACTGCGCGCGTTCCCGTGCTCGCGGTGGCCGACTGGACCTGCCGCGCACTGGTCGGTGGCCTGGCGCCGGCAACCGTGCACTGGTACCGCTTCACGGACGACAGCGGCGCCGGCAGCCGCATCGGCCGCACGGTAACAGCCCCGAAAGTGTCGGACCCCAGGCCCGTCCGTTTCGCCTTCGTGTCGTGCAACAGCGTCAATGAAGGGGCGCAGAATGCCTATCGCCGGATGATCTGGGAGGACGAGCGCGCGCCCGATGATCGCAAGATCGGCTTTGTGCTCCACCTCGGCGACTTCATCTATGAAGTCATGGAATATCCCGACGAAGTGCAGCATCGTTATGGGCGGACCGTCTACGATATGGGCCGCATTCCCGATGCGCGCAAGGTCGGTAATTTCCATGTGCCGACGACGCTTGAAGGATACCGCTTCGTCTACCGCGCCCATATCAACGATCCCGACATCCAGGACGCGCGCGCTCATTTCCCGTTCGTCTGCATGGGCGACAATCACGAATTCTCGTGGCAGGGCTGGCAGAGTTTCGTCAAGTTCGGCGGCAAGATCGAACCCGCCCAGCCGCTGCGCGTTGCCGCCAACCAGGCGTGGTGGGAATATATCCCGTCGCGGGTCCGCAAGGTCTCCGGCGCCGGTTTGGAGCAGTTCGATCCCCCCGCGGTCGCCCTGGCGCCCATCGAGACCTTCGACGGTGATGGTTTCGGCACCGAGGCCAACAATCGCACCGCGGTGGACAGTATGGTGGCCTATCGCGCCATGCGCTACGGCCGCAATGTCGAGCTGATGGTCACCGATTTCCACAGCTACGCCATGGAGTATCCGGCCAGCCGGCCGGAGACGGACGTGTTCGATTTTCCCTTCCCGGTGTATCCGCAGGAGCTGATGGAGATTGTCGATGGCGGCCGTGACTATAATAGCGGCAATCCCCCCGAAACCATCACCATCGGCGACAAATCGGCACCGAACTTCCGCAAGGACGAGCCGGCCTTCACGCTTTTGGGGCGCGATCAGAAGGCCTGGCTGAAGGATCGGCTGGCGCAATCGAACGCGACCTGGAAGATCTGGGGCGCGACCAACGGTCCACTCGATGCGCGGACCGACCCGCAGAATTTGCCGGACGAACTCGTGGACATGAAGTGGCCCGGCAAGGATTTTGGCACCTTTGGCGGCGCCGATTTCAGCAGCGCGTTCGCCGAGCGCGCGGAAATCTACGATCATGTCCGTGACCATAAGATTTCGGGCTTTGTGACGGTATCGGGCGATCGCCACAGCTTCTGGGCCGGATATGCCGCGCCCAGATTGCCGCCCGCCGGTTTCGATCCGGTGGGGTTGAGCTTCATCACCGGTTCGGTCTCGGCGCCGGGCATGGCGGAAGCGTCCGAATATTATAAGGACTTTCCCCTGTTGCCGCTTTTCGTACGCAAGCCGGAGGGGGGCGCTCCTGAGGCGACCGTCAACCTGACGATCAAGCGGGGGGTGCGTGCAGCGCTCGAATATGCGGCCAGCGGTGATATCGACAAGGCGCGGGCGCTGACCAACCCCGATGTCGCGCCACACCTGGAATTCGTCGACATGGCCGGGCATGGCTATTGCGTTGTCACCGCCGGGCCAAAGGCGATCGAGACCGAGTTCGTGTGCATCGTCCGTCCGGTCACCCGGGCAACCACGCCCGACGGTGGTCCGCTGCGTTACCGCGTTTCGCATCGTGCAGGGTTGTGGCAGCCGGGTACGGCGCCGAAACTGGAGCAGAGTGTGCTCGAAGGCGAAGGCGAGGCCAAGCTGTCGATGTGATAACGCTTCAGGGGACAGGCAATGTTGTCCGCCGCTCCTGTGCTAGACGGGGCGCGGTTTGCGCTGCCAGGACACTTCCCGCCAGCGGCGCCGGTCCGGCGACAGGCCAGATTTGCGGTCGTAGACGAACTCGCGCCCCAGGATCATATCCAGACCCGACAAGGCGAGACGGGGCAGAGCGTGCGACAGCAGCACCGGCGCGTCCTCGTCCTTTTTGACCGTCATCTGGATGCCGGTGAATCTGACCGGACCCTCATAAAGAAAGGGAATGACCTCAGGCCGGTTTCCGCCCCAGTTGTATTCCGCCGACCAATGGACCATGAGGTGCTGTTCATCCAGCCAGTCTCCAATTTTCAGCCGGTTTTGCGTCAGGGCCGGCGCGTCATTGCCATAGAAGGCTTCGGTCTCCACCTGGTCGCTTTCGGTCAGCCGCAGACCCGTGATGTCTGCCAGGTCGGCCGGAAAGGCCAGGCCGTCAAGAGGTAGGCTGAGATCGGGGGCAGGTTCGGCATCCTCACCCGAATGTTCGTCGACCGAGATCGACAGGTCCCACCAAGCATGCGTGTAATCCGGACCGTACAGCCAGGCATGGATGGGCTGGCCGAACAAGGATTTGCGCTGCACTGCCCAGGCTTCCGTGGCGACGCCGATGCTCAATTCAGCGCTTTCTATGTCCGTGATGACACGGTGATCGATGTGCAGACGCGGTGCCGGAAGCTCAGTCATGGGGTACCTGAAAACGAAGAGATCAGACCAGGAGCTTGGCCATGGTGACGTGGGGGATGGTGACTTCGGTGTATTCGTCGCCTTCGACGATGTAGCCGTGGCGGGCATAGAAGTCACGCGCCGTAACCCGCGCGGCCAGGATGATGCGCGTGGCGCCTTCGGTGCGGGCGGTTTCTTCGGCGGCGGTCAGGAGTTGCGCTCCGATCGACTGGCCACGATGCGAGTCCGCCACGGCCATCTGGCGCAGTTTGAACGTGTCCGCCTTGTACGGCGTCAGGACGACCGTGCCTATCAGGTCTTCGCCGGCAAAGGCGGCCAGGTGGATATCGCCGGCTTCCGTGGTCAATTGCTCCGCCGTAAAGTCGAGCCCCAATGGCGTGCGCAGGATGGCGCGGCGCAAAGCCACCATGGCGTCGTAGTCGGGGGTCGAATGGGCGATGCGGCGGACGGCAAGGGGCATGGTCAAGTCCTGGAAGTTGTGGTTGTGTAGGTCAAATCGCCGGTGGGGGGCAAGATGAAACGCAAGACATGGCTGATCGGGATCACCGCGGTGCTGACCGTGTTGATCGTCTATGCCGGGGTGCGTGTCATGAGCAAGGCGCCGGACTTTCGTGACGGCGATCTGATATTCCAGACCTCAGACAGCAACCAATCGGCAGCGATCCTCGCCGCGACCGGCAGCGCCTTTACCCATATGGGAATCGTCGAAAAACGCAGAGACGGCTGGTACGTCATCGAGGCCGGCGGGAACGTGAGGTCAGTGCCTTTGCGCAGTTGGGTGAAGCGCGGCAAGGGCGGGCGTTATGCGGTCTATCGCCGGGATTTGACGCCGGATCAGGCGCGTACCGTCTTGAAGGCGGCGCATCGGCTGGATGGCCGGCCCTATGACATCTTCTTTTCGTTCAATAACCGCGCCATCTATTGCAGCGAGTTGCCGTATCTCGCCTATGGCAAGGCCGGGTTGACGATCGGCACGGTCCAGAAGGTGCGCGATCTGAATGCCGACAACGGGTTGGCCAAATCGCTGATCGAAAAGCGCTGGCAGCGGCATGAGGACTGTAAGGGGCTGGAGTTCGAGGCCTGTTACGCCCGGATACTCGACCAGGATCTGGTGACGCCGGTGTCGATCGCCAAGGACAAACAGTTTCGGCAGGTTTTCAGCAATTATCCGTTTTAGGAGAGCGTTTAGAGGCCGGACATACCATCAGCCGGACAGATATGGCCGTGTTCGAGGTCAAGCTTCTGCGGGCCAAATCCCCCACCGTCTCATTTGCTTCCAGCAAATGATCCACCTCCCCGCATAGCGGGGAGGTATAAGGTATTTATTTTGCTGATTTTTTTTACCACACAATGTGCGCCAGCACGTCAGCGGTGGTGGCGTTGTTGACCGTGATGATGTTCGTGCTGTTGATCGTGATCAGCACGTTCGAACCCGACTGGGTGACGAACTCAGCGTGCGTGACGCCGGCGGTGAAACCGTTGATGTTGATCGTGTCGTTTTCCGCGGCGCTGAAGTCGGCAATCGTGTCCTTGGCGGCGCCGAACTGGAACAGGAAGATATCCGCCCCCAGGCCACCCGTCAGGACGTCCTTGCCGCCCAGACCGTTCAACGTGTTGTTGCCGCTGTTGCCGATCAGGGTGTTGTTCGAACTGTTGCCCGTGGCGTCGAGGTTTTCTGTTCCGGTCAGTTGCAGGGTTTCAACATAGCGGCCGTGCAGGTTGTAGCTGACGCTGGCATAGATGATGTCGTTGCCTTCGCCGGTGGCTTCGGTGACGCGGCTGTCGCTGTTGCTGACGTAGAAGCTGTCGTCACCCAGGCCGCCGACCATGGTGTCGACGCCGGCCTGGCCGTTCAGGACGTCGTTGCCGGCGCCGCCATCGATGCGGTTGTCACCGGAATTGCCGTTGATGATGTTGTTCAGCCCGTTGCCGGTGCCCTTGGTGTTGGCCGTGCCCGTCAGGGTCAGGTTTTCCAGGTTGGCGCCCAGGGTATAGCTGACATGGGATTGGACCGTGTCGGTGCCTTCGCTGGCGCCTTCGGTCACGACGTCGCCGGCGATGTTGACGACGTAGGTGTCGTCGCCCAGGCCGCCGGCCAGGGTATCCGCGCCGGTGCCGCCGTTGAGAATGTTGTTGCCGGTATTGCCGGTCAAACTGTTGTCGAGCGTATTGCCCGTCAGGTTGATATGGCCTTCACCGCTCAGGATGCCGACTTCGACGGCGGCGCCCGCCAGGGAGTAGGTCACGGAGCTGTAGACCGTGTCGGTGCCTTCGCCGACTTCCTCGTCGATACGGTCGAGGCTGCTGTCGATATAGAAGCTGTCGTCGCCCAGGCCGCCATACAGCAGGTCGTTGCCCGTGCCGCCGTCCAGGATGTCATTACCGGCGGCGCCCGACAGGCTGTCATTGGCGCCATTGCCGTTGATGGTGTCGTTGGCGCCGTCGCCGGTCAGGACGTTTCGGTCGGCGTCGCCGTTCAGCGCGACGGTCTGCGAGTCGTAGCTGAAGGACAGGATGTCGTGGATTTCGGTCGAACCGCCGGTGCTGGCGGTAAAGCCGACCGAGACCAGGTTGGTGTTCAGCACGGCGATCAGGTCGATGGCATAGGTCAGCTGCGCCGTCGCCGGCTTGATGCCGTTGTCCGACAGGAAGACCGACAGGGTGCCGCCGCTGTATTCGACCCATACGTCCCAGACATTGCCGTTGTCCATGGGTGTCTCGACTTCGGAATAGGCCACCGAGGTCACCGAGCCGTCCTGGTCGATGCCGATATGGTTGCCGTTTTCATTCGCGTTCTGCCAGGTGTCGAACTCGATGGCGACGCTGTTGGCCAGGCCGGCATAGCCCAGGCCTTCGCCGTAACCCGAGGCGCCATTGCCGGTTTCACCAGCCGCCAGGACAAAGGTCAGGCCGTCGGCGCCGCCATTGCCGGGTTCAGTGATGCGGAACTGGAAGTGGCTGGTGAAGGCGGCCGCCGAAACCTTGGTGTCGGAAAACACCGCGCCGACGCTGTTACCACTGGTCGAGTTCAGTCGAAGAACCGTGCCGTCTTCGGTTTCGACCGCAGCGGCGGCGTTATACAGATCGAGACCGGTCAGGTCCGAGAAATCGTCGTATTGCATGTTCCATCCCCGGGGTCTTTTCTTTTAAAAGACCTCATCTATCATCGTATTTATTAGACAAATGACGGTTTTAACTTATCAAGCCAAGAAAAAGGCCGTGATAACAGCGGTTAACGTCACGTTTATGATTATGAACAAAACCCCGTTATCTGGCAACCGGGAATTTCATTTTTGAAAAACATTTGGGTGATTCGGCGGGTGTGCGTTTGCCGTTCGCTAACAAAATAAGGCGCAGAGGCTTATCGACCCGCGGTGCGGACTGGCCTAGGTTCGCCGGGAAACGATATCAAGGAGACACCACCATGACCCGGACCCTTTTGATTGCGACGGCTTCGCTGCTGGCCCTGGCGGCTTGTTCGCCGAAGACGGAAACGTCCACGACGACGACCACGACCACGACCACCAGTGTCATCGCCGAGTCCGCGGCGACCTCGATCACTTCGGCGGAGGCGTCCTTCATTGAATCATCGGCGTCGCTGGACACCTTCACCGGGAAGTGGACCGGACCGGAAGGGACATCGCTGACGGTCACGCCCAATGGCGGCACCTATAAGGTGACGGTGGTCAATCTGGACGGTCCGCGTGATTTTGCCGGTATCGGGGTCGACAACGGGATCAAGTTCACCCGCGACGGTCAGGCCTTTACCATCCGCAAGGGCACCGGCGACGACACCGGTATGAAGTGGCTGGCCGGCAAGAAGGACTGTATTGTCGTTGCTCTCGGCGAAGGCTATTGCCACGACTAACGGCGCACGGTAGGCAGCCTTCGAAACGGAGGCTGCCATGAGCGACGAAGACGATATCCTTGTCAAAGACAGCAATGGCACGCGCCTGAACAACGGCGACAGCGTCACCCTGATCAAGGACCTGAAGGTCAAGGGCTCGGGCGGCGTTACGCTGAAGCGCGGCACGCTGATCCGCAATATCCGGCTGACCGATGATCCGGCCGAGATCGAGTGCAATGCCGATAAGGTCAAGGGGTTGGTGCTGCGGACAGAGTTCGTCAAAAAAGCCTGACCTCACGCCCCGGCGGTGCACGACAAAGTGACAAATGCCAGCGGCGTGCTCGCATGGAATCTTTATGAAATCCTTGCCATACGGTTAATCGGCTGGCTGCGGTGGCAGACCAAAGGGGGCATTTCCTTTTCTCCCCGGAAGGACATGTCAATGGCAAAAGACCTTGTACTCATGCGCTCGCGCGGCCGCGCTTTCCAGGCCGTCGTCATCCTCCTGGCCGCGATCGCCCAGATCGTCTGCGCCCGTCTCACCGAAGTCCTGGATACCGGCATCAGTGTCGAACTGCGCTCCGCCGTCGCCACCCATCCCTTGGTACCGTGGAACTTTGCCTTCACCATCTGGGGCGCTATCTTCCTGTTCGCCCTGGTGTCGGCCATCTGGCAGATTTTACCGGAACAGAAACATAATCGCGCCCTGGCGGCCGCGGGATGGAACATGGCCGGTATCTGGGCGATCAACGCCCTGTGGCAGGTCTGGGTGCCGATCGCCGGCTTCGACTGGGTCAGCGTTGTTCTGGTGTTGTCGGGCCTGATCCTGGGCGTCAGCGGGCTGTTGAAGCTGCGTCAGGACATTCAATTGTCACGGCTGGACGAGATCATGGTGTTCGCCCCCCTGGCACTGGTCACCGGCTGGCTGACGGCCGCGTTTTCCATTAATGTGACCACCGTTCTGGTCAGCGGATATTATGCGCTGGACCCCAGCCATGTCGGCGTGTCGCTGGGCTTCCTGGTCGGTCTCATCCTGTTTGGCGGTGTTATGACCTGGATGACGGAGAGCCTGGTCTATGCCGGCGCGCTGATGTGGGCGCTGTTCTGGATCATGATGGCCAATATCTATCGCGACAACGAACCGGCCATGGTCACCACCAGCCTGATCGGCATCGCTTTGATCGGCCTGGTCAGCGCCTGGGCGGTCACCCACCATCATGAGAGCGGTCCGATGCATGTCCGTCGTGGTTAACCCGCCGCGGTTGAAGACCTTTCCCGTTTTCCGGAAATCGTGTTAGCCTCTCCGAAAAATCACCTTCGGGGAGGCTTTTCATGTCGGGCAGGGGTGGATTGAAGATCGTGGTCCTCGGCGGCCTGGTCGCCGGTTTGCTGGACATTGTCGACGCGTTCCTGTTCTGGAGCTGGAAGGCCGATGTCCCGCCCATGCGCATCGGTCAGTCGATTGCCGGTGGCTGGATGGGCGAAGCGGCCTATCGCGGCGGATGGGGGACCTTTGCGCTGGGCATGGTTTCACACTTCGGTATTGCCGTTGCCATGGCTCTGATCTTTTTTGCCGTGGCGAAGCTCGTCCCGCTGATTGCGCGCCACGCCGTGGTGCTAGGCGCTGTCTATGGCGTCGCCCTCTATGCCGTCATGACCTACGTTGTGGTGCCGATGTCGATCGCGACCGTCGGCCAGACACCGCGCTATCCGCCCAACATCGATGTGGTCTTCCTGAACGCCCTGTTCTGCCATGTCGTGCTGGTGGGGATGGTAATCGGCGTCTTCACCAAGCGGGCGGTGAAGGCCTGACCTTCACCGCCGCAGGAATTACGCGACCGCCGCTGTCCGGGCGGCCAGGGCACTGCGGATTCCGTCGCCATAGGCCGGATCGATCCGGTCGAAATGCTCCAAGGCACGTGCGACGATGAACTCCGGCACGCCGGCCATAGATCCGGCGATGCTGTCGCAGGTTCGTGACTTCTGGCCGTCATCGAACAGGTTGAACAGGGCGCGCGCCTGGCTGTAGTCGTCATTGCCGGCGCGATGATCATAGCGGTCGGCGTCGCCTGAGATGCGCAGCGGCGGTTCCCGGTATTGGGGCGCCTGGGCCGGACCGCCAAAGCTGTTGGGCTCGTAATAGGCCTCCGTCGCCGTCTGGGGGGCGAAGAAGCGCATCTGGCCGTCGGCATGGTAGTTGTGCACCGGGCATTTCGGCGCATTGACCGGCAGGGCTTCATAGTGCGTCCCCAACCGGTAGCGGTGGGCGTCGGCATAGGCGAAGATCCGCGCCTGCAGCACCTTGTCGGGTGAGAAGCCGATTCCCGGCACAATGTTCGATGGCGAAAAGGCGGCCTGCTCGATCTCGGCGAAATAGTTGTCGGGATTGCGGTTCAGCTCCATGACGCCGACCGGGATGAGCGGGTAGTCGGCGTGCGGCCACACCTTGGTCAGGTCAAACGGATTGTACGGCGTGGTCTCGGCCTCCAGTTCCGGCATGACCTGGACGTACAGGTCCCATTTCGGGAAGCGGCCGGAGTCGACGGCGCCGAACAGGGCTTCCTGGTAGGTTTCGCGTGATTTTCCGATGACGTCGGCAGCCTCGGCATTGCTGTAGTTGACCTTGCCCTGGCGTGTCTTGAAGTGGAACTTGACCCAGAAGCGCTCGTTATCCGCATTGATGAAGCTGAAGGTATGCGAGCCGAAGCCATCCATGTGCATGGGCGAGACCGGGATGCCACGGTCGGACATCAGGATGGTCACCTGGTGCAGGGCTTCGGGGCTGAGGCTCCAGTAGTCCCACATGGCGGTCGCCGAGCGCAGGTGGGTTTTCGGGTGGCGCTTTTGCGTATGGATGAAGTCCGGGAACTTGTAGGGATCGCGGATGAAGAAGACCGGCGTGTTATTGCCGACCAGGTCCCAGTTGCCCTCTTCGGTGTAGAACTTGACCGAGAAGCCGCGGACGTCGCGTTCGGCGTCGGCGGCGCCCAGTTCACCGGCAACTGTCGAGAACCGCGTCAGCAACGGCGTGGTCTTGCCGACCTCGGAGAAGATGGCCGCGCGGGTGTAGTTCGTAATGTCGTGGGTCACGGTGAAGGTGCCATAGGCGCCCCAGCCCTTGGCGTGGACAACGCGCTCGGGGATGCGCTCACGGTTCTGGTGGGCCAGCTTTTCGATCAGTTGGTAGTCCTGCAAAAGCAGGGGGCCGCGCGGCCCGGACGTCAGGGCGTTCTGGTTGTCGGCCACTGGCGCGCCGGCCGAGGTGGTCAGGTGGTAGGGGCATTTGGCTTCGGACATCAGGTCGCTCCTCAGAAATCGATATGTTGAGGTTACGGGCTGTTGTTACATAAGGACAATCGATTATAATTTTATGTTCGATAAGATGAATTTATGCGGTTGCGGCGAGGCACCCGTCGCGATAGGACGGCGCCGGAGGTGACCCATGGATATTCGCGCGGTAACGGCAGAGGACAAGGCGGCGTGGCAGCCGCTGTGGCAGGCCTATCTCGATTTCTACAACCAGCCCCTTCCGCAAGAGGTCACGGATCTGACGTTTGCGCGTTTCCTGGACGTCGAGGAGGCGATGTTCATGGTCGTGGCGCGGGTCGAGGGGGAGATGGTCGGGTTCGCCACCTATATCCTGCATCGCTCGACCTGGGCGAAGGACGGCTATTGCTATCTCGAAGACCTGTATGTCGACGACAAGGCCCGCGGCCGTGGTGCGGCGCGGGCCCTGATTGCTGCGGTCGCGGACGATGCCCGCGCGCGGGGTATGGGACGGCTTTACTGGGTCACCCACGATCATAACGAACGGGCACGGGCTTTGTACGACAAGGTCGCCGACCTGACCCAGTATGTGCAGTACCAGACGGTGTTGTGACTACTTCAGCGCGGCTTCCAGCGCCGTGTAGAAGGCGTCCGGCTGGTCTAGCATGATGAAGTGCAGGCTTTTGTCGACTGGCGTGAAAGTCACGTTCGGCTGGCCGGTATAGGCGGTTTTGTAGAAGGCCAGGGTTGCGTCCTGGGTCATGCCGTAATGCGAGGCTACGGGTACGATCACCGTGGTCGGCGTGGCGATCTTCGCCAGGTCGGGACGCAGGTCCAGGACCAGGTCTTCGTACATGGCCTGGGCGAAGACGCGGCGGTCAGAGGCCAGCGACCAGGCGACGACCGTTTCCTGGTCGGCCGGGCTGGTGACCATGCGACCGGCGCCGGCGCGCTGCTGGGCGGCGAAGGCTTCCGCCGGGGCGTTGACCAGGCCGTCGCGCATGGCGGCTGCTTGGGGCGCGGTGCCCTGCGCCGTGGCGTTGGGATCGAAGATCAGACCGATAAAGGGCAGGGCGTCGACAATGACCAGCTCGCCGGCGTCCTCAGGGTGCGACCTGGCCAGCATCAGGGCCATCAGACCGCCCAAAGAATGGCCGGCGACGACTGGCTGCTTCAGGCCGTTGGCCTTGATATAGGCATCGACGGCGTCGACCGACGGCGCCAGGATATCGCCTTCCGCATTGGCGCCGGCGGGTTCACCACCAAAGCCTGACAGGTTCAGGACGTGGAAGCGATACTGGCCCTTGAACTTGGCGACCGTACCGTCCCACACCGTAGCCGGGGAGCCCAGGCCGGGGATCAGGATGACGTCCGGGCCTTCGCCGGTGACGGTGACGCTGAAGCGGGCATGGGCTTCGTCAGGAAAGTGGACGGTTTCGGCCTTGGATTGGGAATAGGCGACGGCGCAGGCCACGAAGATGCCGATGCCGATGGCGAACATGGCGCCCATGGACAGGCCTTTTTTGCGTTTTGGGGATTCGGACATGGTGGTGTTTCCTTAGAGGGTGGTGATGAAGGTGAGACAGCGGTTGGCGGCATCAATCAGGGCTTTGGCCAGGCGGTGCTCCGGTTCCAGGAACAGGAAGGCGAAGAAGGCTAAGCCGGCGATCAGGCGAAGCAGGTAGAAGAAGTCGGGCGTGATCGGCCGGGTAAGGTAGTAGCGGTCACGTTCCGCGAGGGGACGATCGGTCATCGGAAGATTCCTTTGTAGAGAAGGGTTTAGGCCGGCCGGTAGGGGTTTTCGAAGATGCTTTCCACCGGCCGGTCGAATACGGCGGAAATCTTGTAGGCGAGGTCCAGGGACGGAATATGCTTATCGGTTTCCAGCGCGATGACCGCCTGGCGTGACACCCCGAGCTGGGCGGCGAGGTCAGCCTGGGTCAGGCCCTTCTCGGTGCGCAGTTCCCGCAGGTACTGTTTCATGACGCCTGCCTCACGAAGATCGAGGTCGCGCCGTACAGGCCCCAGAACAGGGGATAGACCAGGTAGAGCGAAAATTCATGAGCGCCGGCGTTGTTTTCCAGGAAGCCCCAGGCCGTGCACAGGAACAGGGTCAGGCCGGTGGCGATGACGAAGCGGCGGGTGGTAATGGCGCGGACATATTCGTCGACGGCGTCGATATAGCGCAGAAAGACAATGATGGTGCCGCCGATCGGCAAGGCAGGCGCCACGGCCAGGACATAGAGCAGGGGGCCGGTGGGCTGCAGGCTCTTGATCAATAAGATCGAGCCGATGAGGGCCGCGGCATACAGCACCATCCAGAAGGACATGCCGATCATGTATCGGGCGTTGGGAGAAGCGGTTGTCATGAGGTTTTCAGCTCCGGTGAATGTAAGGTCGACTTTACATTTTCCGTGATGTCATGTCAACCTTACATCGGAAAAAATGTCAGGTCAACCTGACTCGTTGTAGGACTTGGATTTGCGGTGTTCCGGGGCTAGGATCGGGTGTGTTTTTTTGAAAATTTTTTTGGAGATGATTATGAAAACCTGGCTGATGTTTGCCGGCGGCGCGGTTGTCGGGATGATTGTGACGGCGGCGGTGGCCGGTGCAGCGCAGGGCGATAGCGGTGAGGTGGCGCGGGTTGCCGCGTTGGAGGCACGTCTGGCCCGGCTGGAACAGGCGGCAGCGGCGGGGGACACAGTGGCGGTCAGTGCGAACAAGCGGGTGGTGGTGACGGCGGGTGACGAGATCTCGCTGGGGACCGGCAAGGCGCGGCTGGTGATGAAAAAATCGGGAGAGATCTTTCTGTCGGGCAGCGACATTACCATTGATGCCACAGGCAAGGTCACCGTCAAGTCGGCCTCGGACGTGACGGTGAAGGGCCGCAAAATCACGGACAACTAGACCCGGCGCACCTCGCACACTTTGAGAAGGCGTGTCCGTTTTTCATGTTCTCATGGCGTCGAAATTCCGCGAGAGGTTGCTAAAACCACATATCGCGCACGCATCGTCCATCGCTCGGTAGATCGTCGAACGTATCGAAACCGTCGAAATGGTCGATCAGCAAATGAGCGACCTCTTCGGGCGCAGCCAGTCGCACATTGACTGCCACCCGCCGGCGGCCATCGTCTTCCAGCCTTAACCCTCGCCACGCCACCACGCAGGCACAGGCCGGGCAGAAGCGGATTTCCAGACTTGGATCGGCGCGGTTGCGTGCATAGGACGTTGTCAAGCCCGTCAGGCGAATGCGTTCGTCTTCGTAGTCGTAGGCCCAGAGCGCCCCATAGCGACGACAAAGCGTGCAGTTGCAGGCGGTGATCGAGCCGGGATCGCCTTCAAGGCGCCAACCGGATTTGCCGCAGTGACACGTGCCTATTAACATGGGTGCTTAATGCCTTGATGGTAGCGCTGACAACGATTTTTGGCGATCCCAAATCCAGAGCCGTTCGCCGGTGTTACGGCAGCTTGGCGCTGTCCATGACGGCGATCACATTCGACAGACTGGCCTGGTAGTAGTGTTCGGCGGGTGCCAGATAGACGATGTAGTAGTTTTTACCGTCTTTCGACACGGCCTGTCCCAAGCCTTTGACGTTCAGGCCGTCCGGCGTCTTGCCCGACAACTCGAAACGCACGCCCCGGACGCCGCTGATGGTTACGGGCTTGGGCGAGGAAGAGGTGACCCGCAGATAGTCCAGTTCGGTGACTGATTGCGTTACGAATTCTATCTGTTCCGACAGGGACATGTTGGTGTGTCCGCGCAGGGCCGGTGTCGATTTGCCGTCGCGCGTGCCCGGTTTGATCACCAACGGCTCAGAGGTCGTCAGGCCATCGGAAATGTGCAACCGGTTCAGCATAAGGCCGTCGATCGTCAGGACGCGAACCTTGGGCGTACGGCCCGACGTCGGGAACTTGCTGACATCGGACCAGGCCCGGTCAAGCGTGACGGCATATTTGCTCTTGACCGAATAGTTGCCGGCCGGTGCGAGCGTGGCCAGGGTGACGCAGCCTGTCAGGGTCATGCCCAGGATCAGCGACGCCGATAAAACTCGAAGACAGGTTTGTATGCGCATCAAAGCCCCCTGGTGTCCGCTTCGCCCGTCGTCGCAGCGGGTTGCTCATTACCGGATGATGTTTTCAAGGTGTCGATCTGGTCCTGGATCAACCAGGCGTCTTCGGCGTCGGGAGCCCCCGCGACATACAGTTCGAAGGCTTCGATCGCCTGGGGCGTATCGCCGTTGCGCCGGTGGATCTCGCCGATTTGACGATAGGTCTGTTTCGGTGCGTCCGGATAACCGACAGCGGTGCGATAGGCGGCCAGGGCCTGGTTCAGGTCATCGCCCTTTGCCCGGCGGCGATAGGCTTCGCCCTTGTAATAGTTGAGCACGCCGGCGTCGTCGTTGTCGATCAAAAGGCGATCGACAACATAAAGCGTACTGCCGTAGTCGCGCAGCTTCAAATCGTCCTCCAGCCATGAGGACAGGAAGGGCCGGATGTGGTCGCGATAGGCTCTTCGGGCGGCCTTTGCATCCTGGGCAGAGCGTGTGCTGGCCGTCCCGCCGTTCATCGCCCTGTCCTGCTCCCGCAAAGCGATTATGCGCAACTCGTTCATGGGGTGGGTTGCGAACATATCGAAAATGCCGCCGCTGTTGCGCCTGGCTTCGAAGTCCGAATGCTGATCCTCATCCAGTTGGCTTTGCCATACCTCGTAGCTGTCACCTGTAATGTAGCCGGCTTCGCGGGTGTAGAGGAGCCCCCAGGCATCGGCCTGAGATTCGGCTTCGCGGGAATAGCTCAGGACGGATGTCAAAATGGCTAAATAGGAGATTTCCATCAAGTCACGCGACAGGTTGGCGATATCGCGCATGGTGTAATAGGAGTCGGTATTGTTTAT
Organism: Asticcacaulis sp. AC460; assembly: GCF_000495795.1. GTDB lineage: Bacteria > Pseudomonadota > Alphaproteobacteria > Caulobacterales > Caulobacteraceae > Asticcacaulis. The sequence continues at coordinate 99,669 of NZ_AWGD01000008.1, forward strand.
CGCCGATACTCCGATGGCCGTAATGATCAATTGCGAGGCCAGGATCGCATTCCTGCCGTCTTTGCCTTCTTGTGCACGGCGTAATGAATGAGAGTGGCGAAAGTGGCCGGCTTCATGTCCTACCACGTATGCCAGTTGGTCCTCGGTCCGACACCTTAGCAACAGCGCCGAATTGACCTCTGTATAGCCATTCCCCGCCATAAAAGCGTTGAACATTGGACGATCCATAACATAGGCGCGGACATCTCCCGCGAAAGGGCCGGCCACTCGGGCGACCGTCGCGGACACAAACGCATTGAGTTCGGGATCAAGATTACGGTCGCCATTGCTGCGTGCAGCGTGCTCAGCGTCGGCAAACATTCTCCATATGCCGCCCTCGACACTGCCCGTCTGCGGACGTTGCCCCGGTTTACGTTCAGGGTAGTCGGCAGCGAGAAGCGTTTCCACCCCTGTTTTGACAGGTGGCGGCGTGGCGGCGTGGGCTGCAAACGATGTGCCCGTCAGAGCCAGAGCGAGGACGATTGCGCGGTGAAGATGACCGGGCATGGCGTTCACAGAGGAAACTTGAAGAACAGTTGCTTGATGGCCGTCTTCGCCCCCTCTGCCGTCCGTATATCGGTGCCCGGCGCGACGGCATAGGTTCCGTACCACACGACACGGCCGCTGGTCAGGTCGACCAGTGAAGCACTGACGACCTGTCCTCCCATGGGAACGCCCACGCCCAGCGCCATCATTCCGACCGCCAGCGCGGCGCGCCCACCGGAGGAATAAGTGCCCTGCGCCTGAACGAACAGAACATACGCCGGCTTGACGTCGCCGTCGTCAGGTGCCAGTGCCGCGGCGCCTTCACCCAGGGTCCAGTCGAACGTGGTTTTCGTCGGGAGGGCGAACAGCGGCACTTCGTTCATTGCAATGGTGTCAACCACAACTGAATTGAGTTTCAGCAACTGCAGGTCATGGGCGTCTTCGAATTGGGTCAGTTCAGCCGATTGTGTCGTGTAGCTTTTGGCGGTCAGGGCCGTCGTGGCCGCTTCATTGAGGTATTGGGTGGCGTTTTCAGACCAGTCGTCGCGGCGTTCGTACGCGCCCGCCGCCGTGATCATGCCTAAACTCACCTCCGGGCGGACCACGAGCACAGGCGTGCCATTCGCTGGCTTTTCGATGGTGACGTAGGTTTGGGGATAGGCGAAGACTTCGCTGGCCTGAACCGTTACCCCCAGGCTTAACAGCAGAACACAGGCGATCCATATCTGGCGCATTCTGTCACCCCCGGCTAATCGCGCCCCGCAGCGCGTTATTATTCGCGCAACCTAAACCTGAACCTTTGTTCCGGGCAAGATATAATTCGGCCTCTGGCCGGGCATGGCATAGGCTGGCATTTCCTGGCAAATCGGTTAGGGTCGGGAAAACAAGGGAGAGACCATGGCGGCCGAAGTCATTGCGTTTAAAAAGCGGGAAAAGAAGGCGGAGCCTGCTGCCGCCAAGCCGGGTTCGGTGCGGTTCGAAGCGCTGGATATCCTGCGCGGCCTGTTCATCATCGGCATGTTGCTGGCCAACAATGCCGGCGACTGGGGTCATATCTACGCGCCCCTGGATCACGCCGAATGGCACGGCTTCACCCTGACCGACATGGTATTTCCGGGCTTCATGACCTGCGTCGGACTGTCCATGACCCTGTCGCTGGGGCGCCGGATGCAGGCGGGCGGCAAGACGGCCTTGCTGGTCCATAGTCTCCGGCGGGCGGCCATCCTGATCGGGATCGGCCTGTTCCTCAACCTGTTGCCGCAGTTCGATTTCGGACATTGGCGCTTCCCGGGCGTGCTGCAGCGGATTGGTCTCTGCTACGCCATCACCTCGGCGCTGGTGGTGCTGCATTCGCACCAGAACCAGCAAGGCGGGTTGATCCTGCATGCTCGCCCGCTGGCCCTGTGGGGAGTCGGCTTCCTGGTCGCCTATGCCGTGTTGCTGAAATATGTACCGGTGCCGGATGGGGCCGGGGCCAATCAGTGGGACCCGGTCCATTCGTGGCCGGCCTGGATCGACATGCTGGTTCTGGGCAAGGACCACGTGTGGGACGGGGCGGTGACCTATGACCCCGAAGGCCTGCTGTCGTCCATTCCGGCGACGTCGAACATCCTGTTCGGTATCCTGATGGGGTTGTATATCAACGCCCGGACGCCGCGCAACGCCTGGGGCGGGGTGTTCATTATCGGGGTTCTGCTGATGCTGGCGGCGCTGAGCTTGGACTCGTCCGTGCCGATCATCAAGAAGCTGTGGACGCCGACCTTCGTGCTGTTGAGCTGTGGCTTTGCTTTTACGGTGCTGGCCGTGCTGATGCTGATCATGGACCGGCTGGGCTACAAGACATGGGCGGTGCCGATCAAGCTATTCGGCACCAATGCCATCCTGGTCTATGTCTTCGCCTGGCTGTTGTCGATCGGGTTGGGTATCAGCGGCCTGACCGGCGCTGCGACGACCTGGATCCTGGCGCAGGTCGGCGATCCCTACCTGATGTCCTTCCTGTATGCCTTCGGGGTGCTGGTGATCTGCGGGCTGTTCCTGGTGCCGTTCTACGTCAAGCGCTGGTTCCTGAAGATCTGAGGTGAGGCGGGAGGATTGACTCCCGCCTTTTTCAGGCGTAGTTCAGTACTGACTGGTCAGTACTGAATGGAAGTGTCATGGTTGAGCCTGTGCCTTTGCGATCGCGCCGCGCCGCGCCGGAAGTGCGCCAGGCCGATATCCTCGACGCCGCCCTGGCGGAGTTCTCCGAGCACGGCTTCGAGGGTGCGCGCATGGAGGATGTCGCCCGCAAAGCCCGGGTCAGCAAGGGCACCGTCTATCTCTATTACCCGACCAAGCAGGCCCTGTTCGAAGCCCTGATCATGCGCGATATCGCGCCGCGAGTGGCTTTGGCGTCGGTGTTCCTGAAAGGCTATGACGGGCCGCTGGAGCCGGCCTTGATGCGCATCGTCGAAATGGCCGGAGCGGCGATCGCCACCGGCAAGCTGCCGGTCTATCCGAAGCTGCTGATCGCCGAAGCGCAACGCTTTCCGGATCTGGCCGCCTTTTACCGCCGTGAGGTGGTGGGCAAGATGCTGGAGGGATTGACGGCGTTGTTCGAGCGGGCTCTGGCGCGTGGTGAAATCTCCGGCATGACCGGCGAAATGGCGGCGCATCTGTTCATCGCGCCGGTGTTGAAATCGGTGATGTGGTCGGTGGTGTTCGCCCCGACGGAAGAGGTTCCGTTTCCGCCGGAACCCTATCTGAAGGCCCATGTGCAACTGTTTCTCAGGGGATTGAACCATGCGTAGCTTGGCTTTGGTGGCGTTGTTGATGGTGGCCGGTTGTTCCGTCAAGCCGGCCGATAGCTACAGCGGCTATGTCGAGGCGCAGTCGGTCAGTATTGCCGCGCCGCAGTCGGGCTGGCTGGCGACGGTCGATGTCGATCGCGGCGCCGCCATCGCGGACGGACAGGTGCTGTTTACGCTGGATCAGACCCAGGCCGGCAATAGTTTAGCGGGCGCGCAGAGCCGAGCCGAAGCGGCTTCGGCCCAGGCTGCGGACCTGAGCAAGGGGGCGCGCGAAGCCGACATCGCGCCGCTGCTGGCCCAGCGGGTGCAGGCCCAGGCGGCGCTGGATCTCGCCATCGCCAATGAGGCGCGGTATGCGCAATTGGAGCCCAAGGGCTTTGTCTCGGCGGCGCAGATGGATGCGTTGCGGACGCAGACCCGGTCAGCGCGGGCGGCGGTGGCCAATATCGATCGGCTGATCGCGGAACGCCGCCAGTCGGCGCGCTTGGACCAACAGCGCGCGGCCGAGGCCCAGGCGGCTGCGGCTTCGGCCGATGTCGCCAATGCGCAATGGACGGTGGATGAGCGCTCGGTGCGGGCGCGTTTGACGGGCCAGGTCGATGAGCGTCTGAGAGAGCCGGGGGAGTTTGTGGCCGCTGGGGCGCCGGTTCTGACCGTGAGGCCGAAGGGGCGCGAATTCGTGCGGTTCTATGTGCCGCAGGGGCAACTGGCGAAGTTCAAGGTCGGCACGGTGGTCAGGGTGTCGTGTGATGGCTGTGCGGTTCAGACCGCCCGGGTGCGGTTTATCGCGGCCAATGCCGAGTTCACGCCGCCGGTTATCTATTCCGTCAAGGAACGCCAGAAGCTGATGTTCCTGATCGAGGCCGTGCCGGAAAAACCCGACGCCTTGCACGCCGGCCAGCCGGTGGATGTACGGCTGTGACAACCGATCTCGCCATAGATGTCCGCGGGCTGACCAAGACTTTCGGCAAGCGCAAGGCCGTCGACAACGTCGATATCGCCATGCCGCGCGGCCAGGTGTGGGGCTTTCTGGGGCCAAACGGGTCCGGCAAGACCACCACCATCCGTATGCTGTGCGGGTTGTTGCGGCCCGATGCAGGGCAGGGGACATGCCTGGGATACGACATCCTGAAGCAGAGCCGCGAGATCAAGCGCCAGGTCGGCTATATGACGCAGAAGTTCTCCTATTGGGAGGACCTGACCATCCGCGAGAACCTGGAATTTGTCGCCAACCTTTATGATATCCGCAACAAGAAACAGGTGGTCGACCAGACCCTGGAACAGCTTGGGTTGACGACACGGCAGAAGCAACTGGCCGGGACACTGTCGGGCGGGTGGAAGCAGCGCCTCGCCCTGGCGGCCTGTACGTTGCACAATCCGAAGATGCTGATGCTGGATGAGCCGACCGCCGGCGTCGATCCGCAGGCACGGCGCGACTTCTGGGACCAGATCCATCGGCTGTCGGCCCAGGGACTGACCGTGCTGGTGTCGACCCATTACATGGACGAGGCCGAGCGCTGCGACCAGATTGTCTATATCGCCTACGGCAAGCTAATGGCCCAAGGCCGTGTCGAAGACATTATCGATCAAAGCGGGCTCTATACGTTTGTTGCCGAGGGCACGGGCGTGCGGGAGTTGATGGAACGGCTGCGCGGCAAGCCGGGCGCCGACCATGTCGCCTATTTCGGCAATGCGCTGCATGTGTCGGGCGGCGATTTGAACGCGTTGAAGGGACTGATCGCGCGGGAACAGGTGGCCGGGGTCACCTGGCGCCAGGCGCGGCCCAGCCTGGAGGACGTCTTTATCCACCTGATGGACCAGTCCGTCGATAACACGGTGGTGGCCTGACATGTTCGCGCCCCTGACCCGCATCCTCGCCATATTGATCAAGGAATTCATCCAGATGCGGCGCGACCGCATGACGTTCGGCATGATGATCATGGTGCCGGTGGTGCAACTGACCCTGTTCGGTTTCGCCATCAATTCGGACCCGCGCCATCTGCCGACGCTTTTGTACCTGGAGGACAATTCCGCCGTGGTGCGGTCGCTGGCGGCGGGCCTGGAGAACTCGACCTATTTCGATATCGAAGGCCAGGTGAGCAGCGCGAAGGAAGGTACCGATGCTCTGCAGTCAGGCAAGGTTGCCTTCGTCATCACTGTACCGGCGGGATTTACCCGCGACCTGCTGCGCGGTGATCATCCGCAGGTATTGATCGAGGCCGATGCGTCGGATCCGTCGGCGGCCTCCAACGCAGTGGGGATGATCCAGATGATCGTCAATTCCGCCCTGCGTCAGGACCTGAAAGGCGAATGGGCGGGATTGGCGCAAGGCCCGCCGCCGGTCGATATCGTCGTCCACCGGATGTACAATCCCGAAGGTATTTCCCAGTACAATATCGTACCGGGTCTACTGGGGGTGATTTTGACCATGACGATGATCATGATCACTTCGATCGCCATGACGCGTGAGACTGAGCGCGGCAATATGGAGAACCTGCTGGCCATGCCGGCGCGGCCATGGGAGGTCATGGTGGGCAAGATCGTGCCCTATATCGGCGTCGGCCTGGTCCAGACGGCGATCGTGCTGTTGGCGTCCGCCTATGTATTCGGGGTGCCGTTTATCGGGTCGTTCTGGCTATTGGCGTTCGGGGTGGCGCTATTCATCATCGCCAACCTGGCGGTGGGGTTTACGTTTTCGACGATCGCCCGCACCCAGATGCAGGCCATGCAGATGACGTTCTTCTTCTTCCTGCCGTCGTTGCTGTTGTCCGGGTTCATGTTCCCGTTCCGCGGCATGCCGGAATGGGCCCAGGCGATCGGGCAAATTTTTCCGCTGACGCACTTCCTGCGGATCGTGCGGTCGGTCATGCTGAAGGGGGCGGATTTTACCGCCATGTGGCCCAACATCTGGCCGTTGCTGGTGTTTATCGCCGTGGCGACGGTGGTGGCGATGCGGCGGTACCGGTCGACTCTGGATTAGCGCACGATCGGAAGGCCGGCGGCATGCCAGGCCTTGATCCCGCCCGCCAGGTGATCGGTTATGTCGAGGCCCGCCGCCTGGCAGGCTTCCAGGGCACGGACGGAGCGAACCCCGCCGGCGCATTGCAGCACCACGCGTTTGCCGTGCGGGTCGGGCAGGGCGGCCGGGTCGAAGGTGGACAGCGGCGCCAGGATCGCGCCGTCGATGCGGGCGTCGGCGAACTCGTTCTCTTCGCGGACATCGATCAGCAGGACGTCGCGGGCTTCGAGATGCTGCGCCAGTTCCTCGGGGGGCATGTTGTAGACTTGAACCATGGGGAGACTCCTTTCCCCGGTGGTACATCACATCTTGCCGCCGAGCAAATGATGCAGCGCGCCGTCGAGATTGGGGTGGCGGAAACGGTAGCCGGTGGTTTCCGCCCGGGCGGGAATGACCTTCTGGCCGTTGAGCAGTATGGTTTGCGCCATCTCACCCAGCAGCAGTTTCAGGGCAAAGCCGGGCAGTGGCATGATGGCAGGGCGGTGCATGGCGCGGCCCAAGGTACGGGTAAAGTCGAGGTTGGGTAAGGGTTGCGGCGCCACGGCATTGACCGGGCCTTCGAGGGTGTTGTCGATGACGTGGCCGATCAGGCCGGCGACATCGTCGATATGGATCCACGACATCCATTGCCGGCCGCTGCCCATGGGGCCGCCGCCGCCGAATTCAAACGGGAACAGCATCTGGGCCAGGGCGCCGCCGTCCAGCGACAGGACGATGCCGAGGCGGATCAAGGTGACCTTGGTGCCGTATCGGGTGGCTTGCTGGGCAAGGGATTCCCATTGCCGGCACAGGTCTGAAGCCAGGTCGGGTTCGCCGGGGGCGGAGGCTTCGCGGAACTCCAGGGTGTCGCTGTGGCCGTAGGCGCCGATGGCGGAAGCGTTGATCAGGTGGCGCGGCTTTTCCCGCGCGGTGGCGATCCAGGCGATCAGGTCGCGCGTCAGGTCGAGGCGGCTGGCATAGAGTTTTTGCTTCTTTGCCTTGGTCCATAAGCCGTTGCTGAGGGATTCGCCGGCCAGGTTGATGATGACGTCGACGGGGTTGAGTTGGCTCAGGCTGTCGATCAGGGTGAGGCGGCCGCGGAATTTCGCGGCTTTGGACTTGTCGCGGGTCAGGACGGTGACGTCGTGGCCGTCGTCGATCAGGCCCTGGACCAGGCGTGAGCCGATCAGGCCCGTGCCGCCGGTGACCAGAACCCTTTGATTCGGTTGGGAAAGGTGTAGCGGCGGGACGTCGGCGGGAGCGCGGAAACGGCTTGAGCGCAGGTAGTCGAACACCGCCCAGGCGGTAACGCCGGCGGCGAAAACGGTCATCACCCATGACCACAGGCCATGAGATTGCAGGTGGAAGCCGGCGGGAAATTCCGCCCAGCCGAGGAGGACGGGCGTCAGCAGGCACAGAATGACGCCGTAATTGATGGCCAGGACCGTGTGGGTAATGCGTTCGCTGGGCGGAAGTTTCCGACTCTGGTCCTCGATGACAAAATCCCATAGGGTGAGACATATCTCGCCAATGAGCGTGGCGGCGAAGACCCAGGCCAGTTCGCCGCCCCAGGCGATCCAGCCCAGGGACAGGAAAATAATACCGTAGAAAAAGTTGCGGATTCCATGAATCCATAATTCCCGAGACGCGGAAGCTTTCCACGGCAGGCGTTCGGTGAATTCGTGGTGGTAAATCGTGTCGAAAGCGCCCAGGCAGCCCTGGATCGTCATCATCAGTAAAAGGGCTTCCATGATCAGCTCCTGTGGAAGACTCCGGTCTGGTAGAAGGTCCGGCCCAGCCAGGCGTGATCCATGGCGATGGTGAAGCGGAACCGGCCGTGACCCAGGTCGGTGTGGCTGACATGGGTGCGGCCGGGGCTCAGCCAGTGGGGCAGGGGGATCTGCACGCCGGCGACTTCCCAGAAGTAGCGCTCGCTGACGAAGTGCAGGGCGCCGTGGCGGGCGAAGGCGCGCAGGCGCATGCCGAAACCGAAGCCGACATATTCGCAGAGCTGGCCCTTGGCGTTTTCGCGCTTGGCCGAGGTGACGACAAAGGGTTTGTCCTCGAAGAAGTAGCTGCGTTGCCAGTAGACGCCACCATGGCCCGGGCGTTTGATCAGGTGGACCTGCATCGGCACGTTGCGGCCGCGTTGGGCGGCCAGCGGGTTGCCGATCAGACGGGTGACCTGGGCGAACAGCCAGCCGGCCTTCGAGCAGTGGACCTTTTCCATGACGCCTTCGTAGAGGACGGGTTCGTCGACGGCGGGTTCGTGAAGAAAGCGCGCCTGGACCGCCGGATGGAGCCGGTACCAGTCCGTCCCCATGATGGTCCGAAGCGCGCCTTCTCCCCCCTCCGGCCCCCCGAACTGTTTAGCCTTGGCGTACATGGCTTTTGCCCCCGGCTGATCCTTGACTTGTTGAGCGGATCGGCATACATTTAGCTAACTAGCTAATCGTTACGCCGCCCTTTACAGTTCGTCAATAGGCTAAATGATGGAATGTCGAGGGTGCGCCATCCGGACGCACCTTCCATGAAAATGGTCAAAACCTTCGAGGCCCTGGCTTCGGAACCGCGCTTGAAAATCCTCGCCTATCTCAGCAAGGCGACCATGACCGCCGGCGAGATCGCCGAGCGCTTCGACATGGCCAAGCCGTCGTTGAGCAAGCATCTGAGCATACTGGAGAATGCCGGGCTGATCACCGGCGTGAAGAAGGGCAAGTTCATCCACTACAGCATCGTGTCGGATCATATCGTCAATCAGTTGGATGGGTATCTCCAGGAGGTCTGTCACGTGCGCGGGCCGCTGAAGCGCGAGAGCGAGAAGAAGGCCGGGACAAAAAGCGATGGCCCGCCGACGCCTGAGCGGGATGGGTAGGTCTGAAGCCGGGCGGCGATCGGACTTACGTAAGATACCCCTCCGCCGGCTTCGCCGGCACCTCCCCACTGCGTGGAGAGGAGGGCGTTTGTAATACCCCGTCGTGAACACCCTACCTTCTGCTTGACCCGCGGTTTTGGGTGTGAAAAACGTTTTATATTATAAAATAAACAAACGGGGCGCGAGATGAACGGGAAGGCGATAGTCCTGGCAGGGATGCTGGCGCTTGTGGCCGGTTGTGTCTGCGCTGAACCTTACAGCTGGCAAACCATACCGTTCCAGGGTGGCGGGTTCGTCGACGGCTTCCTATTTCATCCCAAGACGCCCAATATTTTGTACGCGCGGACCGATGTCGGTGGGGCTTATCGTTATGACTACGCGAACCGGCGCTGGGTGCCGTTGATGGACGGCTTCGGCCGCGATGACTGGGACTGTTTCGGCGTCATGACCTTCGCCGTCGATCCCAATGCGCCGCAGCGGCTGTATGCGACCTGTGGTCTGTATCTCAGCGATCGTGTGCCCGACGGTGGCGTCATCCGGTCCGAGGATCAGGGGGCGACCTGGCAGAAGACAACCTTGAAAGGGATCAAGCTGGGCGGTAACGCCATGGGCCGTGGCGCCGGTGAGCGGCTGCAGGTCGATCCCAACAACGGCGATGTGTTGTGGCTGGGGACGCCGCAGAACGGGCTGTTGAAGAGCACCGATCGCGGCCAGAGTTTCAGCCGGGTGGCGGCGTTTGTCCCCAAGGCGGTCACCACGGTTCTGATCGACGGCAAGACGATCTATGCCGGGTCGGGTGATACCGGCGACGGGCTCTATTGCAGTGTTGACGGTGGTGAGACGTTCAAGCGCATCGAGGGTTCGCCCAAGATGATCCCGCATCAAATGGCGCTGGATACGGATGGCACTTTGTATGTCACCTTTGCCGATGCTTTGGGGCCCTGGGGTGTCAGCGACGGCGCCGTGTGGAAGCTGAAAGGCGATGTCTGGACGGATATTACGCCGGCCAAACCCAGCAAGGAGCTGACCTTCGGCTATTCCGGGCTCGATCTCGACCGTCAGCATCCCGGGTCTTTGGTCGTGGCGACGTCGAACCGCTACAGCGGGGTCGGGGACGATATCTATCTGTCGCGCGATGGCGGGGCGACGTGGAAACCCTTCAAGAGTCAGGCTGAGCACAAGGCCGGGGGGCATCCCTGGCTGCTCAACTACATGAAGGGCGACGACGAGGATTCCACGGCCCGCAAGGAGATGGGCCATTGGATGGACGCGCTGAAGATCAACCCGTTTAATAGCGAGGAACTGTTGTACGGGACGGGTTACGGCGTTTGGATGACGCGCAACCTGTCGGCCTTGGAAGCGGGTGGGGCGGTTGTTTTCGACTTCGAGAACGAGAATTTCGAGGAGACGGTGATCCTGGGGCTGGAAAGCCCGCCCAAGGGACCGAAGGTGTTGATGGCGGCCGGCGATGTGTCGGGTTCGGCCTGGCATGACCTCAGCCAGACGCCGTCGCGCGGGCTGTTTTCGCCGACGCACGAGACCAACCAGGGGGTGGCGTTTGCGGCTTTGGCGCCGAACATTATCGTGCGCAGCGCCGACAATGAGGCTATCAGCGGCTATATTTCCTATGATGGCGCCGATAGCTGGCAGCCGCTGCCGGCCGAGCCGCCGCCTTTGCAGACCAAGGACTGGAACAACAACCGTTCGGGCAAGATCGCCATCTCGGCCAAGGGCCGGACGATGATCTGGGTGCCGGAAAACCATCCGGCCTACTACAGCAGCGACGGCGGCAAGACCTGGACCCTGTCCAAGGGCTGGCCGGCGCCGCAGCGCGGCCAGGAGCCGATCGCCGACAAGGTCAATGACGCGACCTTTTACATGTTGGATCGGGTGGCCGGGCAGGTATTGGTGTCGCGCGATCGCGGCCAGTCGTTCGGGCTGCTGGTGGGCGGTTTGCCGGCGGGTGAGGGACAGCTTCGGGCGGTGCCCGGCCGCGAGGAGGAGCTATGGCTGGCCTCGGGTTCGGCGTTATATCGGATTGTCAAAGGCCAGCCGGTGGCGGTGGCCGGTGTCGATCAGGCGTGGCAAGTGACGTTCGGGAAGGCGGCGAAGGGTAAAGCCTATCCGGCGGTGTTCCTATGGGGCATGGTGAGTGGTGAAGAGGGCCTATGGCGTTCCGACGATGAAGGTGTTCACTGGACGCGGATCAATACGGATGCGACGCGGTTCGGCCGCATGCGTGCCATTGCCGGCGATCCGCGAGAGCACGGTGTGTTATACATAGCGCCGGATGGGCGCGGCATTATGGTGGGGAGACCACAATGAACAGACGGCAGGTTTTACTGGCTTCGGCGGCGATTGCGTTGGTTGGGACGGGCGCCCAGGCGGCCGATGCGCCGTACACCTGGACCACCATTCCGTTCGGTGGCGGCGGTTATGTCGACGGGTTCCTGTACCATCCGAAGGCGCCGAACATCCTCTATACCCGGACCGATATCGGCGGCATGTATCGCTACGATTTCGCGGCGAAGAGTTGGATCCCGCTGCTGGATCATCTCAGCCATGATGAAGCCGACCTGATGGGCGTGCTGTCGATGGCGGTCGATCCCAATGACCCGAACAAGGTCTATGCCGCCTGCGGGCTGTATCTGGCCGACTGGGCCGGGAAGGGCGCCATTCTGCGGTCGAACGACCAGGGGAAGACCTGGCAGAAGACGGCTTTGGATATCAAGGTCGGGGGCAATAGCGACGGCCGCGGCTCGGGTGACCGGCTGGTGGTCGATCCGAAGGACGGTAAGGTGCTGTGGTACGGTTCCAACCAGGATGGCCTGTGGAAAAGCACGGATGGCGGTGCCTCGTTCGGCAAGGTCAATGGTCCGGCGACCAACCTCAGCCTGGTGCTGATCGATCCTGCTTCGGGCGCCATCTATGCCGGGGGTTATGACGCCAAGGCGGGGCTGTTCGTCAGCCAGGATGGTACGTCGTGGCAGCCGGTCGAGGGCACGCCGGCCCAGATGCCGCAGCATGCGGTGTTTGCGGCTGATGGTTCGCTGTATGTGACCTTTGCGCATGGTGACGGCAAGAATGTCGTCAACCCCAGCTATGCCAGCCAGGGCGGGGTGTGGAAGCGCGACAAGGCCGGCAAGTGGCGTGAGATTTCGCCGATCAAGCCGGTCGGTGGCGCCAGTTTCGGTTTCTCGGGCGTCGATGTCGGACCGGACGGCACGGTGGTGGTGTCGACGATCGACCGGTGGTGGCCCGGGGATGAGGTCTATGTGTCGCGCGATGGCGGCGGGACGTGGATTCCTTTGGGCGACAAGTCGAAGCACGATGCTTCGGGCTATCCGTGGCTGATCAACTTCCTGAAGGGCCAGGACAAGATGGGCCACTGGATTTCAGACGTGAAGATCAATCCGTTCAATGGCGATGAGATGATCTACGGCACCGGTTACGGCCTGTGGATGAGCGAGAACCTGACCAAGGCCGGAAGCGAGACGGTGCGGTTTGCTTTCAACATCAAGGACCTGGAGGAGACGGCGACGATCCAGATGACGTCGCCGACCGGTGGCGCTGTGGTGCTGGCGGCGTTGGGCGATGTCGGCGGGGCGGCGTGGGACGATCTGACGGCGACGCCGTCGACGGGATTGTTCACGCCGGCCAGCGAGACCAATTTTTCGGTCGATTATGGCGGCCAGGCGCCGGCCTTTGTGGCGCGGACGACCAACAGCGGTTCGCATGGCATGTATTCCGAGGATGCGGGGGCGAGCTGGACGGCGTTTCCGGCGTCACCGTATCGGCGGCCGGTGGATGGCCAGCCGTGGAAGAGTTCAGGAATTATCGTGGTTTCGGCCAAGGCGACATCGTTGCTGTGGGTGCCGGAAAAGGAAGGCGCCTGGTATTCGACGGACAAGGGGCGGACCTGGAAGGAAGCCGCCGGGTGGCCGTCGGGTAGGGATCAAGGTTTGACGCCGATCTCGGATAAGGTGGCGGACGGGGTTTTCTATGTCCATGACCGGTTTTCGGGGGCTGTGTTGATCAGCGTCGATGGTGGCGCGACGTTCAAGCCGATCGTGTCGGGCCTGCCCAAGGTCGAGGGCTGGCAGGGCGCTCAGCTGGCGGTGGTGCCGACGCGGATGCGGGATCTGTGGTTTGCCGCGCCCTATGGGCTGCTGCATTCGCGCGATGCCGAGGCGAGCATGAGTCAGGTCAAGGATGTCGATGTCGCCTGGTGCGTCGGGTTCGGCGCGGCGAAGGTCAAGGACGGCTATCCGGCGGTGTACCTGGCCGGCAAGGTCAAGGGTAAGGAAGGGCTGTGGCGGTCGGACGACGAGGGTAGGTCGTGGGTGCGGATCAATGATGACGCGCATCAGTTCGGGCATTTCCGGGCGATTGCCGGTGATCCGCTGGAATGGGGGACGTTGTATATCGCGCCGCATGGAAGGGGGTTGTTGGTGGGCAAGCCGGGGTAGGGGGTGAAGACTTGGTGGGGACTGTAAGCAAGATGTTTTCGTTTGGTTGACAGTCTGGACGAGTCAGATGACCTCTTTTGTCATCGTCTGAAATTGTGGTCGTGCAGTCCATTTCTTTCGAGGTGTGCTTTATGGACTGGCCTAACGCTATCCGCACCGGCGCATAACCGGATCCTCACGCAATCTTGACTAACATCGGGAATCCAAGGCAACCTTGGGCAGTCCGATGAAAAAACTAACTCTCAGATATAAGAACATCCTACTACACCGTGGGCAAAGCGCGTCCCGTAATAGGAAGCTGAAGCACTATAGGGGCTGGGGTAGCGCAGCACGTCAGCCCAAGGTGCCAACATTTCACGTAAGCATTTGGGATGGTGGAGAGCCCTTCACTGCACAGTGCAATGTACAGGCGCACGCCTGTCCGTCGAATCTATGCCTTTACGAGAATGCTGGTGATACGTTGAAGCTCTTACATAAAATTAAGAGCGGCCTGTGGCGGGTGACGCCTCAAACTGGCGGCTGGGTCAACCGAAAGAAGCGCGGGCTGCCAAGAATAAAGGCATATTTCGACTTCAGTACGATCGATCGTCTCTCAACGGCTGCGGCGTTAATCATCACGTCGGATTATGACAGAGCCAAGCGAATTTCAGGTATTGTACCGCCAGCGATTGATCTTGAAAACTGGGGTGATGATGCCTTCAAAGTTCTTTACGAAATCGGCTTTTTCGAACTGATTGGGCATGTACCAGGATCTCACCCTGCGCTGCGATATCACGACATCGATGACGGGCGTTTCCGGCTGATGCAAATAATGTCAGGCAAGAACTCAAACGAACTGGGCAATGTCGCCGAAGGCATTTCAGGCCTAATTGATTACTTGGGCAGTAGTCATGCCGTTCAGGATCTGTCCGTGGAAATAAACGGAGCTGTCGGCGAAGCCATGATCAACGTGGCCAAGCATGCGTACCCTGGCGATTTTCGTGCAAGTAGAGGCTTTAGGGCGGTTGGAAGGTGGTGGGTCACTGCGCGAGCCGACCGGGATAACAACACCTTAACACTCGTCATATACGATCAAGGAGCCACTATTCCCGGAACCCTCCCGCATCGGGTTTGGTACAACGACATCATTCTGGAGATTAAGCGAACGCTGGGTAAGTCCGATGCTTCCAGTGCCTTTATGGACCCTGAATTTATTGCTCACTCGATGAAGCGTGGCAAAACGCAAACGCTGGAACCTGGACGAGGCGAGGGCCTGCCGCAAATGCAGGAACTGATTGACTTTTGTGGGACTGGCTGTCTTAGAATCTTGAGCCGCTCCGGCGCGTACATATATGAGCGAAGCCACCAGCGAGAACCGAGTGTGACAAAGTACAAGTTACCGATGCCCTTGGAGGGGACGCTGGTGGAATGGGAGCTAAAGCTTCCCGAAGCGGCTTAGTATGGAAAACATCATGATCAACATAGCGGACTTTTCAAGGTACCCGTCCGGGAGGGACCACCGAGACGGCGACAACAATGGAACTCGATTTCGAGAAGAAGTCCTGTGTCCTGCTATCGAGGAAGCAGTAGCCGCTGGTAATAAAGTAGTAGTGTCTTTGGACGGTGTTAATAGCATGGGGTCTTCGTTTCTCGAAGAAACTTTTGGGGGGCTAGTGCGGAATCACGGTTACGGGAAAGATTTTATTAAAAGTATTTTAGAGGTTACAACTAATCGCGAATCTTTTAAGCGATATGTTGATGCTGCTTGGAGGTACATTGATAGTGCAGCCTAATGTATTTTCTCTCTTCGGAGTGCCTACATTTGCTGCCCTATTAGCAGGCCTTATTACACTTATTGTTACCACGTTATTTAATATACGAAGCGCGCAAAACGAAATAGTTAAAGATTACTTGGAAGATTTAAAAAAAATTGAGGATCTTTCAATCCAATATTGGCTTGGTGACCACGAAGCTAAACGAGATGACTTAGAAAAAATTGCAATTGAATTGCGGGCACGCCTCACAGCTACGGGTGATTTTTGCCAATTGGTGGGAAAAAACGGTATCGTCGTTGCCGGATTTTATTCGCGCTTCAGAAAGTTAGACGGACAGCTCTTCGACTTGGCAACGGGCGGAAGCTTTCAAACAGCAATGATGAAAGCTGACCCAGCGACCGCCGATCAATTGATTCAAATTCTTAGTGAAATTAGAAGTCTGCTTCGTCAGAGCCGAGTTGCGCGTTACTGGTTTCACTGATTTGCGAAGTTGTTAAGTAAGTATTTGAAATATTTTTGAATTTTGTAGATGTGCAGGCTGTCCGAGCGGGTGAGAGCTTCCACATTTCTCTTTGTGGCCTTGCCTCTCTACAGACGTTTTAAGAACGGACGACGCTCATGACATCCGCCGAACGCATCGTTCTCTCCAGCGACCATTCCGCCATACAACTCAGGCAGGCTATTGCGGGGCATATCGCTGCGCGGGGCTGGGTCGTGGTCGATATCGGACCCGCGACGCCGGAAAGCACCGATTATCCAACGCATGGAGAAGCGGCGGCGAAGCTGGTCGCTTCGGGGGATTGCCGGTTCGGCATCATCCTGTGCGGCACCGGCCAGGGCATCATGATGGCTGCCAACAAGGTCAAGGGTATCCGGTGCGGGGTTTGCTCCGATACGTTCTCCGCCCGCATGATACGTCGGCATAATGATGCTAATATGCTGTCGATCGGGGGGCGAGTGGTCGGGGAGGGGCTGGCGCTCGAGATCGTCGATGCGTTTTTAGGTGCTGAGTTTGAGGGCGGGCGGCATGAGAAGCGAGTGGAGATGATTAAGGCGATGGAGGGTTAGGGGCGTTAAGAGGACCTCTCCGTCTCGACGCCTTTTCGTTTTGGGGGGGGTGCAGGTGGAAATACCTGCGGGCCCAATCCCCCACCGTCTCATTTGCTTCCAGCAAATGATCCACCTCCCCGTATAACGGGGAGGGATTAAGTTATTTATATTCCTCGTCTTTTTTTAAAAGAGGCGAAAGTTCGCGTGGCGCTGCATCCGTGATCATCCGTGATCATCCGTGTCGCCGCAAAGCGGCGCATCCGTGGAAATCCGTGTTCCCACTTTAGGCCGGCGGCCGGCTTCGGCACGACAAGCACATACTGAAGTTCGTGCTTTTCGTGTCGCCGCAACGCGGCGGGTTGGTGCTTTTCGTGTTAAAATCTTGAGGTCGGGGAGCGAGTTAGGAATACGTTCGAGCTTCCGAAAGAAAGTCGCCCCACCACCACATCTCACTCGCTGGCGGCCTGCGGCCTGGCTCGCTCGTGCGGTCCCCCTCCCCACGCAAGCGCGGGGAGGTATCGGAAAAGTGTATTTCCACCCAAGAGGCGCGGGGAGGTATCAGAGATTTGGGTTACTGCGCAGGGATCAGGACGAAGGCGGGCCCAAGGTAGACCGTCTGCTTGGCGCCGGCCAGGTGAACCGCCAGCACTACGGTTTTTTTATTGTAATCCTGCGTCGCTGTCGTCTCGACGGCATACAGTTTCCACTCCGGACCCACCGACTGCGTGCTTTCGACAAGCGAGGTATAGGGCGCCGAATTGATCTGAACCCGGATATTCAGATGCGCCGGAGAACCGTCCTCGGTCTTGGCCTTCAGCCACACCGCCGCCAGGATCTTGTCGCCCTTCTTGATGTCGCCGGTAATATCCGTCTGGGCCGCCGAATCCCAAGGATTGGCGCCCTTGGCCGGGATCTTGACCTCGATGGCGTAGCCGCCCTGGACCGCGGCGTCCTTGATCCGCTTGTTCGTCTGCTGGCCGTAGACCTGCCAGCCCGAACTGGGGTCGTTGATCAGCTTGTCTTCGGCAAAGGCCGGCACAGCGGTAAAGGCCAGCGCGCAGACTGTGCCCGCGAGAAAATCCCGACGCTTCATATGATAACTCCCTGGTATTTTATTGTGGTTTTCAGGGAGGTTACATCCGGTCAGGGATTTTGGCTATAGGCGTACAGGCCGAACACCGTGCCGACAAAGCCGCCGGCTTTATTTGTGCTCAGCACTGTGGCATCGCCGTCCCACATCAGACGCTTCAGATCCGTCTTCATGTAGTCCTTGGCTTCCGAATACATGCAAATCAGCTTGTCGCGGCGGGCTTCCAGGGTGACGAAAACGCCGTCCTTCACGTCGACCGGTGCGGATTTCAGCACCACGCCGTCGCGCGGGTCGTTGGCGCCGGCGCGGACGGTGAGGATGATTTCGGTGACGCCATTGCGTTTGGTCAGGCCGCAAAAGATGTAGGAGTCGTCCGATTGCACGGCGGCGACGCCGGCGCGGTCGCCTTCGTCCGGCGTGAAGTGGACCCAGGTATCGAACGCGGTGGTGTTGCCCTGCTGGCGCGGGCCGGCGAAGCTGGGGATGGCGTTGACGTCGCCCAGGGCGGCGTTGCGGGCTTTCAGGGTGACCGTCTGGCCGTCCTTGCTGGCGGTCAGGAAGTCCTTGGACGAGCCGCGGATGGAGAGCCAGGTCAGTGGGTTATAGCCGTGCAGGTTCTGGTAACGCGGATCGGGTTGGGGTTTGTCGCCCAGGCCTTTGGGGCGTTTGACCGATAGCGGGATGGGTTGGCCGTGTTCAAGGATGACCGGCCAGCCGTCCTTCCAGGTGACCGGCAGCAGGAAGGTTTCGCGGCCGGTATTGTAGAGGTCGCCAGTATAGGGCCGGGTGGCCAGGAAGACCGACCACCATTCGCCGGATTTCGTCTGGACCAGGTCGGCGTGGCCCGAGGACGTGATCGGTTGGTCGCGGTTGGGATCGAGGTCGCGTTGGGTCAGGATCGGGTTCTGGTCCCAGGGCTCATACGGCCCCCAGACGTTTTTGGAGCGGAAGATGACTTCGGAATGGTCGGTGGAGGTGCCGCCTTCGGCCGCCATCAGGTAGTACCAGTCCTTGACGTGGTAGATGTGCGGGCCTTCGACCCAGACCGGCTTTTTGGCCAGGTCGACGCCGCCGTTGATGACCAGTTTCTTTTCGCCGGTCATGGCCAGGGTTTTCGGGTCGAACTCCTGCATCCAGATGGCGCGGTGGCCGCTGTAGAGCGGTTCGCCCTGCGGGCCGTCGTTCCAGGCGATGTAGGCCTTGCCGTCGGTGTCGAAGAACAGAGAGGGGTCGATGCCGCCGAACGGCAACCAGGTCGGATCGGACCACGGGCCGGCCGGGTTTTTGGCGGTGATGACGAAGTTGCCTTTGCAGTCGACGCAGGTGTTCACGATGTAGAACAGGCCGTTGTGGTGCGAGATGGTCGGGGCAAAGACGCCGCGCGAGGTGCCCAGGTTCGAGAAGGCGAGTTGGCCGGGACGGTCGATGGCATTGCCGATCTGCGTCCAGTTGACCAGGTCCTTCGATTTCCACACCGGGATGCCGGGCCAAAAGGCAAAAGTCGAGTTGACCATGTAGTAGGTGTCGCCGACGCGCTCGATCGAGGGGTCCGGGTAGAAGCCGGGCAGGATCGGGTTCTGGTAGTGGCCGGGTTGGTCGGGGACGTTCTGGCCGTAGCTTTCGTCCGCCAGGTGGCCGCCGCGCAGCCAGATCCCGTCGAAGCGGGCTTCGGGTTGGGCAAGCGCAGGGGCGGCGAGCGATAAGGCGAGGGCGGTGAGGGCGGCAATACGGCGCATGGCTTGCTCCAGATTATGGGGCGGACGATGTCAGAAACTGACCTTAGACGGAAGGGGCTATTCCACCGACGGAAAAGCCCCTCCCACCGCTTCGCGGTCCCCCCTCCCCGTAAACGGGGCGGGAGAAGAAATTATAGGTGTTCTTAGCGCGGGGAAGCGTTTTTGAAGGATTCCGCGATGGCGTAGTAGAGCGGTTTCTTTTCGAAGTTGGAGTCGAACGGCGTCGGGCGAAGCGGCAGCTTGTCCTCGCGCGGGGTGAAGCCCTGCAGCCAGTTGTAGTGGTCCGGCATGCCCCAGAAGATCACGTCCTTGGTCTGCTTGTAGCTCAGCATCTGGTCGAGATAGATCCGGCCAACCGTCGCCACGATCGCGTCGCGCTGTTCGATGTCGCCCGTCGGGATGCGTTGGTCGTCGACGTCGAATTCGGTGATGTGCAGGTCGTAGTCCAGCGCCACAATGGCGTCGAGCCACTCCTTCCACTGGTTGACCTGGCCGCCCAGCAGATCGAAGCCGTTACCGATGTGCGACTGCACGCCCAGGGCGTTGATCGGCACCTTCTTGTCGCGGAACCAGCGCAGCAACTTCAGCACGCCGGCGCGGTGTTTTTCGTTGCCGGCTTCCCAGCTCATATAGTCGTTATAGACAAGTTCGGTTTTCGGCAGGTTTTCACGCGCGGCTTCGAAGGCGATGCGCAGGACGTCCATGCCGAGGATGCGGGTGAAGACGTTGTCGCGGACCTCGCCGGTCGCCGGGTCGATGGTTTCGTTGACCACGTCCCAGGAGCACAGGCGTTCGCCGTAGTGGGTGGTGACGACCTTGATATAGTCGCGCAGGACCCGCTCGGCCTCGACCTTGGGCTTGGCGCCGAAGTCATAGGACTTCAGCCACTGCGGGGTGAATTCGTCGCGTGCCCAGTACAGGTTATGGCCGCGCATCGGGATCTTGTTGGCCTCGGCGAAGCCCAGCAGTTCGTCGGCCGGGGCGAAGTTATAGTCCGTCGCATTGTTGTTATGCGTGACGTACATCTTCAGTTCGTTTTCCATGACCAGGACGTTGCATTCCCGAATCATCAGTTCCTTCAGCTTTGGATCCTTGAAGGCGCCGATGCCGATGGCGTTGCCGAAGCGCAGACCCTTGGCGGCGGCCAGATCTTTCAACGGTGTATCGGTGCCGGCAAAGGCGGCCATGGGGCTACTTACTGCGGTGGCAGCGGTTACCGCGCCGGCGACGGCCAGGGCACCCCGGCGTGTGAGATTTTGACTCATGAAATTCTCCCTGTTGTCATTTTTGTTTGTTACCGCTAACACTGTCACCGATCGATACCGCCGTCAAGCGCGCCGCCCGCGAGATTCCGCGCTGGAAATTCGCCCAAGGCGCGTTTATGGTCAGACCAACCGCTTCGTTCAAGAAGCGAACATAAAACAGGGAAGTTACCGAAATGAAGCACCTGACCCGCCGTCTTTTTAGCGCCTCCTCCTTGGCTCTGACCATTGGCGCGGCGACCGCCGCTGCGGCCGCTCCGAAGAAGAAAGCCAAGAAGGAAGCCCTGCCGTACCAGGACGCCGCCTTGCCGGTTGCTGACCGGGTCAAGGATCTGATGGGGCGTATGAACCTGGACGAAAAGGTCGCCCAGATGCTGTGCGTGTGGCAGCAGAAGGGCGCCATCCAGACCGAAAAGGGCGATTTCGATCCCGCCAAGGCGACCGCGGTGTATCCGAACGGTCTGGGCATGATCGCGCGTCCCTCCGACCGGGTGGGCGTCAATGTCGCGACCGGCGCCGGCGATAATGGCGCGGTGCCGAACCGTAATGCCTTCGAGACAGCCACCTATATCAATGCCGCCCAGAAGTGGGCGATGGAAGAGACGCGCCTGGGTATCCCGATGATCATGCACGAGGAATCGCTGCACGGTTTCGTCGCCCGCGACGCCACCAGCTTCCCGCAGGCGATTGGCCTGGCGTCGTCGTTCGATCCGGACATGGCTCAGAAGATCTTCAGCGTCTGTGCGCGTGAAATGCGCGCCCGCGGCGCCAACCTGGCGCTGGCGCCCGTCGTCGACGTCGCGCGCGATCCGCGCTGGGGCCGGATCGAGGAAACCTATGGCGAAGATCCGCACCTGTGCGGCGAGATGGGCAAGGCCGCCGTGCTGGGCTTCCAGGGTGATACATTGCCGCTGGCCAAGGACAAGGTGCTGGCGACGCTGAAGCACATGACCGGTCACGGTCAGCCGGAAAACGGCACCAATGTCGGCCCGGCCCAGGTGTCGGAACGCGTGCTGCGCGAGGACTTCTTCCCCCCGTTCGAAAAGATCGTCAAGGAAACCAAGATCGCGGCGGTCATGCCGTCGTATAACGAAATCGACGGCGTGCCGTCGCACGCCAACAAGTGGTTGCTGACCACCATCCTGCGTGGTGAGTGGGGCTTCAAGGGCATGACGGTGTCCGACTACTTCGCCATCAACGAAATGATCACCCGCCACAAGCTGGTGCCCGACGTGACCGAAGCGGCCTTCCGTTCGATCAAGGCCGGCGTCGACATCGAAACCCCGGACAACCAGGCCTATGGCAAGCTGGTCGACCTGGTGAAGGCCGGCCGTGTTTCGGAAGCCGAGATCGACGCCGCCGTCCACCGCATCCTGGAATGGAAGTTCCAGGCCGGTTTGTTCGAAAACCCCTATGCCGACGCCAAGAAGGCCGACTCGCTGACCGCTACGCCGGACGCTGTCGCCCTGGCGCGCGAAGCGGCGCAGAAGTCGGTGGTTCTGTTGAAGAACAATGGCTTGCTGCCGTTCGACGGCAAGAAGGTCGGCAAGCTGCTGGTGCTGGGGACCCACGCCAAGGACACGCCGATCGGGGGTTATTCCGATATTCCGCGCAAGATTGTCTCGATCCTGGAAGGCATCGAGGCCGAGGGCAAGGCCCAGGGCTTCGAGGTCGCCTACAGCGAGGCCGTGCGGATCACCGAACAGCGCATCTGGGGCCAGGATCAGGTCAACTTCACCGATCCGGCGGTCAATGCCAAGCTGATCGCCGAGGCGGTCGAGGCGGCCAAGTCGGCCGACACTATCCTGATGGTGCTGGGTGACAACGAGCAGACCTCACGCGAAGCCTGGGCCGACAATCACCTGGGGGACCGCGACTCGCTGGACCTGGTGGGGCAGCAGAACGACCTGGCGGCGGCGATTTTCGCGTTGAAGAAGCCGACGGCGGTGCTGCTGCTGAATGGCCGTCCGCTGTCGGTCAACCTGCTGGCCGAAAAGGCCGATGCGATCGTCGAGGGCTGGTATATGGGCCAGGAATCGGGTTGGGCCGCCGCCGACATCCTGTTCGGCCGCGCCAATCCGGGCGGCAAGCTGCCGGTGTCGATCGCGCGTGGCGTCGGGCAACTGCCGATCTACTATAACCATAAGCCGACGGCGCGTCGCGGTTACCTGGGCGGCGAGACCAAGCCGTTGTATCCGTTCGGTTTCGGGTTGAGCTATACGACGTTCGAGATCGGTACGCCGACCCTGTCGCAGGGCACGATCGGTATCTCGGACAGCGTTCGCGTCGAGGTGACGGTGAAGAATACCGGGGCGGTCAAGGGCGATGAGGTGGTGCAGCTGTATGTGCGTGACGACGTTTCGTCGGTGACCCGTCCGGTCAAGGAGCTGAAGGGCTTCAAGCGCGTGACGCTGGAGCCCGGCGCCAGCGAGACTGTGACCTTTGTGCTGACGCCGCGGGAATTGCAGTTCTACAACACGGAAATGCAGCGCGTTGTCGAGCCGGGGACCTTTACGATCTCCGCCGGCCCGAATAGTGTCGACCTGAAAACGGCGATCCTGACGGTCGCCTAGTTTTAGGGGATCTGACATGAGTGTGGTGCGGCGTGGTCTTCTCGGTGGAGCCATCCTGGCGGGGGCGTCTTTCGGCATGGCCAGGGCGGCCGGGGCTCAATCCTTGTCTAGTGGGGCCCTGTCCGCCAACGAGCCTCAGTTGAAGACGGACGAGGCCGCGTTTCGCGACCAGGCCGAAGCCGTCGCACCGTTGCCGCCCCAAGTGGAGCGGGTTGGCCAGGACTGGGCCAATCTCAACCGCTACAAGGCGGCCAATCGCGACGCGTTGCGGCTGCCGGCGTTTAACCGCCGCGCCGTGCTGATGGGCGACTCGATCACCGATGCCTGGCCGGGCCAGACGGGTGATGTCTTCACCCGCAACGGCTTGATCGGGCGTGGCATCGGCGGCCAGACTACGGCGCAGATGGTGGTGCGGTTTCAGCCCGACGTCATCGCGTTGAAGCCTTTGGTCGTGCATATCCTGGCCGGCACCAATGACGTTGCTGAGAACCTGGACCCGTACGACTTTACGGCGACGACCAACAACCTGTTGGCCATGGCGGCGATGGCCAAGGCCAACAATATCCGCGTCGTCATGGGATCGGTGCCGCCGGCGACCAGCTTTGCCTGGCGTCCCGGTGTCGGTAACCGCAGCGACAAGATCCAGACGTTGAATGGTTGGATCAAGACCTTCTGTGCTCAGAACGGCCATGTCTATGCCGACTATTGGCCGGTTTTGGGGGATGGTCTGGGCGGTCTGAAGGCGGGGCTGGGCACGGACTCCGTTCACCCCAATGCGGCGGGCTATGCCGCCATGAATCCGGTCGCTCTGGCGGCGATCGACAAGGCCATGTCCCGAGGAAGATGACGATGAAGCTGCCGGTTCTGATCCTCGTGGGCGCTTTGCTGGCGTCCGGTGTACAGGCACAACCGGCGCGGATCAGCGACAAGGGGCTGATTGTCGACGGCAAGCCGTTCCTGGTCCTGGGCGGGGAGGTCGGCAATTCTTCCGTGTCCGATCCGAAGCAGATGGGGCCAGTGTTCGACAAGGCCAGGGCCATCGGATTGAACACCCTGGTCGTGCCGGTCGAATGGGACCAGATCGAGCCGGTCGAGGGGCAATTTGATTTTACCGTCACCGATGCCTTGATTGCGGAAGCGAAGGCACGGGATCTCAAGCTGGTCATCCTGTGGTTCGGGGCGTGGAAGAATTCGATGTCGACCTATGCGCCGGCGTGGGTCAAGACCGACCAGAAGCGCTTTACCCGGGCGCGTTCGGCCGAGGGCGTGGCGCAGGATATATTGACGCCGTTCGACGATGATTTGTTGAAGGCGGATGTGAAGGCGTTTTCGACCTTCATGGCGCATCTGAAACAGGCCGATCCCGCGGGCGTGGTCATCATGGTGCAGATCGAGAACGAGATCGGCATGTTGCCGTCGGCGCGCGATCATTCCGACCTGGCGACGAAACAGTTCATGGTGACGCGTGACACCGAGGAGCGGTTTCAGGCGCGGTCATATGCGAAGTTCGTTGAGGCCATGGCCAAGGCCGGCAAGGCGCAGTACGACCTGCCGATGTATGTCAATGCGGCCTTGAACCGGCCGGGCAAGCTGCCGGGGGAATATCCGTCGGCCGGGCCTTTGCCGCATCTGTTCGATATCTGGAAGGGCGTGGCGCCCAGCCTGGATATGCTGTCGCCGGACATCTATTTTCCGGACTTTGTCGAGCGGATGAAGCCGTATTCTTTTAAAGGCAATCCGCTGTTTATCCCGGAAGCCCATTACGCCGGCGATGCGGTGGCTTCGGCCAATGCGTTTTATGCCATAGGTGAGTTGGATGCGATCGGGTTTTCGCCGTTCTCGATCGAGAACCTGCCCGACGGCGATCCGCTGATTTCGGCCTATGCCGTGCTGGACAGCCTGGCGCCGCTGATCCATGCCCAGCGCGGCAAGGAGACCATGCGCGGGTTGAAGGCGCCGATCAATTACGATGGCGTGACGGATACGACGCCTCAGGTGTTCGAGCTGGGTGGATACCAGTTTACGGCGGCGTTCATCGATCCGTGGACGGCCAAGGACAAGCAGGTGCCGGGCAATCATGGCGCCTTGATCATCCAGACCGGCAAGGACGAGTTTATCGTCGCGGGTTCGGGGGTGACCTTGACGTTTGCTGATACCGGCAAGGAACGGATCGGCATGGAACAGGTCGTTGAAGGTACGTATGAAAACGGCGTCTTCGTGCCGGGCAAGTGGCTGAACGGCGACCAGACTCACCAGGGGCGGCATCTGCGTCTGCCGCCCGATAAGTGGGGCGTGCAGAGGCTGAAACTCTATAGATATAATTGATGCCTCCGGCAGTTGATTTTGACTCTTAAGAAAGGGCCCCGCCCGGCGCTTCGCGCCACCCTCCCCGTAAACGGGGTGGGCAAAGAAAGAGAAGTCAAACCAAACTGCCGTTGGACTAAGAACAGGTTGGGAGAGAGTACGATGAAGGCGATGTGGCTGGCCGCGGTGGTGTGGCTGGCGCCGGTGGCGGCGCTGGCCTGCGAAGGTCCGGTGGCGGTATGCGCCGGCCAGCAGGACGGCTTTGCGCTGATTTCCGGCGGTAAGCCTGCGGCCGTCTATGTCGACGCCAACTCGGCCGGGCCGGTGTTGCAGGTCGCGCAGGATTTTGCCGCTGACCTGGAGCGGGTGTCGGGCGTCAAGCCGGTCATCGTCAATGATTTGAACGGTTTGAGCGGGCCGGTGGTGATCATCGGCCAGGCCGGGCAACCGGTCATCGACGGGCTGGTGCGGGATGGCAAGCTGGGTGTGGCTGACATTTCAGGAAAATGGGAAGGGTATGTTCAGCAGGTTGTGACCGGTCCCATACCGGGCATTCCCATGGCTTTGGTGATAACAGGTTCCGATCCGCGCGGGGCCGTGTATGGCACTTATGACATTTCCGAAAAAATGGGAGTGTCGCCGTGGTACTGGTGGGCCGATGTGCCGGTTCGCAAACAGACGGATGTGACCGTTCTGGCCGGGGCGCGGTCGGATGCGCCGGTGGTCAAGTATCGTGGTTTCTTTCTGAACGACGAGGAGCCAGCGCTGGGGAACTGGGCGCGTGAGAAGTTCGGCGGCATCAATGCCGAGTTCTATGCCCATGTGTTCGAGTTGAATCTGCGGCTGAAGGGCAATTTCCTGTGGCCGGCCATGTGGGGCAAGTCGCTGCCCGATGACGATCCCAAAAGCCTGGCCATGGCCGACCGGTACGGCGTGGTGTTGAGCACCTCGCACCATGAACCCATGGCGCGGGCTCATGTCGAGTGGCAGCGTCAGAAGGACGCCGGCTTGATGTCCGGTAAATGGGATTACCGCAGCAATGCCGAGAACCTGCGCAAGTTCTGGCGCGGCGGCATGGAGCGGGCCAACGGCCATGAGCAGGTCATAACCTTGGGCATGCGTGGCGATGGTGACGAGCCGATGACCGAGGGGACGGCGACGGCCTTGCTGGAGACCATCGTCGCCGACCAGCGCAAGATCATCGGCGAGGTCACGGGCAAGCCTTTGACGGAGACGCCGCAGGTGTGGGCGCTGTATAAAGAGGTTCAGGATTACTACGACCACGGCATGAAGGCGCCGGAGGACGTAACCCTGTTGTTCGCGGATGACAACTGGGGGCAGATCCGGAGGTTGCCCGCCGCGCTCAAGGAGCGGAGCGTTAGCGCAACGCAAAATGCCGGTGCGGAGGCGAGGGCCGGGGGGTATGGGGTTTATTATCACTTCGACTATGTCGGGGGGCCGCGGAACTACAAGTGGCTGAACACCAACCAGATCGAAAAGACCTGGCAGCAGATGGACATCGCCTATGAGTCCGGCGCCGACCGGCTGTGGATCGTCAATGTCGGTGACCTGAAGCCGATGGAGTTCCCGCTCGACTTCTTCCTGGACATGGCCTGGAACCCCAAGGCCATGGACGTCAATGCGCTGTATGCCTATCCGGCCAACTGGGCCGAGCAGCAGTTCGGGCCGGAGCTGGGCTATACGATTTCGTACCTGCTGACGGATTCGTCGAAGTGGCTGGCACGGCGTAAGCCTGAATTGCTGGATGCCGGCGTGTTTGCGGCGAGCCCCGATTTCAAGGTGATGACGCGCGACTGGCAGGACATGCTGGCGGCCTCGAAAGAGGTTCGGGCGGAACTGCCGAAGGAGTATGACGCGGCCTATTTCCAGTTGGTCCATCATCCGATCGCGGCGGCGGCCAATGTCTATGAGCTGTACAATGCTGTGGCTGACAATCAAGTGGCCGTGGCCAAGGGCGATGCCGTCGCGGCCAATAAGGCGGCCGATGTCGCCGAGCAGGCCTTCGATCGTGATCAGGCGATCAGTGCTGAGTATCACGGGTTGCTGGGCGGCAAGTGGAACCACATGATGTCGCAGACCCATATCGGTTACGACAACTGGCAGCAGCCGGACAAGGATGTCATGCCGGTCGTGAAGCGGCTGCCGGTCGATGGTGTTGTGCCGGCGCGGCAGGTTGTGGTGGCCGATTACAGTGCCGTGCCTTATGTCGAGGTGCCGCGTCACTATGGTGGCCGCTATACGGACGAGCATGGCTATGTCTCGATCGATGCCGAATATTTTACGCGGGCGTTCGGTGACGTCAGTGGTGACGTGTACTGGGAGTTGGTGCCAGATCTGGGGCGGACCGCGGGTTCGTTGATCAGTTTGCCGCAGAACGCACCGGCTTCGGATGTGACGGTTCAGGCGCCGATGCGTGTCGAGTATGATGTGTCGACGTTGAAGGACGCCGACGCGGTGTTGCATCTGTATCTGGCGCCGACCCTGGATACCCAGGGCAAGGGCGGTTTGCGGATCGGTGTATCGATCGACGGTGGGGCGGTGCAGGTTTTGAGTTTTGATCTCAAGCCGGATGCGCCGGATTGGAACGAGGCCGTCAAGAACAATGCTCATGTGTTGAAGGCTTCGTTCCCGGGTTTGAAGGCCGGAGCGCATACGATCAAGGTGTTCCGAATCGATGGGAATGTCGTGCTGGAGAAGCTGGTTTTGGATACGGGTGGTTTGGGGGCTTCGTATCTGGGGCCGGTGAGGAGCATGCAGAATTAGGAAGGGGGCGGGAATGAGGGCAAGAGTACGGCGGGCCAAATCCCCCACCGTCTCATGTGCTTCCAGCACATGATCCACCTCCCCGTATAACGGGGAGGTATGATATTATTATGTTTGGTACTGCACGACAGTGCTTAAGTCCGCCGCTTCTTCAGGCGTTTGGCGTTGGCCATGGCGCGGGTGCGGAAGGGCTTCATCGTCTTGCGCGTCAAGGTTTCCGGGCTTTCGTTGGTGAGGATACCCGTCGATAGCGCAATCAGGGATTCGGCAGCGGCTTCGGCCTTTTCCTGGCCCATAAGGAGGAATTCGGCGCTGTCACGGGGGCTCAGCGGGAATTGCGCCATCGCCATGCGGTTCAGGCGGTGGCGGATCACCTGGGCCGAGGCCAGCATCATCTCGGCCGTCTGCCAGCCAAGACCGGTCCATTGCGTCACAGACAGGGATTTGGGCGTTTTGCGTCGTGGCATGAGTCACCTCCGGCGATAGGGTGACGTTGTGACGGTAAGGAAGCGATGTGTGGTGGCGGTTTCTACGGTAAGATACCCCTCCACCGCTCCGCGGTCCCCCTCCCCATGAAATGGGGAGGAGAAGGAAGAAAGTGTCTCTCTCCGTTCAGTGCTGTTGCAACAGGACACAGGAAGTGACGTTACGGCAGGGCGGTGCGTGGTAAGTTGCGGCAAATCAAAAATATGCCACTCGAGTCCCCCATGTCCCGACCTTCCGACCATCCCTTGCGGGCGTCGCTCAGCGACCTCATGCACGCCCGCGTCATCCCCGTCTTCGCCGCCCCCGCCGTCGTGCGCAGTTGGGTTTATCTGCTCAACGATGAAGAACGCGCCGCCGAGCGGACGTGGATCGACGCATTGGCCGGCGAGCATGGCGCCGAGGGCTGGACGTTGCATGATATCGGCGACACCGGCGGTATGATCTGGGAACGGCATGGCGAGTTTTCGACCTATCTCAAGTTCACCACGGCGGTCGATCAGGATGAGGCGACGCAGAACGGGTTGGGGTTTTGCAGTCTCAAGACGGCGTATTTTCCGTGGCTGAGCGGGGCGCCGGGAAGCGTGTTTCGCAGTGTCGAGATCGCGGTCCTGCCGTATGAGCCCGAGCCGGAGCAGCTCCAGGCATCGATCGATCTGAGCCAGGCGGTGTGTTGCGATGTCTTCGGCGGCAAGGCGCGGATCTGGTCGGACTTCCGCATGCACGAGGGCGGAGCAGGGCGGATCTATGTTCATGACCGGGGTTTGCAGAACGATCAGTTGTCGCGGCTGCTGCAGAACCTGATCGAGATCGGGCATTACCGCAAGCTGGCGCTGCTGGGGTTTCCGGTGGCGCGCGAATTGATGGCCTGGCTGAAAGAGGCCGAGGCGCGGTTGGCGGCGGTGACGTCGGACATGGCCAGCCAGAGCGCGTCGCAGGCGCAGGTGCTGGACCGATTGATGGCCTTGTCGGACGAGGTCGAGCAGCGGGTGAATGCGGTCAGCTTCCGTCAGGGGGCGACGCGGGCCTATGCGCAACTGGCCGAGGACCGGCTGGTATCGTTGCGCGAAAGCCGGGTCGAGGGGTTTTCAACCATGGCCGAGTTCATCGAGCGGCGGTTGCGCCCGGCCATGCGGACCTGCGATGCGGCGGAGCGGCGGCTGGATGAGATTTCGTCGCGTATCGGCCGGGTGAGCGACCTGTTGCGGGCGCGGATTTCGATCTCGCTGGAGGTGCAGAACCAGGATCTGCTGAAGAGCATGGATCTGCGGGCGCGGTTGCAGGTCAAGCTGTCGGGGCTGGTCGAGGGGCTGTCGGTGTTCGCGGTCAGCTATTACGTGTTCAGTCTGTTGAAGTATGTCGTGGATTCGGCGGTGCCGAAGGAGGTGGCGCATTGGCTGTACGCGCCGATGATCGCCGGAATTCTGGCGCTGGCCTGGCTGTTTATCTATCACCGGAAGAAGAAGATCGAGGAACAGGCCGAGTAGCCGCCCTGAACCGGTTACGGGGTGTGGGGTCCGTGGCCCCAAGACTTTTCTTCTTCCTTCCCTATACCGTCGCCCAAGGGGGCGAGGTATAGGGAAGGAAAGAGGGAAGACTGGGGCCTCAGGCCCCAGACCCCATTACTTGTTCAGGGCGAATCCCATGATCCACGAAGGCGGCTGCCTATGCGGCGCGGTGCGCTACCGCATCTCCGGCGAACCTATGGGCAGCATGGTCTGCCATTGCCGCACCTGCCGCAAGGTCTCCGGCGCGCCGGTCATCGCTTGGCTGTCCGTCGCAAGGGAGACCTTCACCCTTGAAGGGCCGACCACAATCTTCAAGTCTTCGCCGAACGTCACACGCACATTCTGCGCTAAATGTGGCACCGGCCTCACCTATGAGCACGCCAACGAACCCGGCGAGGTTGGCGTCACCATCTGTTCGCTGGATGATTCCAACGCTTTCCCGCCGACCCACCATTCCTGGCTCGAGCACGACCTAAACTGGGTGAAGTTCGGTGACGGTCTGCCGAGCTTTCAGCAGTCGCGTTACGGTAATCCGGAATGAAACTCTGGCTTTTGCTGCTCGCGGTTATGTCGCCGGTATCGGCTCAGGCCGGCGCCGTCATGAAGGGCACCAACCCGTGGCCCAACGCCACCGTGCCGTATCAGCTCACCGCCGACATCCTGAAAACCGCCGGCACCACCAGCAAGGACTGCACCGGCTGGGCTAAATGGAAGGCCTCCGCGGCGCAGAAGGCGTGCCGCGCCATGGACGACTGGCACCGCCGGACCGGAGTCCGCTTCGTCGCGCGAGAAGGTCTGGGCAGCGTCCAGATCAAGCTGAATGCCAGCGCCACCACGGCGACCGTCGGCTACATGCCGATCGGCAACCAAGTCAATATCGAGCCCAACGCCAATTACGGCTCTATCCTGCATGAGTTCGGCCATATCCTGGGTTTAATGCACGAACACCAGCGCACCGATCGTGGGACCTATCTGACCTTTGAGCCTTTCCTGCAAGATTATCTCAAGACCTGCGGGTTGGGCCTGACGCCGGTGTGCCTGGATGTGCGCAATGCCTTCCCCAGCCGAGAGACGCGCCTGAGTTCGGACTACGATCCGTGTTCGCTGATGCACTACCTGGCCAAACAGCAGCCGCGCCACAAGGAAGACCCGCGCTGGAGCCGGATATATACGTTGACGGCGAAGGGCAGAGCGGCCGAAACGGCGTGCCTGCCGCAGTTCGCTAAACTGGAAAAGCGCTGCCGCAAGATTGGCCAGAAATGCGCTATTTCGGAGCGTGACGCCTGGACCGTTCGGCGGTTTCACGGGCTGGCGTAAGGGAGCGGGGCGAGGGAAGACCACGGCGGGCCAAATCCCCCACCGTCTCATTTGCTTCCAGCAAATGATCCACCTCCCCGTATAACGGGGAGGTATAGAATTATTTATGTTGCCCAGTCTGACTATGAAGAATTTACCTCCGAAATTCACGCTTCGTAGCGCGACAGGCCGCCCGTCGCGGCGACCTTCACAGGACCGGCGTTGCTTAAGGGTACCGTGGCGGGCCAGCGGATACCGTCCGGCAGGATACGGTCCTTGCGCACCCGCGCCACGCTGACCTTATCCGACTGATTGCCGCCCAAGATGTGGTAGGCGACATCGTCCTCGCCGGCATAGAAGCCGACATGGCCCTTCCAACTGGTCGGCTTTTCACGCCAGAACACCATGACCGCGCCCGGCCGGACCGTGCAAGGCGCGCCAAAGCGGCGCCAGCTCTGGGCACTCAGCGGATTGCCGGGCAGGGGCTCGGTGTTCAGGGTCGAGCTGATGCAATGGGCGACGAACAGACCGCACCAAGCAATGTCGTCGCTTTTGTACGGGATGCCGGCGTCGTCGGCCCATTGCAGAAGCACCGGATTGCTGCCGGGGGAGGTGTCTTCGCGCACCCCCAGAAGCCGGCGGGCTTCCTGGAACCAGATGATGGCGACGTCGTCCAGCGGATCGACCGCCGGCGCCTGGCCGAACAGGGCGGCGCTGGTGACCGGGCCGACCACGCCATCGGGCTGAAGGTTGTTGGCGCGCTGGAACGCCTTGACCGCGGTGTCGGTGCGGCGGCCCCAGACGCCGTCGATATTACCCGGACTGAAGCCCTTGGCCGCCAGAGCTTGCTGAATGGCCATGACGCGCTGCTTTACAGACATCGAATGTCTCCCCGTAATGCCCCGCCACCAGCCCGCTATCCTCTTACCACTTTCGGGGGAATTTCGTGAGGGATTTTTCTACTTAGCGGGGATTATTCATGATGGCTTGACAGGCCGTCGGATCGGGTGAACAAAAGGGGAATTATGGCAGAAGGCCGCTGTATCGTGTTGAGGGATGATCGCCGTGGCCAAACCGTTTTGCGACAAGCTGTTCGATTGCTGCTGGGTGGATTTGCAGGGCTATCCGCGGCCGGAACTGGTCATCCAGAAGCGGTGGAAGCCGAAGATCTTCGCGATCGACGAGTTTCTGTATGATGAGCGCGGGACAGCATTGCCGGTCAATGCCGATGCGCCGGCGATCCTGGTGATCTACAACACGACCGTGTCACCGCGACGACGCGTCGCTTGACGTAAGGTCACTGGTACGGCACGCCTAGGGAAAATCAAACGGAGGATACCATGAAGTCGCTTACGCTCGCTTTGGTGCTTGTCTTGGCATCCGCCGGTTTCGCTCAGGCGCAAACGGCGGAGGTCAAACTGACCCGACTGGATTGCGGCGATATGGGGGAACGCGATGTTGCATGGTTCTCCGATGCCCACAGCTTTGACGGCGTCAAAAAGCCGTTCGTCGCGTCGTGTTACCTCGTCCAGCACGGTAGCGACTATCTGCTGTGGGACGCCGGATTTGGGACCGGCGCCAAAAAGGACGACGGCACGCCGATCGTAACGACCACGGTACTTCAGCAACTGGCGACCGTGGGCGTTGACCCGAAAGCGGTCCGGTTTGTCGGCGTCAGCCATATCCATGGCGACCATACCGGCCAGGCCGGCGATTTTCCGGCAGCCACCTTGCTGTTGGGCAAGGGCGACTGGGACAAGATCAAGGCGGCCAACAAGAGCGATGATCCGCTGGTCCATTGGGTGTCGGGTGGTGGTGCGGCCGAGCCTGTGCCGGGCGACAAGGATGTCTTCGGCGACGGTTCGGTGGTGATGCTCAACATGCCGGGTCATACCGATGGCCATCACAGTCTTCTGGTGAAGTTGAAGACCAAGGGCTATGTGCTGATCACCGGCGACCTGGCGCACTTCCATGAAGCCTATGACGGCAATGAGGTACCGGGTTTCAATACCGATCGGGCCGACAGTCTGGCGTCGCTGGACCGGTTCAAGAAGATGGCCAAAAATCTGAATGCGACAGTGATCATCCAGCATGATCCGCGCGACATCGCCAAGCTGCCGGCCTTCCCGAAGGCGGCGGAGTAGGGACGGGGGCTGTACAGAACGGCGTTGTGCAACGGCAGAGGCCGTGGCAGTCTCAGCGAAACCAGGATGGGAGGACGTAAGATGCGTGTACGGACAGGGGCGTTGGTGATGGCGGCCGGGATGGTTCTGGTGTCGGGGGCAGGGGCGGCGGATGCCGGCTATCTCCAGATCAAGGGCAGCAAGCAGGGCGAGTTCAAGGGCGACGTCCTGGCCAAGGGCAAGGAAAGCTGGAATTCGGTCATTGGGTTTGACTACACGGCGCCCGGCGCCCGGCGCGTCGGCGCGAAGAGTCCAGGCGCCGGTGACCTTTACCTTGCGCTGGACCAAGGCGACGCCGCTGCTGATCAATGCGGCGATCAGCGGAGAAGTGCTCAGCGAGTTCAGGTACAGCAACTGGGTGCCACAGGCGATGGGTAATGGGAATGTTGTCCAGGCCGACACGCTGGAATTTACCGGCGCGAAGATCACCTCGGTTCAGATCCACGATCGCACCGGGCCCAGCGATACGGTCGAA
This sequence comes from Asticcacaulis sp. AC460, assembly GCF_000495795.1. Lineage (GTDB taxonomy): Bacteria > Pseudomonadota > Alphaproteobacteria > Caulobacterales > Caulobacteraceae > Asticcacaulis. The sequence continues at coordinate 133,820 of NZ_AWGD01000008.1, forward strand.
CCGGTGGTCGATATCACCATCAGCTACCAGAAGGTGATCATCACCCATGCCGAGGGCGGCATTACGGCGACGGACGACTGGTCGGCGCCGAAATAGGCCGCATGGGGCCTTTATGTCTTTCCATCTTCGACTCATTGCGCTCTTACCGCGCCCTTGACCATGGTCGGCCCACATTTGCGAGGGCACGACCATGGACAAGACATTCGATACCCGTACCGGCAACGGCGGCGAGACCCACCAGCATGTACCTGAGATGGGACAGCACAGCCCTGAAGGCCATCTGACGACCAACCAGGGCATTCGCGTTTCCGATAATCAGAACAGCCTGAAGTCCGGCGCGCGTGGGCCGACGTTATTGGAAGACTTTATCCTGCGTGAAAAGATCTTCCATTTCGATCATGAGCGTATCCCGGAACGTATCGTTCATGCCCGCGGTTCGGCGGCGCATGGCTTTTTTGAGCTGACCGAAAGCCTGGAAGATGTTACCACCGCCGATCTGTTCCAGCGGGTCGGTGAACGCGTGCCGGTGTTTACGCGGTTTTCGACCGTGGCCGGGGGCGCCGGGTCGGTGGATACGCCGCGCGATGTCCGTGGCTTCGCCGTCAAGTTCTATACCCAGGCCGGCAACTGGGACCTGGTCGGCAATAACATCCCTGTCTTCTTTATTCAGGACGCCATCAAGTTCCCCGACCTGGTCCATGCCGTCAAGATGGAGGCCGATAAGGGCTATCCGCAGGCGGCATCGGCGCATGATACCTTCTGGGACTTCGCGTCGCTGATGCCGGAGACAACCCATATGCTGATGTGGGCCATGTCCGACCGGACGATTCCGCGCAGCCTGCGCACCATCGAAGGGTTCGGCGTCCATACCTTCCGTTTTGTCAATGCGGACGGCAAGTCGACCTTCGTCAAGTTCCACTGGAAGCCCAAGCTGGGCCTGCAGTCGCTGGTTTGGGACGAGTCGTTGAAGATCCAGGCGGCCGATAACGATTATCACCGCCGCGACCTGTTCGAAGCGATCGATACCGGCAACTTCCCGGAATGGGAGCTGGGGGTTCAGTTGTTCGATCAGGCGTTTGCGGATGGTTTGCCTTATGATGTGCTGGACGCGACCAAGCTGATCCCAGAAGAGGTGGTGCCGATAAGGATCGTGGGGCGCATGGTGCTGGACCGCAATCCCGATAACTTCTTCGCCGAGACGGAGCAGGTGGCCTATTGCCCGGCCAACATCGTGCCGGGGATCGACTTCAGCAACGACCCGCTGTTGCAGGGGCGGCTGTTCTCCTATCTCGACACGCAGTTGAAGCGGCTGGGGAGCACCAACTTCCATCAGTTGCCGATCAATGCGCCGAAGTGTCCGGTGATGAACTTCCAGCGCGACGGCCATATGCAGATGATGGTGCCGAAAGGGCGGGCGAACTACGAGCCGAATTCGCTGGGCGAGAACGGCGAGGCCGGCGGGCCGCGCGAATGTCCGGTGACCGGATTCAACAGCGTTGCGGCGGCGGATGGCGCCGAGGAGCAGGGCGACAAGCTGCGGGTGCGGCCGGAGCTGTTTGCCGATCATTACTCGCAGGCGCGGCTGTTCTGGCTGTCGCAGACGGAGTCGGAACAGGCGCATATCGCGTCGTCGTTCGTGTTCGAGCTTTCGAAGGTCGGGATTGCGACCGTGCAGGCGCGGATGGTGGCCAACCTGCGCAATGTCGATGACGGTCTGGCGCAGCGGGTGGCGGATGGGTTGAACATTCCGCTGCCGGGCAAGAACCCCGCCGCGCGTGAGGTGGTAGACCTGCCGCCTTCGGATGCTTTGTCGATCCAGAAGAACGCCAAGCCTATGTTGGAAGGGCGGCAGTTTGGGGTGCTGATTGCCGACGGTTCCGATGCGGCGGCTGTGGCGAAGGTGAAGAAGGCGATTGTCGATGCCGGCGGCAAGGCGGTCATTGTCGCGCCCAAAGTCGGCGGCGCCACGCTGTCAGACGGCAAGGTGATGAAGGCGGATGGCCAGTTGGCTGGATCGCCGTCACAGCTGTATGACGGCGTGGCGGTGGTGCTGTCGGAGGATGGGACGAAGGCGTTGTTGAAGGAGAGCGCTGCGGTGGAATGGGTCAGCAATGCCTTTGTCCATCTCAAGGCGATCGGCCATACCACGGAAAGCCATCCACTGTTGGCTAAGGCCGGCGTCGAGCATGATGCGGGCGTGGTGTTGCTGGACGATTTCGTTGCGGCGGCAGGGACGCGGTATTTCGACCGGGAACCGAATGTGAGGATGCTGGCTTAAGTAAGATACCCCTCCACCCCTTCGGGGTCCCCCTCCCCACTTCGTAGGGAGGAGGGCGTTTGGACATTCTACAGCGTCTATTCTGCGGGCGTCTTGACGTCGATCTCGCTGCCCAGTTCCTTGAACTTGTGCGACATCTCGGCCATGCCGGCGTCGATATCCGCCCGCTCGTTGTCAGTCATGTTGGCGGCGAATTCGCGCACCTCCTGGCTGATCTTCATGGAACAGAATTTCGGCCCGCACATCGAGCAGAAGTGCGCCGTCTTATGCGCCTCCTTGGGCAGGGTCTCATCGTGGAAGGCGCGCGCCGTCTCCGGATCTAGCCCTAAGTTGAACTGGTCCTCCCAGCGGAATTCGAAGCGGGCGCGGCTCATGGCGTCGTCCCACATCCGCGCGCCCGGATGGCCCTTGGCCAGGTCGGCGGCGTGGGCGGCGATCTTATAGGCGATCACCCCGTCCTTGACGTCCTTGCGGTCGGGCAGCCCCAAGTGCTCCTTAGGCGTGACGTAGCAGAGCATGGCCGTGCCGTACCAGCCGATCATGGCGGCGCCGATGGCCGAGGTGATGTGGTCGTAGCCCGGCGCGATGTCGGTGGTCAGTGGCCCAAGCGTATAGAAGGGAGCTTCGCCGCAGGTCTTGAGCTGCTTGTCCATATTGGCCTTGATCTTGTGCATCGGCACGTGGCCGGGGCCTTCGATCATGACCTGGACGTTCTTCTTCCAGGCGATCTGGGTCAGTTCGCCCAGGGTCTCCAGTTCGGCGAACTGGGCGGCGTCGTTGGCGTCGGCGATCGAGCCGGGGCGCAGCCCGTCGCCTAGCGAGAACGAGACGTCATAGGCGCGCATGATGTCGCAGATCTCGTCGAAGTGGGTGTAGAGGAAGTTTTCCTTGTGGTGGGCCAGGCACCACTTGGCCATGATCGAGCCGCCACGCGAGACGATGCCGGTGACGCGCTTGGCGGTCAGGTGGATATAGGCCAGGCGGACACCGGCGTGGATGGTGAAGTAGTCGACGCCCTGTTGCGCCTGTTCGATCAGGGTGTCGCGGTAGATTTCCCAGGTCAGGTCCTCGGCGACGCCGTTGACCTTTTCCAGAGCCTGGTAGATCGGCACGGTACCGATGGGGGCGGGGGAATTGCGGATGATCCATTCTCGGATGTTGTGGATGTTGCGGCCGGTCGACAGGTCCATGACGTTGTCGGCGCCCCAGCGGATGGCCCAGACCATCTTTTCGACCTCTTCCTCCATCGAGGAGGTGACCGCCGAATTGCCGATGTTCGCGTTGATCTTGACCAGGAAGTTGCGGCCGATGATCATCGGTTCGACTTCCGGGTGGTTGATGTTGGCCGGGATGATGGCGCGGCCGCGGGCGACTTCGTCACGGACGAATTCCGGGGTGATGAAGTCGGGGATTTCGGCGCCGAAGTCTTCGCCGTCGCGGATGACCTCGGCGTCCCGAGCGCGGCGCAGGTTTTCGCGGATGGCGATGTATTCCATCTCGGGCGTGACGATGCCGCGGCGGGCGTATTCCAATTGGGTGACCGACTGGCCGTCCTTGGCGCGGAGCACCTTGGGGAGGTTGGGGAACTGTGGGGCCAGCTTGCCGGCGGAGACGTTACCGTTGTCTTCGGGTTTGACTTCGCGGGCGACGATCTCTTCGACGTCGCCGCGTTGACGTATCCAGGAATCGCGAAGTCTGGGGAGACCTTTCGAGATATCCGGAATAAATCCGGCTTCGGTGTAGGGGCCCGACGAATCGTAAATGGTCAGGGGCGCTTCGTTGGCGGAGGCGTGGACACAGACCTCGCGGAACGGCACGCGGATGTCGGGGTGGAGCGTGCCCGGTTGGTAGACCTTATGCGAGCCCGGAATGGGGGAATGTTCGACGGTGATCGGCTTGTGATCGAACGGCTTGTTCATATGAAATCCTTTCAAAAGAAAGGATCATGCGCGTAGATTGCGGGCGCTCTGTAAGACAGCGTATCCAACTCCCTTCGCCGGCATGACCCGGATCAGGTTCGGCGGGTTCAAGGCACTGTCGCCTCGTCTCAGCCCGCCTCAAACGCGCGGACACCCCGGTGAACTACCCTGGACTCATAAAGATATGGGCGAAGGGGTCAATATGAATCTCAGGGGGCGGGGCTAAAGGCGTGGGCGCCGATCAGCACACGCTGGTCAGCCTGAACGTTCACTGTGCCGACAAGCGTACGCCCCAACTTCGGCGTACTGAAGAAGCACGATAGCCGACCGTCCTGGATCTCGATAAGAAGGCCGAGATCCGTCAACGATTTTGCGTCCAGCGGATAGGTCGCCTGCATAAGGCCTTCGTCCGGTTCGTCGCCCGACTCGCGGCGAGCGAGGACTGCGGCCGGTTTGCCGTTCAGCTGGGCAGCGCCGCAGAATACATAGTGCTGGTTATCCTGCCAGGCGAGAATGCCAGCCCGGTCGCCGTCCTGTTGTGGCGAGTAGATGACGCGGGTGGTGTAGTTTGCGCGCGGCCAGGCCTGTTTTATGCCGGTGAAGCTCGGGTTTGCGCCTTCGACGCCGGGGCTCTGCGCGGTGGCTTTGAGGCGGACGATGCGGCGTTTTCCTATGCTGCCGTCGGGGTACGTCAGATCCAGGTCCTGAACCGTGAGGAAGGTCTCAGGCGCGCCGATGGATTGCCAGGTGGCGGCATAATCGTCTTCGGCGCCGTACACGCTGACGAGTCGAGCCTTATTTACACCGGCAGCGGAGTCTTGGGCCGAAAACCGGGCACCATGTTCTTCGTAGGTGATGTTGTAGAAGACGGCTTCGCCGGGCACCGGTGATACCGCGTCCGTGATCTTGGGGCTGTCATCCCCCTGGAGGGAGGGCGGGAAGGCGACAAGCGGTGCAAGGACAGGGGCGACGACCGCAGCCGTACATCCGGACAGGGTTGCCGCGCTGAGCGTGAGCAGAAGCAGTCTTTTGAATGTCATCATAATCCCCCCAGTTAATTGGGGCTGTATAGCAGATTATGGGGGAGAAGTCCCGCCTTCGCTGCGATCTGACCATCGGATTGGCCGACGGGCCTTCCGGCACGTTTCCGGTCTTGACGCTTCCTTAAGCTTGCGAGCTCAAACTTATCCACAGTCTTTCCCAGGGCGTTTGGCGCCACCGAGGTAAACCATGCCTGCCCGACACACTTCGCGGCCGGTCGACGAAATGGACCTGCATCTCAAGGTCGGTGCCTACGACGAATACCACCACGCTCATGGCTATGCCCGCCCGCGCGAAAAACACCATTGGTACTGGTTCGCCGGCATCGCCGTTGCGATTTGCCTCACCGCCGTCGTCGCTGGGATCTACACCCTCTACGATCGCGCCATGGCGCCGATGTGCAGCCGAAGTGACAGCAAGACCAAGGCGTCGCCCGACGGCGCTTATGTTCTGGAATCCGTCCTCGTCACCTGTGCCGGCGCCGTGCCCAACCGCCGCGTCCTGGTCTACGCACCAGGCAGCCCCGGCAATGTCCCGGCCTTGGCCAGTTTCGACGAGGCGGCTTTTGTTCGTATCCGCTGGGACGGCGACAACTCGGTCGTCCTCACAAAGTCCGGTGGCCGGGTGTGGAGCTTCCGTCCCCATTATCGCGACATCCGCGTGCATTATGTGACCGAGTAGGGCCTTTATTTTGCCGTGCCGCACGCTACATCTTCCCTGAACCATCCAAGGAGGATTCGCATGTTCGGCTCATCTGTTCCCACGACGCATCATCACCGCAGTTCCGGTGTCGCCGACGATATCGACTTCGAGATCAAGGGCCAGGAACTGCAGTTCGTCGAAATCGAGCTTGATCCGGGCGAAAGCGCCATCGCCGAAGCCGGCGCCATGGTGTGGAAGGATGCCTCCATCGGTATGACCACCGTCTTTGGCGACGGTTCCGGCCAGCAGGGGGGCGGGTTTATGGGCGCGCTATTGGGCGCCGGCAAGCGGTTGATCACCGGCGAATCCTTGTTCACCACCGTGTTCACCCATAACGGCCACGGCAAGGCGCGCGTCGCCTTTTCCGCGCCTGTGCCCGGCGCCATCGTGCCGCTCAAACTGTCGGATCTCGGCGGGCGGTTGATCTGCCAGAAGGATGCTTTCCTGGCCGCGGCGAAGGGCGTGTCGCTGGGGATCGCTTTCCAGAAGCGCATCATGACCGGGCTGTTCGGCGGCGAAGGCTTCATCATGCAGAAGCTGGAAGGTGACGGCTGGGTGTTCGTCCAGTTCGGCGGCATGGTGGTCGAGCGTGAACTGAAGCATGGCGAAGTGCTGCACGTCGATACCGGCTGCGTTGCCGCCTTCACCGATACGGTCGATTTCGACCTGGTCCAGGCCGGCGGCATCAAGTCGATGCTGTTCGCCGGTGAAGGGGTGTTCTTTGCCCAACTCACCGGGCCGGGCAAGGTGTGGATCCAGTCGCTGCCGTTCTCACGCTTGGCCGGACGGATCGCGGCGGTGGCCGGCGGCACCGGACCCAATCGCGGCGAAGGCTCGGTCCTGGGCGGGCTGGGCGACCTAATCGGCGGAAACCGGTAAAGTTGCGTCCGGCCAGACTCACGGTACAACACAGGGTTTGTACCGTGAGGCACCATGGCCGATCCTTCCGAACGCGACGCCTATGATCCGCTGACACCCGTGCCTGAGGCGCAGCGTGCCTTCACGTCGCGCGACGCCTTTTCGCTGTGGTTCAGCTTAGGCATCGGGCTTCTGGTGCTGGAAGCTGGCAGTTTCCTGGTGCCCGGCCTCTCCATGGGCGTGGCCCTGGTGGCGATTGTCGTCGGCAGCCTGGTCGGGGCGGGGCTGTTGGGATTGGCCGCTGTGGTCGGCAGCGATACGGGCTTGTCGGCCATGGGGTCATTGCGGCCGACCCTGGGTGTGCGCGGCGCCGGTGTCGCCGCCATCATCAATATTGTGCAACTGGTCGGGTGGGGCGCGTTCGAAATCATCGCCATGCGCGATGCCGCCGATGCCCTGGCGCAGCGCAATTTCGGTATGCATTGGCCAGTGGTGTGGACCATCCTGTTCGGCGTGGCCGCGACGGGGCTGGCCCTGGCCGGTCCGTTGAGCGTGGTGCGCCGCTTCCTGCGCCATTGGGGTTTGTGGCTGTTGTTGGCCGGGGCGGCGTGGATGAGCTGGACGCTGCTGTCGCGCACCGACTGGGGTCAGCTGTTCGCGCGGCCGGGTGACGGTACGCTGTCTCTGGCGTCGGGTATTGACCTGGTCGTCGCCATGCCCTTGAGCTGGCTGCCGCTGATCGCCGACTATTCGCGCTTCGGCAAGTCGCCGGTAGGGATGTTGAAGGGGAGTGCGGGCGGCTATCTGCTGGCCAATATTTGGTTCTACAGCCTGGGCGCCGCCTTTGCCCTGACGGCGCATGGCAATCCCGATGGTCTGCTGCTGGCGGCCCTGGCCACGACCGGCGGCGGGCTGGCCTTACTGCTGATTCTGATCGATGAGACGGACAATGTGTTTGCCGATATCTTCTCAGCGGCGACCTCGACGGGAACTTTGTTTCCGGTCCGGATGGCGTATCTGGTCGTCGGCTTCGGCGTTTTGAGCACCCTGATCGCCCTGTTTGTGCCGATGGGTATGTTCTCCAATTTTCTGTTTGGGATCAGTGCGGTGTTTACCCCGCTGTTCGGTGTTATGCTGATCGACCATTTTGTCGTGCGGCAGCGTAAGGTCGTCCCCGCCGATATCCGCAATCCGTTCGGCGTCTACCGCTTTACCTACGGTGTGCACCTGTCGGCCTTTGCCGCCTGGGGAGCTGGCATTGCTACCTATCAGTATTTTCATACCTGGCTGCCCTCGGCCGGGGCGACATTACCGGCCTTCTTCGTGGCGGGTTTAGCCTATTGGGCACTGTCGCACAGCTTCAGTAGCCTGAACGCGCCACCGGAGGCGTGACCGCCGGGCCTTTCAGTTCCAGGTGATTGCCGTCGGGATCGGTCAGGTAGATGGACGGGCCTTCGCCATCGGCGCCGTAGCGGCTGGCGACTTCGGCTTCGATGTTATGGGCGGCGAGGTGGGCGATGATGGCGGCTTCGTCCCACGGCGAGACGCGGAAACAGACATGGTCGACATTGTGGCCGTCAGGTCCGGGGGCGGGACCGCCCATGCGGCCGATGATGCCGTCGACCGGGACCAGGTCAATCAGGGATGTGCCGATGCGCAGTTGGTAGAGGTCGACATGGGTTTGGTGCTGTTCGAACTGTGCCCCCAGGACGTCCATGTAAAACCGCGCCGCGCGATCGAGATCGCGGACGCGGAAGACGACATGGTCGATGTTTTGGATCGAGATCATGGTGCTTTATAGCAACTGCGGTTGATTTTGCCTCAAGAAAGAGCCCCGCCCGGCGCTTCGCGCCACCCTCCCCGTAAACGGGGTGGGCAAAGAAAGGTCAAGCCCAATTGCCGTTGGTATTATAGCGCGGGAATCTCGAACTCCATATCCTCAAGGAACTGCTGCTTCAGCCGGTCCATGTCGGCGGCCAGTTGTCGGGCCTGGGCCGGGGTGAGCAGGACGCGGGCCTTGGGGAAGACGTCGTTTTCCTCTTCGTGGACGTGATGGGTAACGGCCTGCTTCAGCTCGCCGAACTTCTCGATCCAGAACTCGCTGGAGATCGGGGTGTTGTCGAGCACGGTCAGGCAGTCGGCGATGTCCTGATGTTCGTCGACCGAATGCGCCATCTGCAGGCGCACGGACTCGGAAGCGGCGGCTTCGACGGCGACGTAAAAGGTCTGTTCTTCCGCCTTGCTGTGGGCGATCAGTTCTGACCGGATCTTGTGGAAGATGTTCTGGCGGATGGCGGGGAGACGGATGCTCATCACGTCGTCCATCATACCGGCGACCTTGCGGTGGTCGCGTTTGATATAGGCGAAAATGTCCATTGCGGCGCTCCAGGTCGGCAACCCCCGAAGCGCTTCAGTCTGCCACAATCGGTTGTAACGAAGACATGCCGGACCATGGGCTGTCAGATAAGGCGCGCATACGTATTCAAGTAGGCAAGCCGTCCGGCGCGTGGCACACCTGCCGCATAAAACAGGGCAGGGAGCTCGACTATGACATTGAAGGCCATCTACGGCGCGGCCGCACTTGCTTTCATCCTGGCCGGCGCTGCCCAGGCCCAGATCGATGTCTCGCCCGTCCCGGTGATCAAGAAGACCAGCGCCTTGCCCAAGGACTGGAACAGGACCGCCGTCTTCACCGAAATCTTCGTGCGGTCGTACAAGGACAGCGATGGCGACGGTATCGGTGACTTCAAAGGCATGACGTCGCAGCTCGACTATCTGCGCGATCTGGGCATTACCGGCATCTGGCTGATGCCGATGAACCCGTCGCAGGACGGCGACCACGGCTATGCCGTCAATGATTATCGCGCGGTCAATCCCGACTACGGCACCATGGCCGACTTCCAGGAATTCCTCGACGAGGCCCACAAGCGCGGCATCGGCGTCATCATCGACTTTGTGGTCAACCATTCGGGTAGCGGCAACGCGTTGTTCGTCGATGCGGCGAAATCGAAGTCCAGTCCGTACCGCGACTGGTACCTATTCGCTGACAGCAATCCCGGCTGGTACGACCAGAGCATGCGCGGCGTGTCCGGGGCCTATTGGAACGACCCGTGGAAGCCAGCGGACAAGGTCGTGCCGGGCGGGCAGGGGCTTTATTACGGCGTGTTCGATACCTCCATGCCGGATTTGAATCTGCGCAACCCGAAGGTCGTAACCTATCTGCAGGATTCGATGCGCTTCTGGGCCAATATGGGCGTGGACGGGTTCCGGTTGGATGCGGTGACCATGCTGCTGGAAGAGGGCAAGTCGTCCTATTTCAACAATCCCGGTAATCCGGGGATCGTCCGGGCCTTCAAGGATGTCGTCGACCAGTATGATAATCGATATTTGATTTGTGAGGTGTCGGAAGGCCGCGAACTGTATCTCGATGTCTGTTCGGCCTTTGCCTATGGCGTGCAGCAACACCTAATTGCCGGGATCAAGAAGGGCGTGGTGGCGCCGGAGGTTATCAGCTTCCTGCAGGATCCGCGGCGTGACCTGATGCCCCTGGCTTTGCAAAGCCATGACGCCTATGTCGGCGATCGGCTGACCAACCAGTTCGGGGTCAATGGCGAGGCCAATTATAAGGTCGCTGCGGCGGCTTCAATTTTGGTGTCGGCGACGCCGTTCGGTTATTACGGCGAAGAGATCGGCATGAGCAACGGCGGGACCTATAATGATCCCGGCATCCGCTCGCCGATGTCGTGGACGGGGGAAAAGCCGGCGGCCGGGTTCTCGGCGTCGCATCCTTATCGCGATCCGGCGATCAATTTCGCCACCATGAATGTCGACGCCCAGACCGGCGATCCGTCGTCGATCCTGGAGTTCTATCGGGCGGTTTACAGCGTCCGTAAGGCCCATCCCGTGCTGGCGACGGGGACGTTCAAGCTGTTGTCGAAGGCGGGCGATCCGGTCTTGGCCTTTTCGCGGACCGATGCGAAGGAAACTGTCGTGGTGGCGATCAATGTGTCGGATACGGCGCAGTCCGTGTCGGTGGATACCGGCGTGAAGAACGGTCGGTTCGGGCAGGCTTTCAAGGCACCGGACGTGGCTGTGGCGCCGGACGTAAACAGTGATAAGGCCGGCCAGGCGAGGGTCGATCTGACGCCCAAGTCGGTGCAGGTTCTGGTCAAGGGGCGCTAACGGCGAAATGCGCCATAACCTGGCTTAGCAGGGTCTCGATCCGGTCGCGGTCATGGCTTTCGCTTAGGGTCACGTCGCGCCCCTTTGGCGTGGTCAGCACCAGGCGGAAGAAGTTGTCTCCATCGCTGTCCTTGGCGGTGTGGATGGCCGGCGGTTCGACATCGCGTGGACGAAAGCGTTCCGCGTCGGTTTTCCACGGCCAAAATTGGTGCACGGTAATGTCGCCATGTGTAATCGTGGTGTGAACCAGAGGACGTTTGAATAGGTCGGCGCTGCCGGCCGCGCCGAACACCCAGAACAGCAGCATGATGCCAATTTCGACGGGCTGGGAGAACTGGCCGAAGCCGCCGTCGCGCAGGAAGACCCACGTCATCAGGCAGAGGAAGCTCATCCAGATGGACATGAAAATCCAGCCGACCAGAGGCATCAGGTTTCGGATTTTAACAGGCGCCGCCCTCATGAGGACGGTTGTAGCTGAATTGCGCTACAGGTTTATTAAGGGGGAGGGGCTTCTGGTTCGGAAACCGCAGGGCGATCGCGCTTACGCAAGATACCCCTCCACCGCTTCGCGGTCCCCCTCCCCACTTCGTGGAGAGGAGGGCGTTTGTGACATCCGACGGGGACTCTCCAGGGGAGAGTATGCCTCCGCGGAGGTTGGCATTTCCGACACGACCCATCCAAGCTGAGAGCAGTCGTCGCTGGCAAGCCTCGCCTCTCTCAAGAAGCAAACGATCACAGTCGTACGGATTAGCGCTTGACGGGGTAAGACCTGTCCTCTATAGCCCGCCCATCATTTTCGAGGCGGCCCTCAAAAGCTCTCCCGATCCATCCTATGCAGGGGCTGTGTCCCCGCCGTAACCTCCATAGCGCAGGTTGCGGCTTTTGTGTTTGTTCGGATTGGCCTCAGAAACGGTAAAACCGCAACCGAAGCCCCCCGGCCAAACGGCACAGGCTTCCTCCATCAAGGCACGAGATTTAATGCCCACAGTCAACCAGCTTATCCGCAAGCCTCGCCAGCCGAAGCCCAAGCGCAACAAGGTGCCGGCCCTGAAGGGTTGCCCCCAGCGCCGCGGCGTTTGCACCCGCGTCTACACCACCACCCCGAAGAAGCCGAACTCCGCGCTTCGTAAGGTCGCCAAGGTCCGCCTGACCTCCCAGATCGAAGCCGTGTGCTACATCCCGGGTGAAGGCCACAACCTGCAGGAACACTCCGTTGTCCTGATCCGCGGCGGCCGCGTCAAGGACCTTCCGGGCGTCCGTTACCACATCCTGCGCGGCGTGCTCGATACGCAAGGCGTCAAGAACCGTAAGCAACGCCGTTCGCACTACGGCGCGAAGCGTCCTAAGTAAGGAGCAGATCATATGTCACGTCGTCACCGCGCAGAGAAGCGCGACGTCCTGCCGGACCCCAAGTTCGGTGATCTGGTCGTCACCAAGTTCATGAACTACGTCATGTACGAAGGCAAAAAAGCCGTTGCCGAAAACATCATCTATGGTGCTTTCGACATCCTGATTGCCAAGAAGAAAGACGCCACCGCGCTGGAAACCTTCCACGCCGCCCTGGACAACGTCTCGCCGTCGATCGAAGTGCGTTCGCGCCGCGTCGGTGGTGCGACCTACCAGGTCCCCGTCGAAGTCCGTCCCGACCGCCGTCGCGCCCTGGCCATCCGCTGGTTGGTCAACGCCGCCCGCAAGCGTGGCGAAAACACCATGACCGAAAAGCTGGCCGGCGAACTGCTGGACGCCGCCAACAATCGCGGCACCGCCGTCAAGAAGCGTGAAGACACGCACAAGATGGCCGAAGCCAACCGCGCTTTCTCGCACTATCGCTGGTAAGAGAAGGCTTGGCGTTGGTCATTCCAACGCTTTTGCAAGCGCGAAAATTTTGCTTTGAGGCGCGGGCGGTTTGAGTTAAACCGCCCGCGACTTTGCACCTGAAACAAGTTTTTTTATCCTGAGGCTACTCCCATGCCCCGCACACATAAGATCGAAGACTATCGCAACTTCGGTATCATGGCGCACATCGACGCCGGCAAGACCACGACCACCGAGCGCATCCTGTATTACACGGGTAAGAGCCACAAGATCGGCGAAGTCCACGACGGCGCCGCCACCATGGACTGGATGGAGCAGGAGCAGGAACGCGGCATCACCATCACCTCCGCCGCGACCACGACCTTCTGGCTGGGCAAGCGTCTGAACATCATCGACACCCCGGGCCACGTCGACTTCACCATCGAAGTCGAGCGTAACCTGCGCGTCCTCGACGGCGCGGTCGCCGTTCTGGACGGCAATGCCGGCGTCGAGCCCCAGACCGAAACCGTCTGGCGCCAGGCTGACAAGTACAAGGTGCCGCGCATCGTGTTCGTCAACAAGATGGACAAGATCGGCGCCGATTTCGACAAGTCGGTCCAGTCGATCCGCGACCGTCTCGGCGCCAAGGCTGTGCCGATCCAGTTCCCGATCGGTTCGGAAAACACCCTGTCGGGCCTGGTCGACCTGGTTCGCATGAAGGCCGTTGTCTGGGACAACGACGCCCTGGGGGCCAACTATCGTGACGAAGAAATCCCCGCCGATCTGAAGGCCAAGGCCGACGAAGCCCGTCAGTACCTGATCGACAACGCCGTCGAACTCGACGACGAAGCCATGGAAGCCTATCTCGAAGGCACCGAGCCGTCGGAAGAAGTACTGAAGAAGTGCATCCGCAAGGCCGTTCTGAACGCCGCCTTCTATCCGATCCTGTGTGGTTCGGCCTTCAAGAACAAGGGCGTTCAAACCCTGCTTGACGCCGTCGTCGACTACCTGCCGTCGCCGTCGGACGTTCCGCCGACCCACGGCATCGACTACAAGACCGAAGCCGACGTGGTCCGCAACGCTTCGGACGATGAACCGCTGGCCATGCTGGCCTTCAAGATCATGGACGACCCGTTCGTCGGCTCGCTGACCTTCTGCCGTCTGTATTCGGGCAAGCTGGAAACCGGCATGGGCCTGCTGAACACGACGCGCGAAAAGAAAGAGCGCGTCGGCCGCATGCTGCTCATGCACTCCAATGACCGTCAGGACATCAAGGAAGCCTATGCCGGCGACATCGTCGCCCTGGCCGGCCTGAAGGATACCCGCACCGGTGACACCCTGTGCGATCCGATGAAGTCGCCCGTCATCCTGGAACGCATGGAATTCCCGGCCCCGGTTATCGAAATCGCCGTCGAGCCCAAGTCGAAGGCCGACCAGGAAAAGCTGGGCGTTGCCCTGGCCAAGCTGGCGTCCGAAGATCCGTCCTTCACCGTTTCGACCGACCACGAGTCGGGCCAGACGATCCTGAAGGGCATGGGCGAACTGCACCTCGACATCAAGATCGACATCCTGAAGCGGACCTATAAGGTCGAAGCCAATATCGGCGCGCCGCAGGTTGCCTATCGCGAATCGATCACCCGCAAGGCCGACATCGACTACACCCACAAGAAGCAGACCGGCGGTACCGGCCAGTTCGCCCGCATCAAGGTGACGGTCGAGCCCGGCGAGCCCGGCACCGGCTTCGTGTTCGAATCGGCCATCGTCGGCGGTAACGTCCCCAAGGAATACATCCCGGGCGTTATCAAGGGCTTTGAAACCTCCAAGGAAAACGGCCTGCTGGCCGGCTTCCCGCTGATCGACTTCAAGGTCACCCTGACCGACGGCGCCTACCATGACGTCGACTCCTCGGTCCTGGCCTTCGAAATCGCCGCGCGCGCCGCCTTCAAGGAACTGCGCGACAAGGCCGGCCCGCGTCTGCTGGAGCCGATCATGAAGGTCGAAGTTGTGACCCCGGAAGAATATCTGGGTTCGGTCATCGGCGACCTGAACGGCCGTCGCGGCATGATCCAGGGTCAGGACATGCGCGGTAACGCCATCGTCGTCGACGCCTTCGTGCCGCTGGCCAACATGTTCGGTTATGTGAACACCCTGCGCGGTATGTCGCAAGGTCGCGCCCAGTTCTCCATGACCTATGACCACTACGAGCCCGTGCCGCAGCACGTCGCCGACGAAGTGATCAAGAAGTACGCCTAAAAACCCTCTTGGCCCGTAGCACGGACTGTGCTACGGGCCGCAACCTTACAAGATCAACCCTAGCAATGAAGGCCCGCCACCGGCGGGATTTGTGAAATGGCCAAGGAAAAATTCAACCGTTCGAAGCCCCACTGCAACATCGGCACCATTGGTCACGTTGACCATGGCAAGACGACGCTGACTGCCGCGATCACGATGACGCTGGCGAAGTCGGGCGGTGCGACGGCCAAGAAGTACGAAGACATCGACGCGGCTCCGGAAGAAAAGGCCCGCGGCATCACGATCAACACGGCGCACGTGGAATATGAGACGGCGAACCGTCACTATGCCCACGTCGACTGCCCGGGCCACGCCGACTATGTGAAGAACATGATCACCGGCGCCGCCCAGATGGACGGCGCGATCCTGGTCGTTTCGGCTGCCGACGGCCCGATGCCGCAAACCCGCGAACACATCCTGCTGGCCCGCCAGGTCGGCGTTCCGGCCCTGGTCGTGTTCATGAACAAGGTCGACCTGGTCGACGACGAAGAACTGCTGGAACTGGTCGAAATGGAAGTCCGCGAGCTTCTGTCGTCCTACCAGTTCCCGGGCGACGATATCCCCATCACCAAGGGCTCGGCCAAGGCCGCGACCGACGGCGTCAACCCGGAGATCGGTGAAAACCAGATCCTGGCCCTGATGGCCACGGTCGACGACTACATCCCGCAGCCGGAGCGTCCGATCGACCTGCCGTTCCTGATGCCGGTTGAAGACGTGTTCTCGATCTCGGGCCGCGGCACCGTCGTGACAGGCCGTGTCGAACGCGGCATCGTCAAGGTTGGCGAAGAAGTCGAAATCGTCGGCATCCGTCCGGTTCAAAAGACGATCTGCACCGGCGTCGAAATGTTCCGCAAGCTGCTGGACCAGGGCCAAGCCGGCGACAACGTCGGTCTGCTGCTGCGCGGCACCAAGCGTGAAGACGTTGAACGTGGCCAAGTCCTGTGCAAGCCGGGCTCGATCAAGCCGCACAGCAAGTTCGTGGCTGAAGCCTACATCCTGACCAAGGAAGAAGGCGGCCGTCACACCCCGTTCTTCACCAACTACCGTCCGCAATTCTACTTCCGTACCACGGACGTGACCGGTATCGTCCGTCTGAAGGAAGGCGTGGAAATGATCATGCCGGGCGACAACGCCGAACTGGACGTCGAGCTGATCACCCCGATCGCCATGGAAGAGAAGCTGCGCTTCGCTATCCGTGAAGGCGGCCGCACCGTCGGCGCCGGCGTCGTGTCGAAGATCGTTGAGTAAGGTTTAAGGCGAGGGGGCCTCGGGCCCCCTCGACCCCCGTTACTCGGCAGTGCCGGTCAGAGATTGAACGGCAAACAGAGATACAAACTGAAAACCCCTTGGGCTGAAGAAGCCCAAGGGGTTTTCAGTTTGTATTTTTGCTTCTCGTTGAACTCCGATTGATACTGTCGAGTTATGGGGTCCAGGGGCCTGCGGCCCCTGGCCTTATTCCCTTCTTCAACAATCTCGACTAAGTATGCGGACGATGTCCGACGACTATATCTCTTCCCTGGGCAAGGCCTTTCTGGCGCACCGTTTCAAGCGGTTGTCGGAGACCTTTGTCGACGATATCCAGGCTTTCCTGCAGGCAGCCGGGTTGCGTGCGCCGGCGCGGGCGTTTTCTACGTTGCGGTTGTTGAGCGATACGCCGGGGCTCAGCGTCACCCAGCTCGCCGATCAGATCAAGCTGTCGCATCCGCTGGTCATCCATCTGCTGTCGCAGTTGGAGACCCTGGATCTGGTGCATTTCGACATCGATTATGACGATCGCCGGCGGCGGTTGGTCTATTTGACCGAGGCCGGGCAGGTGGAGGTGGCGCGCTTGAAAGCGGCTGAGCCGGCGCTCTGCGCGGCCTATGATGGGCTTTCGGCCGAGGTCGGGGCGGATGTTATGGCGGTCGTCGAGCGTCTGGATGCCGCGCTGGATAAACGGTCGATGGCGGAGCGGTTGAAGACGCCTTGAAGTAAGATACCCCTCCGCCGGCTTCGCCGGCACCTCCCCACTCCGTGGAGAGGAGGGAGCTTGAAAATTCCGTAATGAGGTTGATTGGCGCTAGGTTTGCAGATCTTGGCGGGATCGGCGGTGGATGAGCCGGTGGTTGTGGGGTAGCCTGACCTGAGGAGGCGCCTATGATTCTGATCGGTCAGTATGATTCCCCCTTTGTCCGCCGCTGTGGCATCGCCATGATGCTCTACGGCTTCGTCTTCGAGCACCAGCCGTGGTCGACCTTCGGCGAGGGTGACAAGATCAAGCCGTTCAATCCGCTGCGCCGGGTGCCGACATTGGTGCTCGATGACGGCGGTGTGGTCATCGACAGCGCCTATATCCTCGACTGGATCGACGAGCAGGTTGGGCCGGATCGGGCTTTGATCCCGGCCGCCGGTGAGGCGCGGCGCAAGGCGCTTTACTATATAGCGCTGACGACAGGGTTTTCGGACAAGTGCGTGTCGCTGTTCTACGAGAAGGTGCTGCACAAGCAGACGTCGCACATCTGGCTGAACCGGCTGGAGACCCAAGTCGACGAAGTCCTGGATGTGCTGGAGAGCCTGCGTGCGGAAGCCACGACGCAGTGGCTGTTCGGTGACTATCTTGGACATGCCGACATTGCCTTGGGCTGTTCCATACGGCATGCCCGTGAGGCGCATGGTGACGCGATCGACTGGTCGAAGAGGCCGGCCTTGTTGGCCCACAGCGAACGTTGTGAAGCCCTGCCGATTTTCGAGCATATTTCTCAGCCTTTCATAGGTCCCAGCTCAGATTAACCACCTCGTTTAGCCCGGCATAAACCGTGCAGTGTTACAAACCTGACAAGAACACTGTTTCAATCCGGGGCGCATGAAATGACCGATCGTATCGAGCTCGTTCAGGTCAACCAACTGACGGCAGCTGACGAAGTCCTGTGGAATGGCTTTGTGGCGGCGCGGTCGGACCTGGTCGGACCGTATTTCGATTTCCGCTATGTCCAGGCGATTGCGCCCGGCGTTCCCAATTCGGGTGTCGCGCGGTTCTATGAAGGCGACCAGGTCGCCGGCTATTTCGCCTATCAGAAGCGCGGCGATATCCTGTTGCCGATCGGCGCTCCGCTCAGCGACTATCACGCTGTCATCAGTTCGGCTGATTTTGTTGCCGATTTTGATGAGTTGATGCGTCTGACGCGGACCCGCCGGGTCGAGTTCCAGGGCCTGGTTGGGACGTCGGCCGGCCGTGGCGCCCATATGGGCCTGACCCGCCGTGTCGCCGATGCGACGCATGGTTTCGATCATTGGTGGGCGACCCAGGATGCCGCGAACCACAAGTTTTTCAAGAATGTCTCGCGTTGCCAGCGCAATGTCGAAAAGGATTTCGGCGGGTTTGAGTTCTCGTGGGAGAAGGTGACGCCGGAGCTGATGGACTGGACGATTAACCTGAAGCGCGACCAGTATCGCCGTTCGGGTATGCATGACGTCTTCGGTTGCCGCTGGACGCGCGAAATGCTGGATCGGTTGGCGGCTTTGGAGACGCCGGATTTCGGCCTGCGGTGCGGGGTTTTGCGCGACAAGGGGCGTTTGGTCGCCGTCGAGATCAGCCTGGTCCAGGGCGAAGACGTCCACCTGTGGTTCCCGGCCTATGATCCGGAATATGGTCGCTATTCGGTGGGTATTCTGCTGACGGTGGCGATTATCAAGAATACCGAGGCCCTGGGTTTGAAGCGGTTCGATTTCGGCACGGGTGGTGAGGATTACAAGTCGCCGATGACGACGCCGGGTGGCGTCTGTCTGGAAGGCGAGGTCGAGATTCGCCGGTCGCTGCAGAGCCGGGCTCTGGATGCCGCCGGGGTGTTCCTGCCGAAGGAGCGGTTCGAGAAGGTCAAGATCAGTCTGCGCCGCCGGGTCAAGGTGATCCGGGCGACGGAAATTACCTTGAACGGGTGGGGCAGGGCTTTGACGGATCTGGGACGTCGGGCTGTGATGCGGACCGGGGTGACCAAGGCCTATGCCGGGGTCTTGAAGAAGACGGCCGCGCTGGGGGCTGTGACCTTCGTCGGATAGGTCGGGCGTATTCGTAAGATACCCCTCCACCCCTTCGGGGTCCCCCTCCCCACTTCGTAGGGAGGAGGGCGTTTGCGACTTCGACCTGCGAGAGCTTGATGCCCCTTACTCCTTCGCCTCGAAGCGGGCGAGGGGGGCCATGCGGGCTTTGTTGAGCGACAGGCTGTTGCCGTTGAGGCTGTAGTTGTCGGCGCGGCTCAGAACGTCGAAAAAGGCCTGCTCCACATCCATGCCCTGCATACAGGCCATCTTGGTGCTGGCCACCTCCGAGAAGCGTACACGGTTGCCTGGTTCCACAACGGCGGAGCCGCCGAAGGTGTTGCAGCCGCCTGAGCCGCCGACGCGGCCGGCCTCGGCATTGATCTCCATATAGGCTTCGCGCGCGGTGGCAGCGACCGGCTGGCCGTTCAGTTCGACCAGGACCCAGTGGCGGCCGGCAATGGCCGGAGCGCCGGAGGATAGCGGCGGGGCGGCGCCGTCTGTCGCGCAGGCGGCCAGTAAGGGGAGGGCGATCAGCACCGACAGGACTTTCATGACAGGCTCCTTTGATATAGGGGCCGTACGCGATCACCTGCAAAAGAGCTATGCGAATCTTCGGTGAAATCTTTCCGGCAGGTTGACGTCCGGACTTATAGACAGCTTATTTTTTCCCGGGTTTTTAGCATTTTCGGGGTTGACCTTCCCGAGTCGTTCCGTCATATACCCGCACTCTGTTGGATCGGCTGTGGCGCTTCGGTGTCAGACGCGGTTCGCAAGGCACGAAATTCAGACGCCTCGGCGGCCCTAGATTTATAGGGAGTGAGGTTTCTGTTCAACGGCCCGCATCGGGGTTTACCTGATGTTGGGCTTTGTTTTTGCGGATATCGTGTCCGGAGGGGGTGACCCCGACGGGCCTGGTCTTTGAAATGGTTCACTGGACGCGGTAACGCAACCACCCTTATTGGAATACGAGCGATATGGATCGTCAGAATATCCGCATCAGGCTCAAGGCCTTCGATCACCGCGTCCTGGATCATTCCACGCGCGAAATCGTCAACACGGCCAAGAGAACCGGCGCAACCGTGCGGGGACCCATTCCCCTGCCGACGCTGATTGAGCGCTTCACCGTCAACCGTTCGCCGCACGTCGACAAGAAGTCGCGCGAACAGTTCGAAATCCGCACGCACAAGCGCGTGCTCGATATCGTCGATCCGACCCCGCAGACCGTGGACGCGCTGATGAAGCTCGACCTGTCGGCTGGTGTCGACGTCGAGATCAAGATTTAAGGGGCGACCAGCATGCGTACAGGTTTGATCGCCAAGAAGCTGGGTATGACGCGTTACTTCGATGCCGAAGGTTCGCACGTCCCCGTAACCGTGCTCTCGCTCGACGGCTGCCAGGTCGTTGCCCAGCGCACTGAGGCCAAGGACGGCTATGTTGCTCTGCAACTGGGTGCCGGTACCAAGAAGGCCAAGAATACCTCGAACGCCGAGCGCGTTCGTTTCGCCAAGGCTCAGGTCGAGCCGAAGGCCATCCTGACGGAATTCCGCGTTTCCGAAGAGAACCTGATCGACATCGGTGCCGAGTTCACCGCCGATCACTTCATCGCAGGCCAGCGCGTCGATATCCAGGGTGTCACCATCGGTAAG
Source organism: Asticcacaulis sp. AC460 (assembly GCF_000495795.1). Lineage (GTDB taxonomy): Bacteria > Pseudomonadota > Alphaproteobacteria > Caulobacterales > Caulobacteraceae > Asticcacaulis. Next base: position 154,549 of record NZ_AWGD01000008.1, read on the forward strand.
GGTTTTGCCGGCGCCATGAAGCGCTGGAACTTCGGTGGTCTGCGCGCAACCCACGGCGTTTCGGTCTCGCACCGTTCGCATGGTTCGACGGGCCAGCGTCAAGATCCGGGCCGTACCTTCCCGGGCAAGAAGATGGCCGGTCACTACGGCGTCGAAACCGTCACCACCCTGAACCTGGAAGTCGCCCGCATCGATGCGGAACGTGGCCTGGTGTTCATCCGTGGTGCCGTCCCTGGCGCGGAAGGCTCTTATGTCAAGATTCGCGACGCGGTGAAGAAGGCGGCTCCGGCCGGCCTGAAGTTCCCGGGCGCAATCAAGTCCAATGCCGCTGCGGCGCCTGTCGCTGAAGAGGCCCCGGCTGAAGAGGGCGCGGAATAATCATGAAACTCGACGTCATTAAACTCGACGCTTCTGCCGCTGGTTCGGTCGAACTTTCGGATCTCGTTTTCGGGATCACCGACATTCGCGCCGACATCCTGCACCGCGTCGTCAACTGGCAGTTGGCCAAGCGCCGCGCCGGTACCCACAAGGTTCAGACCCGTAACGAAAATTCGCGCACGGGTAAGAAGATGTACAAGCAGAAGGGCTCCGGCGGCGCTCGTCATGGTTCGCGCCGTGCCCCGCAATTCGTCGGCGGCTCGCGCGCCTTTGGTCCGGTCGTGCGTTCGCACGCTTTCGACCTGCCCAAGAAGGTCCGTGCCCTGGGTCTGCGTCACGCCCTGTCGTCCAAGGTGAAGGATGGCGCCTTGATCGTTCTCGATCAAGCTGTCGTCGCCTCGCCGAAGACCTCCGCCCTCAAGGCTTCCTTCGAGAAGCTGGGCCTCAACAACGCCCTGTTCATTACGGGCGCCGAGGTCGACACCAACTTCGCGCTCGCTTCGCGCAACATCCCCAACATCGACGTGCTGCCGACGGCAGGCCTGAATGTCTATGACATCCTGCGCCGCCATAAGCTGGTGCTGACGACGGCGGCGGTTGAAGCTATCGAAGCCCGCTTCGCTGTGGAGGCCTAAGTCATGGCTGCTACCATCCGCAATTTCGACGTCCTGCTGGCGCCGCACATCACCGAAAAGTCGACCCTGCTGTCCGAGCAGAACAAGGTTGTCTTCCGCGTTGCGCTCGACAGCTCCAAGGACGAAGTCGCTTCGGCCGTCGAAGCCATCTACGACGTCAAGGTCACCAAGGTGAACACCATTGTCACCAAGGGTAAGACCAAGCGTTTCAAGGGTATCAAGGGCCGCCGGAACGACATCAAGAAGGCGATCGTGACGCTGGCTGAAGGCCAGTCCATCGACGTCTCGACCGGTCTGTAAGGGAAGGCTCGCACAATGGCATTGAAACAGTTCAACCCAACGTCGCCGGGCCGCCGCCAGCTTATCCTGGTGGACCGCTCCGAGCTGCACAAGGGCAAGCCCGAAAAGTCGCTGGTCGAAGGTCTGACCAAGTCCGGCGGCCGTGGCGCCGGCGGCCGTATCGCCGTCCGTTTCCGCGGCGGTGGCGCCAAGAAGCTTTACCGCATCGTTGATTTCAAGCGTCGCAAGCTTGACGTCGTCGGCACGGTCGAGCGTCTGGAATACGACCCGAACCGCACCGCCTTCATCGCGCTGATCAACTACGCCGATGGCGAAAAGGCCTATATCCTGGCCCCGCAACGCCTCAAGGCCGGCGACCAGATCATCTCTTCGGAGAAGGTCGACGTGAAGCCGGGCAACGCCGCGCCGCTGCGCAGCCTGCCGATCGGCACGATCATCCACAATGTCGAGCTGAAGCCCGGCAAGGGTGGTCAGCTGGCCCGTTCGGCCGGCGCCTATGCTCAGCTGGTCGGCCGTGACGCCGGCTACGCCCAGATCCGTCTCGGTTCGGGCGAGTTGCGTATGGTTCTTGACGCGTGCATCGCCACCGTCGGCGCCGTGTCCAACCAGGACCACATGAACATCAACCTGGGCAAGGCTGGCCGCAAGCGTCACATGGGCTTCCGCCCGCACGTCCGCGGCGTCGCCATGAACCCGGTCGACCACCCGCACGGTGGTGGTGAAGGCAAGACCTCAGGCGGCCGTAACCCGGTAACCCCGTGGGGTGTTCCCACCAAGGGCCGCAAGACTCGTTCCAACAAGGCGACGGATAAGTACATCATCCGCTCGCGTCACGTTAAGAAGGCTCGCTAACCATGGCTCGCTCCGTTTGGAAAGGCCCCTTCGTGGATGGCCACCTTCTCAAGAAGGTGGAAACCGCGCTCAATTCGGGTCGCAAGGAAGTCGTCAAGACCTGGTCCCGCCGGTCGGTCATCATGCCGCAATTCGTCGGCGCGACCATCGGTGTCTACAACGGTCAGAAGCATGTCCCGGTTCTCATCAACGAGGACATGGTCGGCATGAAGCTCGGCGAATTCTCGCCGACGCGCAACTTCCCCGGTCACGCCGCCGACAAGAAGGCGAAGAGGAAGTAACATGTCGCAGACCAAGAATCCGCGCCGCGTCAACGCTAACGAAGCCCGCACCAAGCTGGTTTCCGTGCGCATCTCGCCGCAAAAGCTCAACCTGGTTGCCGCCTCGATCCGCGGTCTCAAGGTCCAGCGCGCTCTGAACGAGCTGGAATTCTCGCGCAAGCGTATCGCCAAGGACGTCCGCAAGGCGCTCTATTCGGCGATCTCGAACGCCGAAAACAACCACAACCTCGACATCGACAACCTGGTTGTCGCCGAGGCCTATGTGGGCAAGGGCCTGGTCATGAAGCGTTTCGCTTCGCGTGCCCGCGGTCGTTCCTCGCGTATCATGAAACCCTTCTCCGAACTGACGATCGTCGTTCGTGAACTTGGCCAGGAGGCTGCGTAATGGGTCAGAAAGCCAATCCGATCGGCCTTCGCCTCGGCATCAACCGCACCTGGGACAGCCGTTGGTTCGCCCAGCGTCAGGAATACGCCAAGCTGCTCCACCAGGACCTGCTGATCCGCAAGGTGCTGAAGGAAAAGCTGAACGCCGCCGGCGTTTCGCGCATCATTATTGAGCGTCCGCACAAGAAGTGCCGCATTACCATCTACGCCGCCCGTCCGGGCGTCGTGATCGGTAAGAAGGGCGCCGACATCGACAAGCTGCGCAAGGACGTTTCCGTCATCACCGACGGTGAAGTGTTCCTGAACCTGGTCGAAGTCCGCAAGCCGGAAGTCGATGCGCAACTGGTCGCCGAGTCGATCGCTCAGCAGCTGGAGCGCCGTGTGGCCTTCCGCCGCGCCATGAAGCGTTCGATCCAGTCGGCCATGCGTCTGGGCGCCAAGGGCATCCGGATGAACCTGTCGGGCCGTCTCGGCGGCGCCGAAATCGCCCGTATGGAATGGTACCGCGAAGGCCGCGTGCCTCTGCACACCCTGCGCGCCGACATCGACATGGGTTTCGCTGAAGCCCTGACCACCTACGGCATCATCGGTGTCAAGGTGTGGATCTTCAAGGGCGAAGTCCTGGAGCATGATCCGTCGGCTCAGGACAAGCGTTGGGCCCAGGAAGCTTCGGGTCCGTCGTCGAGCGACCGTCCCGAGCGTTCGGACCGCGGCGATCGCAACAATCGTGGCCCGCGCCGCGACCGCAACAAGGAGAACTAAGTCATGATGCTCCCCAAGCGGACAAAGTACCGCAAGGCGTTCAAGGGCCGCATCCACGGTAACGCCAAGGGTGGTTACACCCTGAACTTCGGTTCGTATGGTCTGAAGACCGTCGAGCCCGAGCGTCTCACCGCCCGTCAAATCGAAGCCGCCCGCCGCGCCATCACCCGTCAGATGAAGCGTCAAGGCCGCGTCTGGATCCGCATTTTCCCGGATCTGCCCGTCACCGGCAAGCCGGCTGAAGTGCGGATGGGTAAAGGTAAGGGCGCTGTCGACTTCTGGGCCGCGCGCGTTCACCCGGGCCGTATCCTGTTTGAAATCGACGGCGTGCCCGACGACATCGCGCGTGAAGCGCTGCGTCTCGGCGCTGCCAAGCTGCCTGTCTCCACTCGCGTCGTGACCCGTCTCGACGCCGGTGTCGCAGCGGCTGCGGAGTAAGAGAAATGACCAAGATTGCCGATTTTCGTGTCATGACCCCGGACCAGCTGCATGAGCAGCTGCTGAACCTGAAGAAGGAGCAGTTCAACCTGCGCTTCCAGAAGGCCACCGGCTCGTTCGAAAAGACCCACCGCGTTGGCGAGATCCGCAAGGACATCGCGCGCATTCAATCCCTGGTGACGGCCCAAAAGGCCGCCGCCAAGTCCGCCTAAGAGGATTTAGACCATGCCCAAGCGCATTCTCGAAGGTCTGGTCGTCTCCGATAAGGGCGACAAGACTGTGGTCGTGAAGGTGGAACGTACGATTCTGCATCCCGTTCTGAAAAAGACGGTGCGGAAGTCCAAGCGTTACCATGCCCACGACGAAAACAACGCATACAAGACCGGTGAGAGCATCCGCATCATCGAATGTGCGCCGAAGTCGAAGCTGAAGACGTGGGAAGTTCTCCCGCGCGAAGCCAACTAAAGGAAGTTTGATATGATTCAGATGCAAACTAACCTGGAAGTTGCCGACAATTCGGGCGCTCGCCGGGTCATGTGCATCAAGGTGCTGGGCGGCTCTAAGCGCCGCTACGCCTCGGTGGGCGACCTGATCGTCGTGTCGGTCAAGGAAGCCATCCCGCGCGGCCGTGTCAAGAAGGGCGACGTTCTGCGCGCCATCGTCGTGCGCACGTCCAAGGATATCCAGCGCAAGGACGGTTCGGTGATCCGTTTCGACACCAACGCCGCTGTCATCGTCAACAAGTCGAGCGAGCCGATCGGCACGCGTATCTTCGGGCCTGTGCCGCGTGAACTGCGCGCCAAGAACCACATGAAGATCATCTCGCTGGCTCCGGAGGTCATCTAATGGCTGCCAAGATCAAAAAGGGCGACTCGGTTGTCGTTCTGACCGGCAAGGACAAGGGCCGTCGCGGCACTGTCACCAAGGTCCTCCCCGAAGACGGCCGCGTGGTCGTCCAGGGCGTCAACATGGTTCAACGCCACACCCGTCCGTCGCAAGGCAATCCTAACGGCGGCATCATCAACAAGGAAGCGTCGCTGCACGTTTCCAACGTCGCCCACGTCGACGCCAACGGCAAGCCGACCCGCGTCGGTTTCAAGATTGAAGGCGACAAGAAGGTGCGTTTCGCCAAGACGACGGGAGATGTCATCAATGGCTGATACTGAAACCTACATTCCTCGTGCCAAGCAGGTCTATCTCGATACGATCCGCGCCGCGTTGAAGGAAGAGTTCGGCTATACGAACGAAATGCAGGTCCCCAAGCTCGACAAGATCGTCGTGAATATGGGTATCGGCGAAGCCACTGCGGACTCCAAGAAGGTCAATTCGGCCATCAAGGACCTGGCGGCCATCACCGGTCAGAAGCCGGCTCCGACGCGCGCCCGTCAATCCATCGCCGGCTTCAAGCTGCGCGAAGGCATGGTGGTCGGCGCCAAGGTGACCCTGCGCAAGGACCGTATGTACGAGTTCATGGACCGTCTGATCACGATCGCTCTGCCGCGCGTGAAGGACTTCCGTGGCCTGAACGGCAATTCGTTCGACGGCCGCGGCAACTACGCCATGGGTCTGAAGGAGCACATCGTGTTCCCGGAGATCAACTACGACCAGATCGACCAGATGTGGGGCATGGACATTGTCGTCTGCACCACGGCCACGAGTGACAAGGAAGCCAAGTCGCTTCTGAAGCACTTCCAGTTCCCGTTCACCGCGTAAAGGACGGGTAGAGAAAGCACATGGCAAAGAAATCCGCTGTCAATCGTAACGAGATGGTCAAGAAGCTGGTGGCGCAATACGCGTCCAAGCGCGAGGCCCTCAAGGCCAAGGCCAACGACGAATCGCTGCCGCTCGAAGAGCGCTTCGACGCCCGTCTGAAGCTGGCCAAGCTGCCGCGCAACTCGGCTCCGACCCGCATTCGCAACCGCTGCGAAGTGACCGGCCGTCCGCGCGCCTATTATCGTAAACTTCACATGAGCCGGATCGCGCTCCGGAAGCTGGGCAATGAAGGCCAGATTCCGGGCCTGACCAAGGCCAGCTGGTAAGGGGAGGGTACACATATGTTCGTCAACGATCCCCTCAGCGATATGATCGCCCGCATCAAGAACGGCGCCATGCGCAGCCGCTCCAAGGTGCTGACCCCGGCCTCGAAGCTGCGTGCCCACGTCCTGGACGTGCTGCGCGACGAAGGCTATATCCGCGGCTATGAAGTCCTGGAGACCCCGGGTGAGTTCCCGCAGTTCGAAATCGAACTGAAGTACTTCGACGGTCAGCCGGTCATCGCGGAAATCGCCCGCGTGTCCAAGCCGGGCCGTCGCGTCTATTCGTCGATCAAGGACCTCAAGCCGATCAAGAACGGCCTGGGTATCTCGATCCTGTCGACGCCGAAGGGCGTCATGTCTGACACTGCCGCCCGCGATGCTAACGTCGGTGGCGAAGTTCTCTGCCGCGTCTACTAAGCGGCAGCGGACACTTAAGGCACAAAAGGTTATATAATGTCTCGTATCGGCAAGAAGGCCATCCCGGTTCCCAACGGCGTCAATGTGACGCTGTCGGGCCAGGATGTCGCCGTCAAGGGCCCCAAGGGCCAACTGTCCTGGAAGGTCGTCGAGGAAATCGAAGTCCGTCAGGAAGGCAATGTCCTGCACATCAGCCCGCGCGGCGAAACCCAGCGCCACAAGGCGATGTGGGGCCTGTCGCGCACCCTGATCGCCAACATGGTCAAGGGCGTCACCGACGGCTATGAAGTGACCCTCGAAATGGTCGGCGTCGGTTACCGCGCCGCCTTGAAGGGCGCCAACCTGTCGCTGCAGCTCGGCTTCTCGCACGATGTCGACATCGTGCCGCCGGAAGGCGTCAAGTTCGAAGTGCCGAAGCAGACCGAAGTCAAGATCATCGGCATCGACAAGCAGGTCGTCGGCGAACTGGCCGCCAAGATCCGCAAGATCCGTCCGCCCGAGCCCTACAAGGGCAAGGGTGTCAAATACGCCGGCGAAAAGGTTCGCCGCAAGGAAGGCAAGAAGAAGTAAGCCATGGCCCTCTCTCCTCGTCAGCAACTGGCGCGTCGCGCCCAGCGCAACCGCACCCGTCTCAAGAAGCTCTCCAACGGCCGTCCGCGTCTGTCGGTCTTCCGTTCGGACAAGAACATCTATGCCCAGGTCATCGACGACGCCAGCGGCGTCACGATCGTCTCCGCTTCGTCGCTGGAAGGCGACAAGAAGCAGGGCAGCAACGCAGCGGCCGCGACCGAAGTCGGCAAGCTGGTTGCCCAGCGTGCAATCGAAAAGGGCGTCTCGGACGTCGTGTTCGATCGTGGCGGCTACATCTATCATGGTCGGGTGAAGGCGCTGGCGGAAGCCGCGCGTGAAGCCGGTCTCAACTTCTAAGGATATCCGAATGGCCCGTCCCAGCGATAACCGCGGCGACCGTCGCGACCGTACCGAGGAGCCCTCGGAGTTTGTCGAGAAGCTCGTCGCCATCAACCGCGTTGCTGCCACCGTCAAGGGTGGTCGCCGCTTCTCCTTCGCCGCTCTGATGGTCGTCGGCGACCAGAAGGGCCGCGTCGGCTACGGTCACGGTAAGGCCCGTGAAGTGCCGGAAGCGATCCGCAAGGCAACAGAAGAAGCCAAGAAGTCGTTGATCCGCGTTCCGCTTCGCGAATCGCGCACGCTGCACCACGATGGCTACGGCCGTTGGGGCGCCGGCAAGATCCAGATGCGCGCGGCCCCTCCGGGCACCGGCGTCATCGCGGGTGGTCCGATGCGTGCCGTTCTCGAAACCCTGGGCGTCTCGGACGTCGTGGGCAAGTCGATCGGTTCCTCGAACCCCTACAACATGGTGCGTGCGACGTTCGAAGCGCTGAAGGTTCAGTCTTCGCCGCGTCAAATCGCGTCCAAGCGTGGCAAGAAGGTCGCCGACCTGCTGCAGCGCCGTAACGATGGCGCTTCGTCGCCGGAAGCTCTGGAGGGCTAAGTCATGGCCACGATCAAAGTAAAGCAGACCGGTTCGCCGATCCGCCGCACCAAGGACCAGCGCGCCACCCTGGCTGGCCTGGGCCTGAACAAGATGGGCCGCGTCTCCGAACTGGAAGACACCCCGTCGGTCCGCGGCATGATCGCCAAGGTCCACCACATGGTGCAAATCGTCGAGTAATCGTCAGATTACGAACGAAAATACAGATCGAGGCGCGGATTGTCTGCGCCTCGATTTGACTTTTAGAGAATTTGGCGGCATAGCCGCCACAGATTTAGAGCCGAGTAGGGCATAGCCCTGCGCAATCCAAGGAATAGGCATATGACCAAGCTGAACGAAATTCGCGATAACGAAGGCGCCACCAAGAACCGCATGCGTGTCGGCCGTGGCCCGGGCTCGGGCAAGGGCAAGACCGCCGGCCGTGGTGTCAAGGGTCAGAAGTCGCGTACCGGCGTCAGCCTGCTGGGCTTCGAAGGCGGCCAGATGCCGCTGTACATGCGTATGCCGAAGCGCGGTTTCAACAACCCGTTCGCCCTGAAGCTGGCCGAAGTCAACCTGTGGCGCCTGCAGGACGCCGTTGACGCCGGCAAGCTGGACGCTTCCAAGCCGGTCGACGGTGCTGCCCTGGTGGCCGCCGGCGTGATCCGCCGCGAACTGGACGGCGTCCGCGTGCTGGGCGAAGGCGAGCTGAAGGCCAAGCTGGACCTGACCGTGTGGTCAGCGACGGCCTCGGCGGTCAAGGCCGTGGAAGCGGCCGGCGGCAAGCTGACCCAGAAGCGTCCGGCAAAGACCGAAGCCTAAGTTGACCTTTCACTAAGCCTACCCCATATGGGGCGAGGGCGGTTGGAAGGTCGCGGGAATCGCGCATTCGGCTGTCCTCTCCCATTTTGGTTAAGACTTTCCGGGTTTTGAGGACTTTATGGCATCTGCTGCTGAACAACTTGCGGCCAATATGAATTTCGGGGCCTTCGCCAAGGCCAAGGATCTGCACAAGCGGCTCCTGTTCACATTAGGTGCGCTGATCGTTTACCGTCTGGGGACCTATGTGCCCCTGCCGGGCATCGACCGTCAGGCGTTCGACAACTTCTTCCAGAATAACCAGAATGGTATTTTTGGGATGATGAACATGTTCGGCGGCGGGGCCATCGAACAGATGGCCGTCTTCGCGCTGAACCTGATGCCCTATATTTCGGCCTCGATCATCGTCCAGCTCATGGGCTCGGTCTATGGTCCGTGGGAAAAGCTGCGCAAGGAAGGCGGCGAAGCCGGCCGCAAGCAGCTGAACCAATATACCCGTTACCTGACTGTGATCTTGGGCCTGGTACAGGCTTTCGGCATCGCCTTTTCGCTCTATCGTGGCGGCCTGGTGCTGGACGGCCTCAGCGAGCCCCTGTTCCTGGCTTCGGCGACCATCACCCTGACCGCCGGCACGCTGTTGCTGATGTGGCTGGGTGAGCAGATCACCGCCCGCGGGATCGGCAACGGGTCTTCGATGATCATCTTCGCCGGTATCGTCGCGGTGCTGCCGCGAACGGTCGGCAACCTGTTCAACATGGGTTCCACTGGCGACCTGCAGGCACCTGTCCTGGTTGGGATCCTGGTCCTGCTGCTGGCCTGTGTGGTCTTTATCGTCTTTATGGAGCGCTCGCAGCGTCGTCTGCGCGTGCAGTATCCCAAGCGTCAGGTTGGTAACCGCATTGTCGGCGGCGAAAGCTCGTTCATGCCGCTGAAGGTCAATACGGCCGGTGTCATTCCGCCGATCTTCGCGTCGTCTCTGCTGCTGATGCCGACCTCGGTTGCCGCCTTCTTCAACCAGAATGCCGGTGCGGATCAGCCGGAGTGGATGCGCGTCGTCGGCCAGGTGGCCGGCACCCTGACGCACGGCAATCCTATCTTTACCGCGCTGTACGCCTTCCTGATCATCTTCTTCTGCTTCCTGTACACCTCGCTGGTGTTCAATCCGGAAGAGACGGCGGAGAACCTGCGCAAGTACGGTGGCTTCCTGCCCGGTATCCGTCCGGGCAAGCGAACGGCGGAATATCTCGATCACGTCCTGACGCGAATCACCGTCGTCGGCGCCTTCTACATCACCACCGTCTGTCTGCTGCCGGAGTTTCTGATCGCCAGCCTGGGTAACACCTTCTATTTCGGCGGTACGTCGATCCTGATCGTTGTGACCGTGACCATGGATACGGTGGCGCAGATTCAATCCCATCTGCTGGCGCACCAGTATGACGGGCTGATCAAGAAATCGAAGTTGAAAACAGGCGCGAAATCGCCTGCACGGGGAGCGCTGCGATGAATATCATCCTGTTCGGACCGCCGGCGGCGGGGAAGGGGACCCAGGCCAAGCGGCTGGTCGCGACACGCGGCATGGTCCAACTCTCGACGGGCGACATGTTGCGGGCGGCGATCGCCTCCGGCTCCGAGCTGGGAACGCGGGTCAAGACGATCATGGATACGGGCGGCCTGGTGTCGGACGCCATCGTGATCGACCTGATCAAGGAAAATCTGCCGCGGGCCGAAGCCGCCGGCGGCGCGATCTTCGACGGCTTTCCGCGCACCGTTGCCCAGGCTGAGGCGCTGGACGCCATGCTGGGCGGCCGCGGCGCCAAGATCGACAAGGTCGTGCGCCTGAAGGTCGACGAGCAGGCCCTGATCGAACGTATCGAGACGCGCTTCCAGCAGGAAGGCCGCGCCGACGACAACCCCGAATCCTACAAGGTGCGCCTGGCAGCCTACAACGCCCAGACCGCGCCGCTGCTGCCCTACTATGCGGCGCAGGGCAAGCTGTATGAAATCGACGGCATGGGCGCCGTCGACGACATCGCGGCCCGCGTCGAAGACGTGCTGGGCAAGACCGAATCCGCCACGACCGTCTAGTGGCGCAGTTGAGTTTCCGGCCTGTTTAAACCGGCTGGATAGTAAGACCGTAAAAAATGGCTTGCTTTTTTTGCGGATTAACCCATTGACGGGAGCGAAAACCCTTCTATAAGGGCAGGCTTCCGCGAAATGACGCGTACGCGCCTTGAACCGGCCGGATGGCAGGATCAGGGAGGCTTACGTGTCGTCTTTTCGTTTTACAGGTGCGCCTGCCGGCGCATTTCAGGAGATTACCTCGTGGCCCGTATTGCTGGCGTCAACATACCGACCAACAAGCGCGTGATCATCGCGCTTCAATATATCCATGGCATCGGCCCCAAGAAGGCCGAAGAGATCGTGCAGAAGGTTGGCATCGAAGACGCCCGCCGTGTCAACCAGCTGTCGGACGCTGAAGTGCTGCAGATCCGTGAAACCATCGATCGTGACTATACGGTCGAAGGCGATCTGCGCCGTGAAGTTTCGATGAACATCAAGCGCCTGATGGACCTGGCCTGCTACCGCGGCCTGCGTCACCGTAAGGGCCTGCCTGTCCGCGGCCAGCGTACCCACACCAATGCCCGCACGCGCAAGGGCCCGGCGAAGCCCATCGCCGGCAAGAAGAAGTAAGGATTAGCCCATGGCCAAGGACACTTCCCGCGTTAAAAAGCGCGAACGCAAAAACATCACTTCGGGCGTGGCGCATGTCAACGCTTCGTTCAACAACACGATGATCACCATCACCGACGCGCAGGGTAATGCCGTGTCGTGGTCGTCGGCCGGCGCCATGGGCTTCAAGGGGTCGCGCAAGTCGACCCCGTACGCCGCCCAGGTTGCAGCCGAAGACGCTGGCAAGAAAGCCATCGAACATGGTGTCAAGACGCTGGAAGTCAGCGTTGCCGGTCCGGGTTCGGGCCGTGAATCGGCTCTGCGCGCCCTGCAGGCGGTTGGTTTCACCATCACGACCATTCGTGACGTGACGCCGATCCCGCACAATGGCTGCCGTCCGCCGAAGCGTCGTCGCGTTTAATACATTCTCCGAATTTTTTCGTCGCTCCGCCCGGGCTGTTTGTTTAGGGCGGGGCGACATCTCCTGTTCTTAAAGGGACGTCAATGATCGAAAGAAACTGGCAACAGCTTATTCGTCCCGAGAAGCCACAAGTCGAAGCCGGCACCGATGCTTCGCGCAAGATGCGTCTTGTCGCGGAGCCCCTGGAGCGTGGTTTTGGCGTGACCCTCGGCAACGCGCTGCGTCGCGTCCTCCTGTCGTCGCTGCAAGGCGCGGCCGTCACCTCCGTCCAGATCGATGGCGTGGTGCACGAATTCTCTTCCATCGAAGGCGTCCGTGAGGACGTGGTCGACATCATCCTGAACATCAAGCAACTGGCCCTGCGCATGCATGCGGAAGGCCCGAAGCGTATGGTGCTGCGCGCCTCCGGCGCCGGCCCGGTGACCGCCGGCCAGATCGACGTCCCCGCCGATATCGAAGTGCTGAACCCGGATCACGTGATCTGCACCCTGGACGAAGGCGCTTCGGTGCGCATGGAGTTCACGGTTCAGAACGGCAAGGGCTATGTCGCTGCCGACCGTCTGCGTCCGGAAGATGCGCCGATCGGCCTGATCGCCGTCGACGCCCTGTATTCGCCGGTGAAGAAGGTCGCCTACCGCGTCGAGCCGACCCGTCAGGGCCAGTCGCTGGACTATGACAAGCTGATCCTCGACGTCGAAACCAACGCCGCCGTGACCCCGGTTGACGCCGTCGCCTTCGCCGCCCGCATCCTGCAAGACCAGCTCCAGATCTTCATCACCTTCGAAGAGCCGAAGGCGCCGGTCGTGGAAGAGGGCAAGCCCGAGCTGCCGTTCAACCCGGCTCTGCTCAAGAAGGTCGACGAACTGGAACTGTCGGTCCGTTCGGCCAACTGCCTGAAGAACGACAACATCGTCTATATCGGCGACCTGATCCTGAAGACCGAGAGCGAAATGCTGCGTACGCCGAACTTCGGCCGCAAGTCGCTCAACGAAATCAAGGAAGTTCTGGCTTCGATGAACCTGTCGCTGGGGATGGATATCCCGAACTGGCCGCCGGAAAACGTCGAAGACCTGGCGAAGAAGTTCGAAGATCAAATCTAAGATCTTCCAATCTGTTGAGGAAGCCGGATGGGGAAACCCCTCCGGCTTTCCCTTTTTATAGGAGAAGCTTTTTCTCCGACTTGCCGCGAAGGACCAAAACCTTGTCGCGGCAATTTCCGGGTTCGCCCGGACGTCCGAAGCGGGCAGGGGCCGTCGGCCCTTCTGACCTTTGCCTTCGGGCTCGATTTTGGGGCCGCGCCTGAGCCATCAGCGCCACGCGGTCTTATGGAGAGATACACATGCGTCACGGTCATGGTCACCGCAAGCTCGGCCGCACCACCTCGCACCGCATCGCGATGTTCGCCAACATGGCGGCTTCGCTGATCAAGCACGAACAAATCGTCACCACTCTGCCGAAGGCCAAGGAACTGCGTCCCTTCGTCGAGAAGCTGGTGACCCTGGGCAAGTCGGGCTCGCTGCACGATCGCCGCATCGCCATCTCGCGCGTCCGTGACGTGCCGCAGGTCGCCAAGCTGTTCGACGTTCTGGCCAAGCGCTATGCCGACCGCAACGGCGGCTATATCCGCATCCTGAAGGCCGGCTATCGTCATGGCGACAACGCCCCGATGGCCATCATCGAATTCGTCGACCGTGACGAATCGGAAAAGGGCAAGGATTCGGGGCCGGTGTTCGAAGTCGCCGGCGACGAAGAATAGGCTGCGATTTTTCAGCAGGATTTCAGAAGGCCTCCGGATGCTTCCGGAGGCCTTTTTCTTTACCGCGCGTTTAGATATCTTTCGGTTGAGTTAACAACCCTGTGATGTTTCGTCAGCAACCGTTATTTCCGCAATTGCGAAATCCGGGTTAGCGTACAGGTGCGGTCGACCAGGACAGAAGGCCGCAATCCCTTTTCACTGCTCACCTGAAGGAGGCCGACATGACCGACGAAGCCCTGTTGGAAGCCCCCATCGATGAGACGCAAGATGCGTCCGGCGATATGGCCCTGAGTGACTCGCTGACGCTGGAAGCGTCGGGCGAGGGCGTAAAACTCTATTCCTCCCCGGTACTGGACCGTATTCGCGCCAGCGATTGATGGTCAGGTTCCAAAGATGACATTGCAGCCCCCGGTCCCTGACCGGGGGTTTTGTTTTGGAACGAGGTGAAAGCGTCGCAAACCTGTGGCAAGACGTGTGGTTTCAGACGTACCGACATGAGTGCCGCATGCGCTATCTGCTTCCTCTGGTTTTGATTTTCCTGATGGTTACCGGTTGCGCTTCGGTGCCGCAGCACCGGACGGAAACGCCGCTGCTGATCCTGGTGTCGATCGATGGCTTCCGGGCCGACTATCTGGAGCGCGGCGTCACGCCCAATCTCAAGCGTCTGGCCGAAACCGGGGCGAGTGGACCTATGCGGCCGTCCTTTCCGTCCCTGACCTATCCCAACCATTATACCCTGGTCACGGGGCTGCGTCCGGATCACCACGGCGTCGTCAACAATACGATGCGCGATGACGGCCAACCGGGTGTCACCTTCAGGATGGCCAACCGCGCGGCGGTCGAGGACGCCTTCTGGTGGGCCGGCGGCAAACCGGTGTGGGTCAGCGCCGAAGAGCAGGGCATGCATGCCGCCACCCTGTTCTGGCCAGGATCGGAAGCCCCGAACCATGGAGTCAGGCCGAGCTACTGGTTCACCTACAATGAAGACCTGCCGCTGCCGGAACGCGTCAGCACGATCCTGGGGTGGGTCGATCTGCCGCCGGAGCAAAGGCCGGGCTTCATGACCTTGTACTATTCGGACGTCGACCATGCCGGCCATGATTTCGGTCCCGACAGCCCGGAGGTCGATGCCGCCCTGGCCCGGGTCGATGCTTCGATCGGGGCCTTGCTGGACGGGTTGAAGGCGCGGGGGCTGGAGGGCAAGGTTCACGTGATCATCGTGTCCGATCACGGCATGGCCAAACACCGGCCGGAGACCTTTGTCAAACTGGCCGATCTGCTGCCGCCCGACAGCGCCGATATGCTGGGCGGGCAGGTGGCGGGATTCAACCCGAAACCGGGTCATGAAGCCGAGGTCGAGGCCATATTGCTGAGGCCGCACGATCACATGACCTGCTGGCGCAAGGCGAAGATGCCAGTGCGTTTCCGCTATGGCCGCCATCCGCGCGTGCCGAAGATCAACTGCCTGG
This sequence comes from Asticcacaulis sp. AC460, assembly GCF_000495795.1. Lineage (GTDB taxonomy): Bacteria > Pseudomonadota > Alphaproteobacteria > Caulobacterales > Caulobacteraceae > Asticcacaulis. The sequence goes on from NZ_AWGD01000008.1 coordinate 169,659, forward strand.
CCGATGTCGGCGGCTATATCGTGGCTCCGTCCGGCGACGGCTGGATGCCGAAGCCCGAAGGCGGCAGTCACGGCTACGATCCCGATGCCGTCGAGATGCGGGCCATCTTCATCGCCAGCGGTCCGGGAATCAAGCCGGGCGTGAAGCTGAAGCTGTTCGACAATGTCGATGTCTATAGCCTGGAGATGGCGCTGCTTGACCTGAAGCCCGAAGCCTCGGATGGTACCCTGCGCACCTTCCGGCCGGCCTTGCGTGACCGAAAATAGCAGACGTCGTTGAGCCATGAACCTGGATGCCCTCGTCAGGGATCGCATAAAGCCGACGCTCGATCATGCGGGTTTCAAGGCCAGGGGGCGGACGTTCCGGCGAACGACCGATGGCTTTGAGCACCTGATGGAGGTTGGCCGGGGGCAGCGGTCTATGGAGGGCAGGTTCTGCATCACCCTGTATGCCCATCCGCGGGTCAGCGGCTACCCGGGGCTGCCGGAATTTCCGCTCCGCTCGGGCGATTACTGGCTGAGTCACAGGCTGACACCCGCCGGGCTGGACGATCAGTGGTGGCCGGTTGACCCTTTAAGTTCGAGCGATGGCGATCAGATCATGGGGCTGATCGAGGGGGGCCTGGCTGAGTGGTTTTCCGATCTGCAGTGTCTGTCGCGTTTCTCCGCCGACTGGTTTCGGCGGATGTGGACGCTGGATCACGCAGCGGCAAGGCTGGGCCTGTTGCCGGCGCGGCTGGCCTATCTGCAGGCGGCTGTTTTTGCCGAACAGGGCAAGACCGATGTTGCCGGAAACGTCGCCGAGACGGCCTATGAGCAGGCGGGGCCTCGTGCGGTGATGCTTCAGGCGTGGATCCGGCAGTTCCAGTCGGGCCTCGCGGACTGCTGACTCCTTCTGGCGGCGGAGGCCTATCCCGCCACCAAGATTTCCTCTAAGGCTGTCGGACCATTGCAGGGGACACACACCGCATGTCGGACAAGCTCAAGGCCGCCGCACCTTTCATCCTGGTGACCGTCTTTCTCGACATGCTGTCGATCGGGGTGATCATTCCCGTCCTGCCGCGTCTTATCGAAGACTTCGTCGGTTCGATTTCGTCGGCCGGGCTGTGGACAGGCATTTTCGGTTCGGCCTGGGGGACGGCGCAGTTCATCTTTTCACCGATCCAGGGCGGCCTGTCCGACAGCATAGGACGGCGGCCGGTCGTGCTGTTCTCCAATTTCGGCACAGGGGTCGACTTCCTGTTCATGGCGCTGGCGCCGGGGCTGTGGTGGCTGCTGGTCGGGCGGATCATCTCCGGCATGACCTCGGCCAGCATCTCGACCGCCTATGCCTATATGAGCGATGTCACGCCGCCGGAAAAGCGCGCCGGCGTCTTCGGCATGATGGGCGCGGCCTTTGGCATCGGCTTTGTCGTCGGACCAAGCCTGGGCGGCGTGCTCGGAGAATTCGGCCACCACGTGCCGTTCCTGGTCGATCATGGCTGGGAAGACCGGCTGCCCTTCTTCTTTGCCGCCTGCCTGAGCCTGCTGAACTTCGTCTACGGCTTCTTCGTTTTGCCGGAATCCCTGCCGAAGGATAAGCGCAAGCCTTTCAGCATGCGCACGTCCAACCCGCTGGGGGCGTTCCAGTTCCTGGCTAAGTCGAGCCAGGTCCTGCGCCTGTCGGTCATGTACCTGATGATGATGTTCGCCCAGTCGGTCTTTCCGACGACGACCGTGCTGTATTGCGCCTATCGCTTCGGCTGGGGACCGTTCGAGGTCGGGCTGATGCTGGCCGTGGTCGGTGTCTGCTCGGCCATTGTCCAGGCCGGCCTGACCGGGATCATCGCCAAGAAGATCGGTGAGCGAAAGGCGATGTATCTGGGGCTGTTCTGCGGCATGATCGCTTTTATCGGCTATGGCCTCGCGCCGAGCTGGGAGTGGTTTGTGGCGACGATCCCGATCGGCGCCTTGTGGGGGCTGGCGACGCCCAACATCCAGGCGCTGATGTCGTCCAAGGTCGATCCGAAAGAGCAGGGGACACTGCAGGGCGCCAATATGAGCCTGTCGGCCATGTCGACCGTCTTCGCGCCGATCCTATTCGGTGTCACGCTTTCGGCGGTGACCCATCCCGGCGTGGCCAAGTGGCTGAGCGGTTCGGCCTTCTGGGTTGCGGCGCTGTTCATGGTGTTCTCGCTGCTACTGGCGGCCGGGGTGAAACAGTCGCTGAAGGTCGAACGTCCCGCCGATGGCGGAGCGGCGCATTGACGACGCCGGACGCCCTGGTCGCCGGTCATCCGGCGCAGGCGGAAATCGAGGTCTTGCGCCGGTTGATCCTGGCGGCCGATCCGGCCATCGAAGAAGGCGTCAAGTGGAATGCGCCCAGCTATAGGTCGGGTGAATGGTTTGCGACCTTCCACCTTCGGGCCAAATCCGGTGTGCAGATCATCCTGCATCGCGGCGCCAAGGTCCGGGCCGACGGCATCGGTGGGATCGACGACCCGGAGGGGCTGTTGCAATGGTTGGATCCCAATCGGGCGTCGGTGAGTTTCGCCGATATGGCGCAGGTCGAAACCCGGGGCGGCGCTTTCCAGGCCATCCTGCGCCAATGGGTACGGCAACTGTAACGGATTAAGGCCTAAACACGGTTGGCCCGAGCCTTGATACTGCCGCATTGGTTCTTAAATCTGAGCCTCTGAATTTCAGGGGACTCCTATGAAGTCGCGTTTTATCTCCCTTCTGCCGGTGCTGGCCGTTCTGGTGGCCTGCGGGCCTGGCCATTCTCAGGACAACAAGACGTTTCAAGGGACCGGGTTCGGCAACGAACCGCGCCAGGTGCCGTCGTCCGCCGTCGGCATGAAGACCTCGTTCGCACCCGTAGTGCGCACCGTCGCTCCGGCGGTCGTTAACGTCTATGCCAAGGTACGGGTGCGCGAGAATGTCGATCCCTTCTGGCAGATGTTCGGCAACGGCGTGCCGCAATCGCGCACCGAAGGATCGCTGGGATCGGGCGTTATCGTGCGCAAGGACGGCATCGTCGTCACCAACAACCACGTCGTCGCCGGCGGCCAGACCTTCATGGTCGTCCTGAACGACCGCCGTGAATATTCGGCCAAGCTGCTGCTGTCGGATCCGCGCTCGGACCTGGCGGTGCTGAAGCTGGAGGCACCGGGCGAGACCTTCCAGACGATCGAGTTGAACGACGGCCGTGACCTGGAGGTGGGCGATCTGGTCCTGGCCATCGGCAATCCGTTCGGGGTGGGCCAGACCGTGACCAACGGCATTATTTCGGCGCTCAACCGCAGCAATGGCGAAGAGGGCAACTTCATCCAGACCGACGCCGCCATCAATCCCGGTAATTCCGGCGGCGCCCTGGTCGACATGAACGGCAAGCTGATCGGCATCAATGCCCAGATCCTGTCGCGCGCCGGCCAGTCGTCGGGTGTCGGCTTCGCCATCCCGGCGGCCATGGTCAAGCGCGTGGTCGACAGCGCCGCCGGCGGCGCCACCTCGCTCAAGCGGCCGTGGCTGGGCGCCAAGGGCGATACGGTGACCTCGGACATCGCCAAATCGCTGGGGATGGACCGGCCGGAAGGCGTGCTGGTGTCGGATGTCTACAAGGGTTCGGCCGCCGATCAGGCGGGACTGCAGACCGGCGATGTCATCCTGGCCATCAACGGTCAGGCGGTGAATGACGCCGGCGGGCTGCGCTACCAGATCAGCCTGTTGAACCTGAACCAGACGGCGAAGATCGAGGGGCTGCGCCAGGGCAAGCCGTTCAGCGTCAATGTCAAGGCCACGCCGCCGTCGGATTCGCCGCCGCGCGACGAGCGCCTGATCAAGGGCGAGAATCCTTTCGCCGGCGCCAAGGTGGTCAACCTGTCGCCTGCGGTCGCCGACGAGATCGGTGTCGATCCGTTCGACGCGCCCAGGGGGGTGATGATCTATTCCATCGAATCGGCGCGCACCTATGCTGCCGGGGTCGGTTTGCAGCCCGGCGACATCGTCCGCGAGGTCAATGGCAAAGTGATCAACACCTCGGGCGACCTGGACGCCGTGGCGAAGCAGGGCGCGCGGTCGTGGCGGATCAGCATCCAGCGCGGCGGGCGGATCATTACGGCGCAATTCAGTTAGGGCAGGGATGGGCGACTGTTTGTCGGCGGGGAGGGAACCCAGGCCACAATTGCGCAAGCCTGTTGACGATCTCGTCTACCTTGTACCCCTCCGCCGGCTTCGCCGGCACCTCCCCAGCCTCGCCGGCAGGCATCGTGGAGAGGAGGGCGTTTGTCATTTCCGTCGGCGACCGCCCTGCAGGATTTGGGAGCCCCATGAAAAGGTCTTTACAGAGCGAACTCCGCGTGAATAGTTCCTCGTGAAACTTCAGGAGGGTGGCATGAAGGCGATCGTGGCCGCGGTAGTGGCGTTTGGACTTGCGGCTGGCCCCGTCTCAGCGCAGGCCCCTGCCATGCCGGCGGCGCTGCCGCCCGGTCTGCCGGCGCCGCGGGATGTCGCTTTTCCCGGCACGATTCAGCTGTTTGTCGACGCCAGCGACACGGACCGCCACATCGTCCATATCCGCGAGGTCATCCCGGTGGCCCAGGCCGGGCGGCTGACCCTGCTGGTGCCGAAATGGCTGCCGGGGCACCATTCGCCCGCCGATACCGACCTGACCAAGATCGCCGGGCTGAAGGTCACCGCCGTCGGCCAGGTCCTACAGTGGACACGCGACTCGATTGAGCCGAACGCCTTTCATGTCGAGGTGCCGGCCGGCGTTACCGAGGTGACGGCGCAGTTTCAGTACCTGTTTCCGGTTCAGGAACGCGACGGCGAAATCCTGCATACCGACACCATGCTGGCCTTGCAGTGGACCGGCCAGAGCCTCTATCCCGCCGGCTGGTTCGCCCGCCGCATTCCGATCCAGTTGAACCTGACGCTGCCGAAGGACTGGCAATTTGCGTCGGCGCTGGAGACGGACGGGCGCAAGGGCGACGTCGTAATCTTCAAGCCGATTTCCTACGATCACTTCATCGACTCGCCGCTGATCGCCGGACAGTATTTCCGCACCTACGACCTCGATCCTGGCGCCAAGGTGCCGGTGAAGATGAACATCGTCGCCGACGACCCGAAAAACCTGGAGGTCCCTGACAAGGTCGTCGACATCCATCGCCGCGTCGTCCAGGAGGCCTACAAGCTGTTCGGGGCGAAGCACTATGACCGTTTCGATTTCCTGGTCACAGCTTCCGACACCGTCAGCATCGGGCTGGAGCACCACCGTTCGTCCGAGATCGGCGTCGAGCCGGACTATTTCCGCGAAGTGGCGGGCAAGGGCTTCGGCCGAAACATCATGGCCCACGAATACATCCATAGCTGGGACGGCAAGTTCCGCCGCCCGCAGGGCCAGTTCACCGGGGATTTCCAGGCGCCGATGCAGGACGAGCTTCTGTGGGTCTATGAAGGCGGCACCACCTACTGGACCTTTGTGATCGAGGGCAGGGCGGGGCTCTACACTTACGACCAGACCCTGCAGCAACTGGCGGCCAGCATGGCGGTCTATGACAACCTGCCGGCGCGGCAGTGGCGCAACCTGGTCGATACGACCTATGATCCGATTATCTCCAACCGCGAACCGAAATCGTGGACCAGCTGGCAGAGATCGGAAGACTATTATTTCGAAGGCGCGCTGATCTGGCTGGAGGCCGATACTCTGATCCGGGAGAAGACCGGCGGGAAAAAGTCACTGGATGACTTCGCGCGGGGATTCTTCGGCGTCCACGATGGTGCGTGGGACCCGATGGTCTATGGTTTCGACGACGTTGTGGCGGCCCTGAACGCCGTCTATCCTTACGACTGGGCGAACTTCCTGAAGGCGCGCACCACCCGCACTGGTGGCGGCGCCCCGCTCGAAAGCCTGGCGCGGGCGGGCTATCGCCTGTCCTACAGCGACACGCCGACCGACTACACGAAGTCGAATGAGGCAAAGCGCAATGTCGTTGGGCTGATGTACGGCCCGGGCCTGAGCGTCGCCAAGGATGGTGCGATCCGCGAAGTCATGTGGGACGGGCCAGCCTTCAAGCTGGGCCTGACGGCGAGCATGAAGATTGTCGCTGTCGACGGCCGCGGCTTTACGTCGGACCGTTTGAAAGACGCCCTGGTTGCGGCCCATGGCACGGACAAAAAGATTGAACTGTGGATGCAGGAAGGCGACCACTACCGTGTCGTAGTGCTCGATTACCATGAAGGACTGCGTTATCCGCGCCTGGAACGCATCGAAGGCAAGGCCGACGGGCTCAAGCCGATCTTCACCGCCTCTGATTCGGCGGCCCGAAAATAAAGCGAGACCGCCGGTTTCGCGCGCTCAGAACGCGAATTGCGTGACGATTTTGCAACGTCGACGTCTCTTTCGCGCCGCAACCAAGCCGTTTTGTCAAACTGTCACAGAGCGCCGGTAACGGCATCCCCATCGCGGCCTGAACGCCGCACCCGACGCGCATGGTGCGCGCTGGATCATGGGGATACCAATATGCTGTTTTCCAAGAAGAGCGCACTGCGCCTGGCGCTGATGGCCGGCGCTTCGTTTATTACCGTAGGTCAGGCCTATGCCCAGGACGCCCAGGTGGAAACTGGTGAGGAAGTGGTCGTGCGCGGCCGCCGTCCCATGGCGGAAAGCCAGGAAGCCGCCATGAAGGCGCAGAAGAATTCGGACTCGCTGGTCACCGTGCTGTCGGCCGACGCTATCGGCGACCTGCCCGACCAGAACCTGGCCCAGGCGGTTTCGCGCCTGCCCGGCATCGGCATCGAGCGCGACCAAGGTCAGGGCCGTTACGTCAACCTGCGCGGCGCCCCGCGCTACTGGACGACCCTGTCCTTCGACGGCCTGTCGGTCGTGTCGCCGGAAGGCCGCCAGACCCGCTTCGACAACATCCCGTCGGCCATCGCGTCGCAGGTGACGGTGCAGAAGGCCATCGTCGCCTCCATGCCGGGCGACACGGTCGCCGGCAATGTCGACATCCGCACGCGCCGCGCCTTTGACTACAAGGGCCAGAAGATCACCGGCAAGCTGGGCCTGGGCCATGTCGAGTTGGGTGACGGTCAGGAAATCGACGCGTCGCTGGTCTATTCCAACATCTTCCTGGACGGCAAGCTGGGCGTGGTCGCCCAGGCTTCGTACTACAGCCGCGAAATGGCGACGGAAAACTGGGAAACCGACCCTTACGTCACGCCGAAGGCCGTCGATACCTCCAAGCGCTTCGCCGTCGACACCAAGAACAAGCACTACCGCCTGACCCGCGAGAACACCTCGGCCTCGCTGCGCCTGGATTACAAGCTCAACGCCGACAACACGATCTTCGCCTCGACGATCTTTTCGGAATATCATGACGACGAGTTGCGCGACCAGTTCATCTTCAACCTGGACGGCCAGAGCACCAACGCCGCCGGCGTGGCCTATAACAGCGACGCCTATTTCACGGCCAACGATCCGAAGCATGGCACGGCCTATGGCGCCCGCCTGAATGCCCGCATCACCTACCGCGATAACTACGACACCATGTCGACCAATACCCTGGGCGGCGAGCACCACTTCGGCAACGGCCTGGATGCGTCGTGGCGCCTGAACTACACCTGGACCGAAAACCGTGGCGACAACCCGGCCGAAATCCGCTTCCGCAGCGGCAGCAACTTCGCGTCGCGTCCGACCGTCGACTATGATTTCCGCGACACCACCTCGAACTTCGTTCAGCTGTTCCGCACGACCGGCACGACCTCGGCTCGCGTCAAGGGCGACCGGGTGATGAATATCGAAGACTTCGCCATGCCGCTGAACCAGATCTCGATGTTCGAGGCGGCGGAAGAAACCAAGGCGTGGACCGGCAAGGTCGATTTCGATTATGCCACGCAACTGTTCGGCCGCGACACCAAGGTCGAGTTCGGCGGCCTGTATACGACCCGTGAAAAGGAAAACCGCGACTACGGCTTCAGCGGTTCGACTGCGAACAGCACCCTGACCTACAGCCAACTGGCCCAGGACGGCGACTATCTGGGTGAGCAGTATCTTGGCTACACCTTCCGTTATTCCAACAAGGAGAAGGTGCTGAACGCCATCGCGACGTCGCGCAACGGCGCTGCCCTGACCGAGACCCTGGCCAACTACTGGAAGGTCAGCGAAGACGTCTCCGCCGCCTACCTGATGGCGACGACGCAGTTCGATTGGGGTAATGTTGTCTACGGCGTCCGCGTCGAGGCGATCGGCAATACCGGCGAGGCCTATACCTTCGTTGGCTCGACCAATACCGGCCTGAAGCAGACCAAGTCCGACGACACCCTGGTCTACCCCAGCGTTCACCTGAACTGGAACCTGTCCGACCGCCTGAAGGCCCGCTTCGGCCTGACGACCTCGGCTTCGCGCGCCGATTTCGACGACCTGCGCCCGAACTTCACCATCAATGACGGCGAAACCTCGATCTCGGGCGGTAACCCCGACGCCAAGCCGGAAAAGCAGGTCGGCCTGGACGCCTATCTGGAATATTACGGCAGCCACGACACCTTCTTCTCGGCCGGCGTCTTCTACAAGGACATCAGCGACGTCCTGCTGTCGACCTCCAGCACCTATGGCAAGGACGATCTGGATGTCGCCGGTTTCGACCGCACCAACTATCGCTACAACACCGTCCGTAACGGCGGTGACGGCTATATCAAGGGGCTCGAACTGTTCGCTTCGACGACAGCCGAAACCCTGGTCGAAAGCAACGGCCTGCCTGAATGGCTCGGCGGCTTCGGCGTTCGCGCCTCCGCCACCTTCACCGAATCGGAACTGAACCTGCTGGCGGTCGGCACGTCGCCTGCCCGTACCGTCACCCTGTCCGGTACGTCGGACTCGGTTTACAACCTTCAGGCCATCTACGAAAAGTATGGCCTGACCGTCCGCCTGGCCGCCCAATACCGCACGCCGTGGCTCCAGGACGTCGGCGTCTATAAGGCGGTTGCCGGCACCATCGTTCCCGATGGCAATGGCGACATCTACTGGGACAAGGATCTGGAGGTCGACCTGTCGGTCCGTTACCAGATCAACGACAACTTCGAAATCTTCGCTGACGGTGTCAACCTGACCAATGACGGCGCCGCCCGCTTCGGCGACACCGACCAGTATCCGATCGAATACGAAAAGTTCGGCAAGCGGTTTATCGCGGGTGTCCGTTTCAACTTCTAAGATCAGACGACAGTTCGCGTAGCGAAGCGCCGCCGGTACCTCCGGCGGCGCTTTTTGCGTTGAAATCGGGGGTTTGGGTTCTATATGTGTTCCATGCCCGCCCCCAATGCAGATCTATTCGGCCATGTTGCGCCGACCGCCAAGTCCACGCTGCCGCAGGTGGATGACGCCGCCAAGCCTCTGGCCGACCGGCTGCGCCCCAGGGCCGTCGACGAGGTCGTCGGCCAGGATCACCTGCTGGGGCCCGATGGCGCCATTGCCAGGTTGATCGCGCGCGGCTTCCTGCCCAGCCTGATCCTGTGGGGCCCGCCCGGTGTCGGCAAGACCACCATCGCCCGGCTGCTGGCCGAGGCGGCCGGCTATGAGTTCCAGCAGATATCGGCCGTCTTTTCCGGTGTCGCCGACCTGAAGAAGGCCTTCGAACAGGCCCAGGCGCGGCACCAGATGGGACAGCGTACCGTGCTGTTCGTCGATGAAATCCACCGTTTCAACCGGGCCCAGCAGGACAGTTTCCTGCCCTATGTCGAGGCCGGCGTGGTGACCCTGATCGGCGCCACGACGGAAAACCCGTCGTTCGAACTGAACGGGGCCTTGTTGTCGCGCTGCCAGGTCTTCGTATTGAAACGCCTGGACGAGGCCGCCCTGGACCGGATCATCGCGAAGGCGCAGGATCATATCGGTCATAAACTGCCGTTGCAGCCCGAGGCGTACGACACGCTGAAACTGCTCAGTGACGGCGACGGCCGTTACATACTGAGCCTCATCGAAGCCCTGGATCATATGGGCTTCGAGGCGCCCTTGTCGTCGGAGGAACTTCTGGCGCAATTGCAGAAGCGCCGGCCCAATCACGACAAGGACCGCGAGGGTCACTACAACCTGATCAGCGCGTTGCACAAGTCGGTGCGGGGATCGGATCCGGATGCCGCCCTGTACTGGCTGGCGCGGATGCTCAACGGCGGGGACGATCCCCTGTTCATCGCCCGGCGGCTGATCCGCATGGCGTCGGAGGATATCGGCAATGCCGATCCGATGTCGTTACTGATGTGCCAGGCGGCGCGCGACACCTACGAGGTGCTGGGCTCGCCCGAAGGCGAACTGGCCCTGGCCCAGGCCGTGGTCCACATGGCTTCGGCGCCCAAGTCGAATTCGGTCTATACGGCTTTCAAAGCGGCGCAGAAACTGGCGCGGGAGACCGGCCACCTCGACCCGCCGGCGGTGATTCTCAACGCGCCAACCAAGCTGATGAAAGATATCGGTTACGGCGCCGGCTATATCTACGATCCGGATGATCCCGACGGTTTCTCCGGACAGAACTATTTCCCGGACGGGGTGGCGCGGCCGAAATTCTACGATCCGGTCGGCGATGGTCACGAAGCCAAGGTGAAACAGCGCCTGGAGTACTGGGCGCAACTGCGGGCCACCAAGCAGAGGGCGCGCGGGGACGTGTGATGCCGGAGGAGGTGGGGGCGCTCTTTTACCTGGAATATTTCCTCTATGTTGCGGGGCCGGTGATCGTGTTCGTCGGACTGGCCGCCGCGCTGGCTGCCGCGGCGGTTCTGGGCCGGCCGGAAGGTCGCAACCGTTTCGGCCGGGTGCCCCAGACCTTGCCGGTCCCCGATGCCTTCGTCACCATCTTCCGCAAGTTCGCCGATTTCCGCGGGCGGGGTGGGCGCTCGGAAATCTGGCCGTGGCTCCTGGCCACGCTGGCGGTTCAGTTGGTGATCGTCTTCCTGTTGCGCGACAATCTGTACGTGGCGGGCGCAGTCGCGGCGCTGCTCTGGATTCCGGGCGTCTCGGCCGGGGCGCGGCGGCTGCACGACCTCAACCTGTCGGCGTGGTGGCTGGCCGTGGCGCTGACCGGCGTCGGCCTGCTGGGCCTGGCCATGATCTGGTTGGTGCCGTCGCAAAAGCCTCATGAGGCTGATGTGTCGGACATGTTCGAGTAGGTCGCCGGTTTACTTTTCCGGTGCCGTAGATAGGTTGGTGGCATGTATTGGGCGGGCGGCAGCTATATTTACCTCTTTATGGCCGGGATTCTCGGTGCGCCGGTGATTATCGGCGTGCTGGCCCTGTGGCTGATCAAGCCTGGCACGGCCGGGCACTATGGACCCTTGCCGACGCGCAAGTCGATCGCCAGCGCCGTGCTGACCGTCTACCGCAAAACCTTCATGTGGAAGGGCAGGGCCAGCCGGTCGGAAATCTGGTGGTACCTGCTGTTCGTGTTTACGGTGCAGAGCACGGTCATCTTCCTGCTGGCCTTCCGCAATGGGACGATCGACAACAACATCAACCTGGCGCTCAACGCCCTGTGCCTGCCGACGGGCCTGGCGGTCGGGGCGCGGCGGCTGCACGATATCGGTCGCAGCGCCTGGTGGCTTCTGCTGGGGGCGACCGGCACGGGCTATCTGGTCCTGCTGGTCCTGTGGCAGCTGCCACCGGGAAAGGATATCGGCGTATCTCAGGCCGAGGTGTTCGACTGATTTGCTTTTCCGGCCCGCCGCCGCTATGGAGCGGCCATGGCGAAACACTCCCCGCAACATCTTAAAGCCATGGCCAGCCGCGGGCCGCGCCCGAAACAGGCGCCGAAGTTCATTCCGGCGTCCAAACTGCCGCGCAACCTGTCGCCGGAGGATATCGCCTGGGTGAAGTCCATGGTGATCTATGAAGACGCCGACATCATGGGGTTCAACAAGCCGTCCGGCCTGTCCAGCCAGGGCGGGCGCGGGGACGGGCACAATCTCGATGACATGATGTGGGCCTTCGCCAGGTCCAATGGCAAGCGTCCCAAGCTGGTGCACCGGCTGGACCGCGACACCTCCGGGATATTGCTGGTCGCCAAGACCCAGCCGGCTGTCTCCTTCCTGGGCAAGGCCATGATCCGGCGCGCCTTCGACAAGACCTACCTGGCCATCGTGTCCGGCGCGGAACTGCCGGACAGGTTTACGGTCGATGCACCGCTGCGCCGCGAGGAAGTCGGCCGCGAAGCCTGGTCGCGGGTGTGCGCGTCCGACCACCCCGATGCGCTGACGGCGCAAACGGCCTTCGAAGTGTTGAACCGCTGCGATGACGCTGCCCTGGTTCGATGCAGCCCCCATACCGGCCGCATGCATCAGATCCGCGTCCACCTGGCCCATCTGGGGGCGCCGATCGCCGGCGACGTCCGCTACGGCGGCACGCTCAGCCTGGGGGGCGCGGCTGTACCCCGCCTGATGCTGCATGCCCTGAACCTGACCTTTCCCCACCCCGCAGGCGGGAATAAGGCGCTGTCCGCTCCCGTGCCAGGGGATTTTGAGCAATTGCGTTCGTTAGCCGGTCTTTAACCCTAACGAATTGCGCGAATTCTTTACCATAGAGTTTGTGGTTTATTTTACGGTAGCAATACTATCTGGTAATGGTAAATCTATATTTATCCTAATATTTGGCTGAAATTTTTTAACCTCGTATTTTTCTATTTTCTTAAAGGTCGGATGATACCTTTTTATTCATTGCCGGACCAATTTCTCGGAGAAGGCCTGTCTTTCTAGCCCCAAGGCGCACGTCCATGACGAACCTCAGTCGTTATTTTCGTAAGTTTACCGCGGACATCCGCGGCAATGTAACCATGGTCGTCGCGTTTTCCGTCATCCCGATCGTCGCGGCGGTCGGGGGCGGGCTGGATTTCGCCAATATCCAGGCGGCGCGGGCCAAGCTTCAGGACGCGGTCGATGCCGGCGCCATATCGGCGACGATCGACCCGACGGCGACTCCGACCCAGGCCACGCGTGAAGCGGCGGCCAAGAAGGCGTTCTGCGGTAACATCAAGGAAAGTACGGGCCTGCAGAACAGTTTCTGCAACGCCAAGGTCATTCCCACCCTGGGGACGGCGACGGCGACCCTTAGTACGGCGACCAGCAATAATGTCATGACCGTGAGTTATTCGGCCACCGCCCATGTGCCGACCTACCTGCTGGGCCTGGTCGGGATCGACACGGTCGATATCGACGCCGTTGCCAAGTCGGGTGTCAGCACCAGTACGGCCGAGGTCGCTTTCGTCCTGGACAATACCGGCTCGATGTCGTCGAACAACAAGATGACCTACCTGAAGTCCAGCCTGGATGCCGTGCTGGCTTCGATGCTCGATTCGACAGGCAAGAACTACGCCAAGACCAAGGTCGCCCTGGTGCCGTTCGACACCCAGGTGTCGCTGAGCAATGTCGCGGGCATGACCAACTATACCGGCAGCTTCCAGACGGTGAACCCGACCTACAGCTGTTCGAACTATACCGCGGGGCAGTGCCAGGTCATCTATGAAAACGTGTCGTCGATGTGCGGAAGCAATGCGACCTGCCAGTCGAACAACCGCAACTACACCCGCAGCTGGACGTCGAACGGCAGCACCTATTTCGGCGTGTTCTCGACGTCCTACTACACGTCGAGCCACACCTACCGGTACTACAACAACACCTACTACTACACCTATATCGCCTGGCGTCAGGTCGTCTACAAGGTCAGTGGCTCGACCCTGACGCTGAACAGCACGAACAGCGGTGGCGACGACTACACCTATAACGGCTATTACAACGAACCCAACAACTACACCCGCTACTATGGTGCGGTGACCTACAGCACGCCTTCGGCCGGCGGCTACAGCTCGGGCTCGACCACGGTCATCAAGGACAACACCACCATCACCAGCAATGACGACCTGCTGGGGGTGAGCACCACGACCTGGACCGGCTGCGTCATCGACCGTACCCAGTCCTATGACGTCACCGCCGACGCACCGGTGTCCAGCAATGCCAGCACGCTGTATCCAGCCGCCAAGTGCGCCACCAACTCGCTGCTGCCCATCATGCCCCTGACCCTGGACATCGCCGCGGCCCGGATCTACGCCGCCAAGATGACCCCCGCCGGCAATACCAATGTCACCATCGGCGTGCAGTGGGGCATGGAGGTCCTGTCGCCGACCGCGCCCTTTACCGAAGGCGGCAGCTTCACCGACGGGTCCGCCCAGAAGTACATGATCGTCCTGACCGACGGGATCAACACCCAGAACCGGTGGACCACCAACAACGCCCAGATCAACGCCCGCCTGGCCCTGGCCTGCACCAATGCCAAGAACCTGAAGATCACCGTCTTCACGGTCCGGCTGGAGCAGGGCGACTCGAGCACGCTGCAGGCCTGCGCCTCGCAACCGGCCTACTACTACAACCTGAGCACGGCTGATCAGCTTCCGGCCACCATGGCCAAGATCATGAAGTCGATCCGCAAGGTCCGCCTGACTCAGTAGTCGCTCAGACGCCGCGAGGCTCGCCGCATCAGCGGCGGCGGGCCCCAGAGCGGTTATCGGGCCCTTGCCAGGCTGCGATATTGCAGCCTGGAGTAATTTCAAAGTTCCTCCGGCGAAGACTCACCGAAACTGCCGACCTGACGCCCCCGCAAGGGGGCGTTTTTTTGCGCCTTTGAAGCGTGTGGTTAACAAGTTCCTAATTTTCGGTACGCGGCTTGCAACCCCAGGATGGAGTGTCCCGCTTTCGGACACAGGCCCCTTTTGCATCCGAGGTTCATCACCGTGACGATCCTGGCACGCCCTACACATGTTTTCGCAGGCTTCCTTCGCCGCCTGGGCGAGGGCTGTCGTGACCAAGGCGGAAACGTCATCATGATTTTCGCCCTCAGCGTCTTTGTCATTTTCGGCTTCGTCGGGGCCGCGATCGACTTTTCCCGGGTCGATTCCGCCCGCCGCAAGCTTCAGGACGCCGCCGATTCCGCGGTGCTGCGCGCCATGGCGCTGAAGTCGGCCTCGGACGAGTCCCGTGGCGCCGCCGCCGACAAGGCCTTTGCCGATAACTTCGCCCGCGCCGGCGTTTATGACATCAACGGCGACCTTAAGCGTGAGGTCAGCGACAACGTCATCAGCCAGACCTATACGGTTCACGCCACGGTCACCTCCTACTTCGGCGCCTTCTTCGGCAAGGACAGCTACCCGGTCACCGTCGTGTCCCAGGCCAAGACCTCGCTGGATGTGTTCGAAATTGCCTTCGTGCTGGATACCACCGGCTCCATGGCCGAGGCCAGCAAGATGCCGAACCTGAAGTCGTCCGTCGACAGCGCCATGGCCGGCCTGCTGGAGAATGGCAAGAACGTATCGGGCAGCAAGATCGCCGTCGTGCCGTTCAACACCCAGGTCCGGCTCAGCAATGCCACCGTGACCACCATGGCGAGCCAGGGCTTGTCGACGGGCTTCGGTAGTTGCGCTGTTGACCGCGCCCAGCCCTCGGACGTTTCGGCCGTTGCGGCTCAGAAAGGCAAGGCCGTGACCCTTTATCCGCTCGGCAATTGCGATGAAAGCAGCCTGCGTCCCGTCCAGGGACTGAGCGACAATATCGCTGCGTCGCGCAGCTTCATCCAGACCCTGCAGCCCGGCGGCTACACCAACATCACCATGGGTGTGCAGTGGGGCATGGAAGTCCTGTCGCCGAACCAACCGTTTACCGGCGCCACCGAGTTTGGCAGCGGCAAGGCGCGCAAGTTCATGATCGTGGTCACGGACGGCGACAACACCAAGAACTTCTGGAGCTGGAGCGCCAGCGAGATCGACAAGCGCACGGCCCTGGCCTGCGCTGACGCCAAGGCGCGCGGCATCACCGTCTATACGGTCAAGATCATCGAGGGCAATTCCAACATGCTGCGCAAGTGCGCCAGCGCGCCGGAATACTTCTATGACCTGACCAACGCCAATCAGCTGAACGCCACCATGGCAGGCATCTTCAAGTCCATTAATAAGACTCGCCTTTCGATGTAGTATTCTGGTGGTCGTCCCCTCCTGTTTGTTATAAGAAGCGGCGACCAACGGAGTCTCTCATGAACCCCAAGACCGACTGGGCCGAACTGTTCTTCTCCGCCACCGGGCGTATCGGGCAGGTGCCGTTCACCGTCGCCGCGGCCCTGCTGCTGGTCGGCGTTGCGGTCTATCAGTCCGCCTTTCATGGCCCGATCGAGTTCGTCGCCGGGATCGTCGTCTATTCCGCCGTGGTCTTCATGGGGACCTGCGTGCTGGCCAAGCGGTTGCATGACCGCGGCCGCTCCGGCTGGTGGGCGGCGGTGATTCTGCTGGCGGTGGTCATGGTCTGGCCGGCGCCCTACGGTTTTTTCGATTTCCTGGCCGGACTGGTGGTGCTGTGGGCAGCCGTCGACCTGTGCATCATGCCGGGGGAACGCGGTGACAACCGCTACGGCAAGACCCTGTTCCGGACAAAAGCCGCGATTTAGAGCGCATCCCGAAAAGTGTGACGCACTTTTCGGATTAAGATGCGCGTTAAAACAGAAACTTAGAGCGCCGATTCGATTCTTCCGGATCGAAACGCGGTCTAAGCGGCGTCAACGGGGCCGAACAGCTTTTCGAAGCTGGTTTTCAGGGCGTAGTCGACCTCGTCCATCGTCACCGGAAGGCCCAGGTCCAGCAGGCTGGTGACGCCGTGCTCGCGGATGCCGCACGGCACGATGCCGCCGAAATGCGACAGGTCGGGTTCGACGTTCAGGCTGATGCCGTGGAAGCTGACCCAGCGTCTCAGTTTGATACCCAGCGCCGCGATCTTATCCTCGGTCAGGGGATAACCCTTATCCTTGCGCTCCACCCAGACACCAACCCGGCCGTCGCGGATATGGCCTTCGACATTGAACTGCCACAGGGTGTCGATGATCCATTGCTCCAGGGCTTGGACGAAGCGGCGGACATCTTTCTGCCGGCGGTTCAGGTCCAGCATGACATAGGCCACGCGCTGGCCCGGGCCGTGATAGGTATATTGGCCGCCACGACCGGTCGGATAGACCGGAAAGGCACCGGGCGCGATCAGGTCGTCGGGTTTGGCCGATACGCCGGCGGTGTAGAGCGGCGGATGTTCGACCAGCCACACCATCTCGGGCGCTTCCCCGGCCTGGATGGCGGCGACACGGGCTTCCATGAAGGCGACGGCGTCCGGATAGTCGACAGGCGAGGGGGCAACCACCCACTGTGGGGCTGGCCCGTCGATTTGGCTGTGGAAACCGTGTTTCATTAACCTGTCATCAAGCATGAAACCTCATTGAGAGACTGTTTGCAAATGTGTCCAGCTGGCCTGCAAAGGTCCGTTTTCTGCGCTTCCGGTGCTCACGTACTTGAGTACGCTCCGCTCCGGTTCTCGAAACCAGCCCTTTTCGGCTCAGCCGTACAAATTTTCAAAACAGTCTCTGAGTTATAAAGTTTTAAGAGGCAAGGCCCTAATGTAGGTCCTCAGCCGGTTTAAGGTAAGGGTAGGGGTCGCGTGACGACATCTCAGGTGGGATCGGTTCCCGTCGAAATCTCGGTGCTTCTGGGCCGTTCGGTCCTGCCGATGCAGCAGTTGCTGCGCATGGGCCGCGGCGCCGTGATTCCGCTGGACGCGCGCGAGCACGACGAGGTGTGGATCCTGGCCAACAATCACCCGGTGGCGCGCGGCGAAATCCAGATTTTCGAAGAAAAAATCTCGATCGTCGTCACCAAGGCCGCGAACGTCTACGACTTCATGGCGATTGGGTCTTAATAGAGCTCAAACGCCGGACTAGGCGCCCCCCATGGCTCCTCGCATAAGCGGCGGCGGCCAAAGAACTTTTTCGGTGCCCTCGCCAAGCTGCATGCAGCTTGGAGGAAATTCCGCAACGGGTTCAATTAAAGACTTCACAAAGCCGCAAACTGTTGCTATCTGCCCGCCTCTCCGGATGGTGTGCGGTCGTGGCGGAATTGGTAGACGCGCAGCGTTGAGGTCGCTGTATCGCAAGATGTGGAAGTTCGAGTCTTCTCGACCGCACCAATCCGGAAAATCTTCATTATAACGGGATACGCTATCGCGCACTGAAAAGGGGGACTGGGCCATGAGCCAGACATCGGATACCCCGCAGAAGCCCGAAGCCCCAAAGCTTTCCCCCGATGACGTCATGACGGCGCCCGACGCCATCCTGACCACCCCCGAAGACATCGAAGACTTCGCGCTCAAGGACGACTACGCCCTTAATCCGCAATATATCAGCCTGGTTATCGACGCCGCCGACCGCGGCGACGGCATGCGCCTGCGCGAACTGCTGGATGCCCTTCACCCGGCCGACATCGCCGACCTGCTGGGGTTCCTGTCGGAAGACTACCGCGAGGAGGTCATCCCGTGGATCCCCGCCGACGCCCTGGCCGAGGTTCTGCCGGAGCTGGATGACGACATCCGCGACGAAGTCATCGACACCCTGCACACGGCGGACCTGGCCGAGGTGCTGCAGGAGCTCGATTCGGATGACGCGGCCGCCGTCTTCGAGGACCTGGAGGAGGACCAGCAGAAGGCCGTCCTGGCCGCCATGCCGCAGGCCGAGCGCGAGGCCATGGCCACGGCGCTCGCCTACGAGGAGGAAACCGCCGGCCGCCTGATGCAGCGCGAGGTCATGGCGGCGCCCAGCTTCTGGAATGTCGGCCACACCCTGGACCATATGCGCGAAGCCGGCGACGACCTGCCGGAGCTGTTCTTCGACATCTATGTCATCGACCCGTCGCACAAGCCGATCGGCGCCATTCCGGTATCGGTGCTGATGCGGTCCAAGCGCGAGGTCACCCTGGCCGCGCTGATGGAGCCGATCACCGAGATCGCCGTCAACCAGGACCAGGAAGAGGTCGCCTATATTTTCGAGAAGTACCACCTGATTTCGGCGCCGGTGGTCGATACCTCGGGCCGCCTGGTGGGCCAGATCACGGTCGACGACATCGTCAACATCATCCAGGAAGAACACCGCGAAGACATGCTGGCCCTGGGCGGCGTGTCCGACGACGAGGGCCGCGACGCCTCGACCGCCGATATGCTGAAGTCGCGCCTGCCGTGGCTGGCGGTCAACATGCTGACCGCCTTCTGTTCGACCTGGGTCATCGCCGCCTTTCAGGAGCAGATCCTGAAGCTGGTCATCCTGGCCACGCTGATGCCGATCGTCGCCTCGATCGGCGGCAATTCCGGCACCCAGGCCCTGACCGTCAATGTCCGCGCCCTGGCGGCGCGCGAACTGACGGTCGCCAACGCCTGGCGCACCCTGTGGCGTGAGGTCCGGGTGGCGTGGATCAATGGGGCGACCCTGGGCTTCGTCCTGTCGATCATCGCCACGCTTTTAATGTGGAACACCCAGATTCAGAAGGACTGGAACGGGGCGCTGGCCATGGGGGGCGTCATGTGGGGCGCTGTCGTCATCAATTTTACCGCGGCCGCTCTGGCCGGCACGCTGATGCCGCTGGGCTTGTCGAAAATGGGGCGCGACCCGGCTGTCGCTTCGCCGATTTTTGTGACCATGGTGACAGATACCGTCGGTTTCTTCAGTTTTCTTGGCCTTGCCGCGGTCATACTCCTGTAAAATAACGAGAAGACACTTGTCAGTGTTAAACGGTCTGTGGTTTGCTACGACGGGGCGTAAGAGGCGCAAAACGTCTTGTTTTGGGTCAGAGGTGGGTTAGTTTCACCCGCCGCAGGCTAGGTTAGGGTCAATTGGGATGAGAGCGCGTCAAAAGGTCTCCCGCGCCGGGGTCGAGCTGATCAAGAGTTTCGAAGGGTTGCGGTCGACCGCTGCCCGGTTGCCGGATGGCCGCTGGACTCTGGGTTATGGACATACCTTTTCCGCCCGGGAGGGGGCAAGGGTCACACAGGAAGACGCCGATGCCCTCCTGCGCTTCGACCTGCTGCCGATCGTCGATGCCCTCAACAACCTGGTCCTGGTACCCCTGAACCAGAACCAGTTCGACGCCCTGGTGTCGTTCTGCTTCAATATCGGCGTCGAGAATTTCGCTCAGTCGACCGTGCTGAAGCGGATCAACGAAGGCCGCATGACCGAGGCCGCTCTGGCCATGGACGCCTGGCGTTCGGCTGAATTCAACGGCCAGACCTATGTCCTGGCGCCGCTGATCCGCCGCCGCGCGGCCGAAAAGAACCTCTTCCTGACGCCGGACGAAACCTCCGGCAATGCGCCGACCCTGCTGGTCCGTCCCGTCGAGGACGCGGGCGGTACGCCCGTCCACCAGCCGTCGGAACTGAATTCGCCTGATCGCGGCGGTATCCTGTCGACCTTCCCCGTTGGCGTCCAGCAGACAACCGAGCCGTCGACCACGCCGGCATCGGCCCTGCCGCCGGAAATGCTGTCGCCCTACGCCCGGCCGGCGCCGGCGACCTTCGGCCATACGCCCGTGGCGTCCCAACCCGTCGCCCAACCTGTAGAACGCATCGTCGAAGCCCTGCCGGAAGGTCTGGTCGCTGCCAGCGCCATGCGTGAGACACCGGTCGTCGAAGACGCGCCGCTGGCACCCTTTGCTGGTGAAGAGACTGAACCGCAGATGAGTCCGGCCGTTGCTGCCGCCATTGCCCGGGCCCAGGAAGAACAGCGCCTGCGTGACGAAGCGCAGCAGGAAATCCAGCGTCAGGCGGCCGCCCTGGCGGCTGCGCGTGCTGCCGAAGAGGCCCGTATCCTGGAGCAGCAGCGTCTTGAGGCTGCCCGTCAGGAGCAGGAGCGTCAGGAGGCCGAGCGCGCCGCTGTCGCGGCCGAGGCTGCCCGTCTCGAACAAGCTCGTCTTGAGCAGGCCCGTCTTGAGCAGACCCGTCTTGAACAAGAAAACCTGGTTGCGGCCGAGGCCGCACGCCTGGAGCAACTTCGTCTCGAGGAAGAGCGCCAGGAACGCGACCGTATGATCGCGGCCGAGACCCTGCGCCGCGAACAGGAACGTCTGGAGTTTGAACGTGGCGCTGCGGCAGCTGCCGAGGCTGCCCGTCTGGAACAGGAACGGCTGGAACGCGACCGTCTGGCGTCCGAAGCCGCCCGCGTCGAGCAGGAGCGCTCTGAGCGCGAAGCGCGTGAACGTGAAGCCAGGGAGCGTGAGGCCAGAGAGCGCGAAGCCCGTGAACGCGAAGCCCGTGAACAGGCCGAACGCGAGAAGGCGGCTGCGGCTGCCCCCGTGCCGCCCAGTGACCAAGAAGCCGAAAAGATCCGCAAGGCCGAAGCCGCCGCGGCCCTGATGCGCCTGTATTCGCCCTATGGCGGCGGCGCCCTGGGACGTCCCCTGGCCGCGCCGGCACCCGGCCCGCGTCCGGCACCGGCTCCAGCTCCGGTCGTGGCCCCGCAACCCGCACCGGCCCCTGTGGCGGAAGAATTCACCAACCACAGCCTGATTGCGCCGCAACAGGCGTCGTCGGCCCCGATCGAATTGTCCAGCCGCCGTGAGCCGGCGCCGGAGCCTGAAGAGATCGAGGAAGAGTCCGAAATCCAGGGCTTTGCACCGTTCAAGCCGGTGGTGTCGCCGTCGGCCATGCCGGCGCCGGTGATCACCGCGCTGAATCCTTATGCCCGGCCGATCACGAAACCCGAGCCCGTTCAGGCAGAGCCTGTGAAGGCGACGCCCGAGGTCGTGGAGGTTCCGCGTCCGCGTGCCGTCGATCTGTCGGCTATGCCTGCACCTGAGGCTTTTAAGCCGGAGCCGGCCAGGCCGGCGCAATCAGCCCACTGGCGCGAGCAACTTCAACGGCCGCTGCCGGACGGCTATCGCGGACCGGAAGTGGTCCAGCCGGAAACCCAGGGCAGCCTGCTGAGCGCCAACCCGGCGTTCGATGACGACAGCGGTGCCTGGACGATGGATGGCGACCGTATCGCCCTTTCCGCCGAAGACATGCACGAGGAAACCGCGACCTTCGGCAAGATGCTGATGCGCACGATGAAATGGATCTTCATTTCCGTGCTCGGCCTGGGTTGCCTGGGCGTCGGGGCGGCCGCCTGGTTCAAGTATCAGGATCCGACCGTAGTGCGCGCCGGCATGGCGGGTGATTTCCGCAACCTGTCGATCATTGCTGCGGCCCTGGGTATCTTCTTCGTGTCGGTCTCGGTGTGGCTGATCATGAAGCGCCTGGGCGGCCTTAAGGATTGATCATCCGAACAGGCCGAAGCGCGTGCCCTGTTTCTGCGGCGGTTGTGACGCCATCTCGACATAGCTGTCATCCGGCGTGAAGGCCGGGATGTTGGGATGCACGCTCACCCCCTTCTTGCGCAGGGTCGTGACCGGCGAATCCAGCTGGGCCAGCGTCGCCACCGTCGTCTGGTAGCCGTTTTCCACCGCCAGGTCATAGGCCTTCCAGTCGCGGATCTCGACGCCGGCCGGTTCCGGAATGATCAGCAGGTCGGTCGCGGCGCGCGACTGGGCCAGGTCGGCGGCCGTGGTAATCGTCGCCGAGCGCATCATGACCGACACGATCGGCGGACCGCGCCGCCAGTCGCCGCGGGCGAACCATCCGGCCAGGTTTTTCGGTACGCTCAACGCCTTTGGGTCGACGCCGCGTGCCCGTGTTACGTCGACGCCGATCACCGTCCCCAGGTGGGTGTTGCGCATCATGGTCGCCGGGAACGAGCGCATCACGGCGCCATCGACCAGAACCTCGCCGTCCTCGATCACCGGCGGCATGACGCCGGGCAGGGAAATCGAGGCGCGCAGGGCCTGACGCAGCAGGCCCGTCTTGTGAACCTTCAGCGTGCCAGTGGTCAGGTTGGACGACAGGCAGAAATAGGGCAGGGGCATGTCCTCGATCTGGATGTCTGCGAAATGTTTCTCCAGCCGTTCGTCCACCTTGCGGCCGCCGGTCATGGCCAGGAAGGGGAAGGTGATGTCGTCCAGCGGTGACGAATCGACGAAGGCGTCGCGGATGCGCCGTTCGATCTCGGCATCGTCCCATTGCATGGCCAGGGTTGCCGCCAGGATGGCGCCCATGGATGAGCCGCAGACGAAATCGATCGGGATATGGGCTTCGCGCAGAGCCTGGATGGCGCCGATCTGAGAAAAGGCGCGGGCGCCGCCGCCGGAAAAGACGATGCCGACGCTGTGGCCGGCGATGATCCGCGCCAGCCGGCCCAGATCGTGGATGTCGTCGTGATAGATGTGGAACCAGCGCGTCGGCCGGACCTGATCCAGCCAGGCGCGGGTGCGGCCATGGGCATGGTGGGCCTTGGCCTGGTCGGACGGATACATCAGCACCAGGTCGGGGGCGCGGTGCAGCAGTGAGCGTTCGCCCTCGACCTCGATAGCGTCGGGGCGTTCGCGGGCGTCGGCCATCAGGAAGACGTGGTCGACCTGGCGCGAGCTGAGCAGCCGCCAGTGGCTTTCGTGGCGTTCGGCCACGTGCAGGACATAGTCGTTTTCGGTTTCGATATTGGAAAAGGCGTCGGGCGAGGTGCCGTGGAAGGTCTTGTCGAGCACGGCGACCCGGTAGCCCAGGGCGCGGATCTGGGTGGCGACCCGTTCGACCATGGGAAGGATCGGCTGATCGCAGATGGCGTAGAAGGCAAAGACATTTGGCGTCACCGCCGGAATGTCGCGGCGGACCCGCTCGATGACCTTGCGCGACAGGGCCAGCAGCAGATCCGGGCGTGAATCGACGAAGGTGAGGAAGGCTTCGCGCGGCATGGCCAGAAGGTCGGAATCACGCAGGGCCATGACGGTGAAGCCATGGGCGGTGCCCGCCAGAAGCGACATTTCGCCGACCGGTTCACCCGGTTTGATGATGCCGATCAGGCTGAGTTCGTCATGGTCTTCGTCGTGGCGGAAGACGCCGAGCCGGCCGGAGCGCAGCAGATAGATGTGGTCGGACTCGTCGCCCGTGCTGAACAGCCGCGATCCTCCAGGCAGGGAGATCAGGCTGGCGCTTTCGCCCTGGACCGTGCCGAAAAGGCTCTCCAGCGCCTGCTGCAGCGAGGGCCGTGGATGGTTGTCGTCTTTCGCCATACGCCTGGACACCTGATACGCGTTTCCGTCTTTATTTTGCTACAGGATTGCGCCTAAGAACTTAAGGTCTGTTTACCAGGTTTTCCATACGGGCGTGATGAGTGACATTCACATTATGAAGCTGGCGGTCGGCGCCGACAGCCTCGAAGATATTTTGCGCTGGGAACAGGAACGCGGTTTTGCCGAGGTGTCCTATATCCATACCCGCCACCGCCCGACGCGGTGGGAGGAGCTGATCAACGGCGGTTCGCTGTATTGGGTGGTCAAGGGCGTGATCCTGTGCCGGCGCGAGATCGTTTCGTTCGACTATGTCGAGGCCGACGATCATTGGCTGGTCGGCCTGAAGTCGAAGAACATCCTCACCGAAGCCCAGCCACGGCGGCCGTTCCAGGGCTGGCGCTACCTCAAGCCGGCGGATGCCCCCAAGGACCTGCCGGTGGGGGATGAGGTCGGGATGACGCCGGAACTGGCCCGCGCGCTGAAAGAGGCCGGGGTGTGGTAAGATAAACAGTGTTTATTTGTGTATTTTTGTGTTAATTTGTGGCGTGGGAGTTGCGCCATGTCCAAGTATGATCCTTTGGAAGATTATCTGAAGCAATCCGATGACGAGCAAATCGCCATGGGTTTTTCGGAAATAGAAACCGTGCTGGGCTTCAATCTGCCGCCCAGTTCGCGCAAACAACGGGCGTGGTGGAGCAACAATCCCACGAACAATGTCATGACGCAGGCCTGGCTGGATGCCGGTTTCGAGACGGCTGCGGTGGATATTCCCGCGGAGAGACTGATGTTTAAACGCATACGCCAGGCCGCAGCCGTGACATCCAGTGCGCCCAGGCGCAGTCCCCTATTTGGGGCGCTGAAAGGGATGATGACCATTCCGCCGGATCTTGACCTGACCCTGCCGGCTGACCCGGACTGGGGTAAGGCGGTCCATGACTAGGCCGATCTTGCTGGATACCTGCGCCGCCATCTGGCTTATGGCGGATGAAGCCCTGTCTGCCACCGCCGTTGACGCGATCGATCAGGCCAGCGACATGCGTCAAGCCATCTATGTCTCGCCGTTCACAGCCTGGGAGGTCGGGCTGCTGGTGGCGCGCGGACGCCTGCCGCTGGCGGTCACACCGTTAACCTGGTTCAACGCCCTGACGTCACAGGACCTGGTTGAGCTGGCCGATCTGACGCCCGAGATTTTGATAGCCTCGTCCAGCCTGCCCGGCACGCCGCCGAACGATCCGGCCGACCGCATCATCATCGCCACCGCGCGGCAACAGGGGATGATGGTGATGACGCGTGACCGGTTGATCCTGGGCTATGCCGACGCCGGACATGTCGGCGCGATCGCCTGTTAGACCGCGATGTTGTCGATCAGACGCGTCTTGCCCAGCCATAGAGCTGCCAGCAGTCGGCGAGGCTTTCCGGCGCGGACCTCGCCCAGGGTTTCGGCATCGCGCAGGGCAATATAGTCGATCTGGCCGAATCCAGCCGCCGTCAGGTCCGCTTTCGCTGTGGCGATGGCCACTTCGGCGTCACCACCGGCCAGCACGACGGACCGGATAGCCTCCAGAGCGGCGTGCAGCTTCGGCGCCGCGGCGCGTTGCTCCGGCGACAGGTAGGCATTGCGCGACGACAGCGCCAGGCCGTCGGCCTCGCGCATGGTCGGATAGCCAACGATGTCGATGCCCAGGTCGAAGTCGCGGACCATGGCGCGGACGACCGCCAACTGCTGGAAATCCTTTTCGCCGAACACCGCCAGGTCGGGCCGGACCTGGTTGAACAGCTTCATGACCACCGTGGCGACGCCGGAAAAGAACTGCGGCCGGAAATCGGTCTCCAGGCCCAGGGCCGGGCCCTTCATCTCGATACGGCTGACGAAACCCTGCGGGTACAGCACGTCCACGGTCGGCAGGTAGACCAGGTCGCAGCCGACGCTTTGCAGCAGGGCGATATCGCCAGCTTCGTTGCGCGGATAGCGGTCCAAGTCCTCGGTCGGGGCAAATTGCAGCGGATTGACGAAGATCGACACCACCACCTTGTCGGCGCGGGTTTTGGCATGGCGGACCAGGGCCAGGTGGCCTTCATGCAGTGCGCCCATGGTCGGCACGAAGGCGATCCTGGCGCCGTCCTCGCGGAAGCCGGCGACGGCGGATTGCAGGCTGGCCACGGTCGTGACGCGGGTGAGGGGGAAAGCTGTATCGGGCATGGCGCACGTCCGGTATTAACCATAGCTCCTAACCGTATTTTAGACGGCCTTGGGCATAGTCGGCTTATGACCCAGACAGCCCCCCTCCGTAAAGTCGTATTTTTGTGCGCTGCACTGACCGCCCTGGGTGGCCTGACGGCGTGTGACAATGTCAATCTCAGCGAGAGCTTCGCCAGGATCAAGGCGGCCGACGTCGATGCCGGCAAGGGTGAACCGGCGGCGGATCCGAAAAAGCTGAACCGCAAGGATATCGACCTCGCTGTCGGCACAGCACGGGATCTGGCCTTTAGCGTCGACAAGACCGTAAAGGACCAGGGTCAGCAGAAGCTGGAGATTGCGGTCGTGGATCCGCTGGACCTGCCCAACAACCAGCCGGCGGATGGCCCCGCGCCGGTGGTGGAAACGACTCCTGTGGTGGCCGAAGCGCCGGCGCCGGTATTGCGGCAGGAAACTTCGGCCGGCCGTTCGGTCCAGGTCGGATCGTTCGGCTCGATGGCGGCGGCGAAGGATGCCTGGCTGACCTTGCAGGCGAAATATCCCGGCGTTGAGCGCTACAGCCCGACCTACCAGTCGGTGACCACCGCTGCCGGCAAATCCATGGTCCGGCTGAAGGTAGGTCCGGTGACGACCCAGGCCCAGGCAGCCGCCTTGTGCGGTCAGTTGGGTGTGCGCGATGCCTGGTGCGCCAAGGCGTCTTAAAGGACCTTAAGGGCCTGGTGGAAACGCAGGCCTCGCGGTGAAAATTCCCACGAAATGGACATGAACTCGACGCCGGCGGCGCGGGCCAGGTCGTAGGCCCTGCCGAAGCCGGGATCACAGTCGCGGGCTATGTCGAAGGTCGTGACGTCGTGGCGCTGGACGCAGAAGACGACCACCGCGCGGTAACCTTCGTGGACCATGTCGATCAGTTCCAGCAGATGCTTGGCGCCGCGTTCGGTCACGCAGTCGGGAAACTCGGCGTGGCCGGGCGTGCGCGACAGGTGGACGTTCTTGATTTCGATATAGGCGTCCGGTCGGGCAGGGTGGCCGGTCGCCAGCAAATCGATGCGCGAATTGCGACCGTATTTTACTTCCGGTTTTATAGAAGTGTAGCCAGTCAGCTCCGGAATGAGGTCCGCGTCGATGGCTTTCGCGATCAGCCGGTTGGGCCATTGCGTATTGACCCCGACCCAGCAACCGCGTTCCTTCAGCGCCTCCAGCCGGTACTGTAATGTCTTCTTCGGATCGCCGATATGGGTGACCAGGGCCTCGGTTCCGGGTTCCAGCAGGCCCAGCATCTTGCCCGGGTTCGGACAATGTGCTGTAACCGTTTCACCTGTATCCAGTTCGATATCGGCGAAGAATCGCTTGTATCGCGCCTGCAATCGGCCTTTGATAAGGTTCTGAAAGCCTATCAGATGATCCACCGGAAGTCCCTGCCATGAGCGCCAATCCCACAGCCGCCATCCTGATTATCGGCGATGAGATCCTGTCCGGCCGTACCATCGACACCAATGTCAATACAATCGCCAAATTCCTGACGGCACTGGGCATCGACCTGATGGAGGTGCGGATGATCCATGACGATGAGTCGCAGATCGTCTCCGCCGTCAATGCCATCCGCGATGCCTACGACTATGTCTTCTCCACCGGCGGGATCGGGCCGACCCATGACGACATCACCGCCGACTGCATGGCAAAGGCCTTCGGTGTCCAGATCAGCGAACATCCGGCGGCTTTGAGGTTGCTAGTCGACCGGGCGGCCAAGATGGGCTGGGAGCTGAACGAGAACAGCCGCCGCATGGCGCGCATCCCGCACGGCGCCGAGTTGATCCAGAACCCCGTATCGGCGGCGCCGGGCTTCCAACTCGGCAATGTCTTCGTCATGGCCGGGGTGCCCAAGATCATGACGGCCATGCTGGAGGATGTCGCGCCGCGGCTGCAGACCGGCCGCAAGGTGCTGTCGCGCACCATAAAGCTGTCCTATGTCGGTGAAAGCTGGGCGGCCGATGTCCTGCGCGACATCGACAGCCGTTATCCCGGCCTGTCGTTGGGCAGCTATCCCTACGGTCTGTTGCCGGGAGAATTCGGCACCCATCTGGTGGTGCGTGGCCAGGACGAGGACAGCCTGGATGCTGCCACAACCGAGTTGATCGCCCGTCTAGAACCCATTGTCGCCGAGACGCAACGCCGCCAGCCGCTGGCCGCGCTCGAAGAAGTTTAGGAGCCTCACAATGAAGTCGATCCATTTCGCTGCTGTCCTGGCGGCCGGTATGGCCGTTGCCACAGCACCGGCCGTCTACGCCAAGCCGAAGAAGGCCACGGCCGTAGCGGCGCCGGTCGCCCTGGCGCCGGCCGACCAGGCGGTGGTTTTGCGCGACGCCGCACTGAAGGACAACAACGCCTATGAGTTCGTGGCGGCATTGACCACGCGTTTCGGCGCCCGGCCGGCGGGCTCGGCTTCGGAAAAGGCCGCCGCTGATTGGTCGGTCGAACAACTGAAAGCCATGGGCTTCGACAATGTCCGTGTCGAGACCTTCCCGCTGGAGATCTGGCAACGCGGCGAGGAGAAGCTGGAAATCGTCGGTCCCTTCCCGCAGAATCTGGTCGCCACGGCGCTGGGCGGTTCGGGCACGACGCCGCCGGGCGGTGTCGAGGCCGAGGCCGTGCTGTTCGAAACCTATCAGCAGTTCAGCGCCTCCACCGTCGACCTGAAGGGCAAGATCGTCGTGATTCTGCAGCCGACGGTCGCCACCCAGACCGGGGTCGGCTACGGCGCCAATTCGGGCTCGATCCGACGCCAGGGACCGGAAATCGCCCGCCAGCGCGGCGCCGTCGGCTATGTCATGCGCTCGCTGGGCACGCATGATCACCGCTTCCCGCATACGGGCGGAACGCGCTTCCTGGGCGCCGACGGCGTGCCGGCCATGGCGATTTCCCCCCCTGACGCGGAACAACTGGAACGTATCCTGAAGCTGCAAAAGGAAGGTCAGGCCGGCCCGATCCGGCTGAAGATGCTGTCGACGCCGAAATTCCTCGGCACCGGCCAGTCACAGAATGTCATCGCCGAAATCACTGGCGCCAAGCGGCCGCAGGAGATCATCACCATCGGCGGCCACCTCGACAGCTGGGATCTGGGCACAGGCGCCATCGACGACGGGGCAGGGGTGGCCATCACCATGGCGGCCGCAAAGACGATCCTCGATTCGAAAGTCCGGCCCGACCGCACGATTCGCGTAGTCTTCTGGGGCTCGGAAGAGGTCTCGCAGCCTGGCGATAAGGGTTTAAGCGGCGCCAACGCCTACGCCGCGGCCTACAAGGCGGAGTTCCCCAACCACATCATCGCGGCGGAGTCGGACTTCGGCGCCGATGTCGTCTATGCCCTGAGCCTGCCCGCAAGCGACTCGCCCGAGTTTACGAAACAGGTCGGCAATGTGCTGTATCCGCTGGGCATCTATGTCGACGGCGCGGTTTCGACCGGTGGCGGTCCGGACACATCGCCGCTGTTCAGCGCCGGCGTGCCGGTGATGGACCTGCAGCAGAACGGCATGGACTATTTCGACACCCACCACACGCCGGACGACGTGCTGGACCGGATCGATCCGGCCAAGGTCGATCAGAATGTGGCGGCCTGGGCGGCGACGCTCTGGTTGATCGCCTCGACCGAGGTGAAGTTCAAGGGCGTCGCGCCGAAGCCGTAATAAGGCTTTGACGGCGGGCGACAATTGCGGCAGAACGCCTGTCCCGTTCTGCCGGAACCTGCTGCGGCCGTGGCGAAATTGGTAGACGCAACGGACTTAAAATCCGTCAGGAGCAATCCTATGCCGGTTCGACCCCGGCCGGCCGCACCAATTCGGCGGAGCCGAATTGGTTTTTGGGTTTTGCACTCAGAAGCTTCGCTTCTCGGCGTCCCATCGGACGCTGTTACGTCGTTTTCTCTTGCCTTTACGTTTTCCGTGCCGGTTTGGGCTAATTGGGATGGCCCTGAATTACAAATGTGTAACAAAGCAGTTGTGATCGAGCGGGCGGCTTGACGCCCCTCGGGGAAGGCGTTTCAGATGCGACGAAATTGAGACACGGAGTATGTCCATGGCGCGCTCGCTTAAAGCCTTCGTCAAATCCGTCGCCGTCGCGGCGCTCCTGGCCGGGACCGCGGCGCAGGCCTGGGCCGCCTATTCTCCCCCGGCCAAGCCGCTGGCGATCCAGGATATCTCCCGCTACGAAGCCCTGACAGATGTAAGCCTGTCACCTGACGGCAAGCATATCGTCGGGCTTGTCGCGGTCGAAGGTGAAAAGTGGCCAGTAATATCGATCTGGGACGCGGAAGACCTGAGCAAGCGGCCGATCTGGATCCCGTCCAAGACCAGTCGCATCCAACAGGTGGGTTTTTTCACCTCCGACAAGATATTCTTTGTCATGCGTCAGCCGATTACCGGCTACGATGGCAAGCCGGCCTTCGTAGACAAGCTGTATTCGACGGATCTTGAAGGGAAGAAGATCGAAGAGCCTTTCCGCGTTACGGGCACGCTGAATAAGGATCTTCAGGACGCGGCCGAACGCGGTTTCTCACCAGATGTCTTCAACAACCACCTGTATGATGAAAACAAGGTGCTGATGGAGACGGTCGACCCGACCTCATACGTCCAGAAGATTTTCGAACTCGATACCAGGACCGGCAAGACACGGACGGTAGCCTTGGGCAGCGAAGAGTTCAACTTCCTGGCGGCCGGTGTCGACCTGAAGACCGGCGAACCGATGATCAAGGCTAAGGTCGACACGGTTGGGGGGGAGTTCTGGTACCAGGTTTACATCAAGGATGCCGCGGGCCAGTGGATTTATCACGAGCCTCTCAGCTACAAGGTCAAGGAACGGCGCGATGCAACGATCCTCGGCTACGACACCGACCCGACCAAGCTGATTGTGTCCTCAAACATCAGCACCGACAAGGCAGCGATCTACAGCTATGATATCGCCGCAAAGGCGTTTTCGCAGGAGCCATTGTTCGCCAACGCCAAATACGACCTGCCCAATGTCATTTTCCGGTATCACCGTGCCGAACAGACGACGACGGTCGAAGGTGTTGTGGTTGGCGGCCCCGTTCCCATGGCGATCCGGACTGACGACAAATGGCCTGCCGTCCAGAAGTCGATCGAGGCGGCCTTCCCCGGCCGGTATGTCAGTCTTCAGATCAACAGTCATTCGCGCGAAACGGCGCTGGTGACCGTTCACGGCGCCGACTTTGTTCCGCAATATTTTCTGTACAAGGATGCCAAGCTCCAAGCCTTGGGGGGGGAGCGTCCGTGGATTGATCCAGCAACCTTGGGCAAGGCCGAGTTTGTTACCTACAAGGCGCGTGACGGCCTGGATATTCCGGCAATCGTTACCCTGCCGCCCGGCTGGACGCCGGACCAGGGACCTGTGCCATTGATCGTGCTGCCGCATGGCGGGCCGTGGGCGCGTGACGTCATGACCTGGGACGGCAGCGGCTGGACGCAGTTCTTCGCGACCCGTGGCATTGCCGTCATCCAGCCGCAATATCGGGGCTCCCAGGGGTGGGGCCAGAAACTGTGGCTGGCGGGGGACAAGGAGTGGGGGCAGAAGATGTCGGATGACAATGACGACGCCGCTGCCTACATGGCGTCGCGCGGCATCGCCGACACAAGACGCATGGCGATCATGGGCTATTCTTATGGCGGTTTCGCCGCCATTGCGGCTTCGGTGCGGCCCAACAGCCCCTATAGATGCGCCATTGCCGGCGCCGGCGTCGCCAGCCTGCAGCGCCTGGGCAACCTGTGGGGCGACAATCACCTGGCTCGTGAGATTCAGGGGCATACCGTTGATGGCATGGATCCGATGAAAAACATCGCCAAGGCCAATATTCCCATCATGCTATATCATGGCGATCATGATCGTCAGGCCGATACCGAGCATTCGCGCATGTTCTATGCCGCGATGAAAGGGGCGGGCAAGGACGTTGAATATCACGAAATCAAGGGTATGTGGCACCAACTTCCCTGGACCACGGCATGGCACGATGAAAGCCTGAAACTAATCGAAGACTACCTGAAAAGTCCAAAATGCGGCTTGATCAGCTGATTCCAACTCTGATCACATAGTTGCAACGGAGACTCGATAATTGTGAAACCAATCTCTTTATTATTAAATTTGCGTAATGTTCGACGGAATATTCACGCTGATTTAACCGCTTTCATCGATTACTGCGACAAATTCATCACGTATGCTTTGTGACGGGTGCAATTGCAACAATTTCGTATTGCGTCAAAGCTGTGTCTGATTAGTGTCAGTTTCAACATATTTGACTCACCCCCGGAGTATGTCATGTTCAAATCCCCTCTTCTCAAGCGCCGCTGGCTGCTGGCCGGCACGGTGCTGACCTCGCTGACGTTCGGTCTCCCGGCCCTGGCGCAAGACACCCCACCCGCTGATCCTGCTGCTGCACCTGCCGAAGAATCGACCGAAGTCGTCATCACCGGTTCGCGCATCAAGGGCAAGGAATACACCTCGGCTTCGCCGGTGACGGTTGTCACGGCCGAGAAGTCGTCGGCCGCCGGTCTGATCAGTGCTACGGAAATTCTGCAAACGACCTCGGTCGCCAATGGTTCCGGCCAGGTCAATTCAACCTTTACCGGCTACGTGCTGGATGGTGGCGGTGGTATCAACACCCTGTCGCTGCGTGGTCTCGGCGCTCAGCGGACCCTGGTCCTGCTGAACGGTCGCCGCATGCCGCCGGCCGGTGTTTCCGGTACGGTTGCCGCCGTTGACCTGAACACCATTCCGGATGCCCTGGTCAACCGCTATGAAATCCTGAAGGACGGCGCGTCTTCGATTTACGGTTCGGATGCTGTTGCCGGCGTCGTCAACGTCATCACGCGCAAGAACTTCGAAGGCCTGGAACTGCAAGGCACGACCCGTTTCAGCGAAGCGGGCGGCGGCGAGAGCTATAATGCTTCCGCCATCTGGGGCAAGTCGCTCGACAAGGGCCACATCCTGGTGTCGGGCAGCTATTATGAACGCAAGGCCCTGCTGCAGGGCGACCGTCCGGGCCTGGATTGTCCGGAAGACTATATCTTCAACGCGGACGGCAGCCGTGCCGACCTGGTCACCACCCGTCCGGGCGAGAGCGGCTATAAGTGCTGGGGCTCGACGGTTGGCGGTATCATCATCGACGACACCTACTTCCGCCGTCCGCAGGCTGGTGCTTCAACCACCATCTACGGTGTACCGAATCCCGGCTGGTTCGGTCCGGTACCCTTCGCCGCGCGGGATATGGACCCGGCTATCGAAGACCGCGTCAGCGTCATTTCTCCCGTCAAGCGCGTGACGCTGTTTGCCCAGGGCGAATATCGTCCCGACTGGGCAAACGGCGCCGAGCTCTACACCGAACTGATGTATAATCGCCGTGAGTCCGAGCAGTATGGCGTGCGCTACATCTTCCCCTACTATGATCCGCAATCCCCGCAAAACCCATTTGGCGCTGAGACGCCATGGGGGCAGTTGACAGGCGGCTCGTACGTTTACCCGTACTTCCTTACCAAGTCCGACGACGCGCAGGATATCAGTGTCTTCCGCGGCGTATTCGGCGCTCGCGGCGAGTGGGGCAAGTGGGCTTGGGATGCCTATATTTCGCATGCGGTCAACGACGGGAAGTACACCGGCGACGTCGTGCCAAAAGACACCTTGTTCTACGGTACCGGCCTGAACGAAGACACCTTCGAATTCATCGGCGTCTGTCCGCCGGGCGCTCCGGCGGGGTGCTTGCCCTTGAACCTGCTGACACCGGCGGCGCTGAACAATGGGGAACTGACCCAACCGGAGTGGGATTACTTCTTCAAGACGGAAACCGGCCAGACCGACTACACCCAGACCATCGCCGAAGCCACCCTGACGGGCGACCTGTTCAACCTGCCGGCCGGTCCTGTGGGCGCTGCCTTCGGCGTCAGCTTCCGCCGCGACGAGATCAAGGACGTGCCGGGTGAATATTCGCGTGCGGCCAATGCGTGGGGCTCGGCCAGCGCCGGCATCACCGAAGGCCAGGACACCCTCTCCGAGGCCTTCTTCGAACTGGATGCCCCTCTCATCGAAGGCAAGCCCTTCTTCGAGGATCTGGAACTGAACGTGTCGGGCCGTTTCTCGAACTATGACAGTGTCGGCAGTGCCGCCACCTACAAGGTTGGCCTGAACTGGGCCATCAACAATACCTTCCGCCTGCGCGGAACGCACGGCACGTCGTTCCGTGCGCCGGCCTTGTACGAAATGTTCCTCAACGAACAGACGGCCTTCCTGGGCCAGCGTTCGGTCGACCCCTGCATCAACTGGGGTGGTACCGGCGAAGGTGGCCAGCCGGTCAAGAGCCAGACCATTCGCGACAACTGTGCCGCCGACGGCATTCCGGGTGACTATGCCGGTGCCGGTTCTTCGGCCCTGATTGTCTATTCCGGCAGCCAGGATCTGGACCCGGAAGAGTCGGAAGCCACGACCTTCGGTCTGGCCTTCACGCCGCCGAACACCGGCTTCAAGCTGGCGATCGACTACTGGCGTATCAAGGTCGAGAACCAGATCCTCAGCACCGGTCCAGGCGTCGTCGGTGCCTGCTATGGTCAGGAAACCTTCCCGAACAATGGTTTCTGCGACCTGTTCGAACGTGATGCAACCCACAGCATCCGGGTGGTCGACGCCAGCTATCGTAACATTCCGAGCGAACTGACCAGCGGTGTCGACTTTACCGCCAGCTACGAAAAGGAATTCAACCTCGGCAAGCTGTCGATCGACCTGGACGCCAGCTTCACGGATCAATCGACGACACAACTGTTCCCGGGCGACGTCGAGATCGACTATAACGGCACGGTCGCCGACCCGCAGTGGGTGGGCGATATCCAGTCCCGTTTCGATTACAAGGACTGGACCTTTGCTTACACCCTGAATTTCGTGGGTGAGTCGAGCAACCAGGGCTACCGTGATGAAGACGGCGTCGTTGCCTTCAGCTATGCACCGACAGCTTACAATATCAACTACACCAAGGACTGGACGACGCACGACCTGACCGTTCGTTACCGCGCCAAGGACTGGACCGTTACCGGCGGTGTCATCAACCTGTTCGACGAATACGCTCCGATCCTCAGCGTCGGCGACAATGCCGGTTCTCCGGGCCGTCAGGGCATCTACGCATGGGGCAGCCAGTATACTCAGGGCTATCTGGGCCGCGAGTTCTACCTGCACGTCTCCAAGACGTTCTAAGCCTGCGGAGACTGAAGATATCGGCGGCGAGGGTGACCTCGCCGCTTTTTCTTTTGCCGCCGCCAAAACAAAAGGCCCGGAGCATGTGCTCCGGGCCTTTCCTTGCCAGGCGATTATGCGCCTACAAAACGCCAAGCATCTGGGCGACCAGCGGGTGACGGACAATGTCCTTGTCCTTCAGGCGGACGACGGCGATGGTTTCGACATTCTCGAACTTGTCGGCGACATCGGCCAGACCGGACAGGCCGTGCATCAGGTCGGACTGGGCCGGGTCGCCGGTGACCACCATGGTCGAGTTCCAGCCCAGCCGGGTCAGCAGCATCTTGAGCTGCACGTAAGTGCAGTTTTGGGCTTCGTCGATGACGACAAAGGCGTTGTTGAGGGTGCGGCCGCGCATATAGCCGACCGGGGCGATTTCGATCAGGCCTTCCTGCATCAGCGCCTTGACGCGCTTCATGCTGAGCCGGTCGGTAAGGGCGTCGTAGAGGGGGCGCAGGTAAGGCGCCAGCTTGTCTTCCATGTCGCCGGGCAGGAAGCCGATCGACTCGCCGGCTTCGACCGCCGGGCGTGACAGGACGATGCGGCCGACCTTGCCGGCTTCCAGGGCTTCGACGGCCTTCGCGATGGCGAGATACGTCTTGCCGGTGCCCGCGGGCCCCAGCGCCATGACCAGGTTCTTTTCGTCCATGGAGGCCAGAAGGGCGGCCTGGCCTTCGGACTTGGGCTTGATGGTTTTTACGTAGGACTGGGAGCGGTCTTCGTTGGCCGGGCCGCTCATGGGCGACCACGACGATGAGGCGCCGCCATTATGTATGCTCAAGCGGCGCACCTTGGTGTCCGAGGCATATTGCTCGGCATCCAGGGTTCCTTCACGGAGAAAACGCTTTGCAGATCGCTTGGTCATGGTTGGCTCCTACAAATGGCCGTGCGGTGTGCCGCCGCATCGGGCATGAAAAAAGGCGAGGCCCATAGAGGCTCGCCTTCGGATACGATTGGGGAGGAGAATTGACGGCTTATAGAAGAGCCGCCGTCGCCGGCAAGGGGCGGTGGGGAGACAGCAATTGGTATGTACGCAACCCTTATTGCCACTTTTACCTCTAAGGTCTGAACCTTAATACGGTGCCGGACAGTGAGGAATGTGATTCCCTCGACCTGACGGTATCAGATTCTCGCAATTGTCTTACTGACTTCTTAAAAAAGCTGTGTGGTTCATCTCGCACTCGCGTAATAAACGAAATAGGGAGACCCGACATGACGGTTTATCGGCTGGGGGATGTGGCGCCCGTCTTGCCAGAAAGTGGCCGGTACTGGATCGCGCCATCGGCGGAAGTGATGGGCGACGTGCGTCTGGGCGAAGATGCAAGCATATGGTTTCATTCGATACTTCGTGCCGATAATGAACCTATGATCATCGGGGCGCGGAGCAATATCCAGGACGGCAGCGTGCTGCATTCGGATCCCGGGTCGCCGCTGACCGTGGGGGAGGGTGTCACGGTCGGTCACAAGGTTGTGTTGCACGGCTGTACCGTCGGCGACAATTCGTTGGTCGGAATCGGGGCGATTGTGCTGAACCGGGCGGTGATCGGACGTGACAGTCTGGTCGGCGCGGGCAGCCTGGTGCCGGAAGGCAAGGTGTATCCGGATGGTGTGCTGCTGCTGGGCTCGCCGGTGCGGGTGGTGCGTGAACTGACGCCCGAGCAGATCGCCGGCCTGCGGCGGTCGGCGGACCACTATGTCGCGAACGCGGCCCGTTTCCTGCGCGATTTGGCCGCAGTCCCTTGATTTTGTTTCTGGGCTTCCGATGTCGATAGGACAACAGCCAGAGGAGCCCACATGCCTGCCGATATCTCAACCATGTCCTGTCCCGTGTGCCAGGGCAGCTTTCGCGAAGTCCTGCGCGAAGGCATCCTGATTGATGTGTGCACGCAATGCCGCGGCGTGTGGCTGGATCGTGGTGAGCTTGAGAAGCTGCTGTCGCTGGCTCGTGCCGATGACGATGCGCCGCCGCCGCAACAGCCGACCTATGCGCCTCCGCCGCAGCAGACCTATCAGCAGCCTCCCCAGCCGCAGTATCGCCAGCCGGAACGTCAGTACCGCCACGACGATGATGACGACGATGACAAACGCAAGCACTACGGGCAACACGGCCAGTACAAGAAGAAAAAGAAGGGCTTCGATATCTTCGAGTTCGGGGATTAACTGGCGGCGGCGCGCGCTTCGGTGATGCCCTTGTTGGCCAACTGATCCGCGCGTTCGTTCATCTCGTGGCCGGCATGGCCCTTGACCCAGTGCCACTTGATCTTGTGGCGTTTGGTGGCCGTGTCCAGGCGGATCCACAGGTCGTCATTCTTGACCGGCTTGTTGTCCGCCGTCTTCCATCCGCGCTTCTTCCAGGCGAAGATCCACTCCTTGATGCCCTTCAGCACATACTGGCTGTCGGCATGAAGCTCGACCTCGCACGGCTTTTTCAGCGCCTCCAGGGCCTGGATGACGGCCATCATTTCCATGCGATTGTTGGTCGTCTCCGGCTCATAGCCGTACAGCTCCTTCTCGTGCTCGCCCGAGATCAGGATGGCGCCCCAGCCGCCGC
Organism: Asticcacaulis sp. AC460; assembly: GCF_000495795.1. GTDB lineage: Bacteria > Pseudomonadota > Alphaproteobacteria > Caulobacterales > Caulobacteraceae > Asticcacaulis. The sequence continues at coordinate 207,627 of NZ_AWGD01000008.1, forward strand.
GGCCGGGATTACCTTTGCACGCGCCGTCGGTGTAGATGGTGACTTTGGGAAGTTCGGACATGGCTCAGGCTTATACGGGAGTCGCGTGGCGGCGCAATGACGCTCAGGCTTCCGTCAACACCCGCGGCAGTTTGAACGTCACGGTTTCGCGCACGCCCGACGATTCGATCACGTTGGTGTCGAAACGGGCGCGAATGGCGTCGATCAGGTCGCTGATCAGGTTCTCCGGCGCCGAAGCCCCTGCCGACACGCCCACCGAGGTCACACCGTCGAACCAGGTCCAGTCGACATGCGAGGCATCATCGATCAGGTAGGCCGCCGGCGTCCCGGCCTTCAGCGCCACCTCGACCAGGCGTTGGGAGTTGGACGACTTGGCCGAGCCGATAATCAGCATCAGGCCGCAATCGGCCGCCACCGCCTTGACCGCCTCCTGGCGGTTGGTTGTGGCATAACATATGTCTTCCTTGTGCGGCACCCTGATCGACGGAAAGCGGTCGCGAAGGGCGGCGACGATATCGGCCGTGTCGTCGACCGACAGGGTGGTCTGGGTGACGAAGGCGACATTGTCGGGATTTTGCGGCTGATAGGCCTGCGCGTCGTCGACCGTCTCGATCAGGGTTACGGCGCCGGCCGGAAGCTGGCCCATGGTGCCGATGACTTCCGGGTGGCCGGCGTGGCCGATCAGCAGGATTTCGCGGCCTTCGCTGTGCTGGCGTTCGGCCTCGACATGGACCTTGGAGACCAGTGGGCATGTGGCATCGAGGAAGAACATCTGGCGCGATTTCGCCTCGGCCGGCACCGACTTGGGGACGCCGTGGGCTGAAAACACCACCGGCCGGTCGGGCGGGCACTGGTCCAATTCCTTGACGAAGACCGCGCCCATGGCCTTCAGGCGGTCGACCACGTGCTTGTTGTGGACGATCTCATGGCGGACATAGACGGGCGCGCCGTACAGCTCCAGGGCACGTTCGACGATCTGGATGGCGCGGTCGACGCCGGCGCAGAAGCCGCGCGGCGTGGCGAGATGGACGGTGAGGGCGGTCATGCCCTCTACATAGGCGGTTTCTTTGGACTTTTCCAGAGAGAGAAGCCGTGCCCCTCTTGTCACAGGTGACGGGGTTGCGCCGTGATTTCGCCGCAACTGCCCGATAAACCGCTTTGACAAGCGTTCGTCTTACGCTACCAAGGCGGTCAAGGGGCTGACAGGCCTCATTGTTTATACAGGATTCTCGAAGCCCATGTTCCTTCGCGCGCGTCATCTTATCGCAGGCGTCTGCCTGGGGGTCATGGTCAATGCCGGCGCCTTTGCCGTCCAGGCTCAGCAGCAGCGCGGCCGCGGTGAAGAGACGGGCGAGGACCAGGCCAAGAAGGAAGACGAGTGGGGCGACCGCAACCTGCGTCTGAAGGCCGTCAAGGCCGAAGGCCCGTGCCCCTTCGTCAAGGTGCTGTATGACGCCGCCCGTTATCACGAGTTCAAGGACAACCGCGAAGCCACCTCGGCCGCCATGTGGACGGGCGAGATCAACGGCGTGTCGTCCGATTGCGCCTACAAGGGCGAGGATCCCATCGAAGTCGGCATGACCATCGGCTTCTCGCTGGGCCGCGGTCCCATGGCCGATGGCGAAACCAAGGTCTACCGCTACTGGGTGGCGGTGACCGAGAAGGATACTACCGTCCTGGCCAAGCAGTACTTCGACCTGCCCGTGACCTTCCGTCCGGGCGAACAGAAGGTCGATATCAGCGTGCCGATCGAAGACATTGTCATTCCGCGCGCCGATATCACCGTGTCGGGTTCGAACTTCGAAGTCCTGGTCGGCTTCGATGTCACGCCGCAGATGGTTGCCTTCAACCGTGACGGCAAGCATTTCCGATACACGAGCGCTGTAGAGCAGAAATAACCGACGCCAAAACAGAGATTGTCAGGGCGTATAGCGCCCTGTATCAGGGCCGCTCAGTTGCGAGAACGGACCCATGGCCGAAGATTTTATCCCCTCCACCGACTTCCGGAGCCAGTTGACGGCGACCGCCGGCGATGCTTTTGCGGCCGAAGGTTTCGACCCCGTCGCTGGCCGCGTGCAACCGTCCGACCGCCCCGATCTGGCCGATTTTCAGTGCAACGGCGCCCTGGCCGTGGCGAAGGCGGCCAAGGCCAATCCGCGCGAGGTCGCGACCCGCATCCAGTCGCGGCTGAGCGATGACGCGCGGCTGCAGAGCCTGGAGATCGCCGGGCCGGGCTTCCTGAACTTCAAGCTGAACGACGCGACTTTGAGTGCGCGGGTGAACGTCCTTGCCGCCGATGAACGGCTGGGCGCGCCGAAGGTGGCAGCCAGGCGTAAGGTGATTATCGACTTCGGCGGTCCGAACGTCGCCAAGGAAATGCATATCGGCCACCTGCGCACCGCCGTCATCGGTGAGAGCCTGAAGCGGATCATGCGGTTCCTGGGTGACGAGGTTGTAGGCGATGCCCATTTCGGCGACTGGGGCCTGCAGATGGGCCAGTTGATCGTCGGCGTGTCGGAGGAGTTGCCGGAGCTGCCCTATTTCGATGAGGCGCTTTCTGGGCCTTATCCGGCGGAGTCGCCGGTGACCCTGGCAGACCTGGGCCGCATCTATCCGAAGACCAGCAAGCGCATCAAGGATAAGGATATCGAGTTTCTGAACGCCGCCCGTAAGGCGACGCGGGAGCTTCAGCAGGGCCGGCCGGGCTATCGCGCCCTGTGGCAGCATTTCGTCGTGGTCAGCCGTGAAGCCTTGAAGCGCGACTACGCCCTGCTGGGCGTCGAGTTCGATCTGTGGAACGGCGAGTCCGATGCCGACCCTTATGTCGAGCCGATGATCGCCGACCTGGAAGCCAAGGGGCTGCTGGTCGATGACCAGGGCGCCCGCGTGGTCCATGTCGCGCGGCCGGGCGAGACCCAGAAGAAGAAGCTGGACGACGGTTCGATCGTCGAGGTGGCCGATCCGCCGCCTTTGCTGGTTGTGTCGTCGGAAGGCTCGGCCATGTATGGCACGACCGACGTGGCGACTGTGCTGCAACGCAAGACCGAACAGCAGCCGGACCTGTCTCTGTATGTCGTCGACAAACGTCAGGCCAACCACTTCGAGCAGGTCTTCCGGACGGCTTACCTGGCTGGTTACGCTGTTGAAGGGCAGTTGGAACACGCGGCCAACGGCACGGTCAACGGCCCGGATGGCACGCCGTTCAAGACCCGCGATGGTGGGACATTGAAGCTGCACGAACTGGTGTCGGAAGCGGTCGAGAAGGCCGTTGCGCGTCTGCATGAGCAGAACCTGGGTGAGAACCTGTCTGAGGCCGAGTTCAACGAAACGGCGCACAAGGTGGCCGTGGCGGCGTTGAAATTCGCCGAGCTCTCCAATCACCGGCTGACCAACTACATCTTCGACCTCGACCGGTTCATGACGTTCGAGGGCAAGACCGGGCCATACCTGCTGTATCAAGCAGTGCGGATGAAATCGATCTTGCGCAAGGCAGGTGAGCAAGGTTTGGTTCCGGGCGCGATTGTGGTCGGCGAACAGGCCGAGCGCGAGGTGGTGTTGCTGCTGGACGGGTTTGATGGCGCCTTGCGCGAGACCTATGTGAAACGCGCGCCGAACATCCTGGCGGATCATGTCTATCGGCTGGCCCAGGCGTTTTCGAAGTTCTATGCCGCCTGTCCGGTGCTGATCGGCGACGACGAGGCGGTGAAGATTTCGCGCCTGGGTCTGGTTCAGGTGGTGTTGAAGCAACTGGAACTCGGGCTGGACCTGATGGGCCTGAGCGCGCCAGACCAGATGTAGCAGGGGGCAAGCCCCCTGCACCCGGACTCGTGACAGCGCCGATCGGTGCGGAACTCACGCCTGGGTGCTGAATCCTGCTGACAAACTGCCGGACTTGGGTTTTAGTGTTACCCAAGCGTTAATGGGGCGTCAGAATGGCGAAGGGCGGCAAAGATACGGGTTGGCACCTGCCGCTGTTTCGCAAGCGCGCCGCCTTCTATTTCGACGGCTTCAACCTGTATCACGCCGTCGACGCCTATAGGCGCCCCTACCTGAAATGGCTGAACCTGAAGGCCCTGGCCCGCGCCGTCGCGCCGAGGTCCGAAGCCATCAAGCGCGTCGTCTGGTGCTCCGCCTTCCGGCCGCAGAACAAGACCAAGCTGAAACGCCACGAAGATTACCGCAAGGCGCTGGAAGGGCAGGGCGTCATCTGCCGCATGGGCCACTTCGTCCACGCGCAGGATGGCTGCAATTCGTGCGGTCACAGCTGGCAGATCCATGTAGAGAAGCAGGGCGACGTCAACCTGGCCCTGTCGATCGCCGCCGACGCTGAGGATGACCTGTTCGACGTCTGTTACCTAGTGACTGCCGATGGCGACCATGCCGCCACGGCGCGCTATATCCGCGAACGCTTCCCCAATAAGAAGCTGGTCCTGGTGTCGCCACCCGGCCGCCACCCCAACCGCCATATCGAGCGCCTGGCCCATGCCTGTGTCGAGATCGAGATGGCGCACCTGGAGGCGTCGCTGTTGCCGCAGATGGCCAAGTACAAGGAACGCTTCCTGCGCCAACCCGAACGTATCGGTCGACCGGAAGCCTATGACCCACCCCAGGTGCGCGTAAAGCAGCACCTGCGCCTGGTCGTCAACAACGGCTGAAGCGTGCAAAAAGGTTGTCATGCTAAAGGATAAACTCACTGCCATGGGCTGTCCGCTCAATGGGCCGGCGACGGCGCTACAAATCGCCAGTCTTTCGTTGCGTTGTGAAGGCAAACTGGATCCGACATACGTCCAGATATATTCGCAGTTCAATGGCTTTCGAGACTACGAAAGCCATGACCCTAGTTTTATACATGTGTGGAGTATCGAAGAGATATTGTCGAGTGAGTTGAACCTGTCCGAATGGGGGACATATCTCCCGTTTGCCGACGAGTTCATCTGCGCTGACATGTTCATGTTTGATCCGGCCGACGCCTTACGGCCAATATTGAAATATAATGACCGCTCGATATCAGCGGATAGTTCGATCTCGTTCTGGCAGGGTTTTGTCGACGGTCACTACGACGCTGCCACTCGGTGAGCCGGTTCCTCGTTGTTCTCTTGACTCTTCGCGGCCGCTGACGCACAAGGGCCTTCGCTCATGCGGGAGAGATCGGATTCTATCCCGACGCCGAAGGCGCAACCGCCCCGGAAACGCTCAGGCAAACGGACCGCATCGAGCCACCAAACGCTGGAAAGTAGCGCTAGACTTGCGTTCGCCGAAGGAGCAAATCTCTCAGGCCAAAGGACAGCGGGGGCAGACACGTGTTCAGACGATCTGCGAGACCCCATGCCCGATTCCAGCACTCCCCTGAAGTCCACCCCGCTCTATGATCGTCACGTCGCGCTCGGCGCCCGGATGGTCCCATTCGCCGGCTACAACATGCCCGTCCAGTATGGCGGTGTTCTGGCCGAGCACAAATGGACCCGCGAAAGCGCCGGGCTGTTCGACGTATCGCACATGGGCCAGGCGCGCCTGACCGGCGCCGATGCCGTTGCCACCCTGGAAGCCCTGACCCCGACCGACTTTGCGACGTTAGTTCCAGGAAAGCAGAAATATTCTCTACTACTGAATGGCGAGGGCGGTATCCTCGACGACTGGATGGTATCGCGCCCGGAAGGCGACGGTTTCTTCCTGGTCGTCAATGCCGCCTGCAAGGATCAGGACTTCGAGATTCTGGCCGACGAAATTATCGGCGATACCCATTTCGAAGTGGTCGATGACCGCGCCTTGTTGGCGCTGCAGGGACCGAAGGCAAAGGACGTCATGCAGGCGGTCTGTCCGGCGGCGTGCAAACTATATTTCATGGAATGTGGAAGTTTTGACCTGCTGGGTCAGACAGCCTTCATTTCGCGCACCGGCTATACCGGCGAGGACGGTTTCGAGATCAGCGTGCCGAATGCCATTGTGGGTGAGTTGTGGGACCTCCTGCTGACCTTTGATGCCGTCAAGCCGATAGGCCTGGGGGCGCGCGACAGCCTGCGCCTGGAAGCCGGCATGCCGCTCTATGGTCATGAGATGGATGCGGGTTATACGCTGGTCGAGGCCAATCTCGGTTTCGCCATGCAGAAGTCGCGCCTGAACCGCGGTGATATCCGCGGCATCGACCGTATCCGTCAGCAGCTGGACGGCGGCCTGGACCGGGTCCGCGTCGCCATCCGTGTCCTGGAAGGCCCACCGGCGCGTGAAGGCGCGAAGATCCTCAGCGAAGGCGGCGCCGAACTGGGCATCGTCACCTCAGGCGTGCCATCGCCGTCGCTGGGTTATTCCATCGCCATGGGCTATGTGCCGCCCGCGTCGTCGGACGTCGGCACGAAGCTGAAACTGGAAGTCCGCGGCAAACCTTACGCCGCCGAAGTCGTCACCCTGCCGTTCGTGAAGAACGGCTATCACCGCAAACCGAAAGCTTGAGAGGGCCATCAGATGAAATTCACCAAGGATCATGAATGGGTCGAAGTGACCGGTGACACCGCTTTGGTCGGCATCACCGCCTATGCCGCCAATGCGCTCGGCGATGTGGTGTTCGTCGAGGTTCCGGCGCCGGGTACGGCGCTGAAGAAGGGCGACAGCTTCGCCGTGGTCGAAAGCGTCAAGGCGGCTTCGGACGTCTATGCCCCGGTGTCGGGCGACGTCATCGATGCCAATACCGACCTGTCGGCCAATCCGGATACGGTCAATGCCTCGCCGGAAGGGGCCGGCTGGATCGCCAAGGTCAAGCTGACCAATCCGGCCGAACTGGACGAACTGATGGATCGCGACGCCTACGAGGCGTATCTCAGCACCTTGTAAGGAAAAGCGTATGCGTTATCTGCCGTTGAGCGAGGCCGACCGGGTCTCGATGCTGGACAAGATCGGGGTCGGCTCGATCGACGACCTGTTTGTCGACGTTCCGCAAGCCGCCCGCCGTTCGGGCACTGTCGATCTGCCGATGTATGCCGGTGAACTGGAGGTCGAAGCCCAGCTCCAGGGCTTTGCCGCGAAGAACATCAGCCCGGCGAAGGCACCGTTCTTCGTCGGCGCTGGCGCCTATCGCCATCATATCCCGGCGACCGTCGACCACATCATCCAGCGTTCGGAATTCCTGACCAGCTATACGCCGTACCAGCCGGAAATCGCGCAAGGGACCCTGCAGGTCCTGTTCGAGTTCCAGACCCAGGTGGCGCGCCTGACCGGCATGCCGGTGGCCAATGCCTCGCTGTATGACGGTTCGACCGCTGCGGCCGAGGGCGTGCTGATGGCCACCCGCGCCACCCGCCGCAATAAGGCGGTACTGTCGGGCGGGCTGCATCCGCATTACCGCGAAACCGTCGAGACCCTGGCCCATGCCGTCGGCATCGAAACCGAAGCCTGCGGCCTGGCCATCGATGACGAAGCCGAGGTGCTGAACCATATCGACGCCGACACCGCCTGTGTCGTCGTCCAGACCCCGAACGTCTTCGGCACCGCCACCGACCTGACCCAGATCGCCGCCGCCGCCCAGGCCGCCGGCGCGCTGTTGATCGTGGTGGTGACCGAGGCCATGTCGCTGGGCCTGCTGAAGTCGCCCGGCGAAATGGGCGCCGATGTCGTCGCCGTCGAAGGCCAGTCGATCGGCGTGCCGCTGTCCTATGGCGGTCCCTATGTCGGTCTGTTCTCGGCCAAGGAAAAATACCTGCGCCAGATGCCGGGCCGGCTGTGCGGTGAAACCGTCGATGCCGATGGCGAGCGCGGTTTCGTCCTGACCCTGTCGACGCGCGAACAGCATATTCGCCGCGACAAGGCGACCTCCAATATCTGCACCAATTCCGGCCTGTGCGCCCTGGCCTTCAGCATCCATATGAGCCTGCTGGGCCAGGAAGGCCTGAAGCGGGTGGCGAAGATCAACTACGCCAAGGCCCATGCCCTGCGTGACCGTCTGGCGGCCGTTCCGGGTGTCGAGGTGGTGACGCCGCGCTTCTTCAACGAATTCACCGTGAAGTTGCCCAAGGCCGCCGCCGGTGTGGTCGAAGCCCTGGCCGCCCAGGGCGTGCTGGGCGGGGTGCCGGTATCGCGCCTGGATGCTGATCCGGCGTTCGACAATCACCTGATCGTCGCGGCTACCGAAACGGTGAGCGACGCCGATATGGACGCGTTTGTACAAGCTTTGAAGGCGGTGCTGTGATGGGCGATATGAAGATGAACACCGTCGGCCGTCCTTCCGCGCCCGATTTCGATGTCGAGGCGACCTCGTTCCAGACCCTGCTGGGCGGCCGCGGCCTGCTGCAGTCGGAAAAGCTGATCTTCGAATGGGACGATTATCACCGCACCGGCGTCGACTTCGCCGATATCGCGATCGATACGTCGGACATCGACGGCCTGGTCCGTGGTGACGACCTGAACCTGCCGGGTCTGACCGAGCCGGAGTGCGTGCGCCATTATGTCCGCCTGTCGCAGAAGAACCATGCCATCGATCTGGCGCTCTATCCGCTGGGCTCGTGCACCATGAAGCACAATCCGCGCCTCAACGAGAAGATGGCGCGCCTGCCGGGCCTGGGCGATATCCACCCGCTGCAGCCCGTATCGACCGTCCAGGGCGCTTTGGCGCTGATGGACAGCCTGGCGCACTGGCTGAAGACCCTGACCGGCATGCCCGCCGTCGCCCTGTCGCCCAAGGCCGGCGCCCATGGCGAGCTGTGCGGCCTGTTGGCCATCAAGGCGGCCCACGAAGCCAAGGGGGAGGGCCATCGCCGCACCGTGCTGGTGCCGACCTCGGCCCACGGCACCAATCCTGCCACGGCCGCGTTTGTGGGCTATACCGTCAAGGAAGTCGCCCAGACCGCTGACGGCCGCGTCGATGTCGCCGACCTGGCGTCCAAGCTGGGGCCCGATGTCGCCGCCATCATGGTGACCAATCCCAACACCTGCGGCCTGTTCGAGCGCGACATCATCGAGATTGCCCGCGTTACCCACGAGGCCGGCGCTTATTTCTACTGCGACGGCGCCAACTTCAACGCCATTGTCGGCCGGGTCCGCCCGGGCGACCTGGGCGTCGACGCCATGCACATCAACCTGCACAAGACCTTCTCGACGCCCCATGGCGGCGGCGGTCCCGGCGCCGGTCCGGTGGTGCTGTCCGAGGCCCTGGCGGCCTATGCGCCGCGTCCGTGGGTCGTATCGGCTAATGACGGCTTCGATCTGGCCGAACACGGCGAGGGCGAGAGCGCGGCCAATTTCGGCCGCATGTGCGCCTTTCACGGCCAGATGGGGATGTATATCCGCGCCCTGACCTATATGCTGAGCCACGGCGCCGACGGCCTGAAAAAGGTCGCCGAGGACGCGGTGTTGAACGCCAACTACATCAAGGCGTCTTTGTCGGACCTGATGAGCGTGCCGTTCCCGGAAGGGCCGTGCATGCACGAAGCCCTGTTTGACGACCGCTGGCTGGAGGGCACCGGCGTGACCACGCTCGACTTCGCCAAGGCGATGATCGATGAGGGCTTTCACCCGATGACCATGTACTTCCCCTTGGTTGTCCACGGCGCCATGCTGATCGAGCCGACCGAAACCGAGTCGCGCGCCGAGATGGACCGGTTCGTGGCGGTGCTGCGGGCCCTGGCCGGGGCGGCTCTGGACGGCGATGTCGCCCGCTTCAAGGGGGCGCCTTATCTCGCGCCTGCGAAAAGACTGGATGAAACACGCGCGGCACGGCAGCCACGGTTAACTTTCTCGTAAAGCTAAGTCTTCAAAAGATTTTCATGTATTTTTGGTAAGCCTTATTTCGGCCCTCCGCGGTGTTTAAATGCGACACTTACGCGCATTTGACAAAGCGGAGGGCTTTCCGCCTTGTGCACTGCGGGGGTGAACCCTATATGCGTCGGGTAAGTATTTAAGGTCTATCGAAGTGAAACCGTTTTCCGCGTTGAAGAAAATTCTACTGAGCATCGTCGGCATTCTGCTGATGATCTTCGGTGTCGCCATCGCGCCCCTGCCCGGGCCGCTGGGCGTGCCGCCGTTCATGTTCGGCCTGATCCTTCTGCTGCGTAATTCGATCTGGGTGAAGCGCGTGTTCGTGCGCCTGAGCCGCCGTTTCCCCAAGCTGGTTGGGCCGGTGCGCGCCATGCTGCGTCCCGGTGCCAAGGTTGTCGCTCTGATGTGGCTCAATACCCTGCGCATGGAACGCCGTATCCTTGGCCGCAAGAATCGCTTCATGAACCGCTTCCGCCAGGAGTTCAAAGCGATCCTCGGCATGCGCTTCAGCCGCCGCCGCTGGCAAACCGCCGCGGCCTGACAGGTCAAACCGTGAATTTGAAAAGCCCCGCTGGTCCTCCGGCGGGGCTTTTTGCATTCGGTCAGAAGCGTGTTCCGCGAGAGCGGATTGCGTTCAGATGGAAACGCTTAGAGCGGGTTGCGTTCAGGTGGAAACGCTTAGCGGAACGTAACCCGCTCTAATTTTTACGTTTATACGCTCCGCGCGTTTTTCGATTTGATTCCGTGTAAACGCGCTTTGCTCTAGGGGAATGCAACTCGCTCTAATCTTACGTTTTTTGCGCTCCGCAGGTACATGTGGTGATGCCGCGTGTACGTACTTTGCGCTAGTGCCAACTGTGCAGTGCATTTCCCAACAGCCGTGTTTGATGCCATATTTATGACATTCTATTTGCTAGTAATAAAATTTCCGGTTGTGGGGCGTGTTGTTTCCCTACCTTGAAGGTCGTCACATTTTTTATGCGAGCGCTGACAAGCGCTGTCGCTTCGGCATAGGGGGATGCTGATGGCGTATACCAATGAATTGGTAGGCATGGGACAGGACTGGGGTATCCTATTGGTATCGGCCATGGCCGTGCCTTGGAGCAACGTACCCGGGGAGTTCAGTTTCGGCGTCGCACGCGAACTACGATGCGAGATTAGACGGCCTCCGATGTTTATGGTCGACCGTCACCAAGCCGACAAAATCCAAAGGCCCTCTCAAATTCAGGCAGTTGTTTTCAGTGATGACATCGTCAAGAAAATTGTCGGAAGAGGACGTCGTACCTGCCTGACAAGAGAAGGCGCAGGCCGCGGTGTGATTTTGGATGGTGGGTTGAGCACCGATTTGGATCAGTTGTTTTTTCGGGCTGGAAATGGCGATATGTCATCACAGGAAGCCGAATTTCGTGGGCTGACCATCCTCAGCCAGATACTGGACCGAGAGGTGCTCTACGGCGGGGGGAATGACAAAGCAAGATCTGTCGCGGAGAAGGCGTCCCGGTATATAGATACCCATATCGACGGGAAACTGACCCTCAGCGGCCTCTCGAAATACTGTCGGACATCGCGGGACGCGCTGACCTGCGTATTTCGGGACTGTTATGGACTGACGGTAACAGCCTATATTTATGGGCGTCGCCTCGACCTCGCGAAAAGACTTGTAACACGTACCTCATCCCCCCTCGCCGAGATCGCTTCTCAGTCTGGTTTTTCAAGCCAGGCTCACATGACCGCAGCGTTCAGGAAAGTTTTTGGAACGACGCCGGGAGCGATGCGTGGCATCGCGAGTAAGCGCGAAGCCTCAACGATTAAGTGAGTGATCTCTCGGCCGAGATGTAAAAGATATCGATAAAAGTGTAAGACAGTCTCGCCGATAAGCAGAAAACTCCATGGGTCTCATAACGGGACACATAGGAGAAATCTGATGAAATCCAACTTGTTGAGCATACTTGCCGAGAAGTTTCCCCGCGCCAATGCCGAGCAAAATCCGCTTGTCATGCAGTTGCTGACGCCGGAGGAAATGTCGTCCGTATCCGGCGGTGACTACACCATGGCCGGTTATAGCCAGGGCAGCTATTCGATGGGAGGTTATTCGCAAGGCGGCTACTCCATGGGCGGCTATTCCATGGGCAGTGGTGGCAAGAAGCCGCCTACGCCGGGCGGCGGCTGATCCGAGCCCAAGGCGCGAACTTTTCGGGTTCGCGCCGAATCTTCCACCATCAGGAGTATGTTATGTCGCTTTCACCCATTGGCGGGGTCACTCTACAGCGTCTGCAGGTGATCTATAAAACCGTTGAACGCTGTAACCTGGCGTGTCCGTATTGTTATTATTTCTATGGAAGCGATCAAAGCTACAAGGACCGGCCGGCGCGGACGCGCATCGCTGTCGTCGATGCGCTTTGTGACTTTCTGATACAGGGCGTCGAAGATGCCGATATCGCCGGCATCGACCTGATTTTCCATGGCGGAGAACCGATGCTGCAACGTCTTGCGGATTTTGAGGAATCCTGCCGACGCTTACGCGACCGTGTCGGTACCCTCACCACACTGCGCCTGTCCATCCAGACGAACGGCACGAAGCTGGACGAGGCGTGGCTGGGCGCTTTAAAGCGGCACGGTGTCCGCCTGGGGGTCAGCCTGGATGGCCCTGACGAAATCCACGACAAAAACCGAGTCTACCACAATGGCAAGGGGTCGTTTGCAGACATTGCTGCGCGGCTTCACAGGGTTCGTCAGGCGGATCCGGACTATTATGATAACTGTGTAGGCTCGCTGACGGTTCTGGACGCACACCAGAACTATCGCGACATAGTTTCCTATTTTTACAGCGAACTTCACCTGCGGCAACAGAGTTTCCTGCTGCCGGACTGCACCCATGACGATGGTATTCCCGGCGGCCTGTCGGCCCGCGATTATGGCCACGCCCTGTGCGGCATCTTCGACCAGTGGCTGGAGCAGCCCGGCCTGCAAATTCGCGAAATCGAAAAAATACTGCGCTGCTTTCAAAAGGCCAGTTTTTACGACACCCCCGAGACCGTGGGCCTGGTGGATGGACGCCGTGTCATCGATAATCAGGTGATCGTGGTTCAGTCCGATGGAGCCATCAAGGTCGACGACAGCTACATACCGGCGGAAATATGGAGGTCGCAGGCCCCGGTGCGGAACATCCAGGACACGTCCCTTGCGAATTACGTGACCCACGCCTTCTTCGATGAATTTCATGACGCCCGTCAGACGCCACCCACTGCGTGCAAGGCGTGTATGTGGGTGAATATCTGCCGGGGAGGGGATGTCGAAAATCGCTGGTCCACGGAGCGGAGGTTCGACAACCCTTCTGTTTTTTGCGAGTCGCTGCAGATCTTCTACGAGCATGTCGTTCGCTATCTCGTCACCAACGGATACCCCCTTCAAGATATTTATCGTCGTCTCGCCGACGGGCCTCGGGGGGAAGATTTTGGATACGCGGCCTGAGGCACTACAGCGTGGCTCCATTACCGGTGCCGCATCTTCGCGCCGGTACAGATGGCGGCCGAGGCTACCCACAATGATGGCGGCCGAACAGGCGGAATGTGGGCTGGCATGCGTGGCAATGGTTGCGTTTTATCACGGACACGATGTCGACCTTAACGGCCTGCGCAACCGCTATGGATTTTCGATGTCAGGCGCCAGTTTCGCAACCCTGGCCAAGCTGGCCGGCGACCTCTGCTTCATGACACGGGCGATGAGAATAGATGTGGCGACGCTGCGGCAGATTGCGCTTCCTGCCATCTTGCATTGGGACCATAATCATTTCGTTGTGCTGCGGTCCATCACGGCCACACGGGCGGTTATTCATGACCCCGCCAAGGGGCGTGTCGAATTTTCCATCGATGAATTCAGCACACGCTTTACCGGTGCGGTGCTGGAAGTCAGGCCGCGGCTACCTTTCAGCGCGATTGCGGCCCGGTCGCCGAGCGGTCTCAGGACTCTTTTCGCCGGACTTGAGGGCCTTAAGCTCAAGATACCGCTCATCCTGGCCTTTTCGGTCGTGCTGCAGGCGATAGCGTTTGCCATGCCGTTCCAGATGCAATGGATATTCGACGACGTTCTGGGGGGGGGCGACGCAAATCTTCTCGTAATTGTATGTGCAGGGTTTGCTGCCCTGACCGCGGCGCAGACGATTGTCGCGGGGCTGCGCGACTGGACGGTCCATATCCTCGGCAATCAGATGATCCTGCAAATGATCAACCGAATTGTCGGTCACCTTATCAGGCTGCCGTCCGATTTCTTTGAAAAGCGGCACCTCGGTGACATCCTGTCACGAGTCGATTCTGCCAGGTCGATACAGCAGGTTGTCAGTCAGGGCCTCATATCGTCGCTCATAGACGGTTTGATGGCCATCACGGCAGCCGTCGCCATGTGGGCCTATTCTCCGACCCTTGCCGCGCTGGTCTTCATGTCACTGACCTTTGTCACGGCTTTGATTCTGTTCTTTTTCTCCCGGCTGCGGCGGGCAACGCAGAGAGTGATCGAGACCTCGGCAGACGAACAGACCTGCCTTATGGAGACCATTCGCGCCGCCACCACGGTGAAACTCATGGGCGCCGAAGCACAACGCGAGGCCATTTGGTCGGCCCTGTATGACAAGGCACACGGCGCCACTCACGCTTTGGGGGGGCTGCAGGTTTCCATGGCGTTCATTCAGAATACAATCATCGGTTTGCAGTCGATACTTGTCGTTTTTTTCGGCGCCAAGCTGGTTCTGGCCGGCACGGGATTTTCCGCCGGAATGCTGATTACCTTCATGGCGTTTCAGCAGACCCTGGTCAGCCGAACGGTCGCCCTTATCGCCCAAACCTACCAGGTCCGGCTCCTTGGCATGCACCTGGAGCGATTGAGGGATATTGTCGGCCAAAAGAAAGATGATTTATCCATCGCTGAAGACGACATCCGCGACCATGGCAATCTGAGCCTGGTCGACGTCTCATTCCGCTATGGCGCAGGCGACGACTGGGTCCTGAACCAAATCGATCTGGAAGTTTCGCAGGGTGAATTCCTGGCGATCACCGGCCCCAGCGGTGGCGGCAAATCAACCTTGTTGAAGCTGCTGCTGGGCCTTTACAGTCCGGTTCAAGGGACGCTCTGTATCGACGGGCGCCCCGTAACGCACCCACTGTGGCGCCTTTGGCGTCAGCGGGTTGGCGTTGTGAGCCAGGATGACCGGATGCTCTCAGGCAGCCTGGCGGATAACATAGCTTTTTTTGAGCCGCAAAAGTCCATGGAACGAGTCATGCGTGCAGCGGTTGCAGCCCGGATCCACGACGATATCATAAGGATGCCGATGTCCTATCAGACCAAGGTTGGGGATATGGGATCCACGTTGTCGGCTGGACAACGGCAGCGTGTCCTGCTGGCCAGGGCGCTGTACCGTGAACCGCAGCTGCTGATTTTGGATGAAGGCACGGCGAATCTCGATCCCGCTACGGAAGCAGAGATTGCCGATACGCTTCGTGCCCTGCCCATTACGCGCATTGTCGTAGCCCACAGACCCGCGCTGATTTCACGGGCCGACCGCGTTATGCGTCTTGAAGACGGAAGGCTTTATGAGGACGTAGAACACAGCGCCAAATTCCCCGTCCTTTTTGCTTCTGCCTGAGCGAAGAAAAGGCCCGGAGCGAACTCCGGGCCTTACATAACCAAAAGGTTATCGACTTCTTAGTTCAGGGTACCCTGGATCTGGCCGATGGCGGTGTCCACCGAAGCGTCACTGGTCATCTTGGCCGTACGGTCGGCCAGGATGGTTTCGGCAAGTTGCGTCGCCAGGTCGGCAGCCGCCGCCTTGACGTCCGCCGTCGCCTTGGCTTCGGCCTGGGCGATCTTGCGTTCGGCCAGTTCCTCACGGCGCTGGATCGAGTCGGCCAGCTTTTCGCGGGCTTCCTTGGCCAGACGCGCCGCTTCCTCTTCGGCCAGGGCGATCAGCTCGCGCGCCTTCTGTTCGGCGGCGACGCGTTGCGCCTTGATGGCGTTCAGCAGGTCGGTGGCTTCCTGACGGATGCGCACGGCCTCGTCCAGCTCGGCGCGGACGGCCTTGCCGGTGTCGCCCAGCGAGCCCCAAACCTTGCCGGGCACCTTGGCCACGATCAGGATCAGGAAGAAGACGACGAGGGCGATACGTACCCAGGTTTCAGCTTCAGCGAGGTTGAACATTACGATACCTTTCCGAAGGCCGATTTCAGGGCGGCCGCGGTGACCGGCTTGCCGGTCAGCTTTTCGACCAGCACCTGGGCGGTTTCACCTGCGATCTCCGTGACGTGGGCCATGGCCGTGTCACGCGCGGCGCGGATGCGGGCTTCCGCTTCCGACAGGCGGGCGTTCAGCTTGGCATCCTCGGCCGCGGTCTGGGCCGCGATCTCGGCGTTCGAACGCGCCAGGGCTTCCGCCGCCAGCTTGCGCGACGCGGCGTGAGCCGCGGCGGTTTCGGCGGCCGCTTCCTTGGCCTGAGCCTCGGCCTCGTCGCGATTGGCGCGGGCGTTGGCCAGGTCTTCGGCGATGGTCGAACCGCGGTTCGAAATCACCTTGCGCAGACGCGGCGTGAAGACGGTCGCCATCAGAACGTAGAACACGGTGAAGATGATCAGCAGCCAGACGATCTGACCGGCCCAGTGCTCCGTCTGGAGCTGGGGCAGGCCGCCGCTGCTGTGCTCATCGGCATGCTCGGTGGTCGCTACCGTGCCGGCCGTGTGGTCGCCGGCGCCATGGGCATCGGCGGCATGGGCATCGTCACCGTGACCCGGCACCAGGGAGACCACGGTCGTGGTTTCCGGTGCCGAGGTGGCGACATCACCTGTGGCGTTATCGGCAGCGGAAGTGGGGGCTGCAGTCATGACAGATCCTTGAAGGCCCGGGCGCAAGGCTCAGGCGTTTTGCTCAATTAGGCCGACGGGGCGTTGAACAGGATCAGCAGCGCGATAACGAACGAGAAGATGCCGAGGGCTTCGGTCAGCGCCATGCCGATGAACAGGTTGGTCTGCTGGGTCTTGGCCGCCGACGGGTTACGCAGGGCGCCGACATAGTAGTTGCCGAACAGGATGCCGAGGCCGATACCGGCACCGATCATGCCGAGGGTGGCCAGGCCGGCGCCGATGTACTTGAAGCCGACGGCGAAGAGGGTAGCGGATTGAACGTCCATTGGGGGTAGCTCCGTAAGGTAGGATTTTCAGTTAGATTAGTGGTGGCCGATATTGACCACGTCACCGAGATAGACACAGGTCAGAACGGCAAACACGAAGGCTTGCAGATAGGCGACCAGGAATTCGAGGGTCGTCAGGGCGACGATGGTGGAGAGCGAGACCAGGCCGATGCCCCATCCCAGGACACCCATGGTCGCCGTGGTGATAATGAAGCCAGCGAACACCTTCATCACGATGTGACCGCCCAGCATATTGCCGAAGAGTCGCAGGGTGAGGGTGACGGGGCGCATGATGAAGGCGATGACTTCGATCGGCACCAGAACGATCAGGATGTACCAGGGCACGCCCGACGGCACGAACAGCTTGAAGAAGCCGAGACCGTGGCTGAAAACGCCAACGCCGATGACCAGCACGATGGTCAGGGCGGCCAGGGTCATGGTCACGGCGATCTGCGAGGTCGCGGTGAAATAGGTGAACATACCGATCAGGTTGCAGCTCAGGATGAACAGGAACAGCGTGAAGACATACGGCATGAACTTACGGCCGTCGTGGCCGATGATCGATTCGGTCATGTCGTCGATCAGCTTGAACAGGCCTTCGGCCATGACCTGGCCGCGGCCGGGAATGATGCTGGCGCGGGCGGTGGTCAGGGTGAAGAACAGCAGGGTCAGGCCGACGGCGATCATCATGGCCAGGACCGAGTTGGTGATCGACATATCGACCACGACACCGCCGACTTCGAAGGACGGAAGCTCAGCGACCTTCTGGATCTGGAACTGGTGTAACGGATCGGCCATAAGCCCTAAACCTCTTTATTGTACCGGCGCGAACCGGTGGAATGTCACGGATGAGGCGATTGCCTCAGGATTCAGACTGGCCGCGTTTCACGATCAGGTAGACCGCAGCGACCATGCCCAGTAATGCGCCGGCGATCATACCCCAAGGCTTACTGCCCAACAGGTAGGTATCGACCAGCCAGCCCAGTCCCAAACCGCCACCGATGCCGCCCACGAGTTCGCCAAGCGCCAGGTAGCCCTGGTTGGCGCCGACTTCCGCACCATGGTCGACCGACTTGCGCTGACGCGCTTCGGCCGCCTTGAGGCGGTCATCGAGGTCCTTCAGCTCGTCGTCCGGCGAGGACCCGTAGGGAGGTTCATCTGTCACGGTCAGCACCACACAGGCAGGGGTAGTCGAAAAAACCACCCCCGGCTTGAACGCGGCGGAACCTACTGAAACGCCTTACAAAGGTCAAGCGCAGGGGGCGACAAAACCGCGATGCCGGTATTTTTATGGCGCGGCCTGCTTTGAAAAGGTAGAATCCGTTGCGATTTCAGCCGGTTTGGCGGGTAAATCTTGCCTGAGAGGCTTCGCAGGCGCACAATTTTCGCCCCAAAAGCAAACTTAAGCGACGTCTTCGGTCACCAAAGCCTCGGCCTGCGACAGATCGACGCTGACCAGCTGCGACACCCCGCGTTCGGCCATGGTGACCCCGAACAGCCGGTCCATGCGCGACATGGTCACCGGATTATGGGTGATGGCGATGAAGCGCGTGCGGGTACGGGTGCGCATCTCAGCCAGCAGGCGGCAATAGCGGTCAACATTGGCGTCGTCGAGCGGCGCGTCGACCTCGTCCAGCACGCAGACCGGCGCCGGATTGGCGAGAAAGACGCCGAAAATCAGTGCTGTCGCCGTCAGGGCCTGCTCGCCGCCGGACATCAGGCTCATGGTGCTGAGGCGCTTGCCCGGTGGGCAGGCGAAGATTTCCAGGCCGGCCTCCAGCGGGTCTTCTGATTCTACCAGGCGCAGCTCGGCCGAACCGCCGCCGAACAGGCTGACGAACAGGGTTTTGAAGTGTTCGTTGATGATCTCGAAGGCCGCCAGCAGGCGTTCGCGGCCTTCGGCATTAAGTTCGTCGATGCCGTCGCGCAGCTTGGCGATGGCGGTGATCAGGTCAGCGCGTTCGCGCCCCAGGGTATCGAGGCGGCCTTCATATTCGGCGGCCTCTTCCTCGGCGCGCAGGTTGACCGCGCCCAGGCCGTCGCGTTCGCGCTCCAGGCCGGACAGGAGTGATTCGGCGCCCGAAGCGTCGGCCGGAGTGGCGATGGCCTCTTCCTTGAGCTTACGCCCCAGGTCGTCGGGTGTGCCGCCGGTCTGGTCGAGAATCACCGCTTCGATTTCGGTGGCGCGGGCCTGGATGGCTTCCAGACGCGCCTGGGCGCCGGCGCGTTCTTCACGGGCGGCGGACGCCTCCTGTTCGGCGGTGCGCAGGTTGATATCGCCGTCGCGCTTGGCGGTTTCGGCGGCATTGAGGGCATCGCGGGCGGTCGACAGGCGCTTCTGGGCGACTTCCAACTGGTCGACCAGGGCGATGCGGCGTGATTCGAACTGCGCCGGCGCGGCCTGAGCCTTTTCCAGATTGGCGCGGGTGGTCTCCTGGTCCTTTTCCAGCTTGATCAGGCGCGAGCCCGAATCCTGGGTGCGGCGGGTCCAGTCGGCCAGTTCGCGGGTCAGGGTGCGTTCGCGGCCCTCGCGGGCGGCGCGGTTGCTCATTTCCTGGTCCAACTCGGCGCGGGCGCGCATCACCGACTGGCGCTTGCCCTCGGCGATGGCCCGGGCGGCGTCCAGGGTGGCCTTCATGGTGCTGGTGTCCAGCGCTTCGGACTGCGAGGCGACAGCCAGGCGGTAGAGGTTTTCCATCTCGCCATGATCGCCGGACAGCCGGGCCAGCGAGGCCTCCAGGCCTTCGAGGCGGGCTTCATAGTGGGTCTGGGCGCGCAAGCGTTCTTCCAGGGCCAACTGCTTGGAGCGCACCAGCCGTTCCAGGTCCGGCACCCGTGCACGCGCCTGGCGGACCGTGTCTTCGTGCTTGCGCTGGGCGTCGGCGGCCGTGGTCTGGGCCGTTTGGGCTTCGGCAAACCGGGGCTTCAGGCTGGCGATGTCGGCTTCTAGCTCATCGAGGCGGTTGCGCTGGGCCAGGCGTACGGCGGCGGGCTTGGGGGCCTTGGCGCGGACGATCAGCCCGTCCCAGCGCCACAGGTCGCCTTCCCGGGAGACCAGACGGGCACCAACAGGAAGTTGGCCGTGCAGTTTTTCGGCTTCGGCGGCCGTCACCACCCCGATGGTCGACAGACGCAAGGCCAGGGCGGCCGGGGCGCGGACATGGGTGCTGAGCGGTGTCGCCCCCAGGCTTTTTAGATCGATATGGGCTGCGCGGCTTTCGAAATCCTCGCTCCAGAAGGCGAGGGCATCGCTGTTCTTCTTCGACAGGGTCAGGTTGAGGTCGTCGCCGAGCGCCGCCGCCAGGGCCAGTTCGTAACCCTTGTCCGGGCGAACCTCGTCCAGCACAGGCTTGTTGGCCTTCTGACCGCCCTGCAGGATTTGCGACAGGCCGCGGGCTTCCGAGTTCATCCGGCCGAGCTGGTCTTCCAGTTCGCGCGCGGTTTTGCGCGCCTGGGCCTCGGCATTGACCAGGCCGACGCGCGCGCCTTCCAACTCCTCGGCCGCTTTCCGCGCAGCGTCCAGGTCGGTCTGGCCCTGGGCGGCTTCTGTCTTCAGCCGGTCGACGGCGCCATAATCGAAGGTGCCCAGGGCATTGCGTTCGTTGTGGGCGGTCTGCAATTGCGCGGCGATGCGGTCGAAGCGCGCCTTGGCCTCGCTCAGGCGGGCGGCTTCCAGCCGCTGGCGCTCGACCTGGGCGGCCTGTTCGGCGGCCATGGCCTCGATGGCGGCGTCGCCCTGGCGACGCTCGGCTTCGGCGGCATCGACGGCGGCACGCAGCTCCGGCTCACGCGACGGGGCGTCGGCGATTTCGGCCTGGACGCGGGTCAGGGAGGATTGCAGCCGTTCGAGCTGGATCGAGCCGTCCGACGACAGGTCCAGTTCGCGCTGGAAGTCGGCCCTTAGGCGCGACAGTTCATTTTTCAGCCGTTCGATCTCGGCGGCGGCCTGCTTTTCCTCCAGGTCCAGCCGTTCCTTCTCGACGGTCAGCCGGTGCATGACGGTGGCCGCGACGGCCTCTTCCTCGCGCAGGGGCGGGATGGCTTCGGTGGCGTCGATGGCGAAGGTCTGGGCGACGGCGGCGGCGCGTGCCGAGGTTTCGACCCGCGTCGACTGGGCCTGCATGTCGCTGACAGCGCCTTCGAGAAGCGCGCGGACCTCCAGCCATTTGGCGTGGAGTATGGCTTTCTGCAGGGCGCGGATCTCGGCGGAAATTTTCTTGTACTTCTCGGCCTGGCGGGCTTCGCGCTTCAGCCGTGACAGGGCGCTGTCCAGTTCGCGGGCGATGTCGTCCAGCCGCGACAGGTTGGATTCGGCGGCGGTCAGGCGCAGTTCGGCCTCGTGGCGGCGGCTGTGCAGGCCGGAGACTCCGCCGGCTTCTTCCAGGACGCGGCGGCGGTTCTGCGGTTTGGCGGCGATCAGTTCCGAGATCTGGCCCTGACGGACCAGGGCCGGAGAATTGGCGCCGGTCGAGGCGTCGGCGAACAGCAACTGGACGTCGCGGGCTCGGACCTCCTTGCCGTTGATGCGGTAGGACGAACCGGCGCCGCGGTCGATGCGGCGGGCGACGTCCAGCACCGGCTGGTCGGTGAAGGGCTGGGGCGCCAGGCGGTCGGAATTGTCGATGGTGAGCGTGACTTCAGCCCAGTTGCGCGACGGGCGTTTGTCGGAACCGGCGAAGATCACGTCGTCCATGCCGGCGCCGCGCATTGCCTTCGCCGAGGTGGCGCCCATGACCCAGCGCAGGGCTTCCAGCAGGTTGGATTTTCCGCAGCCATTGGGCCCGACAATACCCGTCAGGCCGGGGTCGATGCGGAACTCGGTCGCATCGACGAAGGACTTGAACCCGGAAAGCTTGATCTTCTGAAACTGCAAGGACGGGGGCCAAAAACCGAATTTACTGATTCTTAACGGCTATAATAGGGGCGCGCGCCTGTCGAGGCAAATACCGCCCGCGTCGTTGCATGACAGTGGAAAACGCCGCGACTATTTCGCCGCCGCGATGGCCGCGTCCAGGTCTGCGAGTTCGTGGCCTTCGATTTTCTTGCCGTTCACGACGAAGGTCGGCGTCGACTCGATCTGGTCGGCGTCCATATGGGCATTCATATTATCGTAAAAGGTCGACAACGCCGTCTCGTCCGTGACGCAGGCCTGGACATCGGCTTCCGTCATGCCGGTCTTGGTGTTGACGTCGCTCAGCACGAAGCCGATGCGCTTGGTGCGGTAATAGATTTCCTGACCCGAATAGAAGCTGTTCAGAACGGCGAAATATGGTGCGGAATTGGTCGGGTCTTTGCTGCGGTTGACAGCGCAGCGGCCGATCAGAAAGGCCGACAGAGCGTAGGGCCTTGGATTGGTCAGGACTTCGCGGAAGATGTAGCGGACCTTGCCGGTCTTGACATACTTGGTTTCGAATTCCGGCCACACCGTTTCGTTCCAGTGGGCGCAATGGGGGCAGGCGGCCGAGGCATATTCGATGACGGTGATCTTTGCCTTGGGATTGCCCAGGGACATGTCGGGCAGCAGGCCGGGCTTCGCCGCCGGAATGACCAGGGCCGGCACCGGCTTGGCGGGTACAGGTTTGGCGGGGACAGGCTTAACTGGGCCGGCCGCCAGTGTGGGCAGGGCGAGGACGGCCATGCCGAGCAGGGCGGCCGTTATCACAGATTTCAAAGCTGAATTGGCCATGATCACTCCTTCCCGATCCCCGCTTTTACTTTACGCCCGCAGCCGCGAAAGCGCGTTCGAATTCGGCGAAATCACCGGTTTTGCGCTTGAATTCAACGCCATTGATAAAAAAGGTCGGTGTCGACCTGACGTGGTGTTCCAGTATGTACTTATCGGCGTTGGTGTAGACGCGGGTCTGAGCGGTTAGGTCGACCATGCAGGCATCGAACTGTTCCGGTGACAGGCCGACGTCCTTTGCGATTCTCAGTAGTACCGGCCGTACATTGGTGGTTGTGCCGCCGAAAAACATGATGCTCTGCGAGCGCATGATGGTGTCGACGACTTCGAAATACTTGTCCTTGCCGGCGCACCGGGCCAGCAGGATGCCGGCCATGGCGACATCGTTCGGAGGGGTAAGATATTCTCGCTGGATGTACCTGACCTTGCCGGTGGCGACGTATTTTGCTTCGATCTGCGGCATGACCTCTTCGTTGAACGCAGCGCAATGGCTGCAGGTCAACGAAACATACTGGATCAGGGTGACCGGAGCGGTTTCGCTGCCTTTGGTCATATCGTCGGAGGCTTCTACGACGACGGCGGGGTTCGGTTTGGCCTGCGGTGTGGAGGCGACGGCAGGCAGGAGAAGGACGGCCATGCCGAGCATGGCCGTCGCCGTCATGATTTTCAGCGCCGCCCCCTTCATGACGTCCTACTTCACGCCAGCGTCGAGGAGCGCCTTTTCGAACTCGGCGAAGTCGCCGGTCTTGCGCTCAAACTTCTTGCCGTTGATGAAGAAGGTCGGAGTCGACGAGACGTCGTTCTCCTTCATGTACTTGTCGACATTGTTCTGAATGCGCTCGATGCCCTTCTGGTCGGTGATGCAGGTGTTGAACTGATCTTCCGACATGCCGACGCTCTTGGCGATGTTCAGCAGAACCGGCCGGGCATTGGCCGTCGAGTTGCCGGCGAACATTTCGCGCTGCGACTTCATGATGGTGTCGACGACTTCGAAATACTTGTCCTTGCCGGCGCAGCGGGCCAGCAGGATGCCGGCGGCCGAAACGTCGTTCGGCGGGGTCAGGAATTCGCGGTAGACGTATTTGATCTTGCCGGTCTTGATGAATTTCTCTTCGAGCTGCGGCATGACCGTCTCATTAAACTCGGCGCAGTGGGCGCAGGTGACCGAGGCATATTCGATCAGGGTCACCTTGGCGGTCTCGCCGCCCTTGCTCATGTCGTCGGCGGTCACGGCACCCGGCTTGGCGCCGCAGGCGGCCAGAACCAGGGCCGAGGCGGCAAAAAGGGCCACGGCGGCGACGCGGCGGCTAAGGTGAGAAAAAGTTTGCATCGGAAAACCCCGTAGTTAGACGCGTCCTTGCGCCCTTATGGCTTTGAGAACAGTGCGCCGCCCGCTTTGTCAACCGCATTTTAATAGCACGGATTGCGCTCAATTTATGGCGGGTCGTCAGAGACTGTATTGGAAATTCGTCAGGCTGAGCCGAAAAGGGCTGGTCTCGAGAACCGGAGCGGAGCGTACTTAAGTACGTGAGCACCGGAAGCGCAGAAAACTGTCCGTTGCAGGCCAGCATGGCGGGTTTCCAAACAGTCTCTCAGGGTGAGCGCAGTTTCTGGTGCCGCATGACCGATCGCCCCAGTTTCAGCAGGGCGGCGCGGACCTTGTCGTCGCCGACATCACCCAGTTGCTGTTGCAGGGCCAGGTCTTCCGCGGCGCTCAGGGGCGCCGGTTTCGGCGGCGGGACCTTGCGCGGCGCCACGGTGAGCGGTCCCTGGATGATGCGCAGCCGGTCGACCGGCTTGCCGCCCAGGAACAGGTTGATCCGATCGACCAACGGGCCGGCCTGGTGCTGGATCAGCGGCGCATAGGCGCCGGCGACACGAATTTCGAGCGCCCCGCCTTGCGAGCTTCCGGCGCGGCCCTTGATCAGGCGGACGGGTTCGCACAGTTTGGCCAGTTTTTCGCCGGCGATTTCAGGCCAGCGCCGCTGCAGGCGGTGGGCGGGATCGTCCTGGCCTTCAAAACGCGCCTCCAGGCTTTTCATCAGCGGCTGAACCTGCTTCTTTACTGGCGGTGGCGCCTTGGGCGCGCGCCGGGTACGAGTCATGCGCAGGATTCGCAACGAGTCTTCGAGCGATGGCAGAGAGCGTTTCATAGATGGCGATTATAAAGAAAGACGCGGTGCTTGTCTCGCGTTTACGCAGCGATCTGCTGAGCTGGTACGATCGTCACGGCCGCGACCTGCCGTGGCGAAAAGGGGCGCGCGATCCTTACCGGGTGTGGCTGTCGGAGGTCATGCTGCAGCAGACCACGACGGCCCATGCCGCGCCTTACTATGCCCGTTTCCTGGAGTTGTGTCCGACAGTGGCCGACCTGGCCGCGGCGGAGGACGGCGTGGTGATGGGGCAGTGGGCCGGGCTGGGCTACTATGCCCGGGCGCGCCGGCTGCTGGAATGCGCCCGGGTGGTTATGCGCGATCATGGCGGCCAGTTTCCGGATACGGAAGAGGCGCTGCTGCGGCTGCCGGGGTTCGGCCCCTATACCGCGGCGGCGGTAGCGGCGATTGCTTTCGACAGGCCGGCCAATGTGGTCGACGGTAATATTGAGCGGGTCATGGCGCGGCTCTATGCCATCGAAACGCCTTTGCCGGCAGGGCGGGCAGAGGTGCGCGAAGCCGCGGCGCAATGGGTTTTGGCTGAACGTGCGGGTGACTGGCCCCAGGCGCTGATGGACCTGGCCAACCAGGTCTGCCGGCCGAAGTCACCTGCCTGCCTGCTGTGTCCGCTGACGGACGGGTGTCTGGCTTTTGAGGGAGGCGATCCGGACCGGTTCCCGGTCAAGCTGACCAAGGCGCCCAAGCCGAGGCGCGAAGGGATTGTATTCGTTGTGACCGACGGCGTCTCGGTGATTGTGGAGCGGCGTGAGGACAAGGGGCTGCTGGGCGGAATGCTGGGCCTTCCACATACCGAATGGGTTTCGGAAATGCGTGATGTTCAACACTTGTTTGACCTTAAATATCAACATATTGGCGCCTATGAACATGTGTTTACGCACTTTGCCCTGACGCAGCAGGTGTGGTTGGCGCGGGTGTCGACCGCCGATCTGACCGACCTCCTGCGTCGCCATAATGCCTATCAGGCTTTGCTGCTGACGGAGTCCAAATCCCTCCCGACCGTGTTCGCCAAGGCCCTGAGGTCCTTATCAAGTCTTAATCATACCGACAGCTAACAGGCATCGGTTTCACCTGATCCTGCCATTAAGTTTCCCATATTGCATGGAGACGGATCATGAAGCGGGCATGGGTGGCGATTGTGGCAGGTGCAGCTGCGGCGGCTCTGGGCGTTTCAGCCCTGGCTGCCGAGCCTGTATATCTGGGTGATGTCCGCATCGTGCACCAGCCGCCCCCCAGCGGCTACCAGCCCGAAGGCACCAATTTTGACCTGGAGGATCAGGGCAAGACGTTCGACATCTCTTGCACGATCGCGGCGGATGGCCGGCTCTCGGCGTGCGAAGCCGGCGAAAACGACCTCTACGACCAGAAGTTCGTCGATATCGCCACGGCGAATGTCAGCCAGTGGGTGGTGGCGCCGCAAACCGTCGCGGGCGGGCCTGCCGCCGGAAAAACCCTGATTGTGACGGTACAGTTCAATCGCACAGATCAGACCAACCTGGCTGCTGCGTCCGACGGCGCAAAATAATTGACATAAATGTCAAAAATGTCATCATCCCATCATACGGTACGAGTCGTAACCGGATAAAGAGAGGCGGGAGGTTGGCGTATGGTGTGGCGTTTTCGCGATATCCGGCCGGTTGCCGTAGGTATAATCCTGGTCTGCCCGACCCTGGTTTGGGCGCAAGGTCTGATCGCCATCGACGATCTCAACATCATATACCAGCCCGAACCGGCGCACTATCAACCGTCCGGCGACGATCTCGATCTCGCCGACGAGGGCAAGTCGTTCGAGGTTACCTGTGTGGTCAGTTCGTCAGGGCGCCTGATGGACTGCGAAGCCGAGGACAATGATATGGCCGACCAGAAATTTGTCGAGGTCGCCGTGGAGAGTGTTGGCAAATGGGTGGTCGGCACCGAAACGCTGTCAGGTGAAAACGCCGTTGGGCGCCTGGTGACCATTACCTGCCGGTTCCGGCTCGAAGGCGGTGAAGAGCGGACGTCGATAGCCGCGCGCTAAATCCGGTGCTAGGATCAGGCCATGACTCGCTTTGATCGTCGCGCTTTTCTCGCCGGGCTTCTGGCTCTTGGAACTACGCCCGCCTGGGCCGCGGACGCCGCGCCGGGCCTTTCTGTTACCATCGACGACTTCGACCTCAGTCCCGATCCGTTGATGAGCGGCGAGGCGCGCGATCAGCGGCTTCGTGAGGCCGTGGAGCGGCGTGGCGTCAAGGCGGCCGGTTTTGTCGCTGGACGCAACGCCGTGGACGAGGTGGGGGCGCGTGTTCTGACCGCCTGGTCGGACGGTGGTCATCTGATCGGCAACCACACCTTTTCGCACGGCTACTACAATGGCTCGGATCCGCAGGCCTACTGGCAGGATATTGCAAAGGCCGAAGCGGTGTTGAAACCCTTTGCCGGTTTCCGCAAACTGTTCCGCTTTCCGTTCCTGGCCGAGGGCAAGACGGTGGAGGGGCGCGACGCCCTGCGCAAGCTATTGAGCGATAACGGCTATCGCAACGGCCATGTCACCATCGATACGTCGGACTGGTTCTACAGCAGCCGCCTGCTGGCGCGCCTGAAGGCTGATCCGAAGGCTGACCTGGCGCCGTATCGCCAGGCCTATCTCGACCACATGTGGGAAAAGGCGACCTTTTACGACGGTGTCGCCAAGACGATTTTCGGACGGTCGATCGACCATACCTTGCTGATGCACCACAATGTCATCAACGGCCTGTTCCTGGGCGACCTGCTGGCCATGTTCAAGGCGCGCGGCTGGCGGCTGGTCGACGCGGCGTCCGCTTTCGACCAGCCGGAGCTTATCCGGACCTATGACGCCATGCCGTCTGGTCAGAGTGTAGTGCTTCAGGCGGCTATCGCGGCCGGGCATCCGGAACTAGCGCGCTATCCCGGCGAGGATAGCGCGTACGAGAAGGCCAAGCTGGACGCCTTGGGACTTTAGTTCATGTCGCTGCGGATACGGGCGCGCAGGTCGTCGATCGGCTTGAGGCCGGCGTCGGTCTTGAAGCGCCAGTAGGTCCAGCCATTGCAGGCCGGCGACTGCTCCATCATGGCGCCCATCTTGTGGATGGAGCCGCTCAGATCGCCATAGACCAGAGAGCCGTCGGCGCGGACCTTGGCGGTCTTGTCGCCCTTGGGGGTATACAGCATGTCGCCCGGTTGCAGCAGGCCGGCCTCGACCAGGGCGCCGAACGGAATGCGCGGTTCTGCCTTCTTCGACCCCACGACGTTCAGGTTTTCCGCCGTGGTCGGAATCACCTTGGCGATGCGTTCGCGGGCGTGGCGGGCATAGGTTTCGTCGCGCTCGATACCGATGAAGTGACGGCCCAGGCGCTTGGCGGCCGCCCCCGTGGTGCCGGTGCCGAAGAACGGGTCGAGTACGACCTGGCCGGGCTTGGAGCAGGCCAGCAGGACGCGGTAGAGCAGGGATTCCGGCTTCTGGGTCGGGTGGGCCTTGTTGCCGTTTTCGTCCTTCAGGCGTTCGTCGCCGGTGCACAGCGAGATCAGCCAATCCGACCGCATCTGGGTGTCTTCGTTGAAGGCTTTCAGCGCGTCATAGTTGAAGGTATAGCGCTTCTGGCCCTTGGCCTTGGTCGCCCAGATCAGGGTTTCATGGGCGTTGGTGAAGCGGGTGCCCTTGAAGTTGGGCATGGGGTTGGCCTTGCGCCAGATGACGTCGTTCATCACCCAGAAGCCCAGGTCCTGCATGGCGACGCCGAGGCGGAAGATGTTGTGGTACGAGCCGATGACCCAGATGGCGCCGTCGTCCTTCAGCACGCGGCGGCATTCGCGCATCCAGTCGCGGGTGAAGGCGTCATAGGCTTCGAAGCTGGCGAACTGGTCCCATTCATCGTCGACGGCGTCGACCTTGGAATTGTCGGGACGCAGCAGGTCTCCGCCCAATTGCAGGTTATAGGGCGGATCGGCGAAGACCAGGTCGACGCTGGCGTCCGGCAGGGATTTCAGGACCTCGATGCATTCGCCGATGTGGATGGTGTCGAGCTTGAGCGGGGCGGCCAGGGACTTCGCAGGGGCAACCGGGACAGTTTTGAGCTTCGGCATGGGATCACTTTCGGCAAATCCGCCGGCCTTTTGCCGGACGGGAGGTAAGGTCTTGATTCAAAGACAAGAATCCTTTTGCGTTAAAAATAGCTTAAGGCTTGACTCCGCGGGAATCAGGTTGTGAAAATATTTTTCGGGGTGAGTCTTTGCGGACTCACTTTCGGATTCGTTTTGTTCTCAATTCCGTATTGCGACCGGTGTCACAGCGTGAAATTGTGCCGGATCCACGGAGGACAACATGAAAACGATGATGTGGTATGCGGTGGCCGGTGCGGCCGTGGCTCTGGCCGGATGTACGAACGAAAAGCCGGCGGATATCGCCTCGGCCAGCGAGGTGGCGGAGATGTCGGCCCTGGCCGGCGATATCATCACCGATGTGGCTGCGGCCGATCTGCCACCCGAGGTCATGGCGACAGCGTTGAAGGCGATTCCCGGCATGACGATCAGCGAGGCCAAGCGCAAGGAACGTGACGGCCGGGTCTATTACGATGTCGAAGGCAAGCGGCCGGACGGTTCCGATGTCGAACTCGACCTGCTGCAGGACGGGACTGCGTTCAAGGTCGTCGAGATTCAGCGTGATATCGCCTGGGCGGATGCGCCCGCCGATGTCCGCGCTACCGCTGAAGCCTCAGCAAAGACGGTCGTGCCGGTGCGGGTGATCGAAAGCATCGAAAGCGACGGCAGTGTGATCTATGAGCTGTTCGCCGAGGGCAAGCCGGCCAAGCCTTCGCTGGAGGTCCGCGTCAAGGACGGTAAGGCCGAAGTCCTGACCGAAGAATGGCCGCACTAATTTATTCGGCCGCGCCCAGCGGCAACGCCAACTGCTGCAGGGTCGACCAGGACATCCGATGGACGGGCGAGGGGCCGTGGACGCGCAGGGCCTCCAAGTGGGCGGCCGCCTGATAACCCTTGTGACGCTTGAAGCCGTACTGCGGATAGACGGCGTCCAGTTCGATCATGATGCGGTCGCGCGCCGTCTTGGCCAGGATCGAGGCGGCGGCAATCGACAGCGACAGGGCGTCGCCGCCGATGACGGCCGTCGCCGGCACGGTCAGTTGTTTCGGACAGCGGTTGCCGTCGATCAGGGCGTGGTGGGCGCAAGGATCGATTGCCATCACGGCGCGCGTCATGCCTTCCATCGTGGCGGCCAGGATGTTCATGCTGTCGATGTCTTCGACCGACATGGTGATCACCGACCAGGCGACGGCGGCGTCTTTGATCAGAGGTTCCAAATGGAACCGGCGGGCTTCGGTCAGGGCCTTGGAATCGTCGATACCGTCGGGCGTGCGCGCCGGGTCCAGAATGACCGCGGCGACGCAGACCGGCCCGGCGCAGGGGCCGCGGCCGGCTTCGTCGACGCCGCACACCAGACCGGCAAAGCGCTGTTCATGGAAAAAATCCGCCATGAACCGTCTTTAGACGATTCATCGCCGTTTGCCAAAGGTCGGGCGTACGGCCCCGGGCGCCAGCGGATTGCCGGCGGACGCGGGCGTGTAGCGCGGTTGGGGCGCCGGCGCCGGGGCAGCCTCGCGCACCATCGGCACGCCGCGCGATGGACCGAAGTCGAACACCGGCTTGTGCGGCTCGGCATAGGCGGGACGGGAGTCCTCGGGCTCCGGGGCGTCGAAAACGCGGGCGATATCAGCGACGCCACCTTTCGGGTCATCACCGAAGCGGTTGGGCCCCGGCGTGCCGGGCAGGACCATCAGCACGAACATGACAATATTACCCAGGAAGCCGACCAGGCTCAGGATCGAGCTCTGGGTTGAAGCGGCCATGATATTGTCGGGATTGCCCGATGCGATCGCGGCAAACATCTGCATGTTGGTGACGTTGGCGAAGACGCCGGGGGCATACAGCAGCAACCACCAGGCGGACTTGTTCGTGTCGTGAAGCCGGCGGACCGTGACGGCCAGATTGGGCAGCAGGCAGGCCAAGGCAAACACCATGATGAAGCCCATCAGTGCGGCACTTCCGCCAACGGCCGCGCCGGCATTGCGATCAGCAATGCTGCCGACGACGCTTATCATCATGATGGCGATCAGGACGAAGGCCACTAGGAACTGGAACAACTGGAACAGCCAATATTCGGACCGGCGCGCACGCCCCCGGAAATCGGCATACTTCATAAATGGCTTGAACATCAGCATCGGTGCACCCTCTTTCCCGGTAACTGGATAAGAGGGGTTTTACCCCAGCGGGTTGAAGTTTCCGCAAAGGAAGGTGGTTAAACCGCTTTCATCATTTTGGAGACTTCTGCATGGCGAAAACAGGTCACGGTGTGGTCGTTGACCATGCCGACCGCCTGCATGAAAGCGTAGACGATGACCGGGCCGCAGAACTTGTAGCCGTGCGATTTCAGCAGCTTGGCCAATTCGCGCGACGTCGACGTCTCGGTCGGGATCTGGCCCTGTTCGAAATGGTTGATTTGCGGTTTGTGGTCCTGGATCGCCCAGATCAGGTCCTTGAAGTCAGTGCCCTTTTCGCGCAGGTCCAGGGTGATACGTGCGCTGTCGATGGCCGCCAGGATCTTGGCGCGCGAGCGGATGATCCCGGCGTCGTTCATCAGCCGTTCGATATCGGCGTCGTCGAAGCGCGCCACCTTATCCGGATCGAACCCGGCGAAGGCCGACCGCAGCGAATCGCGCTTGCGCAGGATGGTGATCCACGCCAGGCCGGCCTGGAAACCGTCCAGCACCAGCTTCTCCCACAGGGCGCGCGAATCAAATTCCGGCACGCCCCATTCCTCGTCGTGATAGGCGCAATAGAGCCCGTCGTCCTTGGGCCAATGGCAGCGGATCAGGTCGGTCATGCGGCCTCCGTGGAAATATGCGGGGCGATCCAGCCCGGAATGGTCAGATTAAGCGGCGTGCCATCGCAAATCAGGTCGCCATCCAGCCGGTCCAGCCGCATCAGGGCCAGCGAAGCGCCATCAATCGAGCCCAGGACTTCGCCGGCGCGGCGATCGCCGATCAGCACCTCACCGCCGGTGGGCAACTTTCCGTCATGGCGCAGCGGCAGGACGCGGTTCTTGATCTGGCCGCGTCGCTTCATGCGCGAGGTCAGTTCCTGGCCGACATAGCAGCCCTTCTTGAAGTCGATCCCGTCCAGCAGGTCGAGATTGGCGTCGATGGCATAGAGCTCATCCTTGCTGAAGTCGCTGCCGGCTTCGGCCAGGCCGTGACGGTAGCGGAACTGCGTCCAATCGTCCGCAGTAGCGTCGGCGGGTTGCGGATCGTACGACCATCCGAACCCCGCGCCGATGACCTCACCGCGCGGGTCGGCGGCAAATGCCTCCGGCAACGAACCATCAAAGGCGGCGTGGACGGCGAGGTCCAGCGGCTCTATCGTCACCTTGGCGCGCAGCTTGTACATGTTCAGTTTCGCAAGTAATTCCTCGCGCGCAGTCTGCGGCACGTCGAGCCAGACTTCGTCAGCAGAGCGCGGCGAGAGCAGGCAGTCGGCGTACATCTTGCCCTGTGGCCGCAAAAAAGCCCCGTATGCCAGTCTACTAGGCGAAGTTTGGCCGCCATGATGTGAGTCTTCCGGACGAATCAGGTCGTCGATACGCGCCGTGCATAACCCCTTCAGAAAAGGGGCCCAATCGGGACCGGTGATACGGATCAGGGCGCGGTGAGAAAGATGTGCTATGCGGGTCATGCCAAGGCTTTGAATTGCAGTTCGTCTATTACGGGACGCGGACTTGATATAGGCGTAAATCGGACTAGGTAGGTAGCATGAAATCAAGCTTCCCGATTCTCCTGCTGGCGCTGTGCGAACCGGCCCGGGCGGTCGCGCTGGGCGGGGTGATTCCGCGCCTGAAGCAGGAGATTCCCCACGCCGTCATCACCCTGGTGACCACCAAGCTGTCGGCCGAGCTGTTCCAGAACGAAGCGGCGATCGACGAGACCCTGGCGCTGGACGGCGCCATCTTCAACCTGAAAGCCCTGGGCGCCCTGGCCGAACTGAGCCGGCGCCAGTGGGGACTTCTGGTCGACATCGGTCCGACCATGGTGTCGAAGATGATCCGTTCGAAGACGCGCCTGGTCGTCAATCCCAACGATTCGGCGGGGCCGTTGCGCCAGATCTGCCAGGCCCTGGCCCTGAAGGAAACCGACGTTTTTCCACGTCTGGCGGTATCGGAAGAGCGCGCCGCCAAGGCGCAGGCCGTTCTGGATGCCGGAAAAATGGTCGCGCCATTTCTGGTGATGGCGCCGGGCGCCGGCTGGCTGGGTAGGCGGTGGCCGACCGAGCGATTCGCCGTTCTGGCGACGCGTCTGATGCGCGAGGATGGCCCGTTCGCCAACCACAACCTGCTGATCGTCGGCGCCGAGGCCGACCGCGATACGGCCGTGGCCCTGTCCATGGCGACGCCGCGCGCCCAGATCATGGAAATGACCGGCAAGCTGGATCTGCTGACGGCCTGTGCGGTCATGAAAACGGCCGCCGCCTTTGTCGGCAATGACGAAATCTGGCTGCGCCTGGCGGCGGCGGCCGGCATTCCCACCTTCGGCCTGTACGGCCCGACCGATGAGGCCGACGCGCCGCCGGGCCCCAACATGCACGCCATCCGTGGGCCGCGCAGCCTGGCTGAGATTCGCGCTGCCGACCCCAAGCTGAAACAACAGGTCTGTCATATGCTGGACCTGACCATCGACACCGTCTTCGACGCGATCGATGCCGCGACGCCGCGACCGGAGTCCGAGAGCGCGGACGATGATCCGGCCGAAATCGTGGTCGAATCGCCGGCCACAGCGGCGCCCGCGGGCATTGTGTCGTGGGAGACCGAAGTCGATATCGCCGACCAAGCCGAGGCCTCCGATGACGTCGCGGATGTCGCCTCACCGGAAGAGGTCGTAATCGAGCCGGCAGGTGTCGAGCCTGTCGCTGACGACCTGCCTGAACCCGAGACGCCGCCCCAGACGCCTCAAGAGGCGCCGCCAGAGGCGCCGCCAGACACGCCGGAATCCAAGCCGGCAAGAGAGCCAGCCCATGCCGAAAAGCTTTGACCTGATCATCCGCAACGCCGACATCATCAACCATGCCGGACGGGGCAAGGGGGATATCGGTATCGTTGACGGCCGCTTCGCCGAATTCGGCGATCTCAGCCAGGCCTCGGCGGCCGACGTCTTCGACGCCACCGGTCTGCTGGCCATGCCGGGGGTGATCGACACCCAGGTGCACTTCCGTGAGCCCGGCCTGGAGTGGAAGGAAGACCTGGAGACCGGCTCCCAGGCCGCCGTCCTGGGCGGGGTGGTGGCGGTGTTCGAAATGCCGAACACCAATCCGACCACCACGACCCACGATGCCTTTTTCGACAAGCTGAAGCGCGCCCATCATCGCATGCACTGCGACCACGCGTTTTACGTTGGGGGTAGCCACGAAAACATCAGTCACCTCGGTGACCTGGAGCGCCTGCCGGGATGCTGCGGCGTCAAGGTCTTCATGGGCGCTTCGACCGGCACCCTGCTGATCGCCGACGATGCCGGGGTGGCTGCCGTGCTGGGGGCCGTGCGCCGCCGCGCCACCTTCCATTCGGAGGACGAGTACCGCCTGGCCGAGCGCCGGCCGCTGGCGCGCGAAGGCGACTGGACCAGCCACGACTATGTCCGTGATGCCCAGTCGGCGATCCAGTCGACCCACCGCCTTGTCAAGCTGGCGCGTGAAGCCGGCAAGCGCATCCATGTGCTGCACGTGACGACGCGCGAGGAGATCGAGTTCCTGGCCGGCCATAAGGATATCGCGACCGTCGAGATCACACCTCAGCACCTGACGCTGGAAGCGCCGGAAGCCTATGAACGGTTGAAGGGCTTTGCCCAGATGAACCCGCCGATCCGCGACCGTTACCATGTCGAAGGCCTGTGGCGCGGTATTGCCGGCGGTATTGCCGACGTGCTGGGGTCCGACCATGCGCCGCACACCCTGGAAGAAAAGGCCAAGCCCTATCCGCAGTCACCGTCAGGCATGCCGGGTGTGCAGACCCTGTTGCCCGTGATGCTGAACCATGTTGCCCAGGGGCGTCTGTCGCTGGAGCGGCTGGTCGACCTGACCTCCACGGGGGCGCAGCGCGTGTTCGGTGTCGCCAACAAGGGCCGGATGGCGGAGGGCTATGACGGCGACGTCACCCTGGTCGACCTGAAGGCCAGGCGCGTGCTGAAACATGCCGATATGCGCACGCGCAGCGGCTGGACGCCGTTTGATGGTATGGAGGTCACGGGCTGGCCCAAGGCGACCATTATCCGCGGCAAGGTGGTGATGCGCGACGACGAGATCGTCACGCCGTCCCAGGGCGAAGCCTGCCGGTTCATGGAAACGCTGTAACACCGCTTTTGCGAGGACCAGGCCACGGGCCGGCCCCGCAAAAGGAAAAGATGCAAAGCCGTCTCGCCGGGCCGCCCACAGAGACGGCTTTTCCATATCCAATCCGTAAAAAAGTACACTGAGCGTAGCGCTCCGCGCGGAGCGAAGGACTTTTTTACGGCAAAAGTAAAGCCCGTGAGGTCGGACCTCACGGGCTTCATCTTTTCAAACCTGAACCTCGGCCTTAGTCAGCCGAAGAATAGGTGCCGTTACCGGCAATCTCGCACTGCATCTCGTCCTTGTTGGAACGGGCAATGGCGCAGGGGCGGGTATATTGCAGGCTCTGGCGGTTCGGCGCGACCTCAATGATGTAGCCACGCTTGTTGACGCAGGCCAGTTCGGCCAGCAGGGCGTTGGGGTTGTCGCTGGACTCGCCGATGTAACGCACTTCCTTGACGTCGCAGTTCTTGGTCGGTTCGGCGACCTTGATCAGCTTGTCGAGGTGCTTCATCAGGGTTTCCGGCGTGACATAGGTGCACAGTTGGCGCGCCGTCTGGTCCATGAAGCAGTCATAGACGTCGGTCGGGGCTTCGCTGCCCGCCTGCGGCACGAAGCCGATCAGGCCGAAGGGCTGTTCCGGGCACTTGAACTCAACATAGTCACGCTTGCCGGCGCTGCCCTTGACGTCGAAATCGCTGACGGTGCACGGCATGCCGGCGGCCTTCAGGACGGCCGTCATCTGGCCGTTGGCATCGGCGGCCACCAGACCCGCGTCGCTCAGCTTGCACCCGCCCAGCGCCAGAGCGCCGGAACAGGGGATGACACGGTTGAGGCTCTGGTCATTGTTGTTGATCAGCACGATAAAGCCCGGCGGGGTTGCGCAGCCATATTCATAATAGGTCGCGGTCCCTTCGCCGTTGACAGCCACATAGCGGACATCCGTCGCCTGGCATTTGGCGTCGGCCTGCGCCGCCATCGGCTTCATGTAGTCCAGCATCTGTGCGTGGGTCGTCAGAGTACACTTCGAAGAGCTGGTCGTGCTTTCATAGGCCAGACATGGCGAGAATTCGACCGACGCCTTCGACAGGAACCGTGGGTAGTCGAGCAGGCCGCTGCCGCCGTTGGTACAGCCGACTTCGATGCGATCGAACATGTGATCGCCTTCGCCGCCGGAGCCGACCATCCGGAACCTGTCCACATCGCAGCCCGCAACGTATTTTTGCATAACCGGCGACATCCACTTTTGCACCGGCAGGTTTTCCGCCAGGGTGCAACTGGGGGCGTCCTTTTGGGTTTCCTTGGCCTTGGCCAACTGGACGCAGCCATAGAAGTCGCGTGCCGCATTGTCGGACGCGTTGATGACGACGACGAAACCCGGGCTGGTCTTACAGGCGACTTCGTACATATGGGATGGAATATTGTCGATCGCAGCGGAAACGATAAGCCGCGCGTTCGACGCTTCGCAGGTCACGCCGGACGAGGCAATAACCGTCGCCGCCATTTCCAGCGGTGTTACGGTCGGAGCGGCGACGGCGCCCGCCTTCGGCGCCTTTTGCTCCTTCTTGGGGACCGGCCGGTCTTCGTCGGAATTCTGGGCGAAGGACGCCGTGGCGCTGAAGCCGACCACAAGGGCCAGGCCTGCGGCCATGAGGGCGCCGGCGAGTTTGGATAATTTCATGGGCGAGGTCTCCGCTGCCTGTACAGTTCGGCCGGGTAAGCGACGGCCGCTCATTGCCTCTTATCTACAGGATATGTCCATAGCAAGGCAAGTCTCACCGCGATGTCACGGTTGCCATCATCTGCGACTTACGTTAACGTTCACGTAAACTAAATGCGCGGAGGCGGAAATGGACATTGTCACGGAACGGGAAGGCGGGGTTTTGACCCTGCGGCTGAACCGCCCGGCCAAGAAGAATGCCCTGACACGCGCCATGTATACCGATCTGGCGCAAGCCCTGAGCGACGCCGGCGATGATGACGCCATCCGCGCGGCGGTCATTGTGGCGGAAGGCGACGACTTCTGTGCCGGCAATGACATCGTCGATTTCGCCCAGGGGCTGGCCGAGCTGCAAAGTGAAAATCTTGAAGCCGCGCCGGTTTTCCGGTTCCTCAAGGCCCTGACCTATTTCCCCAAGCCGCTGGTCGCTGGCGTCCAGGGCCAGGCGGTCGGCGTCGGCGTCACCTTGCTGCTGCATTGCGACCTGGTGGTCGCTGACGAGGGGGCGCGGCTTCGCTTGCCCTTCCTTCAGTTGGGGCTGGTGCCGGAGGCGGGGTCGACTCTGTTGCTGCCGCAGCGTATCGGCCATGCTCGCGCCTTCGAATGGTTGTCGCAGGGCGCCCCGGTGATGGCGGGCCAGGCGCAGGCGTGGGGCCTGGTCAATCGCGTCGTGGCGAAGGACGCCGTCGCGGCGACGGCGAGTGAATTGGCCCGCAGCCTTCTCAAGCTGTCGCCGGCGGCGGTGCGCCACACCAAAGGCTTTATGCGCGATCCGGATCAAGTCTGGCAGGTGGTCCAGGCGGAAGGTCAGGTTTTCCGGCAACTGCTCACCAGTCCGGAAGCCATGGCTGCGTTCTCGGCCTTCCTCAACAGGTCATGAAATTTAAGCGAAACAAGCTCTTACTTACGGTATTTGTCACATTCGGACGCATAAATTGCACGCATTTTGCCGTATATTGATTTGACCTGAACTGCTAACCGGCATATCCCCGCTGTACCTGACGGGGGATGACCATTTATATCGGGGGCGCATTTGGCTCTGGATACACTGACTTTGGACTATGTGATTGGCCTCGAAACGCCGCAAACTGCGGATCGCGTTATCGAGCTGACGGACCGTGTGTTCGGTCCCGGACGATATACCAAGACGGCAGAACGCCTGCGTGAAGGCTCGGATCCGGTCCACGATCTCAGCTTTGCCGCCACGACGGGTCCAAAAGGCCATGAGCGTCTGCTGGGTTCGGTGCGCATGTGGCCGATCTTCATCTACGACGAAGATAACAATATCAAGGAACCCCTGGTTTTTCTGGGGCCGATCGTGGTTGAACCGACCCACCGTGGTCTCGGAATCGGCAAGAGCCTGGTCCGCGCCTCGGTCGATGCGGCCTTCCAAAAGGGCCTGCGCGCCGTGCTGCTGGTTGGGTCGCAATCCTATTTCAAGCCGTTCGGCTTCGACCTGGCCCAGGGCATCGACATGCCGGGACCCGTGGACCCCAAGCGCGTTCTGATCCGCTATCGCGATGAAGGTCTGAATTTCCATGGCCGAGTTGTTAAAGTCATCTGACATTGAAGCCTGTTTGCAAATCCGTCAGGCTGGCCTGCAAAGTGCCGTTTTCTGCGCTTCCGGTGCTTACGTACTTGAGTACGCTCCGCTCCGGTTCTCGAAACCAGCCCTTTTCGGCTCAGCCTGACGGATTTTCAAAACAGCCTCTTGGGACGCGGGCATGACTCGTATCCTCCTCACCGACAGTATGAACGCGCCCGGCAGCCGGGCCGTATTCGCCGCCTTGGAAGCCCGGGGCGGGAAGGGCTGTGTCCGGTTTGTCGGCGGCTGTGTGCGCAACGTCCTGCTGGGCGTGCCGGGCAGCGACCTCGATCTGTCGACCCAATTGGCGCCCGACGATACCGAAGCGGCTCTGGAGGCCGCCGGCATCCGCAACGTGCCGACCGGAAAAGACTACGGCACCATCACCGCCGTGGTCGACGGCGAGCCGTACGAGATCACTTCGCTGCGCGAGGACGTTGAGACCGACGGCCGCCGCGCCGTGGTCAAGTACACCACCGACTGGGCGAAGGACGCGGAACGCCGCGACTTCTACGTCAATGCGCTTTATGCCGATATCGACGGCCAGGTCTACGATCCGACCGGCCATGGCCTGGACGACATCGCCGCGCGCCGGGTGCGGTTCATCGGCGAGGCCGAGTCCCGCATCCGCGAAGACTATCTGCGTATCCTGCGCTTCTTCCGTTTCACCGCCGGCTATGCCGCCGGGATTGATCCGGGTTCGCTGGACGCCTGTATCGCCCTGCAGGCCGGTATCGACGGCCTGTCGGGCGAGCGCATCTTCGGCGAAACCTTCAAGACCCTGGCCCTGGCCGATCCGTTGCCGGCCTTCGAAGCCATGCAGGCCGGCGGGCTGCTGGCGCGTGTCCTGCCGGGATGGACCCTGACCGGCGACCGCCTGCCCGAATTGAAGGCCATGGTCGCGATCAGCGACGATCCGGAACGGCGCCTGATGGCGCTGGTCGATAGCGGCCTGGGTCTGGAGGCCGGTGATATCAAGGCTTTGCAGGGGCGGCTGAAGTTTTCGCAGGCGATCTGCGAGCGGCTTATCAAGGCCGGCGAGGTCATCGGTCATCTCGAAGCGGCCGAGGCCGGCGATATCGCCCGGCTGATCTACCGCCATGGCCGTCCGGCCGTCGAGGACGCCGTCCTGCTGGCGGCGGCACACGATGACCGCCGGCCGGGCGTCCTGATGCAGCTGATCGGTGAACTGGATGTGCCGGTGTTTCCCCTCAAAGGGGCCGACCTGATCAAGCTGGGCCTGCAGCCGGGGCCGGAACTCGGCCAGAGGCTGAAACAGATCGAGGCCGACTGGCTGGCGGCGGATTTTTCGCAAAGCGTGATCGACGCAGCGCTGGCCGGACCACCGCGGGTGTGATAGGCCATTACGACCGGTGGTAAGGGGGCGTCCGAGGCCGCCATCGGCTGTATCCTGACATTCTGGCGTTGCATTTTCACGACTCTGTCTGA
Organism: Asticcacaulis sp. AC460; assembly: GCF_000495795.1. Lineage (GTDB taxonomy): Bacteria > Pseudomonadota > Alphaproteobacteria > Caulobacterales > Caulobacteraceae > Asticcacaulis. The sequence goes on from NZ_AWGD01000008.1 coordinate 247,521, forward strand.
GGAGAGACGACATGACCCGTACCCTTATCGGCGCGGCGACCCTTGCTGCCCTGCTTTTTGCCGGCACTGCCGGCGCCCAGTCCTACGAGATGCCTTTGCACGGCGAAGACCTGGCGCCCGGAGAGCGCTACCGTACCGACACCCATGCCGCCGGCATCCAGGCCCAGGGCCGCGACATCACAGCCCGGCGGTGGCTGGGCGATGGCAAATGGTCGGGGCTGAAAAGCGGCGTCGATGCCGACGCCAATGCCAAGAACCCGAAGAACAGCGCTGACCTGATCTATGGCGACGCCATCTACGCCATGGAGGACGGCGAGGTCGTCGGCTGCTGGGCCAATGCCGTCGAAAATCCCCGGCCCAAGCGCGGCGATGAAGACGGCGACATGGCCAACCCACCGTGGATTGCCCAGGATCTGAAGGACGGACTGATCGCCGGCGGCGGCAACCATATCTGGGTGCTGCAGACCAACGGCGTCTATGCCCTCTACGCCCATGCCATTCCAGGTTCGATCCCCAGCAGTGTCTGCCCCAACCGGGCGGTACGCTTCCCGAAGAAGGTTAGCTACAGCGCCCGCTGGCCCGACGTCCACCCGACGGTGGAAATTGCCCCAGGTTCACGGCCCAAGGTCAAGAAGGGCCAGAAGCTGGGCCTGGTCGGTAATTCGGGTTCATCGACCGGGCCGCACCTGCATGTCCATATGGAAAAGGACGCCAAGCCGCAACCGATGAACTTCGCCCGCGGCATGACCACGCCGATCGTTGACGCGACCGATATCAACGGGCCGTGGACGCCGCTGAAGGGCAAGCCGCTGCCGGAAGGCAAGATTCTGGTCTGGCCGGCCCATTCGCTGGGGGCGAAACTGACCTGGAACGGTACCGCCCAGGGCGATTTCCAACGTACCTTCGATCACTTCGCCGACAGTAGCTACTGGATGGATACGATCGTGTGCAAGGTCAGCAATGGCAAGATCAGCTACGACACGACCTGGTCGCCGGCGAAGAACGGCTGGTTCGGCTGGTTCGGGATCAGCGAGGCCAGCTACAACGCCAAAAAGGCCGATGCCGAGTCCAAGGGCATGAAGGAAACCTGGCACAATATCTGTAACGGTTCGCACTCGGCCATCTTCAAGAAGGTCTGATCGGAATTGAGGTCTTAGTTGAAATAAAAGCGAATATTTTTATTACCTTACACCTCCCCGCTATGCGGGGAGGTGGATCATTTGCCGTAAGCAAATGAGACGGTGGGGGATTTGGCCCGCTGTGACCTACCGCAGCCACCGACTCTCCGCACCCGGATTAACCCCTTGGAAACCGAAGCGGTTAATCATCGTCATAAAGCGTGATGAAGCTCACCCTTGACGCACCTGCGAAATAGAACATCTTAAAGGTCTCGAGGCCCGGATTTTGCATCCGCTTGAGTAGCTTGTAGACCTTTGGGACGGTCATGCGTAACGAATATATCGCCATCCTGGAAACCGGAGTGCCGCCGGCGGGACTGGATCAGACCTACGGCACCTATGCCGACATGTTTGCCACCCTGCTGGCGGACGAAGGGCGCACCTTCAAGACCTTCCGCACGCTGGAAGGTGAACTCCCCGTACAATGTGAACACCTGCGCGGCGTGGTCATCACGGGCTCGCCGTCGGGCGTCTATGAAAGCGATCCGTGGATTGCCGGCCTGATCGACTGGCTGCGGGATCTGGACGCTTCCGTGCCGGTGGTGGGGATTTGTTTCGGCCACCAGGTGATGGCTCAGGCCTGGGGTGGTCATGTCGAAAAGTCGCACAAAGGCTGGGGTGTCGGTTTACACGAATACAGCATCGAAGCCGCCGATTTGTGGCACGACCTGCTGGGTCGGCCGGCTGATGACAAGGCCATTCGCGTCGCCGTCACCCATCAGGACCAGGTGGTGAAAAAGCCCGACAGTGCCGTCGTCCTGGCCGGATCGGAATTCACGCCGCACGGTGCGCTCTACTATACCGACCGCAAGGGGCTGTCGTTCCAGTGTCACCCGGAGTTCTGTGAGGACTTCGCCAGCGACCTGCTGCTCAGCCGCCGCGGCATCCGTATCGATGCCGCCCTGGTCGACCACGCCGTCGAAACCCTGAAGAAGCCGTCCAGCCGTAGTCAGGTTCTGGGCGCGATTTCGCGCTTCCTGAGCGTTTAGGGCCACTTTACCACAGGCGGCATGGACGACATGATCGAAGCGACATTGCCGCCGGTCTTGAGCCCGAACAGAGTGCCGCGGTCGTACAGCAGGTTGAACTCGACATAGCGGCCACGCTGGACCAGTTGCGCCTCGCGCTCGTCCTCGTTCCACGGCTGGTCCAGCCGGCCACGCACGATCTGCGGATAGATATCCAGGAAGGCCTGACCGACCGCCTGGGTAAAAGCGAGGTCGGTATCGTGATCGCCGCTGTTCAGGTGGTCATAGAAGATGCCGCCGACGCCGCGCGGTTCATTGCGGTGAGGCAGGTGGAAATACTCGTCGCACCAGGTTTTGAAGCGTTCGTAATAGGCAGGATCGAACCGATCGCAGGCGGTCTTGAAGGCGCCATGGAACCGCACAGCATCCGGCGCGTCCTGATGCCGGTCAGCCGCCATCAACGGCGTCAGGTCGGCACCCCCGCCAAACCAGGTCTTGGTCGTGGTGATGAAGCGGGTGTTCATATGCACCGCCGGCACATGCGGATTGTGCATATGGGCGATCAGCGAAATGCCGGTCGCGAAGAAACGCGGATCTTCTGCGGCACCCGGGATTGACTTGGCGAACTCCGGCGAGAAGGTACCGTGCACGGTCGAGATGTGCACTCCGACCTTTTCGAACAGGCGGCCTTTCATGACCGACATCTCACCACCGCCGCCTTCGGCCCGGTCCCATGGTGTGCGGACGAAACGGCCGGTTTCGCCGCTGTACAGCGCGGCGGGCGCGTCGTCCTCAAGGGCTTCGAACGCGGCGCAGATCTGGTCGCGTAAGGAGCGGAACCAGGCGGCGGCGGAGGTCTGGCGGTCGGTCAGGGTTTCGGCGGAGAGGGCAGCTTCGGTCATGGCGCCGCTATAGACCGCTACGCCGCCTCAGAAAAGCGCTGAATTGCCGCATCAACCGTGCAACGCCACCTCATAGGCCGCCTCGGTTTTCGAGGCGATCTCCTCCAGGGTCACTTCGGGCGCCAGTTCGACCAGCACCAGGCCGGAACCGTCCGGCTTGACCTCGAACACGCCCAGATTGGTGATGATCAGATTGACCACACGTGTCCCGGTCAGCGGCAGGGTGCAGGCCTTCAGCACCTTGGATTCGCCGTGCTTGTTGGCGTGCTCCATGACCACGACGACCTTCTTGACGCCGGCGACCAGGTCCATGGCGCCGCCCATGCCCTTGACCAGCTTGCCCGGGATCATCCAGTTGGCGATGTCGCCGTTTTCTGCAACTTCCATGGCGCCCAGGATGGTCAGGTTGATGTGGCCGCCGCGGATCATGGCGAAGCTGTCCGACGACGAGAAATAGGCCGTCTCATCCAGTTCGGTGATGGTCTGCTTGCCGGCATTGATCAGGTCGGGGTCAACTTCGTCATCATACGGGAAGGGGCCCATGCCCAGCATGCCGTTTTCCGACTGGAAGGTGACGGTCATGCCTTCGGGAATGTGGTTGGCAACCAGCGTCGGAATGCCGATACCCAGATTGACGTAATAGCCGTCCTGCAGTTCCTTCGACGCGCGCTCGGCGAGTTGATCACGAGTCCAGGGCATCAGATGCTCTCCTTGGTGCGGACAGTACGTTGTTCGATCCGCTTCTCAAAAGTCGCCTGCACGATGCGGTCGACATAGATGCCAGGCGTGTGGATATTGTCGGGATCCAGCGAACCGACCGGAACGATTTCCTCGACCTCGGCGACGCAGACCTTGCCGGCCGTGGCCATCATCGGGTTGAAGTTGCGCGCCGTCTTGCGGAAGACCAGGTTGCCGCGGGCATCGCCCTTCCACGCCTTGATAATGCTCAGATCGGCGACCAGGCCGGTTTCCAGCACGTACTGGCGGCCGTTGAACTCTTTGATTTCCTTGCCGTCGGCGACGATGGTGCCAACGCCTGTCGCGGTATAAAAGCCCGGAATACCGGCGCCGCCGGCGCGGATGCGCTCTGCTAATGTGCCTTGGGGATTGAACTCCAGCTCCAGCTCGCCAGCCAGATATTGCCGCTCGAACTCTTTATTCTCACCGACATAGGAGCTGATCATCCTGCGGATCTGGCGGGTGGTGAGCAATTGCCCAAGGCCGAACCCATCGACACCGGCATTGTTCGAGATGACAGTCAGGCCGGAGGCGCCGCTGTCGCGCAGGGCGGCGATCAGGTTTTCCGGAATTCCGCACAGGCCGAAACCGCCGGACATGACGGTCATGCCGTCGAAGGTCAGGCCTTCCAAGGCGGTTTTGGCGTCGGGAAAGACTTTGGGGGAGGTGGTGGTCGGCATCAGGTCCCTCTTATGTTTTGAGGTGATGTAGCGTTGTTAGCAGGCGAAGTCACGCAGATTTTGAACGATCGTTGAAATTCTGCGTGTTCGCTTTCGGGGCGAATTAAGCGCAATTTTGTGCGCTGCGAAAGAACTATTTTGCCAGATAGGGTTTCAGCGAGGCTTCCGCATCGGCGACGATGGCTTCGTCGACAGCGACACCCTTGGCGATCAGCAGCTTGGCGGCCATGAAATCGGCCGGGCGGCTAACGCATTCGGCGGTCAGGACGCGGTTGCCGCCGTTCAGATGGAAGACGCTGAACGATCCCGCCGCCGGATCGCCGCGCACCACTGCGCGGGTGTCGGGGCGCAGCAGGCCGGCGATCTGCAGTTTGAACTCGTACTGGTCCGACCAGAACCACGGCGTCTCCACCACCGGCGGTTTGTAACCGGTGATGGCGGCGGCGGCCTGCTTGGCCTGCTCCAGTGCGTTGGGCACGCTCTCAAGGCGGAAGCGGCCGTCATAGAAGGGCAGGGTGCGCGACGTCACGTCGCCCAGGGCGAAGACATTGGCGCGCGATGTCCGGGCTTCGGTATCGACCACAATACCGTTGGCGCAGTCGATCCCCGCCGTCTGAGCCAGGTCGTCGGCCGGCAGAGCGCCGATCCCGACCAGCAACAGGTCGAAGGCGTGGGTGCGGCCATCGGCGAGATGCACGATCTTGTCGTCGCCCGCACCCAGGGACAGTTCTGTCACGAAGGCTTCGGTAATGAAACGGACGCCGCGGCCGAGATGCATGTCGGTGAAGAAGTCCGACAGGGCGCGCGAAGCCACACGGGCCAGGATGCGCGGCTCGCGTTCGAAGATGGTGACTTCGCAGCCGAGATGCCGCGCCGACGCGGCAACCTCCAGGCCGATATAGCCGGCGCCGATCAGGCCGATGCGATGACCGGGCTGCAGCGCACCTTTGAGTCTTTCGGCGTCGTCCAGCGACCGCAGCAAGTGGTGCGGCACGGTCTGGGTACCGGGGATATCGAAGGGCCGTGCCTTGGAACCGGTGGCCAGGATCAGGTGGTCAAACGGAAGGTTTTCACCATCGCTCAGAGCGACATTATCGCTAGAAATAGCGTTAACACGTATGTTTAACCGTGTCGTAATGCCTTGATCCGGATAGAAGTTTTCATTTCGTAGGTACACGTCATCCAGGCCGGCATCGCCCTTCAGCCAGGCCTTGGACAGCGGCGGTCGTTGGTACGGCAGGTAGGGTTCAGCGCCTACAAGCGTGATGCTATCCTCGTAACCGTACTGGCGCAGGAAGCCCGCGGCGGCCCCTCCGCCGTGGCCGGCGCCGATGATGACGACCCCGCCAGCCATTACACGCCGTCCGGAATGGCCAGGCCGTTCTGCAGGCAGAAGGCCTTGATGGTGTTGTTCAGCAGGCAGGCAATGGTCATCGGCCCGACGCCCTTGGGAACCGGCGTGATGGCCAAGGCATTGGCCTTGGCGGCCTCGAAATCGACATCGCCAACGACCTTCGACTTGGAGCCCTCCGGCGTCTCGACCTGGATGCGGTTGATGCCGACGTCGATGACATAGGCGCTGTCCTTCACCCAGTCGCCCTTGATGAAGTGGGCGCGCCCGACGGCGGCCACCAGGATGTCCGCTGACCGGCAGACCTCTGCCAGGTTCTGGGTGCGCGAATGGGCGATGGTGACGGTGCAGTCCTGGGCCAGCAGAAGCTGGGCCATCGGCTTGCCGACGATGTTGGAGCGGCCGACGATGACGGCATTCTTGCCGCGCAGCGTATCGCCGAACTTTTCGGCGGCGTCTTTCAGCAGCATCAGCGAGCCCAGCGGCGTGCACGGCACGATGCCGTCCAGGCCAACGGCCAGCCGGCCGGCATTGGTGACATGGAAGCCGTCGACGTCCTTGTCGGGGTTGATGGCGTCGATCACCTTCAGAGACGACATGTGCGCCGGCAGCGGCAGTTGCACCAGGATGCCGTTGACGACCGGGTCGCGATTGAGCTCATCGACCAGACGCAGAAGCTCGGCTTCGGAGGTGGTGTCGGGCAGGCGGAGGGTGCGCGATTCCATCCCGATGGCCTGGGTCTGCTCGCCCTTGTTCTTGACGTAGATCTGCGATGCCGGGTCTTCGCCCACGATGACCACGACAAGGCAGGGCGTCTTTCCCGACACTTCCTGTAAACTGGAAACGTGCTCGGCCAGCCGGTCGCGCAGGGATTTGGCGTAGCCGGCGCCGTCGATGATATGACCGCGGGTGGTGAGCATGAAGGCCCTTCCGTCAAAAGACACTTCCAGTAATTTGGAAGTTTTACAGCGCCAGCAAAAGTGCGTCGATCAGCGGGCGCAGGGCCCGCGACAACGGTGCGGCGCGGGCCTCGTCATACAGGTGAGGGGTGTCCGAATTCAAGTAGCAATCCTGGACAATTTCGATCTGGATCGCATGCACCTTATGCGCCGGATCGCCGTAGTGCCGCGTCGTGTAGCCCCCCTTGAAGCGGCCATCCAGAACATGGCTGTAATCGTCCTGGCCGTTGCGCCAGGTATTCAGCGCCGCCAGCAGCGACGCGCCGGCGGTGGCGCCGCCATTGGCGCCGAAGTTCAGGTCGGGCAGGCGGCCTTCGAACAGCGAAGGAATCTCCGGCCGGATGGAGTGGCAGTCGATCAACAGGGCGCGGCCGTGGCGGGCGACGGCGCGGTCCAGGGCATGCCGCAGCTGGGCATGGTAAGGGGCATAATAGGTGTCGCGGCGATCGACGACCTCGGCCGCACAGGGATCGTGGCCTTCCGGATAGAGCGGATTGCGGTCGAAGTCGGTCAGCGGACACAGGCCGGTCTCGAACTTGCCCGGATACAGGTTGCCGCCTTCCGGATCGCGGTTCAGGTCGATGACATAGCGCGAATGGGTGGCGAACAGGGTGGTCGCGCCCAGAGCCGGGGCGAAGTCGAACAGGCGATGGACGTGGAAGTCGGTTTCCCGGATCGCCCGCCCGGTCTCGGTCATGGTGCGCGCGATGTCGAGCGGAATATGCGTGCCGACGTGGGGCGCCGCGAAGACCAGCGGGCCATCGCCCTCGCGATAGTCGAAGAGCGGGAATTCATCCGGACGCGGAGCAAGGGCGGGCATGGTTTCATTTGAACCTGTCCGCGCTGCCGGTGTCAAGGTGATTACTTCTGATAAACCCGTACGTAGTCGATCTCGAACTTCGTCGGGAAGACCGTATCGTCGATGCCCTGCTGGCCGCCCCAGTTGCCGCCGATGGCCGTGTTCAGGATCAGATATTCCGGCACATCGTAAGGCCAGACCTCCTTCGACGCATTCTTCGGGCGTTCGCGATGGTAATAGGCCTTGCCGTCCAGCAGGAAGGTGATGGAGTCCTTCGTCCATTCTGCCTGGTAGTTATGGAAGGCCGTGCACGGATCGGCCAGTTCGGTCTTGCCGCCCTGGGGCGCGCTCTTGGCGACAGTATCCGGCGAATGGGTGTTGCCGTAGATGGTGGTGGCATCGAAGCCGACATATTCCATGATGTCGATCTCACCGGTCGCCGGCCATTGCCCGTTGCCCAGCAGCCAGATGGCCGGCCATTGACCACGGCCGCACGGCAGCTTGGCGCGGATGTCGAAGAAGCCGTAGGTCCAGTCGGCACGGCCACGTGTCACCAGCCGCACCGAGCTGTAGTGCTGTCCGCCCCAGTCGGCCATCATGCTGAGGTCGTCCTTGCGCGCTTCGATGATCAGGTTACCGTTTTCGATGCGGCTGTTTTCAGCGCGGTGGGCCGAATAGTATTGCGCTTCGTTGTTGTACCATCCGGTCTTGTTGACGGTGACATCGTAATCCCATTTGGCGGGATCGGGCGCCGTGCCTGTGTCGAACTCATCCGACCATACCAGCTTGTAACCGGTGGGGGCTTGCGCCGCGGCGGCGGACGCCATGGCAGCCATGACGGCGGCAACGAGAATGGATTTCATGGTGGTACTCCCTGACGTTTTCGCCAGTTTTGCAGTTTTACGCCTGGCGAACAAGCGCAACCCTTGCGCTGTGCCTCTCAGGCCCTAGATTAGGGCCCGGCGATTCAGGAGAGACGGCATGGATTTCAACGTATTGTTGGGTGTTTTCGTTTTCCTGGTCGCGGGCTGCTTCGTCGTGCCGATCGCCCAGCGGCTGAAGCTGGGTTCGGTCCTGGGCTACCTGATCGCCGGGATCATCATCGCGCCGTTCATCTCGGGCATTGTCGGTGATTCCGAGCGGGTGATGCACTTCGCCGAGTTTGGCGTCATCATGATGATGTTCCTTATCGGTATGGAGCTGGAACCCGCCATCCTGTGGCGGTTGCGCAAATCCATCCTGGGGCTGGGTGGGCTGCAGGTCGTGCTGACGTCGCTGGGACTCATGGCGGTCGGCATGGCGCTGGGCTTCACATGGCAGGCCTCGCTGGCTGTCGGCATGGCGCTGGCCATGTCGTCGACCGCCCTGGTCATGCAGATGCTGCGGGAAAAGAACCTGACCCATTCCCTGGTCGGGGAAACTTCGTTTGCCGTGCTGCTGTTCCAGGACATGGCGGTCATCCCCATCCTGATCATCATCCCGCTTCTGGCAGCGGCTGGCGTCCATACCGAAGCTTCACACAGCTTAATCGCGTCCTGGCCGGCGTGGCTGCAGCCGGTCGCCGTGGTGGCCGTCATCGCCGCCGTTATCGCCGCGGGCAAGTACGGTTCGCGCTACATCTTCCAGGTTATCGCCCGCGCCAACCTGCGCGAGGTCTTCACCGCCGCCTCGCTGGGCCTGGTGATCGGTGTCACCCTTCTGATGGAACTGGTCGGCGTATCGCCAACGCTCGGCGCCTTCTTGGCCGGGGTGGTTCTGGCCAATTCGGAATACCGCCGCACGATTGAGACCGATATCGAGCCGTTCAAAGGCCTGCTGCTGGGGCTGTTCTTTATCTCGGTCGGCATGGGGATGGACTTTACGATCCTGGCCCAGAACCCGTTCGGCATGATCGCCGCCGTGCTGGGCCTTATGGTGGTAAAGGGGATCATCCTGTTTGTCCTGGCCGAACGGTTCGGCGTCGGCGGGGCGCAGGGCCTGGGCCTGGCCATCGGCCTGTCGCAGGGGGGCGAATTCGCCTTCGTATTGCTGAACCTGATCGGTGGTCAACTGCATATCATCGACCCGCAAACGCAAAGGTTCGTGACGCTGGTCGTGGCGCTGTCGATCGGAATGACGCCGATCCTGGTGGCGCTGTACAGCAAGTTCATCCTGCCGCGCTTCCTCAGCCAGTTGCCGGAGCGCGAATACGACACGATCGACGAGCACCATCCGGTGATCATCGCCGGTTTCGGCCGCTTCGGCCAGATCGTCGGCCGTTTCATGATCGGGCAGGGTATCGCGGTCACCGTGCTGGAAAAGAACCCGGACCAGATTGAGCTGCTGCGCAAGTTCGGCTCGAAGGGCTATTTCGGTGACGCCACGCGGCTGGACCTGCTGCGCTCAGCCGGTGCCGACGAAGCGCGGATGCTTGTCGTGGCGGTGGACGACGCCGACAGCGCGCTGGAGATCGTCAAGCTGGCCAAGGCGCACTTCCCGAAGCTGAAGGTGTTCGCCCGGGCGCGTAACCGGCGCCACGCCTATGAGCTGGATCGGGCAGGGGTGGATTACTATCACCGCGAGACGCTCGATTCTTCGCTGGCCTTGGCGCGTGAGGCGATGGTGACCCTGGGCCGAGACCGCGCCGAGGTCGAACGCAAGGCGCGGTTGTTCCTGGAGCATGATATCGTGACCTTGAAAAAGTCGTTCGACTTCTTCGACAGCGAGCCCGACCTGATCAACTTCGCCAAGCTCAGCCGTGAGGAGCTGGAAGGGATCCTGCGCGAGGACAAGCAGGACGGATAGGCCTATCCGAAGTAGGCGGGCCATTCCCGTGCGCCGTGAACGACGGCCAGGACTTCAATTTTCGAGGTGATGCGATAGGCGATGATATAGCGAGTTTGAGGAACGACCCATTCGCGCGTTGCGTCGATTCGACCGGGACGTCCGGCCATGGGGTTGTTGGGCAGGGTGGTGTCGACGCTTGAGAGAATATCGGCGACCAGACGATACGCAGCGCGTGGACTATCCTGTGCGACATAGTCCTGAATTTGGTCGAGATCTTCGAGCGCCGGTTTGGTCCAGGCGACCTGCATCAGGCGTCGCGATATTTGTTTTTTACGCGTTCGACGTCGGCTTCACTCGCAAAATCGCCGCGTTCCGCTGCTGCAATACCCCGAGCTACTTTCTTCAGAAATTGCTCCTGCCATTCCAAAGAGTGGCCATTTTCCAGCGCATCCGAGATGACGTCAGCCGCCGACCGCCCAGAAGCGGTCGAGAGGGCGTCGATACGCGATTGCAATTCAGGTGTAAGATTTAGGTCGAGCGGCATGCGAAAATTATCGCACGATAGCGTTCGGTTTTAAACGAAAATATGAAGGGGAAATGGTGGACGCGACAGGGATTGAACCTGTGACCCTTCGCGTGTGAAGCGAATGCTCTCCCGCTGAGCTACGCGTCCATCCAATGGGGAGCGAGGCTTCTAGCGTGACGCTTCGCCCGTGGCAAGCCGGTTTTGCGAATTTATGCACGCTTTCACCGCCGCCACGAAATCGTGGTAGTGATCGATGAACACGTCGGCGGCCAGTTCGCGGATCGGTCCTTCGGAATAGCCGAAGGTGACCAGGATCGACGGCACGCCGGCGTTTTGCGCCGTCAGGAAATCGGTTTCGCTGTCGCCGATCATAATAACCTTACGGATATCGCCGCCCATGTCATCGATACAGGCCTGCAGGTGGCCCGCCGCCGGCTTCTTGGCTTCGACAGAGTCCGAGCCTCGGTTGCTGCCGAACCGCTTGGTCAGGCCCAGCTTCTCGATCAGCAGCACCGACAGGCGCGTATGCTTGTTGGTGCAGACGCAGAACCGCGCGCCCATGGCTTCCAGCTCGTCCAGGGCTTCGACCAGGCCGTCGAACGGCCGGGTCAGGGCGTCTATATCGACCTCGTACAGTTCCAGCAGCCGCGCCAGCAGTGGTGCTTCGTCCTCCGGCGCCAGTGGATGGCCCGCCAGCCGGTAGGCCCGGCGCAGCAGTTCCATGGCGCCACGGCCGATCATCGGGCGGGCTTCGTCGAGGTGGAACGGCGTGATTCCCTGCTCTTGCAGCACCTTGTTCAGGGCCGAAATGATGTCCGGCGCGCTGTCGACCAGGGTGCCGTCCAGATCGAAGGCCAGAATATAGCCGTTCAGGTCCATTTTACCCTCATTACGCTTTGTTTTGTGGAGGCTTTGGGCTAAATCGGCGCCCAGCGCAACGCAAGAAGAGTCGTGGTAATGCAAAAAAGCCCTCCCACCGGCCGGGCCGCCGTCATCCTCGCCGCCGGCCAGGGGACGCGCATGAAATCTCCCGTGCCCAAGGTGTTGCACAAGATCGGCGGCCGCACCATGCTGGACCGGGCCATCGATGCCGCCTTCGAGGTCGGCTGCGAGCGGGTCATCGTCGTCGTCGGCAACCATTCGCCATCGGTGCGCGCCACCGCCGAAAAGCGCGTCGGCGCTGCCAATATCGTCGTTCAGGATCCGCCCCAGGGTACCGGCCATGCCGTCAATGTGGCGCGCGAGGCGATGAAGGATTTCGACGGCACGGTCATTGTCACCTATGGCGACAGCCCGCTGATGGCGGCCAAGGTGTTGGAACCGGTTTTCACCCTGGCTGCCGCGTCGGACATCGCGGTGTTGGGCTTTATCGCCCATGATCCCGGCGCCTATGGCCGGCTGGTGCTGGATGGCGACCGTTTGAACGAGATCGTCGAGGCGCGCGAGGCCAGCAAGGAGCAGTTTGCGATCAAGGCTTGCAATTCCGGCGTCCTGGCGTGCGATCGTGAACTGCTGTTCTCGTTGCTCAGCGACGTGAAGAACGAGAATTCCAAGGGCGAATATTACCTGACCGACATTGTCGGCCTGGCCAAGGCGCGGGGGGGGCAGCCGCGCGTCACCATGGCTCAGGAGCATGAGGTTCTGGGCGCCAACAGCCAGGCCGAATTGGCCGTCATTGAAAAGGTGTGGCAGGACGGGGTCCGCCGCAGCTTCATGGACAATGGCGTGCACATGCCGGCGCCGGAAACGGTCTTTTTCAACTGGGATACCCAGGTCGAGGTCGGTGTGATCATCGAACCCAATGTGGTGTTCGGCGATGGCGTCCATGTTGCTTCGGGTGCGGTGATCCGGGCGTTTTCGCACCTGGAAGGCTGTAAGGTGGGCGAGGGCGCTTTGATCGGTCCCTATGCGCGTCTGCGTCCGGGGGCGGATATCGGCAGGGACGCTCATATCGGCAACTTCGTTGAGGTCAAGAACGTCACGGTGGGCGAAGGCGCCAAGGCCAATCACCTCAGCTATCTCGGCGATGGTTCCGTGGGGGCGGGGGCCAATATCGGCGCCGGCACCATCTTCTGTAACTACGATGGCTTCTTCAAGCATAAGACGGTTGTGGGGGAGCGCGCCTTTATCGGCTCGAACACCTCCCTGGTGGCGCCGGTGACCATCGGCCATGGCGCGATTACGGGTTCGGGGTCGGTGATCACCCAGGACGTGCCGCCGGATGCCCTGGCTTTGACGCGCGCGCCTCAGGTAGCCAAGGAAAGCTGGGCGGCGGCCTTCCGTGAGAAGAAACTGGCTGAAAAGGCCGCCAAGGGTAAGTCATGACGGTTGATGAACAAAAAGAAGCGGTCGGTGAGGCCGCGCTCAAGTACGTAAAGCCCGGCATGAAGGTTGGCCTGGGCACGGGGTCGACAGCGGCCTGGTTCGTCAAGGCCGTCGCGCGCGAGGTGGCGGCGGGGCTGAAACTGACCCTGGTGTCGACGTCGGTGCAGACGACGCAACTGGCCGAAAGCCTGGGTTTGGTGATCAAGGACATCAACGATGTCGGCACGCTGGACCTGTGCGTCGACGGCGCCGATGAGGTCGGCGAAGGCCTGGCCCTGATCAAGGGCGGCGGTGGCGCGCTGTTGCGGGAGAAGCTGATCTGGGAGCAGGCGAAAACCTGTGTGGTCATTGCCGATGCCGCCAAGCATGTGCCGGTATTGGGCAAGTTTCCGCTGCCGATCGAGGTCGAGCCGTTTGCCTGGAAGGGCACGGTCAACCGGATCAGCGATGTGCTGGTCGAGTTCGATATCGATAAGTTGCCTGTCATGCGGAAAAAGGACGGCCAGCCATGGATTACGGATGGGGGCAACCTTATCTTCGACGTGGCGTGCGGACGGATCGAGGATCCCAGCGGGTTGGGCGCGGCTCTGAAGTCGGTGACGGGGGTGGTCGATCACGGCCTGTTCCTGGACCTGGCCGAGGTGGCGCTGATCGCGACTCCGGACGGCGTCAGGGTTGTCCAACCGTAAGGTTTCTAGTCACGAAAAACACGAATAAGAAAGTAAGGTTTGACCACGAACCACACGAACAGACACGAACGAGCGCAAGGGCGCTCAATAAATTCTGATACACCTGAGTGTGCTTTCTTTCTTGTTCGTGTCTGTTCGTGTGGTTCGTGGTTGAAAATACCGGTCTTAAAGCCGTTTTGCGGCGTCAAGCATGTCCTGAAGTCCGTGTTTTTCGTGGCTAAAAACAAAACAGAGGCCGCAAACGCGGACCAACAAGGGTAAACCATGGCCGAGTACGACTACGATCTGTTTGTGATAGGCGCCGGCTCCGGCGGGGTTCGGGCTGCAAGGCTGGCCGCCAATATGGGCCTGAAGGTCGGCGTTGCCGAAGAAGACCGCCCCGGCGGCACCTGCGTCCTGCGCGGCTGCGTCCCCAAGAAGTTCATGGTCTATGCTTCCGAAGTGCCGTCCAATATCGACTATGCCCGCGGCTTCGGCTGGGACGTGCAACTGGGCGACTTCAACTGGCATCAGTTCAAGACCCATAACCAGGCCGAGGTCACCCGCCTGTCCGGCATCTATGGCTCCAACCTGGCCCGCGCCGGCGCCGAACTGATCCCATGCCATGCCGGGTTCAAGGACGAACACACCCTTATTCTCACTCAGGGCGGCGCGACCCGCGAAGTGACGGCGAAGACCATCCTGATCGCCACCGGCGGCTGGCCCTTCCTGCCGCAGCATTGCCCCGGTGTGCTGGAACACGCCCTGACCTCGAACGACATGTTCGAACTGCCCGAACTGCCCAAGAAAATGGTGATTGTCGGCGGCGGTTATATCGCCGTCGAATTCGCCGGCATCATGAACGGCCTGGGCGTTGAAGTCACCCTGATGTACCGCGGTGAGAAGATCCTGCGCGGCTTCGACAGCGATGTCCGCGACCACCTGACCGCCGAAATGAAGCTGCGCGGCATCACCATCCTGACCGGTGTCGATCCGATCAAGCTGCATACCGAAGGTGACGACACCATCCTGCACCTCAACAACGGTGAGACCTTCACCACAGGTAAGGTGATGTATGCTTCCGGCCGCAAGCCCAAGACCGAGGGCCTGAACCTGGACGTGCTGGACATCAAGGTCGATGTTCACGGCGCTATCCCGGTTGACGCTTTTTCGCGCACCGCCGTCCCGCATATCTTCGCCATCGGCGACGTTACCAATCGGGTCAATCTGACGCCGGTCGCCATCCGCGAGGCTGTGGCCTTCGTCGAGACCGCGTTGAAGGACAATCCGGTCGCCTACGACCACGGCAATATCCCGACGGCGGTCTTTTCGCAGCCAGAGATCGGGACTGTCGGCCTGAGCGAAGACGACGCCAAGGCCAAGGGCATCGTCTACGACGTCTACCAGACGCGCTTCCGGCCGATGAAGACGGCCTTTGTCGGTGGCGAAAGCCGAACCTTCATGAAGCTGATCGTCGAGGCCGAAAGCGATATCGTCATTGGCTGCCATATTGTCGGCAACGACTCGGGCGAAATGATCCAGTTGGCGGGCATCGCCGTCAAGGCGCGGCTGACCAAGGCCCAGTGGGACGCCACCTGCGCCGTTCATCCGACCGCGGCGGAGGAACTGGTGACCATCAAGGACAAGCGGCTGTGACGGCAAAAGGCGTGTGGGAAGCGGTCAAGGCGCATTATGCCGAATGGTGGCTGCTGTTTGGCCTGACCTGGCTGCCGATTTTTGCCTGGGTGGTGCCGACCGCGCTCCCGGCCATGCTGTTCATCTGGGGCATTCCGCTGCTGGTCTATCTCGGCCGTCTGAAGCGGTTCTGGCCGGCGGCAGCCATCACCGGCGCCATGGTCGTGTTGGGCTTCCTGCGTTCGGAATTCATGGTTGACCTGCTGGCCGGCAAGGGACTGGCCGTGGCGTTTGCGACCAAATACTGGTTCGCACCGACCTTTGCCTGGCTGGTGTCCTGGGCGGTGATCGCCGGTTTCGACGGCCTGCCCGACGAACAGGCGCCGCGCCTGGCCACTTGGTTCGGCTGGCTGATGATCGGCCTGTCGGTGGTCCAGGTCTTGGAAAGCCTCAGCCATATGGGGCTGCGCACCGGCATGAACAACGCCTTCGCGGCCGCCGGCACACCCGCCCTGGATGCGTCGCTGCCGGAAATGCTGATCGTCCATATGATCAACTGCAATGTCTATTTGACCCTGCTGTTCTGGCCCCTGGCCTTCTGGTTCGAACACCGCCGGCAATACGGCCAGATCGTCGTGCTGGCTATTGCCGTGGTGGCCGGGGCGATTGCGTCGGACGCCAATGCTCACCTGCTGGCCATGGTAGCCGGTGGCATCGTCTTCTTCGCCGTCCGCTATTGGCCCAAGGCCTTGCAGCGTTTCGCGCCGCATAAACTGCTGGCCGGGCTGAGCGCGGCCACCGTGCTGGTCCTGCCCTTGGCGGTCTATGGCGCGATACGGTCCGGCCTGTTCCAGCATATCAAGACCAACTTCTTGCCGTCCTGGGCGGCGCGGCTCGACATCTGGACCTATACGGTCGAACAGACCCTGGCTCATCCGTTCTGGGGGCTGGGCTATGAGACCGCCCGTACATTCGATCCGCACATCCCCAACCATCCGCACAACCTGTCGCTCCAGGCCTGGATGGAACTGGGCGTGCCCGGTCTGGTGCTGCTGGCCGCCCTATGGTTGGCGATCTTCTGGCTGTCAGGCCCTAAGGGCGGTTATGGCGAAGCCCAGGACGACGGCCTGCGCGACATCGGCGCGCCGGAGGTGGTGACGCCCCGGACGATGACCGTGCGCCAGCGCGCCACGCCCTATATCCTGGCGGCGGCATCGGGCTATTTCGTCATCAACCTGGTCAGCTATGGCCTGTGGCGGTCGTGGTATTACTGCCTCGGCGCCGTGCTGGTGGCCATCTTCCTTCTGGTCCTAAAGGCGGCAGATCAGCCGATAAAGTTACGGACTTAACTATAACCGCTGGAATTTACAGTCTTTTTCAAAAAGACAGCGTTGTCGGTATGGGTTTTGCAGTTGAAACCCGGCGTCTGAATGCGTAAATTGGCGGCTTAGGTGGACGCGCCCTACATTCTGTCGGCACGAACACTGCGTGGAATACAATGACAATGAACAAAATCTGGTCTCCGAAGGACTGGCGCCAAATGCCGGCCCTGCACATTCCCAGCGACTACCCCGACGCGCAGGCCCTGACCGCCGTCGAAGGCGAACTCGCGACCCTGCCGCCGCTGGTCTTTGCCGGCGAGGCGCGCCGTCTGACGACCGCGCTGGGCCAGGTCGCGCAAGGTAACGCCTTCCTGCTGCAGGGCGGTGATTGCGCCGAAAGCTTCAAGGAATTCTCGGCCGATAATATCCGCGACACCTTCCGCCTGATCCTGCAGATGGCCATCGTCATGACTTTTGCCGGCGGCCGTCCGGTGGTCAAGGTCGGCCGCATCGCCGGCCAGTTCGGCAAGCCGCGCTCGTCCCCGATCGAGACCATCGATGGCGTCACCCTGCCGTCCTATCGCGGTGACAATATCAACGGCATGGACTTCACGCCGGAGTCGCGCATTCCCGATCCGCAGCGCCTGCTGAAGGCCTACCATCAGTCGTCGGCGACGCTGAACCTGCTGCGCGCGTTTGCGAACGGCGGCTATGCCGACCTGTACAATATCCATAAGTGGACCCTGGGCTTCGTGTCCGGTTCGCCTCAGGGCGAACGTTACAAGGCCCTGGCCGAGAAGATTTCCGAGACGCTGAGCTTCATGTCGGCCATCGGCATCACCTCGGAAAGCCACCCGTCGATCCGCAGCGTCGATGTGTTTACGTCACACGAAGCCCTGCTGCTGAACTTCGAGCAGGCTATGACCCGCGTCGATTCCACCTCGGGCGATTGGTACGACACCTCGGCCCACATGCTGTGGATCGGTGAGCGTACGCGTCAACTGGACGGCGCCCACGTCAACTTTATGAAGGGCATCAAGAACCCGATCGGCGTCAAGTGCGGCCCGACCATGGAACCCGATGACCTGGTCCGCCTGATCGACGCCTTGAACCCGGAGGCCATTCCGGGCCGCCTGACCCTGATCGGCCGTTTCGGTTCCGACAAGGTCGCTGAGCGCCTGCCGAAACTGATGGCGGCGACGCGCAAGCACGGCGTGCCGGTGGTGTGGTCGATCGACCCGATGCACGGCAATGTGGTCAAGGCCGCCAATGGCTACAAGACCCGGCCGTTCGACCGTATCCTGTCGGAGGTGCGTTCCTTCGTCGATATCGCGGCCAGCGAGAGCGTCCACCCGGGCGGCATGCACCTGGAAATGACCGGCCAGAACGTGACGGAATGCACCGGCGGCGCCTTTGCCCTGTCGGAAGAGGATCTGCGCGACCGGTACCACACGCACTGCGACCCGCGCCTCAATGCCGATCAGGCTCTGGAACTGAGCTTCCTGGTGGCCGAGCGCCTGCACGCGTTGAAGGACAAGGCCGTCAAGGCGGCCTGAGCGCTTCCCACAGGCGAATGAATATGCAAGTCTCCGGTGAAACCACCGGAGACTTTTTTCATGCGCATGATCCTGATGACCGCGGCAGCCTTGCTGGCGTTTCCGGCGATGGCGGCGGAGCCCCCGGTGGCAAAAAAGGTGCCTTATGAGGTCAAGGCGCCGTTCGGCGCCGTGCGCAACGACGACTATTACTGGCTGCGCGACGACACCCGCAAGAACGAGGAGATGCTGGCCTATCTGCGGGCGGAAAACGCCTATGCCGATACGGTCCTGGCTGACAGCAAGCCGCTGGCGGAAACGCTGTACAAGGAAGTCACCGCCCGCCTGGTACCCGACGATGCCAGCGTTCCGTATCTGAAAGGCGGCTACTGGTACTATACCCGCTATGTCGCCGGGAAGGACTATCCGGTCGTCGCGCGGCGCAAGGGCGAGATGACGGCGCCGGAAGAAATTCTGCTGGACCAGAATGCGATGGCGGAAGGCAAGGGCTATTTCCGCGTCGGCGCCTGGACGGTCAGCCCCGACAAGACGAAGATCGCCTGGGCCGAGGATACGGTCGGCCGTGGCCAGTACGGCCTGAAGGTCAAGACGATCGCCACAGGTGAAATCCTCGACGCCAAGGTCAGCAATATCGAGGATATCGTCTGGTCCGACGACAACGCGACGATCTTCTATATCGACAAGGATCCGGTGACTCTGTTGTCCAAGCGGGTCAAGGCGCATGTGATCGGCAGCGAAGCGGCGGCGGACCGCCTGGTCTACGAAGAAGCCGACGACAGCTATTACATCTCGCTGGGCCGCACGACTTCCGACGAGTATGTCTGCATCTATCTTCATGCGACCGTCAGCGACGAGCAGCGCTGCGCGCCGGCCGTAGGCGGAGACTTTGCCGTCATAGCCCCGCGTGAACGTGAGTTCCTGTACACGGCCGATCATGTCACCGGCCGCTGGGTGATCCGCACCAACTGGCAGGCGAAGAACTATCGCCTGATGACCCAGGCCGACACATTGGGCTTCGGCGATCGGTCGAAATGGACCGATCTGGTCGCGGTTAGCGACGATGTTTTCATTGAAAACTTCCAGCCCTTCGACGGCTTTGTCGCCATCGAGGAGCGGGTAGGGGGCAATAAGCGCCTGCGTACCCTGACCATGGCGGGCGTGTCGACGCCGGTTAAAAGCGATGAGCCGGCCTACGTCATGGGGCTGAACGTCAATCCCGATCCGGCGACGGATTGGGTTCGCTATTCGTATGGTTCGCTGACCACGCCGGACACCGTCTATGAGACCAATGTCAAGACCGGTGAGCGCCGCACCCTGAAGGTCCAGCCGGTGCCGGGCTATGATGCCTCGCAGTACACGACCGAACGGGTCTGGGCCACGGCCCGCGACGGCACCAAGATTCCGGTTTCGCTGGTCTACAAGAAGGGCTTCAAAAAGGACGGCACAGCGGCCGTCTATCAGATCGGTTATGGCGCCTACGGGGCGTCGTCCGACCCGTCGTTCAACCCGATGTTCCCCAGCTTGCTCGACCGCGGCGTTGTGGTGGCGATAGCCCATATCCGCGGCGGCCAGGAGATGGGCCGGCAGTGGTACGACGATGGCCATCTGATGAACAAGATGAACAGCTTCACCGACTTCATCGACGTCACGCGCTACCTGGTCGACCAGAAATTCGCCGCGCCGAAGCGCGTGGCCGGTTTCGGCCGCAGCGCCGGCGGGTTGCTGATGGGGGCGGTGGCCAATATGGCGCCGCAGGATTACGGTGTCATCGTCACCCAGGTGCCCTTCGTCGATGCGGTGACGACCATGCTGGACGCCTCGATCCCGCTGACCACCAACGAATACGACGAGTGGGGCAATCCGGAACAGAAGCCCTTCTACGACTATATGATGACCTATTCGCCGTACGATAATGTCACGGCCCAGGCCTATCCGCCGATCTATGTCTCGACGGGTTTGTGGGACAGCCAGGTGCAGTACTACGAGCCGACCAAGTGGGTGGCGAAACTACGCGCGACAAAGACGGGCGATGCGCCCTTGGTCTATCGCGTCAATATGGAGGCCGGCCACGGTGGCAAGTCGGGCCGCTTCCGTCGCTGGGAGGAACTGTCCGAGGCCATGGCGTTTGCGATGAAGCAGTTGAAGGTGGAGTAGCTGCCAGTTCCTGACCGCGATTGCCCTATACTGCGACTTCGGTTACAGGAGCGACCATGTCGGGATTGCGATCACTGTTGAACCCTGAGGTAAGGGCGGCGTTTGCCGCCCTTTATCGTCTGTCATGGCCGGTCGTCCTGTCGCGCCTGGGCTTCATGCTGATGGGGCTGATGGATACCCTGGTCGTCGGGCACTATTCCGCCGCCGAACTGGGCTACCACTCCCTGGCCTGGGCCCCGACCAGCGTCTTTCTGGTGACCTCCATCGGCTTGCTGGTCGGGGTGCAGGTCAAGACCGCCCACTTCGTCGGTGCCGACGAACCGCATCGCATCGGCGGCGCCTTTCAGCGCGGCATGGTCTACGCCATCATCCTGGGCTTCCTGTCGATGATCCTGCTGGTCCTGGCGGGACCGGCCCTTCTGAAGGCCACCATCCAGCCCGGCATCGCTACGGGCGCCTCCGGGCCGCTGATCGTCTTTGCTTTGTCCATGCCGTTCTACATGCTGGCCGTGGCCGGTTCGGAATTCCTCGAAGGCCTGGGCAGGACCCGGCCCGGCATGGTCTTCACCTGGAGCGGCAATGTCGTCAACGTCGCCTTGCTGCTGGTCCTGGTGCCCGGCATCGTCAAGATTCCCGGCATCGACAGCGATGGCGCCATGGGGGCCGCCATCTCGACCCTGGTGGCGCGAATCCTGGTGACCATCGCCATCCTGGCCTATGTCTTCACCCTGAAACAGGTGAAGACCTACAACCTGCTGGGCCGTCATGCCCCGGATCCTCAGGGCGCGCGCGAACAGCGCCAGATCGGTTATGCCGCCGGCGCCTCCTATTTCATCGAAGTGACGGCCTTTGCCGCCATGACCTTTTTCGCCGGCCGGATTTCCGAAGCCGCCGTTGCCGTCTGGGCAATTATCCTGAACTTCGCCAGCCTGGTCTTCATGGTGCCCATGGGGCTGGCCATAGGTTGCTCTGTCCTGGTCGGCCGCGCCTATGGCGCCGAAGACTCCGCCGGCATGGCGCGGATGGGTCGGGTCAGCTTCCTGTCGGCAGCTGGTTTCATGATGCTGGTCGTGCTGACCGTGCTGACAGGATCGTCGTGGCTGGCGGCCGGCTATACGTCGGATGCCGCACTGATCACCGGCGTCCAGGCGGCGTTGCTGCTGTCATGCCTGTTTTTCGTGCCCGACGGTGTCCAGGTGGTTGCCGCCCAGGCTTTGCGCGCCCGCCACGATGTCTTGATCGCGCCGGTGCTGCACTATGTTAGCTACGGCCTGTTCATGCTGCCTTTGGGCTATCTCTTCTCGCTGCACTGGGGGCAGGGCGTGCCAGGCCTGATCTATGCCTGCGCCGTGGCGAGCTGGATCTCGGCGACCCTGCTGGTGGCGCGGTTCTTCTGGCTCGACAAAAAAGCGGCAGCCCTCTCGACAGACGCCGCCTGCGCACCTAATAAGTAATATAATTACAAGGAGGCGACGATGCTGGATGATTTGCAGGGCAAGCTGGTTTTGATCACGGGGGCCAGCACCGGCATTGGCGCGGCCGTCGCCCAGGCCTTTGCCGCCAAGGGCGCCAGGGTCGCCATCCACTACAATTCCAGCCGTGACGCCGCGCAGACCGTAGCCGACCTGATCGGGGCTGACGGTGGCGAAGCCCATCTGATCCAGGCCGACCTGATGAACGCGCCCGACAGCGTCCGCGACGTCGTCGCCGAAGCCGGACATAAACTCGGCGGGTTGGACATCCTGGTCAACAATGCCGGCGCCCTGGTGGCGCGCAAGCTGCTGATGGAGTGGGATGACGGCTTCTACGACAATGTCATGGACCTGAACCTGCGCTGCGTCATCGCCGGCACCCAGGCGGCCGTTCCGCTGATGGAAGCGCGTGGCGGCGGAGCCGTGATCAATGTCGGCTCGATCGCCGGCAGCAATGGTGGCGGTCCGGGCTCAGGCCTTTATGCCACGGCCAAGGCGGCGGTGCACAACCTGACGCGCCATATGGCGACCGACCTGGCCAAGAAGAACATCCGGGTCAATGCCATTGCGCCGGGTGTGATTGGTACGCCGTTCCATGCGATGACCCCGGCCGATCGAATGGAGGCCATGCGCAACTCGGTGCCCATGGGCCGCGTCGGCACGCCGGACGATTGCGTCGGACCGGTCCTGTTCCTGGCGTCTGCGATGAGCGGCTACGTCACCGGCCAGATCCTGCACGTCAATGGCGGCCAGTACTACGGCGGCTCCTAAGCCGACCGCGGACCGAATAGGATCATCGCCGACCCGGCCAGGCACAGCACCAGCCCGCCCAGGTCCCAAAGATCGGGACGCTGCTTTTCCATCAGCCACATCCAACCGATCGACGCGGCGATATAGATGGCGCCGTAGGCTGCATAGGCCCGGCCGGCGGCCGAACTGTCGATCAGAGTCAACAGCCACGCGAAAGCGCCTAGGCATAGCGCGCCGGGCACCAGCCACCACGGCGACCGGCCCAGCTTCAGTACGGCCCACAGGCTGTAGCAGCCGGCGATTTCGCAGAGGGCGGCCAGGACATAGACGGCAAGGGCTTTCATGTCCCTACCTTGCCTGCGGGTCGTGGTGCTTGCAACCGCAACTTCCGTCATGGGCGCAGGCCTTGCGCGGCTTGAGCACCAGATAGAGTCCAAAACCCGACAGCGCCACCAGAGGCAGGGCGCACACCAGAACCTCAAGGCTCACCCCGGCCAACCGGAGCCCAACAAGGGTTACCCCGGACACGGTGGGGATCAGGAACAGCAGGGCGCAGCAGCCCAGGCATGCCGCGATAACGGCGAGGATGGCTTTTTTCATGCAATTGCACTCCGAAAGGGTTGATGTCATCCGTGTCCGACCTCAAGTTACTTGAGGTTCAAGGAAAAAATGCATGTTCACCATCGGCGTTCTGGCGCGCAAAGCGCAATGTTCCGTCCCAACCGTCCGTTACTACGAAGCGCAGGGCTTGATGCCGCCGGCGGAACGACGGGAGAGCGGCCATCGCGTCTATGGCCGGGCCGACTTGGCGCGGTTGGTGATGATCCGCCGGCTGCGCGATCTTGATGTGCCGCTGGAGCGGGTTAAATCCCTGCTGGCCCTGGAGGCCAATGGCAAGCCGTGCGCCGAAACCCTGGCATTTTTTCAGGAGCAGCGCGACGCGATACGGCAACGGATAGAGGCCTTAAAAGACCTCGACCTCACCTTGTCCCTGCACATGGCGAACTGCCAGGCCGGCTGCCTGCCGGCCAATGGCCCGTGTGACCTCTATAGCGCTATTTAGGCGCCCAGGATCCAGCCTTCATCGCTAGCGGCCAGGGCGACATCGGTCTCGCTCAGGCTCTTGGGCGCGCTGAACAGCCCGTCCAGGTTCCCCTTGTCATCCAGGTCGGCCAGGGCTTGCGCCGTGAACCGCACCGCCGCCGCGTCCTTGACCTCGCCGGTCGTTGCTTCGCCTTCGAACATTGGCGGATAGACCTCGGCCACGACCGTATTGACGCCGTCCAGTTCCAGCGTACCGAAGCCGGTCTGCAACGGCCACAGCCGCGCCTTGTCGCCCAGGTGCTCCAGCAGCGAACGCACCGCTACGATCCCCAGCATGGCGACACCACCGGCGACACCGGCGCCGTGCATCTGCCACAGGCTCTTGGGCAGGGCGGCCTTCTTGATCTTGCCGGTCAGCGCTTCTTCGGTAAGGCGGAATTCCGGGAAGTCGCCGAACGAGTCCGGCTTCAGCGTCGACAGCCACTTCTGCGAGGCGTTCTTGGGCGCCCCCCAGAACGGCCAGGCTTCATCGGTGATCAGCCGGTTGATCTTGGCGGCGACCTGGAAGCGGTTGTTGGTGTTGTCGGCCTTGTCGACGATGTTCTTGGCCAGGAAGTCCCACAAGCCCTTCCAGCCATTCAGTTGCAAACGGCCGGCGGTGCCGCGGACAAAGCCCAGCGGGAAGCCAAAACCGAGGAAGATCCGGTCGCCGCGCTTGTGCAGGTCGGCCAGGATGGCGCGCAACACGGTTTGCGCCTCGGCGCGGGTAGCCGGGTTATGGGTCTCGTACGACAGGCGGAAGCGGACGTCACGCTTCATGACGCCGATCCATACCGAGGATTCGCCGGTCTTCTTGCCTTCGGCGGCGCTGTAGTCGACGATTACATAGGCCCCAAAAAGACGCTGCACGAATGACTCCCTGACATGGCGGGTCGCGGCAAGGCCTGCCGCAAAGTGCTCGCTTGTAACGCGATTGCGAAAGGGCACAAAGCGCTTTGTGCCGGGATCACAGGGCTGTGCACAGTTTATGTGTGTGGTTTCTATTCCATTTTTGCTGCAAAGCGGTCTAGATATGCCGCCGGGCGGGGGAAGCGCAGGGAAGAGAATGGCATGACCAAGGTGTTGCGTGCAGGTGTTGCGGGTGCGGGCGTGTTCGGCGGGTATCACGCCAACAAGTACAAGCAGGCTTCCGATATCGATTTCGTCGGCATTTACGATCTGGACATCGAACGTGCGCGCACCGCGGCGTCGGCCCATGGCGTCCAGGCGTTCGACGATCTCGACGCCTTCTTGGCCGCGGTCGATGTCGTCACCATTGCGACACCGGCCTTTGCTCATGCTTCGGTCGCCCTGCCGGCGCTGGAAAAGGGTATTCACGTCTACACCGAAAAGCCCCTGGCCGTGGCGTCACGCGATGGCGAGGCCATGGTGGCTCTGGCCGAGGAAAAAGGGCTCGTCCTGGCCTGCGGCCATCAGGAACGCGCTGTCTTCGAAGCCATGGGGCTCTATGATGTGCCGGAAAAGCCGCTGCAGCTTGAAGCCGTCCGCAACGGCACAGCGTCGAGTCGTAATCTCGATGTGTCGGTGGTTCTGGACTTGATGATCCACGACCTGGACCTGGCCATAAGCCTGGCGGGCTGCGAGGCCGGTGGTTTGCAGGCGGCTGGCCGCCGGCGTGGGGACGAAGGCTATTCCGCGGTCGGTGGCGATGAAGTCGACGCCGAAGTCGATTTCGAAAACGGTATGAAGGCGGTGTTCAAGGCGTCGCGCATGGCGGACGAGCGGGAGCGGACCATGCGGATTGTTTATCCGTCGGGCACGGTCTTTATCGACCTGCTGAACCGCAAGTTCGAGAACGGCACGCCGTTTGCTTTGAATGCTGACTTTGCCGAAGCCGATATCGCCCGCGACCCGCTGGGCACCAGTGTCTTCCGGTTCCTGGACACGGTGCGCGGCGTGCGCGAACGGCCTTTGTGCACCGGCGCAGAGGCGCTGCAGGCCCTGGAGCTTGGCTTTGCCATCGACGAGGATGTGGCGTTCTGACGTAAGGAAGATGGACCACGGACCACACCAAAACGCCGCTGCGCGGCGACACGGAAAACACTAAAATTTAGCGCTGATGCGCGCGAAGCGCCTTCACATTGGTGACAATTCGCAGACGATTCAAGCGTTTACGATGTTCATCTGGCTTCTCTGGCTTATCTGTGGACAACCTTTTACGAGGGTTCCGCCACGACGAAGGCCGGGATTTCGCCCGGCAACGGAGCCGTGGAAGCATCGCATTTTTTGTCCACAGATAAGCCAGATAAGCCAGATGGACGGCGCTTAAGCGCATTCCTTCCAAGGGACAGGCGTATCTTTTGAGGCGCTTCGCGCGGGAGATACTTCACCCGGAATTCAGTGATTTCCGTGCCGTCGCGCAGCGGCGTTTCCGTGTGGTCCGTGGTCAATCTTCTTAGATCAGGCCGCTAATGCGACTGGCCTTTGAACACGATCCCGAACACCAGGACGCCGAACGCTCCGGCCATCAGCCAGTACTGATACTCCGTCAGGTACTGGACCTCCTGGAAACGGCCGACCAAGCTGGCTATGGCAAGCGCCACGGACACGAAGAACAACAACAATGTGAAAGCCGACAGCTTCATCGTCCTAACGTACCCACCCACGCATCTGTTTCTCAGACCTTAACGACTATTTGTTCAAACATTTGTGACAAGATCAACAGGTTTTCGCACCCGCTCACAACAGCCGTGCGATAAAGAGCACTTCGTGCCACACCGCGAACATCGAGAACATAGAAGCTGCCAGGAACATGCGCGCAATCCCCAACTCCTCAGGGGCGAATGCGGTGCGGCCTTCGATGATGGCAACGAAGGGAATGATCGATGTGCGCCGCATGATCGAGGCGTAGGTGTCCCCCATCAGTGCCAGGCGTTTGCGGTCGATATTGGCGGCGCCCAGGACGCAGACCCCCAGTAAAGAACCGAAAAACAGCCAGCCGGCGATGTTGCCGCACGCGATCAGGTGCATGGCTGACCACAGGCCGATGCCGGCCAGGATTGGGTGCCGTGAAATCCGGATGATGCCGTAGACGCTTTTGTCAGGCAGGCGCCACAGCGCCAGCAGGTTGGTCGGCGACGGCGTCGTCAGGCCCAGGATCACCAGGAAGAAGGCGACGAAGTTGATCACCAGGGAGATGATTTCCAGCGGCAGCGGCGCTTCGCTGCGCTGCCACAGGCGGAAGTTCAGATTGTCATCCTGAGCGGCGGCGAAGGCCATACCCATGGCGATGAGGCCAGCCAACGACAGAATGGAAAAGATGACGTAATAGGCCGTGCCGCCGATGCGACCGATGATCTGCTCCTTCAGATGGGTGCCGCTGATCATCAGATGGATGCAGAGGAAGAAGGCGCACGCGAGTGCCAGAGTCCACATGGTATTTCCGGGGTGGTTTTTGGCCGGGATAGTTTTTGGCCGGGATTAGGCTTTCGGCCGGGATCAGGTTCGCGGTGAGGTTAACAGCTTTTTCGCCCGCGCCAAGCCGTGCCGTGCGCGGCCAGGTCAGATGTAGGGGATAAGCGGGGCGTTGAGCACATCGCCTTCCCCTTTTTTCGGCGGCGCCGATGCGGATGGCGCCGGGGCCGGGCCGGGTTCGGGCAGGGCGGCCGGGATAGGAGCTACTACGGCGACCTTGGCGGGTTCGGGCACCGGCGCATGGATGGCGGGCGGCGGCACCTTGACGTGCACCGGGCGGCGCAGGATGGCTTCGACGTGGTGGAACCACTTGCGAGCGCGGGCCATGGCGGCGCGCGGGCCTTCGGCGCGGGCGGTCAGGGCGTCATCCGGGCGCCACAGGATCAACTGGAAGTCGGGATGGATCGGGTCGTCGAAAATCAGGCGCACGGTGACGTCGTTGACGGTCGGCGCAATATCGTCGATCGCCTTATAGGATCCGGTGTCCAGCGGCTTGGCCGATCCGGCGCGAACGACACGGGCGAAGATGCGGCCATCGACGAAGACTTCCAGGCCGTACAGGTCGGCAATCGTGTAGGTCCGGGTCGGCAGCTTGCCGAATTCGCGCACGATGACGATCTTGTCGGCCATGTAGGAGATGGCGCAGGCGGCCTTGCGCACCGGCTCGATCGACTCGACGTCGGGCTTGGCGCCGCCAAGGGCTTCCTTGACTTCGTCCTCCAGCTTCTTAGGCTGTTCGACGCGCGATTCATAGATCCGGTAAAGGATGATCAGAACGGCGAGCGCAGCCGCGGACAGAATGATAAGGGCGGGCAGGAAGGTCGGCACGGTGAACCTGAACAGCTATGGCACTTTTCGGATTTAACCATAGTTCCGCAGGGACGTTAAGCCTTAACCTCTTATTCAGTGTTTTTCGTCGTCGTCCGTGTCGTTTTCGACATCGTCATCCCACGGTGGCCGGTCATTGATCACCGGTTTAGGCGCCTTTTTGGGCTCTTTGGGTCTTTGGGCTACCGCGGCCGGCTCAACGTCTTCGGCGGGGTAGGGGGATGCCGCGGCTGGCATGCGCTTGATCACCGCATCGATGTGCGACAACCATTTGCGGCCCAGCCGGACGGCTTCGGCAGCGGTCTTGGCGTGGACCGGGTTGTGGCTGACATCGCCGAAGAGATTTAACTCGAACTCCGGCGTTTCGACGTCGTCGAACATCAGCCGCAGGGTCACGCGTGAGGCCTGGGCGTGGGTTTCATTGAGCACACGGCGCGGTTCGCCGCGCTGGGCCCGGGCGACGACTCGTTCGTCGACGATCAGTTCGGCGCCCTCGATCTCATCGAAAGCATAGACCAGCCCCGCCGTGCCGCTGTTCCACAGGATGGCCAGGTCGCCGGCGGTAAAGTCCAGCCCGGCCGCCTTGGTGCTGCTGAGGTCGTAGACGATGGCGTCGGCGGGCTTGCCCAGGGATGTGGTGAGGGCGCGCTGCAGCCGGCGGGTGGCTTCGAACCACCACATCAGGCCCGAGGCGATCAGGGTGAGGGCAAACCCGGCGAACAGAAAATACAGCAGGGTGCGCGCGACTTGGTCCATGGACCGGACACTCTTGGTATGGTCAAGAAAAACTTAAGATGTTGGAAAGACGTTAAAATTCGGTTTGCGTGTGCTGTTTCAGCAGACTCTTCGGGGCTGTATTTCGCCACGCCATCCACAGGGCGCTGGTGGCGGTGGCGTTATCCGCGCGTGTGCTGTGGAACTGTGTCCAGCCCTTGGCGCCCCAGGCATTTTTCACGGGCTCGAAAATCTCCGGTTCAGCCTCGCACAGCATCTGCTGCTGTTCGGGGGTGAGTTTCAGCACGGCTATGTCCTGGTCGATGCGCGAGGCGAAAATCTTGTTGCGGACGCGGGCGTCGGCACTGTCGAAATGGGACGCGGCTTCCGCTTCCGGAAACGACAGGGCCAGGTCGCGAAATGCCTCAGGTGTCATTTTGACGGTCTCAGGCCAGTTCGATTTCGACCGGAACGTGGTCCGACGGCTTGGCTTCGTCGTGGGTGCGGCCGCGGGTGTCCTTGTGGATGGTCAGGCCGTTCAGCCGATCCGCCGCCTGAGGCGACAGCAGGTGATGGTCGATGCGGATGCCTTCGTTCTTCTGCCAGGCGCCGGCCTGATAGTCCCAGAAGGTGTAACGGTTACCTTCCGGCGGCATGACGTCAAAGGCGTCGGTGTAGCCCAGGTTCTTCAGGCCCTGATAGGCCTGGCGGACGGCCGGCTGGTACAGGGCGTCATCCAGCCATACGCTTTCCTTCCAGCAGTCGGCCTTGGTCGGAATGATGTTGAAGTCGCCGGTGATGACGGTTGGTTCTTCTAGGGTGAGCAGGTACGCGGCGCGGGCGTGCAGACGTTCCAGCCAGCGCAGTTTGTAGGCATATTTGTCGGTGCCGAGCGGATTGCCATTGGGCAGGTAGATACCGACGAAGCGCACCGGTTGCGGCGCTTCGATCAGAGCTTCGATATAGCGCGATTGCTCGTCGGTTTCGTCGCCGGGCAGGCCGCGGGTGATGTCGCTGAGCGGGAATTTCGAGAGGATGGCGACGCCGTTCCACGTCTTCTGGCCGAAAACGGCGACGTTGTAGCCGAGGGATTCGAAGGCTTCCGTAGGGAACTTCTCGTCCAGGCATTTGATTTCCTGCAGGGCGCAGACATCAGGTGCGGCTTCGCGGAACCACTCCAGCAGCAGCGGCAGGCGGGCATTGACCGAATTGACGTTCCAGGTGGCGAGTTTCATGCCGCCTTGTTTAGGCGGGCAGGGGGATTCCCGCAAGGGTTCTTAGCCGCTGAGGCAGACGCATACAGTACTATCGCAAAAGATGTTGCAAACTCCCTCCTCTCCACGAAGTGGGGAGGGGGACCGCGAAGCGGTGGAGGGGTATTCTTGCGGACGAAGTTGCAGTTCGTTGAAGCGTAATAAAAAGTATTTTTTCCCGCCACCTAACTCAGATAGTTATGAAACGCAGCGGTAATCGCACTTGCAGATACCCTCCACCGCTTCCTTGCGCGGCAAGAGCTGTACTCTTGCTCGCTCACCCGACCTCCCCACTTCGTGGACAGGAGGGAGCTTGTCCAGCCTATTGGGGTAGCTAAATGCCTACAGCGCGAAGCTCGTTCCGCAGCCGCAGGAAGCGACCGCGAGCGGGTTCAGGATCTTGAATTGCGAACCGACCAGTTCCTCGACATAGTCGATCATCGACCCGGCCATCAACGGCGCCGAGACATCGTCGACCAGCGCCGTGGCGCCGTCGTTGGTGATCTGAGAATCCTCAGGTGCGGCCGTATCCGTCAGGTCCAGGACGTATTGGAACCCTGAACAGCCGCCGCCTTCGACCGTGACGCGCAGCATGACCGGGTGGCCGGCTTCGCTACTTAGTCGGTTGAGGTGCTTCGCGGCGGAGGCGGTGAGGGTGATGTTGTGGCTCATGACGTTCAATATGGCGGTATTTGTTGGGATTTTCACCCCTTGGGCAGCGAAAATTTAGGTCGTTGTTACATTTTATAGTATAGGGACGCCACATGCTTAGAGCGCCTTTCGATCCGGAAGAACCGGATCGGCGCTCTAAGTTTTTGCTTTTACGCGCATCTTTATCCGAAAAGTGCGTCACACTTTTCGGGATGCGCTCTAACGAAAGACGCGCCTGATGAGCCTGGCCCCCTATGCCGAAGACGTCACCAAGAGCCTCGGCCGGCTCAATCCGCAGCCGGAAAGCCCAAGCCGTACGGCCTTTGCCCGCGACCGCGACCGCATCATCCATTCGACAGCGTTTCGCCGGCTGAAGGGCAAGACCCAGGTTTTCGTCGCCAATGAGGGCGACTATTTTCGGACGCGTCTGACGCACTCGCTGGAAGTCGCGCAGATTGCCCGGTCTTTGGCCCATTCGATGAAGCTGAATGAGGACCTGGCCGAGACGATCGCCCTGTCGCACGACTTGGGGCATCCACCTTTCGGTCACGCGGGTGAGGATGAGCTGCACAAGTGCATGGAGCCGTGGGGCGGGTTCGACCACAACGTCCAGACCTTCCGGGTCATCACCAAGTTGGAGACGCGCTATCCGGGGTTCGACGGGCTGAACCTGACCTGGGAGACGCTGGAAGGCATCATCAAGCACAACGGGCCGGTGGGGCACCACATGGCCGAGCCGTCGTGGAAGGCGATCGTCGATTTCAATGAGCAGTGGGATCTGCGGCCGGACACCTTCGCCTCGATGGAAGCCCAGGTGGCGGCGATTTCGGACGATATTGCCTATAACAATCACGATGTTGACGACGGTTTACGGGCGGATCTGTTCACGATCGCCGATCTGATGGATGTGCCTTTGATCGGGCCGGCTCTGCGGTCGGTGCAGAAGGACTGGCCGAATATCGACAAGCGGATGCTGCGGCTGGAAGGCGTGCGGCGGATGATCGGCACCATGATCGAGGACGTCGAGGCTGAGACGGCTCGGCGGCTGGCGGCGGACGGCATTCAGACGGCCGAGGATGCGCGTTCGGCGAAACGTCAGATGGTGGCGTTTTCGAAGGGCGTGTTCGATGACCTGACGCGGTTAAGGGCGTTTTTGTACGAGCGGATGTACAAGCATTATAAGCTGAACCGGACGCGGTCGCATGCCCGTCGGACGCTGAGCGAGATGTTCTTCCTGTTTATGAACGAGCCGGATACGCTGCCGACCGAGTGGTTTCAGGTGGTCTGCGCCAAGGATTCCGAAACCGCGCGGGCACGGGTGATTTGCGATTACATCGCCGGGATGACGGATGCGTTTGCGATTGAAGAGCACCGCAGACTGTTCAGCTTTATCGGCTAATGGGGTTTGGGGCCTGCGGCCCCAAGTCTTCCCTCTTCCTTTTCTTGACCTCGCCCCCTTGAGGGCGAAGGTCAAGAAAAGGAAAAGAAAGGTTTTATGGGGCCGCAGGCCCCAAACCCCATTACGCGACGGAGCTGACCGGCTCCAGCAAATCCCACAAATTCCCAAACCGATCCCGGAACACGCAAACCTTGCCGTAGGGCTCGACGCGCGGTGTCTCACGAAACTCCACGCCAGCAGCACTATAAGCCGCATAATCCCGGTCGAAATCGTCGGTGAACAGTACCAGGAACACCCGACCTCCGGTCTGGTTCCCGACATGCGAAACCTGATCCGGTCCCACTGCCTTGGCCAGTAGCAACCGCGTCTCCGACGATCCACGCGGCGCTACCAGCACCCAGCGCTTGCCGCCGCCCATGTCGCTGTCTTCGATCAGGTCGAACCCCAGATCACCGCAGTAGTGTGCGATGGCCAGATCATAATCCGGCACCAGAACGCTCAAAGCTGCAATACGCTGCTTCACCGGGCCGACTTCTTGACCAGGAACATGGCCGCGTCGGCCTCGCTCAGCCAGGCTTCGGCCGTTGTCTGGCCGGCATAGGCGCGGACGCCGAACGAACCGCCGGTCTTCAGGTACAGGCCGTTATAGGCAAAGGTGCCCATCATCAGCTCGGCTTCCAGCTTCATCGCCTTGACCCGCGACGATTTCAGATCCGCCCGCCGCAGCAGGATGGCAAATTCATCCCCGCCGATCCGGGCGACGGCGTCGCCTTCACGCACGCTGGTCTTCAAGGTCTCGGCGACATAGATCAGGGCCGCATCGCCGGCGCCGTGGCCATAGGCGTCATTGATCGCCTTGAAGCTGTCCATGTCGAGATAGATCAGGCAGGCCTCTTCGCCATAGCGCTTGCAGTCGGCCATGGCGCGATGCACCTCCTGCAGGAAGGCTCGGCGGTTCAAGGTCGGCGTCAGCACATCGCTGTCAGCCTGGTCCTGGGCCGACTGCAATTCCAGGCTCCGCTGATGCAGTTGCTCGCGCAGCCGCTCATTCTCCATCATCAGGGATTCGATCAGGGCCTGAGCCGAGACCGGCCATTCGGTCTGCACAGGCTCCACCTCCGGCACGACCGGCGGTTCGGTATGCAGGGCCGCTTCGAGACGGGCAAACGAAGCGGCAATCGCGTCTTCCGGCCGTAGCTTCGGCGTCTCGTCCGTCACGCTTAAGGCATGGCGCACCGGTTCCAACGGCGCAGGATCATTGGCTGGAACGACATCTTCGGCCTGGGCCTCGAAATATTGCGCCAGCAAGTTCTGCATCGACGCTGTGGTGGCGCGTCGAATGGGTTCGTGATCCTGCGCGGACAGGGGCGGTTGCTGGTCGGCCATCATCAGGTGCGTTTGGGGCTGGAGGTGTGCGAATGCGGGCTCTTGCCGGCCCGTCCGGTGCCTGTATGAAAGCACACCCGAAGGGGCTGCGCAATGCGTTCGCCTGCGCAAATTCTGTTGATTTGAATATCCGGAAAATCAAGGCGTGGTAAGGTGGTTAATGCCCCGTAAGCGGTTTGAAATCGGCGCTTGCAGTTGTGGCCTTTTCCCCTATATACCGCCCTTTTTGAGAGCCTGGAAAGGATTCCCATGGCCGCCTCCGTACCCGTCGCCATCATCATGGGATCGCGCTCCGACTGGAACGTGATGAAGGCCGCCGCCGCAGCGCTCGACTCCTTAGGAGTCGCTTATAACGCGAAAGTGGTGTCCGCACACCGTACCCCCCAGCGCATGGTCGAATTCGCCACGGGTGCCAAGGCCGCGGGCTACAAGGTGATCATTGCCGGCGCCGGCGGCGCCGCCCACCTGCCGGGCATGACGGCGTCCATGACCACCCTGCCGGTCCTGGGCGTCCCGGTTCCGCTCAAGGAAGGCCTGAAAGGCATAGATTCCCTGCTCAGCATCGTCCAGATGCCGGGCGGTATCCCGGTCGGCACCCTGGCGGTCGGTGAAGCCGGCGCCAAGAATGCGGGTCTTCTCGCCGCGCAGATTCTGGCGTTGAGCGATCCCGACCTGTCGGCCCGGATCGAAGCCCTGCGCGCCACGCAGACCGACGGCGTGCCGGATACGGTGGAAGACTGATGCAGGCTCTTCAGCTCGGCGCTACGATCGGCATCCTCGGCGACGGCCAGTTGGGCCGTATGCTCAGTCAGGCGGCCTCGCGCCTGGGCTTCAAGGTCGTGACCTTCGGGCCCGACGCGGAATCGCCGGCCGCCCAGGTGTCGCTGGCCTCCAAGGTCGCCGCCTATACCGACGAAGCCGTTCTGGCGCGCCTGGCCGAACGCTGCGACGTCATCACCTTCGAATTCGAGAACGTCCCGGCGTCGAGCCTTGACTACCTGGTCGGCCTCGGTGCAACCGTTGCACCATCTTCCAAGGCGCTGCGCATCACCCAGGACCGCGTCTTTGAAAAGAGCTTCGCGCGCGAACAGGGCGTCGGCACGGTCGACTTCCGCGCCATCGACAGCCTGGACGACCTGAAGGCCGCCGTGGCCGAACTGGGCGTGCCGTCGCTGCTCAAGACCCGCCGCGAAGGCTATGACGGCAAGGGCCAGGTATGGATCAAGTCAACGGACGATATCGCCGAAGCCTTTAACAGCCTGAACGGCCGCCCGTCGATCCTGGAAGCCAAGGCAGACTTCACGCGCGAGATTTCCGTCGTCGCGGCGCGTGGCTGGGACGGGACGGTCTCGACCTTCCCGATCGGCGAGAACCACCATGTCGGCGGCATCCTGTCGACCACCCTGGCGCCGGCCCAGATCGCCGCTGAAACGGTGGCCAGGGCGCATGACATTGCCCGCAAGGTGCTTGAAGGGCTCGACTATGTCGGTGTCCTGGCGGTGGAACTGTTCGTGCTCCCAGGCGGCGACGTCCTGCTGAACGAGATCGCGCCGCGCGTCCACAATTCCGGCCACTGGACCCAGGACGGCTGCCTCTGTGACCAGTTCGAACAGCATATCCGCGCTGTCGTTGGCTGGCCGCTGGGCGATACCACGGCGCGTTGCACGGTCGAGATGACCAATTTGCTGGGCGCCGACATCCTGGACTGGCCGCGACTGTCGGCCGAAGCCCGGGCGCGCCTCTATGTCTACGGCAAGGACGACCCCAGACCCGGCCGCAAGATGGGCCATATCAACCGGATCAAGAGCTGATGATTATCGCACTGCTGACCTACAAGGTGTCCACGGAAGAACTAGACCAGTATATCGACGCCCACCGCGACTGGCTGAAAGAGTCGATTGCGGCCGGCCGTCTGCTGGCGGCGGGGCGCAAGGTGCCGCGCACCGGGGGTATGTTGCTGGCGCGCGGCGAACTGGACGAGGTCAAGGCCTGGGCCGCCACCGACCCGTTCGCGGTCAATGGTCTGGCGGACTACGACTTTACCGAAGTCGCCGTAACCCTGACTGCCGAAGGCCTGGACGCCCTGAAGTCCTGATTACATCCCGGGCATGGAACTGAACTTCAGGGTCACGAAACCGACCGTGCCCTGGGGATCGCCGCCGTAGCTGGCTTCCAGTCTGTCCGGGATGCTGTTGAACTGCTGGACCACGCCGACACCTAAACTGGTGCTGTCGTTCAGCGCAATGGTCCGCATGACGCCGACCTCGGTCTTGGCAACCCAGACCGGATCGGGCCCCAGTTCGCTGTTGTAGACCCGCTCATAGCGCAGCAACCCCGTCCATGGACCACTGAAGGCCAGGCTGTTCTCGAACAGCACGGCGTCGGCCGGCTTGTGGTGGCCGTCCTCGTCCTCTTTGCGGGCGAAGGTGAGGGTGGAATTCCATCCCCCCACCGCGAACTCGACCCCAGCCGAGGTCTTGATGACATTCTCGTCTGGATGGAGCTGTTCCGGGCTGACCTGACGCGCCCGCGACACCTGAGCTCGCAGATTCGGTGTCACCTGCCAGGTTGCCCGGACTGAGGTCGAATCCAGCCGGACCGGATCGAGGTCGAAGCGCTTTTCATCCGGCTCGCGGCCTGTGAATTGCGACACTTCCAGTTTTAGCGAACCTTTTTCCACCGCCGCCGTGACCACGCCCATGGTGATGTGGCCGCTGTCGAGCCAGTGGTGGGTGATCGGCGCCGTCGGGAAGTTTTCACCCGATTTCCTATGCATGAAGGCGGTCGGTCCAAAGGCGAATTCACCGGGATAGCCGACCTGTATCGACGCCCGGGTTCCGCCATCAAACCGGTAGCCCACCTTCGCCGTCAGGCCCATGAACAGGTCATGGGGATGCTGACGGTCGACCAGGTGATGGACGCCGTCAGCGGTCTCACCCGTCTGCAGCAAGAGCGGATAGCCGTCCTTGCCCATGAACGGATCGGGCGACAGCATGGCTTCCAGGGTCAGGTCGGCCTTGTCCGTGAGTTTACGATGGGCTGAGGTCATGACCATGCCCTGCAGGAAGGTTTTGTCGCCGCCGCGCGGACCGCTTTGGTGGTCCGCGACGACGGTGACGACGCCATGGGTCATGACGTGCCACTTGGCTTCGGTTTCGGGGGCGTGTTGATGGTCGTTGTGGTGCGCATGGTCCTGGGCGAACACGGTCGCCGGCAGGCCAGACGCCAGCAGCGCCATAAGCGGCGCATAGCGGATAGACATGGATATCTCCTTGAAAAACGTCAGAATCGAAGCGGATTCAAACGTGTTTCGGAGGTCGTGGCTCGGCAGCGGGTGTCAGGCCGACGGGAAGGCTTTCGGGGGCGGATGAGAGCCGCAGGTCCATCTTGACGGGCTGTGACCAGACCATCGGCGTCGGCAAATCCAGGGATGCGTGGTGGGCACAGCATGCCATGACGGTCTTGACCGGCTTATCGTGGGAGCTGTCGCCATGGCAGGGCGGCGTGTCGGTTGTGGGCATGGCGTGTGCCGAGACGCTGATCCCGAAGAGCAGCCATATCGCTGCGAAAAGAATCCGCAGGATCTTCACAGGTTGGCGTCCTGACCGAAGCAGAGTTTTCCGAGGCTCTGGGCCAGGTTCAGCACAATCTCTTCCGGCTTGGCGGGCAATTGCGCCTTGAACTTTTCGTAGGCCATGACCGAGTCGATATTGCGCTGGATCTGGTCCAGTTGGGCGTCGCGGCCCTGGCTTAGGCGCGTCATCAGCGCCGTCGACAGGATGCCGCAGACGATGATTCGCTTCGAATAGTGATTCTCATCCAACGCCTTGTCGCCGGCCAGGACCCAGATACGGTCGGCAGTCGCCCATAGCAGGCGATGGAACAGCGCCGCGTGGTGGGGCAGGGCGAAGAAACCCATCAGACGTTTGGCCAGGCGCTCGTCCATGGCGGCGGAATCCAGGCGCAGATTGAGCAGGTGGGCGATCTTCTCGCGAATCTTCAGGCCGTCGACCGTGGCCGTATCCAGGACGGCATCATGGCTGCGCCAGAGGATGGCGGCAATGTCCGACGCGCCATTGGGCGCGATCAGGTCACGCATGCCGTCGTCCAGGTTCAGCGTCCGAGCGCCGGCCTCCAGGCTGCTGCGGTTCAGGCCCATGTCCGGCACGAAATGCGCCACGGCCTGGGCCAGGCGGGATTCGGCATCCTTGAGATCGGAGAAGGGGGCTTGCGCGCTCATAGGATTAGGATAGTCGCTGTGCGGCACGGCGCCAAGGGTGGAAAATGTCGCAGGCCGGGTGAAAACCCGGAAAAACGCTGCCTAAACTCCCTTTTAACGCAAGCTTCGTATGGACATGCCCCAGGCTCTGATGTATGGGCATGCGACCTTCCCGCAGACCGACCGGTTTGCGGGCTTAACTTTTTATTCGACTGAGATGCCATTCCACGCCGGGACGGCAGCTATGGCATCAGTCCCGAACCCTGAATGGAGAGAGACCTCTGGTACAGATTTTCGTCCGTGACAACAACGTCGATCAGGCCCTGAAGGCCCTGAAGAAGAAGATGCAACGTGAAGGTTCGTTCCGTGAAATGAAGCGCCACGTGCACTACGAAAAGCCCTCCGAGAAGCGCGCCCGCCAGCAGGCTGAAGCTGTACGCCGCGCCCGTAAGCTGGCCCGCAAGCGCATCCAGCGTGAAGGTGGTATCACCGCGGCCCGTCCGGCCAAGGCTTAGGTTAAAGTCACGGCTTGCCAAGGTCACACTTGAAAGCCACTCCGAAAAGGCGTTGAAGGGAAACCTTCGACGCCTTTTTCATTTGGATTCGTTATGGACACACCCGATCCCGCCGACCTCGCTATCCTGACCACCGCCATGCCGGCCGACACCAATCCGTCGGGCGACATCTTCGGCGGTTGGCTGATGGCCCAGATGGACCTGGCGGCCGGCAATGTCGCAGCCCGAACGTCGCGCGGCCGGGTGGCCACCATTGCCGTCGACGGCATGGTGTTTCTTACGCCGGTCAAGGTGGGTGACGAGGTCAGTGTCTATGCCAGGGTGATCTCTGTCGGCCGCACCTCGATGAAGCTGGACGTCAAGGCCTATCGGCGTATGCGCGACAGCGACACCCGCATTCCGGTCACCGAAGGCACCTTCACCTTCGTGGCCATCGACGCCAATGGCCGGTCGCGGCCGGTTGAAGGCTGACGAGTCGGGGATGGAATTGCACGCCTGAAACTACCCCCTTTCGTCTGACTAAAATTGTGTTAAGAATGCGTCAAACTCCCTGAAGGGGAGATAAGCCGACAACAGGCCCGGGGTAGCATACATGGTAAGATCGACCTTCTTCAGCCGTTTCCAGGAATGGCTCTCCGAGTGGGACGAAACCAAGACCCGTCAGTCTCTTATCGTCGTCCTGGCCGTATTGATCGGGCTTCTGGTCGGACTGATCATCTACACCGGTATCAACTATTTCTTCCTCGGACCGCTGACCGATATGCGCGACAAGGAGCAACTTGTCGCCATCTACAAGACCATGACGTTGGCCGATTTCATTCCCGATGTCGTGGCGTGGGTCTCGGGAACCCTGGCCGGTGGTTATACGGCTGTGCGGATCGCCAAGCTGGGTCAGTTCCCGGCCTGGATCGTCGGCGTCCTGCTGTTCGCCTTCTATGCCGTCGGCATGGTCGGATTGCCCAATCCGATCTGGTTCGTCCTGCTGTGCCCGGCTTCGGTCGCCGCCTGCGCTTACGGCGCCGGCTGGCTGGGGATGTACATTACCGTCCAACGCGAAATCAAAGCCCAAGCCTGAGGGTTGTGGCGGGCTGCAAACCGTCATCTTCTTGCGATACGGTGCTCACGTACAAGCTTTTAGTTGTGCTAACGCTTCGCTCCTTGAGCACGATACGCTCCGCTCCGTTTCTCAGAAGCTAACGGTTTTCGCCTCACGATAAACGCTTAGGTCACAGCGCCAGCGTCATTTTTGTTTCGGGACGATGTACATGGCGGTGGGCGCGCGGTCGAGCGTGATCCGCGCTGCGTCCGGGACATCCGCCGGGAAGAAACACGGCGCCGTCGTCTTGCCCGAAGTTTGCAGTTTCAGGTTCACGGACTTTCCCGATTTCGTTGCGACTGTGCCGCTGTGCGCGCCCTCGAAACAGACCGCCTTATAGTCGGGCACCGCAAGGCTCAACAAGCCGGCCGCTTTCTTGGCGCCGTCGTGGGCTTGCTTCACCGAAGCGGCCAGAGGTGCGGCTTCCATCGATGCCGCCGGCGCCAGGTTGGGTATCAGGCGGATGTCGATGCCGATCTTGCCGTCCTTCGGTGCCGTCAAGGCAATTTCACGCTTAGCCTTGAGATCTGCGGCTGCTGGAAGTGGCAATACACGACCATTAGCGGCAATGTTCAGGGGGCGGTCTCCGGACGCGCCCTTCAGGACCATGGAGACACTGTTCCTGTCGACACCATCAAGCAGGAAGAAGTAGCCCATGGTGAACTGGTCACGCTGGTTGGCCGGCAGGTCGTAATAGGTCTTCAGAAACGGAAACAGCTTTTCCGCTGGTACGTTCTTTGTTTCCGCCATGGCGACTGACGCCGCCAGAACGAAGGGAAGGGCCGCCGCCGCGGCCTTTGCGAGCTTCATGACAAACCTACTTCGGAGGGGTGTCGAACAGGGCGATCGAAGCCGGCCTGGTCAGGGTGATACGCGTGGCGCCGGGAAACTGCGACGGCACGAAATAGGGCGTGCCGGCCGGATATTCGCCGTTCGCGCCCGTCTTGGGCAGGGGCTTCTGTTGGCCGCCGACTTCGACCGTGCCATCACCACCGCCGACAAAATAGACGCGATCCAGCTTCTTCAGGGCCAGAGCCATGGCGCCGGCGATCTTACTCATGGCGGCATTGCCCTGCTTGATGCCTGTGGCCAGGCCGCTGGCGTCGTAGGTCTTGCCGGCCGGCTGCGTCGAATGGACCTTGATCTTCGGACCGACGGTGCAGGTCTTGGGCATGACCATGGTAATGGTGGCGCCGCCGTTGAGTTGATCACGCGTCGGCAGGGGCGAAATGCGGCCGTCGCCGGCAATGCGCAACGGCGTCGCCTTGCCGCCCGAATTCAGAGTCGCGGTAACCTTGGATGTGTCGCAGTTCTTGATGCGCAGGTTGTAATAGACATTGACCTGGCTGCGCTCACCGGCCGGCAGGTTGAGGAACTTTTGCAGGCCGGGCAGGGCTTCGGACGCCTTACCGATCTGGGTAACCATGTCCTGCGCCACGACCGGC
Organism: Asticcacaulis sp. AC460; assembly: GCF_000495795.1. Lineage (GTDB taxonomy): Bacteria > Pseudomonadota > Alphaproteobacteria > Caulobacterales > Caulobacteraceae > Asticcacaulis. Next base: position 288,294 of record NZ_AWGD01000008.1, read on the forward strand.
GCGGCGGACAGCAACACTGCGGCCGACACAGCGATGGCGGCCGTCTTGACGAAATGACGCAACACGTATGGATCCCTCGATCATCGCCCCGGAATGAGCGTTCTGTGTAACATAGTGATGTTGTTGTGCCAAATTGTGGCTGAACGGCGTGTGAACGGTGGCGTACGATCAAGCCTTGTAACGGAGTTTCATCGTATCGTAGCCCCATTTGATCAGAGCCTTCAACCTGTCCCGGTCGAGGTCGGCGAGCTTTTTGAAGTAGAGGCATGAGCCTCTGGCCGTGAACTTGCCCAAGCCGTCCACCAGTTCCGGCCGATCGGAATAGCCTGTCATGATGTAGATCGTTATCTGAGCCTTGCGCGGCGAAAAGCCGGTGAGAGGCCAGTCGGCAGGCTTTTTTGAGGTATTGGTGTACGTGTAGCGGCCGAAGCCAACGATGCTCTCGCCCCACATGACGGGATGTTCGCCGGTGACCTCTGTGAACAGGTCGAGAAGGGCCAGGCCGTCGGCACGGCGGTTTTCCGGCGCCTGCGTGGTAAGATAGTCTACAGCGCTGGCGTCAGTGGGCTTTGTCTTGGGCCCATCTTTGGAATTTGGCATGGCGACCTCACGAGGTTTTTCGCGCCGGGAGGAACAGTTCGGTGATGGCGGCGCGCCGGGCCGGATCCAGTTGTTCCATATAACCGGCCATACAGTCCATATAGCTGTTGTCCGAATGCCATTCTGAAATAAATCGCTTGATGCCACGGCCTTCGAGCTTGTGTTGAAGGCCTTGCAGGGCGGCGTACCATTCCCGTGCCTGTGGGCGGGGCGCGAGGCCCGTCGTCAGGTTCACGGTCTGGCGGTCCTGAAACTGGATGACGTAACCGATCTCGAAGGTGTTGGCGCTTTGGCTGCAGGAGACCTGGATCTCGCTCGCCTTGGCGAGGTCGAAATTCTGGTAGAGCGGATTCAACCGGTCGGGCTCACGGGTGACGATCCGGTCAGTGTAGACGGCTGTGCCGCCGGTAACGTCCATGGCGAGCGCCGACGTGATCATGACAGCGGCCAGGATGACGTGGCCCCTCATCCAGGCGTTGCTGCGGGTGAGGCGGGTAAAGCGGACCAGGCCTAGGAAAACAACCGCATACAGACTGAGGGCGACGACGCTGTAGAGCGATACGACGGGCCACCAGACGATGGGATTTGCCGGTAGCGTATGGGGAAACAGCGAGAGGTGGCCGAGGAGGTGGAACGGCCCGATCAGCAGGTAGAGGACGTAGAGGGCCAGGATGATCCAGAAGCCCCAGACGGTAAAGATGTGTCGCGGTTGTGTGCCCATGCCCGTTCCCATGCAGGAAACGGACCAGCATCAATCCTCGGGGAAGTGGTCGTCCTCGTAGGCGGCGATGAGGTCGAGGAGGGCCTGCAGTTCGTCACCCATGGGCGTGCCGGGTTGGGCGCCGGTTATGGCCTCGAGCCGCTTGAGCGCCGCCTGGTACTCTGCATCTGTTCGTAGGAATTCATACTGCATGTTATGGGGTCAAGGGGGGCTTGCCCCCCTCGCCTTAAAGTCCTTTGACGATGCCTTCGACCATCTTCTTAGCGTCGGCGAAGAGCATCATGGTGTTGTCGCGGAAGAACAGCTCATTCTCCACGCCGGCATAACCTGCGGCCATACCACGCTTGACGAATAGCACCGTGCGGGCTTTTTCGACGTCCAGAATCGGCATGCCGAAGATGGCCGAGGTCGGGTCGGTCTTGGCGGCCGGGTTGGTGACGTCGTTGGCGCCGATCACGAAGGCCACGTCGGCGGTCGCGAATTCGCTGTTGATGTCCTCGAGCTCGAAAACCTCATCATAGGGCACATTGGCTTCGGCCAGCAGCACGTTCATGTGGCCGGGCATACGTCCCGCCACGGGGTGGATGGCGTACTTCACCTCGACGCCTTCTTCCTTCAGCTTGTCGGCCATTTCGCGCAGAGCATGCTGGGCCTGGGCTACGGCCATGCCGTAACCCGGCACGATAATGACCTTGGAGGCGTTCTTCATGATGAAGGCGGCGTCGTCGGCCGAGCCCTGTTTGACGGGGCGGGTTTCGACCTTGCCTTCGCCGGCGGCGGCGGTGTCGCCACCGAAACCGCCCATGATGACGCTGAAGAAGTTGCGGTTCATCCCCTTGCACATGATGTAGCTGAGGATGGCGCCGGACGAGCCGACCAGGGCGCCGGTGATGATCAGAGCGATGTTTTCGAGCGTGAAGCCCAGCGCTGCCGCAGCCCAACCCGAGTAGGAGTTCAGCATCGACACGACGACGGGCATGTCGGCGCCGCCGATCGGGATGATCAGGGTGATGCCGAGGATCAGGGACACGGCGAAGATGCCCCAGAAGGCCCAGGTGGCGCGGCCGTCATTGATGATCATGATCACCACGAGGGCGACGATGGCTATGCCCAGAGCGATGTTGAGCAGGTGCCGCGCCGGCAGGATGATCGGCGCACCCGACATATTGCCGTTCAGCTTGGCGAAGGCGATGACCGAACCGGTGAAGGTGATGGCGCCGATGGCGCAACCCAGGGACAGTTCGATGATCGACTGCAGCTTGATGCCGTCCAGGCCGTTGTCGATGTGGAAGGCGCGCGGGGCATAGAGGGCGCCGATGGCGACCATGCAGGCGGCCATGCCGACCAGGGAGTGGAAGGCGGCGACCAGTTGCGGCATGGAGGTCATGGAGACCTTACGCGCAATGACAATCCCGATCGTGCCGCCGGCGGCAATGCCGGCCAGGATGATGACGATGGTCACTGGATCAAGGGCGTTGTTGTTCAACAGAGCGAGCAGGGTGACGCCGACGGCTATGGCCATGCCGACCATGCCGTAGAGATTGCCTTGGCGTGAGGTCTCCGGTGAGGACAGGCCGCGCAGGGCCAGGATGAACAGGACGCCGGAAACGAGATAGGCGAGGGTGATGAGTTCCATTAGTGCTTACCCCCTGCGATCTTCTCTTTTTTCTTGTACATGGCCAGCATGCGACGGGTGACCATGAAGCCACCGAAGATGTTGACGGCGGCCAGGGCCGAGGCGATGCCGCCAGCGCCCTTGGCGATCCAGGTGTTGATGTCGAGGCCGGCCGGGCCGGCGGCCTGGGAGGCGGCGGCGATCAGGGCGCCGACGATGATGACCGAGGAGATAGCGTTGGTGACGGCCATCAGCGGCGTATGCAGGGCGGGTGTGACGCTCCACACGACGTAGTAGCCGACGAAGATGGCCAGAGCGAAGATGGCAAAGTGGTAGACGGTTTCCATCGGGTTATCCTTTCAGATTCGGATGGACGACCGCGCCGCCCTGGGTGACCAGCGACGCCTTGAGGATTTCGTCCTCGAAGTCGGGCGCCAGCTTGCCTTCCTTGTCGATCAGCAGGCCGACAAAGGCCTGCAGGTTTTTGGCATAGAGCGCCGAGGCATCGGTGGCGATGGTGGCGGCTATGTTGGAAAAACCTATGATCCTGACGCCGTTGACATCGACGACCTGGTCGGCGACGCAGCCTTCGACATTGCCGCCTTGGGGCGCGGCCAGGTCGATAATGACCGAACCGGGCTTCATCGAAGCGACCTGCTCCTTCGTCACCAGGATCGGCGCAGCGCGGCCGGGGATCAGGGCGGTGGTGATGACGATGTCCTGCTTGCCGATATGGCTGGTGATCAGCTCGGCCTGCTTGGCCTTATATTCCGCCGACATTTCCTTGGCGTAGCCGCCGGCGGTCTGGGCGTTTTTGAATTCTTCGTCCTCGATGGCGATGAACTTGCCGCCGAGCGATTCGACCTGTTCCTTGGTGGCCGGGCGGACGTCGGTGGCGGTCACCACGGCGCCGAGGCGGCGGGCGGTGGCGATGGCCTGGAGACCGGCGACGCCGACCCCCATGATAAAGGCCTTGGCCGGAGCAACGGTGCCCGCGGCGGTCATCATCATCGGGAAGGCCTTGCCGTAGGCGGCCGCCGCTTCGATGACCGCGCGGTAGCCGGCCAGGTTGGCCTGGGACGACAGCACGTCCATGACCTGGGCGCGGGTGATGCGCGGAACGAATTCCATGGCATAGGCATTGGCATTGGCTGCAGCCAGGCCGTTCAGGGCGTCCTTGTCACGATAGGCATCGAGTTGGGCGATGACCGAGGCGCCGGGTTTCAGCGCGGCGATTTCGCTGGCCTGGGGGCTGCGGACCTTCAGCACGATATCGGCGCCGTCCAGGGTTTCCGTTGTCGTGCCTGTGATGGTGGCGCCGGCGGCCGTGTAGGCCTCGTCGCTGATCGAGGCGCTTAGCCCCGCGCCGCTCTGGACGCGGACGGTCTGGCCGGCGCCGGTCCATTTCTTCACCGTATCCGGCGTCGCGGCGACCCGCGTCTCACCGGCGTGCGATTCCTTGAGAATTGCGATGGTAACAGCCAAGTTGTTTTCCCTTATGTGGCAAGGAAGTAAGCAAGTTTACCCGCTGCGACTCTGACGGCCGCCTGGTTAATTATGGCTTGTTATGGGCAAACGACGGCTGAGTCAAAGGACGGTTGCGTGATATATCGTGCCGGTTGACGTTACCGTCGCTAAACTAAAGCCTCATGCCCAAAAGTGGTCGCCACTTTTGGGATAAACATGAGGCGTCAACCTAAGATTTGTCAGCAGCCTGGCGCAGCAGCGTAAGCAGGTTGTCATCGGCCACATCGGGGCCGGTCAGGGTAATTTTGGACTTCAGCCGTTCCGACCAGCTTTCCTTGCCGCAGGCTTCAAGGCGCGGATAGGTTTGCGGCGATAGCGCAAGGCCCAACAAAGCCTGGCCGCCACGGACGGGTTTCAACGCCGCGAACTGAACCTTGCGTGACCAGGCGCTGTAGCCCTTACGCTGGGTCGGCACGACGTCGGAGATTTGTGAAATCAAGGCTTCGATCGCCTGAAGGATCGCGGCGCTCTGGGCGTCCTTCCACAGGGCGGCACGCAGGGTATCGGGATCGTCCCACAGGCCGGCTGGGTTCAACGCGTCAAGGATTTGCGCGGCACGATTGACGCCCAGGCCATGATTGGCCTTGAGCCAGGCGGATTGTTTTCCTGTGGTCGTCTCAGGGCAGTCGCGCCGGACGATCTCGACCCATTCGGCCAGGGTCTTGCCGGTGTCGCGTTCCAGCGACGCCTGGACGGAGGCGAACCACTTCTGCTGACGCTCGGTGAGATTCGCCACCATCAAGCTTAGTGGACCGGGTCGGCCTTCTTCTTCAGCAGGAACCAGCCGCCGGCGGCGACGACCACAGCCGAAATACCGGCGGCGATCAGGCCCAGCTTGGTGCAGGTCAGGATGATCACGAACACCAGGAAGACGGCCAGGTTCAGGCTGCCCCACTTGGTAAGGGCCGCAAACAGCGCGTAGGTGCCGCGATGCTGATGGATATCCATTTCGCCGCGGACATAGTCGCTGTGGCTGTCGTGATCGTGATGGTCGGCCATGGGGTCCTCGAACGAACGCAAAATCAGTAGATTCTTCCCGCTCTTACAAAAGCGCAAGGCTTTGGTCAATCATGTGAGGACCTTTTCCAGCGAGATGTCCGAGCGCTGGTAAAGTTCGTGCAGCCCCGTGGCGCTGTCGACATAGCCCAGCTTGTGGTAGGTCGGCACGGCGTGCGGCAATTTGACGGAGGAAACCAGGTAGAGTTTGGTCAGGCCCAGAGACCGGGCATGGTCCTCGATGGCGGCGACCAGGGCAGTCCCGATGCCCTTGCCCTGAAAGACGGTCGACACCGCCATCTTGGCCAGTTCGTACATATCATCCGAGCGTTTGACCAGGGCGCAGGTGCCGACGATCTGGCCATGGACCGCGGCCATGTAGATGGCGCCACCGGGGGCAATGATCAGGGCGACCGGATCGGCGAACATCTTGCGATCGACCGGTTCGACGGTGAAATACTGTTCCAGCCACTCGGTGTTAAGCGCTTCGAAATAGCGTTGGTGGCGGTCATGGTCGTAGGGCAGGATTTCCAGGCCTTCGAGGACATGATCGCGTTTCAGCACGGTCTTCAAGCCGCGCGGAATCGCCCGGTCGTCGACGGCTTCCTCGAGGCGGGCGACCAGTTTCAGAATCTGTTCGGCTTCCTCGCCCGGGAAGGCGGTTTCCAGTGCCTGGCGCAGGACGAACCAGGCGGGCTCCAGCCGCGTGTGCAGGACCTGGCCCGGAGCGGTGAGGGTGACCTGTTTTATGCGGCCGTCGTTGGGATCGGGGGTAAGCTCAATCAGGCCGGAGTCGACCAGTTGCTTGCAGAAAGCGTTGACGGCGGCGTGCGATACGCCAAGCTGCTGCGACAGCGCCATCATGCCAATGCCGGGTTGATTGTGGACCGTGCGAAACAGCGGGAACCAGCGCGGTTCGAACTCGAGCTTGTACTCGTCGTAGAAGGCCTTGACGGTGGCCATCATGTTTTCGCTCAACACGCGGAAACGGGTGCCGAGGGCAAGGATACCGAGGTCTTGAAGCGCTTGCGTCATAAAATACGTAATAAATTACGTAAATGCTTCCGTCAAGTTTGGCGCTGATGGGCAGGGCTATCGGACAGAGCAGTCCTCGGCGACCGAGATGGTGCGGGCGGAAACGGTACATACCGCCTTGCCTTGGTCGAAACCGCAGATGGTGCCGCCGCGATAGGAGCGGCAGGTCCAGCCGTCGGCTTCGACGCGCACACCCTTCAGGCGGAATTCCCCGGAAGCATAGCCGGCGCAGGTGGTGTCGCGGGCATAGGATTCGGCGGACGCTAAAGCGGCGGCACGGGCGGCGGCCTCGGTCGGGTAAGGCGTCAAGTCCGCCCGATGGGCCACGGGCAGTACGAAATCCTGCGGCGCCAGGAAGGTTTCCGACTCTATGCGTCGCGCGGCGGTAAGGCGCGCCGTTGCCTGGGAGGCGAATTCTCCGTCGGCATAGGTGGCGATGTAGGTCCGATAGCCATCGCAGGTCTGGCCCTTGGCCGCGCTGTCCCACATCTTTTGCTCCGCCGGGGAGGCGACACCCTGCAGGTGCAGGACCGAGCAGACGGGACGGAACCACGACTGCTGGCACATGAACTGACCGGCGCCGCCCAGGTCGCTGATGACGCCCAGCGCAAGGAGGCCGGCGGTCAGTGAGCCGCCCGTGGCAAAGGGCGATTTCCTGAAAACGGATGTGATGCTGTCAACGACACCGAGAAAGGTCATGGTTGGGTTCCTGAGGGGGTGTCGAAGCCGTTAACGGCGTCTTGCATCATCACGTAATAGGGATCATCGGACGTACGCCAGTGACCGCCGGTCTTCATGCGGTCAGCCTGGGCCAGGGTGCGCGCCCAGGCGTCGCGCGAAGGTTCGTTTTCGGCGATATTCCAGTAACCGGCGAGCAGATCGTGTTGGGCCTGCGGATTATCGGGCAGGCGTTTTGCCACCGTCTCCCGGATGGCCAGGGATTTGCGATATAGCCCGAGCGCGGCTGGCCGGTTATCGGGCTTCTCTAGGTCGGCGAGGTCATCGTAAATGACGGTCAGGCCGCGCTGAACCTCGAAATTGTCGGGCACACTCTGCGCCAGGGGCTCGGAAATCGCGATGGCCTTGTGAAGATAGTCACGCGCCGTGGTCGGGTCGTTGGCCTTCACCAGATTGGCAATGCGTTCGTATTGGTTGGAAAGGTCGGATTGCGCCTGGACATTGCCGGGCAGGCGTTGAACCACCTCTTCCTTGAGCGCCAGAGACTTGCGGTAGGCGTCGAGCGCCCCGGCTGGATCGCTGGTCCGGAGCAGATCGCCGATGTTGGTATAGCTGACGGACAGGTTGCGCCGTGCCGCGGCGTTGTCGGGCTCACGCCGCACCAGGTCCTCCCTTATGGCCTGTGACTTCTGGTACAGGGCCAGGGCGGCTTTGTCGTCATTGCGGGTCATGTCGGCGACACGTTCATAACTGACCGAAAGCGCCAATTGAGCCTTGAGATCGTCGGGCAGGTCTTGCGCCCGGGCCTCGGTCAGGGCCAGCGACTTGCGATAATAGTCGAGGGCGCCGGCCGGATCCGACATTTCCAGCGCCCGGCCCATTTCGTTATACAGCCCCATGCGTTCGCGGTCGTCCTTGACCTGGGGCAGGAGCGACTGCGCCAGGTCGTAGGCCTTGGCGTCTTCGCCACCATAGAAATACAGCCGCACCAGCGAGATGCCGCTCCAGATATCGGACGAGTCGAGCGCCTGCGCCTTCTCGAACGCCGCGATGACCCGGCCGACCGGCACCTGGCCATTTTCCAGCTTGCGGCGCAGGGGCTCCGCCACAAGGGTACGCAACTGCGCCGCCTGCTGGATGTCCTGGATGCGGCGGGCCAGCATGGCGGTGGTCTCGATATAGTCTTCGTTGCTTTCGATTTCATCGAGGGTCGGCTCACGCGCCGCCAGCATTTCCAGCTTTTCGGCGATCTGCGGGTCGTCCGACAACGCCGCACCGCGCAGGGCGCGTTCGTAGACGGCCAGTTCCTGTTGCGCGCTGGCGTCTTTTTGCAGGATCTGCGCTGTCAGCCGGTCGCGTTCGTCGAGCGCCGCCTGCAGCGCGACACCGGCCTGCTTGTTTTGCTTGGACAGAGCCCAGTTCTTGCGGATCAGGGTCTCGTTTTCGTCGAGCAACTGGTTTTGCGCCGCGGTCGCCAGTTGCCGTTCGCGCACCAGGTCGGCGGCCTTCTGACCCTGCAGTTGCTGGACGACCTGGCGTTCGCGCTGGTTGACGTCGTTGCGCGGCGCCGCAGCCGACGTATGAACGGTCTTCGCCTGTACGACGGGCGCGGCCAGGATCGCCGCGACGAACATTGTCAGGATGATTTTGCCGCCCGTCATCGCGTGTCTCCAGCCAACTCATAAGAGTTAACGCTGAAAATAACCGCGTTGTCAAAGCCCGAACGGTATCTTTCCACCCTGATTTTCGCCTGGGGAGCGAATATCAATCCTTACGGACGACCTCGCCGCCCTTCATGACGAAGACCGGCTTTTCCAGCACCGTCACGTCGCTCAGCGGATCGCCGGTGACGCCGACCAGATCGCCATAGTGACCGGGCTTCAGGCTGCCGACATCGTCTTCCCAGCCCAGAGCCTGAGAGGCCGTGACGGTGGCCGACTGGATGGCCTGAAGCGGTGTGGCGCCGTACCGCACCATGACCGCGAACTGTCTGGCGTTGTCGCCATGGGGGTAGATGCCGGCGTCGGTACCGAAGATCATTTTCGCTCCGGCCTTCAATGCCTTCTTGAAGTTCTGGCGTTGGGCTTCGGCCAGTTCGAGGTCCTTGCGCAGGTTGTCGGGCAGGACGCCGTTCTTGGCGCCTTCGGCCTGGGTGTAGTCGGTGTTGTAGATGTCCATTGACAGGTAGGTACCGTGCTGGATGGCCAGCTTGATGCCTTCGTCATCGATCAGCGAGGCGTGCTCGACCGTATCGACACCGCCGATGATGGCGGCCTTGATGCCTTCGTAGCCGTGGGCGTGGGCGGCGACGCGCAGGCCATCCATATGGGCTTCCTTGGTGATGGCGGAGATTTCCTCGACGCTCATTTGCTGGGCGCCCGACGATTTGCCGCGCGAGAAAACGCCGGCGGTGGCGCAGATCTTGATCACCGTGGCGCCATATTTCCGCAGGGTCCGCACGGCTTTGACGCCTTCGGCTGGGCTGTCGGAATTGAAGGGTTCCTTGGCGTTGAAAGAGGCCGGGAAGAAGGTTTCGTCGCAGTGGCCACCCGTCGCGCCGAAGGCATAACCGGCCGTGTCCATGCGTGGCCCCGGTACATAGCCGGCGTCTATGCCTTCGCGCAGGCCGACGTCGTTCCAGTCGCCTGAGCCGACATTGCGAATGGTTGTAAAGCCGGCGTTCAGGGTCTTTTCGGCATTCGCAACGGCGACCGTCATCCAGAAGCGGTCGGAAAACTCCAGATAGGTATAGCCACTAAACCGGGGATCTGTGTCGATATGGACATGCATGTCGATCAGGCCCGGCAGCAGGGTGACTCCGGGCAGGTCGACCCGTTCGGCGCCGACCGGAATGGCGACACCGGCGCCGGCCGCTGTGATCCGGCCATCGGTGATAACGACGACGGGTTTGCTGATGATCTTGCCGGTCTCGACCTCGATCATGCGATCGGCGGTTACGGCAACGGTCTTGGCGTGGAGGCCTGTGGCGGCGAAGGCCAGTGCGGCGAAGGCGACGGCGAGAGTTTTCATGATCCGGCTCCTGAGGATTCTGGGAGGCGACCACAAATTCTCATCTTAGGCAAGTTGTGCGACTAAAAGTGCACCCACACCTGGGCTAGCGGATGGTGCAGTTTAATCTCTTCAATGGTTTCAGCGAAGCGTGCCGTCGTCACGTCGTAGGCCAAACGCGTCATGTTGAAGCCCTTTTCCTTATAGCGCTCGAACTCGCCATCGGAGAGCGCAGTCTTGCTCAGCCAGATGGCGGCCTCCCTGCAGTCATGCGCCGTCATGAGGTCGTACCAGCCCTCTTCGGATGTGACGAGATAAATCGGAACCTCATTCATTTCGTCGATCATAGCAATGCCTCGAAACCGTCGATCAGGCCTTCCAGGCGAGCGCAGCCCATTTTCCAGAAGGCCTTGTCGCGTGGGTTCATGCCGAAGGGCGCCAGGGCCTCGGTGTAGGTCTTGGTACCGCCGCCTGACAGCAGGGCCTTGTACACCGGTGTAAAGGCTTGCGGATCCTGGCGGCGCTTCTCCATCAGGGCCGAGACCAGCAGGTCGCCGAAGGCATAGGCGTAGACGTAGAACGGAGCGTGGACGAAGTGGCTGACATAGGCCCACCAGTATTCGTAGCCTTCGTTCAGCTTGATCGCCGGGCCCAGGGACTCGCCCATAACCTCCAGCCAGATGGCGTTGATCTGTGGGACCGCGACTTCGCCGTCCTGGCGGGCGGCGTGGAAGCGTTCCTCGAAGCGGTGGAAGGCAATCTGACGGATGACGCTGTTCAGCCCGTCCTCGATCTTGCCGGCCAGCAGGGCCTTCTTGTCGTCGGGCGAGGCATCGGCGACCAGGTGCTCGAACACCAGGCCCTCGGCGAAGATCGACGCGGTCTCCGCCAGGGTCAGGGGTGTGTCGGCCAGGATGGAACCCAGGGGTTGGCACAGGGTCTGGTGGACGGCGTGGCCCAGTTCGTGGGCCAGGGTCAGGACTTCGCGGCGGTCGCCGGTGAAGTTCAGCATGACATAGGGATGGCGGTTGGCGGTCACCGGGTGGGCATAGGCGCCCGACGACTTGCCCGGGCGCGGCGCGGCGTCGATCCACGGCCGGTCGAAGAAGACCTGGGCGCGGTCGGCGAACTCGGTTCCCATCTGGCGGAAGCTGTCCAGAACGATCTTCTTTGAGTCGTTCCAAGCGTATTGCTTCTGGGTTTCCTGGGTCAGGGGGGCATTGCGGTCCCAGAAGTCGAGTTGCTTCTTGCCGAGGATCTTGGCCTTCAGCTTGTAATAGCGGTGCGACAGGGCGGTGTAGGATTCCGCCACGGCATCGGCCATGGCGTCGACGGCGTCCTTGTCGACCTCATTGGCCAAGTGGCGCGAGGCCGCCGGGCTTTCATATTTGCGCCAACGGTCTTCGACTTGCTTTTCGAAAGCGAGTGTGTTGAGCGCGAGGGCCAGGACCGGCGCGTTTTCTTTCAGCGCTTCGGTGAGGCCACCGGCGGCCGCCTTGCGCACCGCCGGCAGCGGCGATGACAGCCGGGTCAGGGCTTCGTTGAGGGTGAGAGATTCTTTGCCCACCTTGGCACGCAGCCGGGTCAGGGTCTCGTCGAACAGCCGCGTCCATTGGCCGACCGCCGGAGCGCGTTCAAGCAACAGCCGCTCCAGCTCAGCCGACAGTTCGTGCGGGCGTGAGGCGCGGATACGGCGCAGCCACGGGCGCCATTTCTGGGCCTTGTCGACGGTTTTGAGGGCCTGTTCGATCTCCCAGTCATCGAGCTTGTTCAGTTCCAGGCTGAGGAACAGGCTGTCGGCCGATATCATGGCGCCTTGCGCGCCGAGGTCGGACTGCAGCTTGGCGATCTGCGGGTTTTCGCGGTCGATGGTCGAGGCGAGGGTGGCGTAGGCCATGGCGCCGCCCATGTCGTCCATGGCTTTTTCGTAAAGCGACGCTGCCTGGTCGATCAGCAGACCCAGGCGTTCGGCATTGCCGCGTGCCGACAGGAAGGCCCCCTGCAGCTTGGCCAGTTCCTTGATGTGACCTTCGCCGGACGCGAAGTCCTGGGCGATCTTCGGATCTTCCGGTCCGGAATAGAGGTCGGTGAGGTCCCAAACGGGAAGGGCGGAATCGAGGTTGTTCGGCATCTGTGTCATGCATCGGGCATAGCCAAATTCCCGTTTGAAATCGAGATGGTTTTTCTTCCCGCTGTGGATGAAAGCTTTCTCGTTTTTTTGGCTCGCCCCATTGGGGATAACCGTACAGAAACGGGACATTAACCCTCTCCTTCAATTCGATGTTCAACCTCTTTGGCTACAACTGTCTCAAAACAAACGTACCTCGCCTTTGCGGGGCGCGTCTCAAAACGAGATGGTGTGCTGAAAATGGCCAAGACGATCCTGATCTGTGACGATGATCCGACGCAACGCCGCCTGATCCAGGCCGTGCTGGAGCGTGAAGGTTTCATGGTCATGCACGCCGAGAACGGCGCCCAAGCCTATGATCGCCTGACGACCCTGCCCGGGATCGACGCGGTCATCCTGGACCTGGTCATGCCGGGACAGTCGGGCATCGACACCCTCAAAGAAGTCCGCGCCGCGGGTATCCGTACGCCGGTCGTGGTTCTAACGGCTTCCGGCGGGATCGACACGGTGGTCAAGGCCATGCAGGCCGGCGCCCAGGACTTCTTTATCAAGCCGGCATCTCCTGAACGTATTCTGGTATCCGTGCGCAATGCCCTCCAGATGGGTGACATGGCCGCCGAGGTCACGCGCCTGAAAAAGCATGTCGGTAATCGCATTTCCTTCGACGATCTGATCGGCACGTCGCCGACGATGTTGATGGTGCGCCGCCTGGGCGAACGCGCCGCCAAGTCTTCCATTCCCGTCCTGATCCTGGGCGAAAGCGGCGTCGGTAAGGAACTGATCGCCCGCGCCATCCAGGGTTCGTCGGAACGCGCCGGCAAGCCGTTTGTCGCCGTCAACTGCGGCGCCTTGCCGGAAAACCTCGTAGAATCAATACTTTTTGGCCACGAAAAGGGCTCGTTTACCGGCGCTTCGGACAAGCACCTCGGCAAGTTCCAGGAGGCCAATGGCGGGACCCTGTTTCTCGACGAGGTCGGCGAACTCCCGCTGGACATGCAGGTCAAGCTCCTGCGCGCGCTGCAGGAAGGCGAGATCGATCCAGTCGGCTCCAAGCGCCCGGTCAAGGTCGACGTCCGCATCATTTCGGCGACCAACCGCAACCTGGCTGACCAGGTCAAGGCCGGCCAGTTCCGCGAAGATTTGTTCTATCGACTCAATGTCTTCCCGGTCGAGGCGCCAAGCCTGCGCGAGCGCCGCGACGATATTCCGGCGTTGATCGAGCACTTCGTCCGCCGCTTCAATGTCGAAGAGGGCAAGAGAGTCACCGGCGTGTCCAGTGAAGCGCTGCAGATGCTGTGCGCCTATGAGTGGCCGGGCAATGTCCGCCAATTGGAAAATACGGTCTACCGCGCCATCGTCCTGGCCGACAGTCCGTACCTGCAAGCTTTTGATTTTCCGGCAATTAGTGGTCAGGCCATGCCGATGCCGGCGGCTGAAGCGCCGCGCATGGGGGTGGTGGAAGCTCACCACGAAGCCATTAACGCCTTACCGGATGCACCGGTGCGGATCCTTGATGCGGCAGGGCATTTGCGCAAGCTGGAAGACATCGAACGCGATCTGATCGAACATGCTATCGGCGTCTATGCCGGCCATATGTCGGAAGTCGCGCGGCGACTCGGAATCGGAAGGTCGACCCTCTACCGCAAGGTGCGTGATTGTGGTCTGGAAGGGCTGGTCAAAGAGGCCGGCTAACAGTTCGCAAAAACTGGAAGTGTAGGCGGCGGGTCGTTTGATCCGCCGTTTTTTTCCATGTCAGGAGGCATATGGTTTGCACGAAATCTGAGCTTGCGTAACTGTGTTTTAAGCGTAGCGTGACGCCAAAGCAAAACAGGGAGGCTCTCATGATCAGGTCTTTCGGTAAGCGTGACGCTCTTGGCTCAATCAACGAGAGCGACGATGGGCCCGACCCGGTCGATTACGTCGGGACGGACGGCAACGACACCTATGCCGGCGGCGACAATCCCGACCGCATCGAAGGGCTGGGCGGCGACGATTCGCTGTCCGGCGGCGGCCATGAAGACACCCTCTTCGGGCAGGACGGAAACGACACCCTGGACGGTGGCGACGATTTCGATGAACTCTATGGCGGCAGTGGCGATGACGTGCTGACGGATCCGTCGGCGGGTTCGCTTTACGGCGAGGACGGCAATGACACCCTGACGGGAGGCAGCGATGTCAACTCACTCGATGCCGGCACCGGCAGTGACGCGGTCTACGGTCTTGGGGGGGACGACGAAATCTTTGCAGCCGAAGACGGCATCGATACGCTTGAGGGGGGCAGTGGCGACGACTACGTCGGCACCGGGGGCGCCGGGAGCTTTGTCGATGGCGGAGAAGGAACCGACTACGTCAATATTGGCCGGAGCACTTCGTCACTGAGCTTCGTGATCGACATGACGGTCATCGCGTCCGGCGTGGTCGTGGTCCTGGCGGACGGCACGACGGTGCGCAATTTCGAAGCCGGTTCGGCGGTGTTAGGTTCGGGGCAGGATACGCTGGTCGGGAGCGATGTCGGCGAATTTTTCGCCGGCGGAGGTGGCAATGATCTGGCCAGTGGCGCCGGCGGTGACGACCGCCTTCTGGGCGAGGCCGGCCACGACCGCCTGAGCGGGGGGCTGGGTGGTGACTGGCTGGAGGGCGGCAGCGGCAACGATACCCTGACCGGCGGCGCGGGCAACGACACCTATTCCGTTGACGCGCTTACCGACCAGATCGTCGAACTGGCGGATGAGGGGCTGGATGCCATCTATGCCACGATCAGCTATTCGCTGGCCGGGACTCAGGTTGAGAGCCTGGTACTGGCCGGGAATGCGACGATCGATGGCACCGGGAACGACCTCGCCAATCTCATTTCGGGCAATATCCGCAACAATCTGCTGGACGGCGGACTGGGCAACGACACCCTTGAAGGCGGAACCGGCAACGATACCCTGGCCGGCGGCGATGGCGACGACATGGCGACCGGCGGCAACGGCAATGATGTCCTGTTCGGTCATGGCGGCAATGACACGCTCTATGGCAATGCCGGCAACGACAATTTCTATGGCTCCTCCGGACATGACCTGATGGAGGACACCTCCGGCATCAGCAACATGGAGGGATGGACCGGCAACGACACCCTGATTGCCGGCGGCCAGGCCGACAATCTCGAAGGCGGAGAGGGCGATGACCTAATCCAGGCGGGTGGCGGCAATGACTATGTCGAAGACGACACCTGGTATCTCCTGCTGGGCAACGATACGGTCGATGCCGGCGCCGGCGACGATTTTGTCAGCATACTGGGTGGTGCAGACGTCGTTGACGGCGGACTGGGCAATGACACGGTGGTCTGGCGCTATGTGGACTTTGAAACGGCCGTCTTTATCGACGCGTCTCAGGCCACCAACGGAACCGGCTCGACCCAGTCCAACGGTGCAACGGTGCGCAATGCCGAGAAACTGGTCATCTGGACCGGCGACGGCGACGATACGGTGATCGGCAGTTCTCACGACGATAACTTCGCGACCTACGATGGCGACGATTCCGTCCAGGGTGGCGCGGGGAATGACCTGATATCCGGCGGGCTGGGGTTCGACACCCTGGACGGCGGCGCCGGCAACGACACGATCGCGGTGTACCACGAGGACATTTCGCAGGCCGATGTGCTGTACGGTGGCGACGGTAATGATCAGCTGTACGGAACGCGGACCGGCGATGACTTCCTGATGGGCGGCGCCGGTAACGACTCGATCTACGGCGATTTCGGCGACGATACGGCGTCCTACGCCGACGCCACGGCCGGGGTGACGGTCAACCTGAATGTGGGGCGGGCGGCGGGGGGCGGTGGGACCGATGTTCTTGATGATATCGAAAACCTGATGGGCTCTGGGTTCAATGACAGCCTGGCCGGTGATGGCGCCGACAATCGGCTCGACGGCGGTGCCGGCAGTGACAGCCTCTCCGGCAGTTCGGGCAAGGACAGCGTGGAGGGTGGGACGGGCGACGACAACCTCTCGGGTGGCACGGGAGATGACAGCCTGAGTGGCGGCAACGGCAACGACACGGCCCAGGGCGGCACCGGGGCCGACAGGATGGATGGCGGAGCCGGCATCGACACCATCACCTATTCGGTGGCGACAGCGGCCATAGCGGTCGATCTGGCGGTCACTGTGGCGCAAAACACCGCCGGTGCGGGCATGGACCAGATCATGGGTTTCGAAAACCTGACCGGGTCTGCTTTCAACGATACGCTGGCCGGGGATGGCGGCGGCAATGTCCTGCGTGGCGGCGGGGGCGCCGATCGTATGACCGGGCGGCTGGGTGACGACACCTATTATGTCGATCATGTCGACGACAAGGTCACCGAACTGCACCTGGAAGGCACCGATCTGATTTACACCTCTGTCAGCTATTCGCTCTTCGGCCGGGCGGTGGAAGACGTGATCATGACCGGAAGCGGTAACCTGACCGCGACGGGCAATTCGCTGGCCAATCATTTCACCGGCAATGCCGGAAACAACGTTTTGGACGGCCAGGGCGGCAATGACACCCTGACCGGCGGGGGCGGGGCGGATATCTTCCTGTTCCAGACGGGCAGTGGCAAGGATACGGTTGCCGATTTCAGCACTGCCGATAGTATCAACGTCAACGCCTATAGCGGTGGCGTCGCGACTTCCGGCATGGTCACCCAGGCCGGCAGCCATGTGGTCATCGATCTGGGTGGGGGTAATATCGTCACTGTGTTGAACGCGGTGCGGGCCACGGTGCTGGACCATATGGTGTGGTAACGGGCTGATTTCGCGAAACGGCCTGCAACCTTGAGGTTTGGTTAACTCTCCCGCGGGTATTTTGCCGCCAAGGGGGAGGTGATCTATGACCAAAATTTCCAAAAAAACCGACGCGCTGATTCCGTTGACCCAGGCGGCCGTCCTGGCGCCCACGCCGGGTAGCGTGCGCGAAGCCAATCTCTGGGGCCTGGCCGGTGACGACAGTCTGACGGGAGGCACGGGGAACGACACAATCCATGGCCGCGCCGGGAACGATACGCTGGATGGCGGGGATGGCGACGATCAGGTTTTCGGCGGTGCCGGCGATGATGTGCTGATTGCTGGCGGAGGTTTCAACCGCCTTTACGGTGAGAGTGGCAATGACCTGTTCATTGCCGGGCCGGGGTTCAGCCACTATGACGGGGGCGCCGGGGTCGACACCATCAGCTTTGCGGGTGCGACGGCGACGGTCGACATGATCCTGGATGGCGGCTGGGGCGACGTCAGTACGTCAGGCATAGAAAATGTCATTGGCTCGGACTTTCGCGATTATATCAACGGAAGCGCAGGCGACAATTGGCTGGAGGGCGGCGACGGAAACGATGAGCTCTACGGCCATGACGGCAACGACACCCTGTCGGCCGGCGAAGGCTCCGACTATGCGTTGGGGGGCGCCGGTGACGACGTGTTGTATGCCAGTTCGGGGCCCGATCATCTGGGCGGCGGCGACGGTGATGACCTGATCGAACTCGGAAATTTCCGCGCCGATGTTTACGGCGGGGTTGGCGATGACACGATCAGTTTCGCCACGGCGACCTATATTGTGGGGATTGACCTTAACCAGAATAATTTCGGTCTTGGATGGGTTTACGAGGTCGAGAATGTCCTCGGTTCGCCGGGGCAGGATTATATCGGTGGCGACGGCGGTGGGAACCACCTGGACGGCGGCGGCGGAGACGACTTCCTGTACGGCCGCGACGGCGATGACACCATGACCGGTGGCCAGGGCTTCGACATTATCGACGGCGAAGGCGGTGACGACCTGGTGTTCGACAGCAGCGGCAGGGACGTCGTCTATGGCGGCGCCGGCAATGACACGGTTTCCTATATCCACGCGACCGCCGGCGTCAGTCCGTTGTACCTTCTGGGGGTTGAAAACCAGATCGGCTCCGCCTTCGATGATGTTCTTCTCAGCGTCGGGCTGACCAACACCCTCGATGGACGGGGCGGCGACGACGTCGTCTGGGGACAGACGGGGGACGACATCCTGAAAGGCGGCGACGGCGATGACCGGGCCGTCGGCGAGGCGGGCCATGATTCCCTGTCCGGCGGTAACGGCGACGACTGGCTGTACGGTGGCAACGGTTATGACAGTTTGGTCGCCGGCGAAGGCAACGATACCCTTTGGGGCGGAAACCATGCCGACAGCCTTTCCGGCGGTAACGGCAGCGACTCGCTGGATGGCGGAACCGGCCGAGATACCATGACCGGCGGTGACGGCGACGATTCCTACGTGGTCGATTATGACCTGGACCGGATCAACGAAGCCGCCGGCAAGGGCACGGATTTGGTCGAGGCCTCGGTCAGCTTTGTTTTGACCGCCAATCTCGAAAACCTGATTTTGGCCGGTACCGGCAACATCTCCGGGACAGGCAACGGCGGCGACAACCTGCTGACCGGAAACCGAGGCGACAACGTGCTGAAGGGCGGCGGTGGCCATGATGTCCTGGATGGGGGAGGCGGCAATGACACCCTGGAAGGGGGCGCGGGTAATGACACCTATGTCGCCAGCTACGCCGATGAGGTCGTCGAGCATGCCGGCGAAGGCGAGGACACGGTCCTCACGTCCGGGTATTTTTCGCTGGCCGGCATGGCTGTGGAAAACCTGATCATGACGGGCCAGGACGGGTATCATGCCGTCGGCAACGAACTGAACAACAGGATGACCGGCAATACCGGCTATAACCGGATCGACGGCGCCGCGGGTGCGGACACGATGAGCGGCGGTCTGGGCAACGATACCTATGTCGTCGATACGCTTTCGGACCTTATCGTTGAAGCGTCGGGAGAAGGGATCGATCGCGTCGATGCTTCGTTGAGCTATGCCCTGGGCGCCGGGGTCGAGAACCTTTTGCTGACGGGAACGGCCAACATCGATGGCGCGGGCAACGGGTTGAACAATGTTCTCACTGGAAATGCGGGCAACAACACGCTTTCGGGTGGCTGGGGCGACGACACCTATTACGTCCAGAACGCCGGGGACAAGGTTGTCGAAACGTCCGGCGAAGGCCGTGATACGATCATTTCGTCGATCACGTGGTCGTTGCGGGGGACTGTGGTCGAGAACCTGACCCTGACCGGCAGCGCCGATCTGAACGGAACCGGCAACGGTCTGGGCAATGTCCTGACGGGCAACAGCGGCAACAATGTCCTCAACGGCATGGGGGCGAAGGATAGTCTGACCGGTGGCCTGGGGGCGGATGTCTTTCTGTTCACGGCCAACAGCGGCGCCGATCGCATCACCGATTTCAGTGCGGCGCAGGGCGACAGCCTCAATGTCAGCGCCTATACGGCGGGCGTTGCCAATGCCGGCCTGGTCAGCCAGTCGGGGCTGGATGTGGTCATCGACCTGGGCGGGGGGAATACGGTCGTCGTGCTGAATGCGGTGCAGGCCGACGTGCTTGCCCAGATGGTTTGGTAACTCATATCAACCAACGATGATGTTGACACATCGACCTAAAGAGGCCCCCTCCGTCTCGACGCACTTCGCCAATGGCCTGCGGCCTGGCTCGCTTGCTCGCCACCTCCCCATTGAAGAAATGGGGAGGAGAAGGAACCAATCCCGATGAGTCAGAGTCATCATTGGTTGGTATCAGTCGGCGAAGCGATAGCCGATGCCCGGTTCGGTGAGGATAAAGCGGGGGCTTAACGGGTCGTCCTTGAGCTTTTCGCGCAGGTGTTGCGTGTGGATGCGCAGGTAATGGTTCTGCTCGGTCGAGTGGCGGCCCCAGACGGCTTTTAAAAGCTGGGCGTGGGTCAGGACCTTGCCGGAATGCTGGGTCAGGGTGGTCAGCAGTTTGTATTCGATCGGAGTCAGGTGGACGTCCTCGCCGTCCAGCCACACCCGACGCGCCGCCAGGTCGATCTTCAGACCGTTGCGGTCGACGGTTTCCGGCGTGGCGGTCCCGCGCGCGGCGTGGCGTAGCGCCACCTTGATCCGCGCCAGCAGTTCACCCGGTGCGAACGGTTTGGTCAGGTAGTCGTCGGCCCCGCCGTCCAGGGCTTCGATCTTGTCGGCCTCCTGTTCGCGCGCCGACAGCACGACGATCGGGACCTGTGACCATTCGCGCACCGAACGGATAAAGTCCTGGCCGTCCTGGTCCGGCAGGCCGAGATCAAGGATCACCACATCAGGGCGGTCGAGAGTCAGGCGTTGCAGGCCTTCTTTCGCTGTGGCGGCTTCGACGACGTCATAGTTCTGCGCCGTAAGGGTGGCGCGGAGGTAGCGGCGGATATCGCCTTCGTCTTCGATGATCAGGACCTTCATGGCGGTGGTTCAGAGTACTTTGGCTGTAGGTGGGCTGGTTGTAACGGAAGCACGGGCGGGCCAAATCCCCCACCGTCTCATTTGCTTCCAGCAAATGATCCACCTCCCCGTATAACGGGGAGGGATTTTATAATTTATGGGTCGTGGAGCATTTGAGCTACCCCGGCGCTTACGCGAAAGCTGGAGTTCATTTCGCTATAGCCACCGGAAGGGTAAAGATAAAGCTGGCGCCACCGGGAGGGTTGTTTTTGGCGTAGATCAGCCCGCCATGGGCTTCGATGATGCCCTTGCAGATGGCCAGGCCCAGGCCGGTGCCGGTCGTGCCGCGGTCGGATTTCAGGCCGCCGTCAGTGTGGAACTTATCGAAGACCAGGTCCTCTTCGCCGGGTTTCAGGCCAGGACCGTTGTCGCAGACCTTAACGCGGACACGGTCGGCATCGGTCTCAAAGCTCAGGGTGATGATGCCGTCTTCGGAAGTATGGGCAAAGGCGTTTTCCAGCAGGTTGATCAGCACCTGTTCAATCAGCCCGCCGTCGATGGCGACCATGGGAATGTGACCTGAAGTGACAGTGCGGATCTGGCGGGCGCCTTTTTGCGGTTCGACGCGGGCCAGGGCAGCACCGGCGATCTCCTGGATCATATAGGGTTCGAAGTTGAGCTTGAGCTGGCCCGAGGTGATGGCCGCCATGCGCAGCAGGTTGGAAACGAACTTCTGCAGCCGGGTCAGGTGGCCCCACAGGGCGGTCAGTTCGTCGACCGCTTCGCGCGGCAGCTTCTTGCGCAGTTTCAGCAGGGAAGAGACGGCGCCGCTCATCACGGTCAGCGGAGTCTTCAGGTCGTGCGACAGCGAGGCCAGCAGGACGTTGCGCAGCTTCTCGTTCTCGCTTTCGATGCGCGAGGTCTCGGCCTCAGCGCTGCGGCGGGCGCGTTGGAAGGCGCCGGCGATCAGCGAAGCGACCGTTTCGAAGACCAGGTGCTCGGCGCCGGTGAACTGGCGGTTGCGGTCGCGCGGGGTGAGGGACAGGACGCCCATGTCGGAGGCTTCCGCCACCAGAGGCAGGTACAGACCGGCGGCGGAGGGCAGGGTGTCGGTGTGGCGGCCGGCCATCTGGTGGTTGTGCATCACCCAGTGCAGCACACCCAGTTCGCGCGGATCGTCTTCGGTCGGGCCGGTGATCTGGCGGCCGCCGGTCCACAGCCGGACCTCGGCGTCGAAGGCGGGTTCGAGGTGGCGGGCGGCAACCTCGGCCATGGCGTCTATGCCGCGTGCCGCCGACAATTGCCGTGACAGGTCGTACAGCAGGCGGGTTTCGGCCTCGCCCTTGCGCGCCAGGCGGACATGTCGCGACAGCCGCGCCGTCAGTGAACCGACGATCAGAGAGGTTGCCAGCATGACCGCGAAGGTGATGGCGTAGCCGAGATTGTCGAAGGTGAAGCTGTAATAGGGCTCGATGAAGAACCAGTTGAACGCCGCCACCGACAGGATGGAGGCCAGGACGGCCGGGCCGATGCTGTAGCGCGCGGCGACGACGACGACGCCGGTGAGGTACAGCATGATCAGGCTGTCGGGATCGATCAGGCTGCGGAAGGGCAGGCCCAGGCCGGTGCAGACAGCGACCACCAGGGCGGCCATGGCATGGTGGCGCGGGCGGGCGACAAAAACCGACCAGTCGGGGCGTTCACGTTCCTGGGGTTTGTCTTCCGGGGCGTCGGCATTGAGGGTGGTGATTTCCAGTCCGGCGCCCTGGGCGATAAGCTTTTGTGACAGGGAGGGCTGGCCCAGGCGCCACCAGGGTTGCGGGCTGTGGCCCAGCACCAGGCGGGTAAAGCCGTTTTGGCGGGCATAGGTCAGGATGGTCGCCGCGGCGCCGCCGGCGTTCAGCCGCACCACCCGCCCGCCCAGCTTTTCGGCCAGGCGCAGATTGTGTTCGACCCGCAGGCGGGCCTTGGGCGACAGGGTTTCGTGGCGGTCGGTTTGCAGATAGAGGGCAAACCACGGCGCACGCGTCCGGTCGGCCATGCGTTTGGTGTGGCGGATCAGGCGCGACGACAAGGGATCGGGGCCGACCAGGACCAGGATCTTGTCGCCGGTGGCGGCTTCGTTCTGACCCATGGCGGCGTTGAGCTGGTCGTTCTGGGCGTCGACCCGTTCGGCGGCGCGTCGCAGGGCGATTTCGCGCAGGCGGCCGAGATTGGTCTTTTTGAAGAAGTTGTCGGCGGCGCGTTGGTGGGCGCCCTCGGCAACATAGACCTTGCCGTCGGCCAGACGTTGCAGCAGTTCGTCAGGCGGGATGTCGATCAGGGCGATATCGTCGGCAGCGTCGAAGACGCTGTCGGGGACGGTTTCCTTGACCCAGACGCCGGTCAGTTTGGCGACGACGTCGTTGAGGCTTTCGAGATGCTGGACGTTCAGTGTGGTGAAGACGTCGATGCCGTTGTCGAGCAGTTCCTCGATGTCCTGCCAGCGTTTGGGGTGGCGTGAGCCAGGGGCGTTGGTGTGGGCATATTCGTCGACCAGGATCAGGGAGGGCCGGCGTGCCAGGGCAGAGTCGAGGTCGAACTCGGTGACCTGGACGCCACGATGGTCGATGGTTTTGCGGGAAAGGACGGGGAGGCCGTCGATCAGGGCCAGGGTTTCCGGCCGGCCGTGGTGTTCGGCGATGCCGATGACCACGTCGCGGCCGTCCTTCGCCAGGCGGCGGGCTTCGTTCAGCATGGCGTAGGTCTTGCCCACGCCGGCCGAGGCGCCGAAGAAGATCTTCAGGTGTCCACGCGCGTCTTCGCCCTCGTCGGTGGTGACGAGGGCGAGGAGTTTGTCGGGATCGGGTCTGTGGTCGGCGTTCACTTCAGCTTGCCGTCGAGTCGCAGATTGACCTCTAGCACATTGACGCGGGCTTCGCCGAGAATCCCGAGGGTCGGGTGTTCGGTCGAGCTGTCGATGGCCAGGCGGACGGCGCTTTCGCTGATGCCGCGAGTTTGCGCGATGCGGGTGACCTGGATCGCGGCGGCGGCCGGGCTGATGTGTGGATCGAGACCGGAGCCCGAGGCGGTGATCAGGTCGACCGGGACGTTGGTCGAGGTGTTCAGGGCGGTCAGGCGGGCATGGGCGGCTTCGAGCAAGGCGGGGTTGTTGACGCCGTAGTTCGAGCCCGAGGAGAAGCCGGCGTTGTAGGGGGCTTCGGCGGTGGCGGAGAGGCGGCCCCACAGGTACTGCGGCTGGGTGAAGTTCTGGCCGATCAGTTTGGAGCCGATGATGGTGTTGCCGTCGCGGATCAGGGAGCCCTGGGCCTGGTTGGGAAAAGCTGTCTGGCTGATAGCCAGGGTGGTGAGGGGGTAGATCCCGCCGAACAGGACCGTGAAGATGGCCAGGGAGACGAGGGTCGGTTGGATATGTTTGAGGATCATGGTGTTGTAAGAAACCCCACCACCGCATCTCATTCGCTACGGTCATCGGCCTATGGCCTCAGACCTCCACTCACTCGACTTGCGCTTGCCGAGATATATCTCGGCGGCGCTCACCCGACCTCCCCGAGAAGCGGGGAGGAGCAAGAAAGAGTCGGTCTACGTCTTCAACGAAACACCGATGAAGCTGACCCGAACTTTTCTTCTTTATTCCTCCCCGCTTGTCGGGGAGGGGGACCATGAGCGAAGCAAAACGTAGCGAAGCGAAGTGTCGCGCAGCGAAATGGTGGTGGGGTGTCTTCCTTTCTTGCTAAACGAGGCCGATGGCGGTGAGGCCGAGGTCGATGATTTTGATACCGATGAACGGCGTGACGATCCCGCCCAGGCCGTAGATCAGGGCGTGGCGTGTCAGCAGGCTCGAGGCCGGCCGGGCGTGGTACTTGACGCCTTTCAGGGCCAGGGGGATCAGGGCGATGATGATGACGGCGTTGAAGATGACCGCTGACAGGATGGCGCTCTGTGGCGAGGACAGGCCCATGATGTTCAGCAGGCCCAGGGCCGGATAGGTGGTCGCAAACGCCGCCGGGATGATGGCGAAATACTTGGCCAGGTCGTTGGCGATGCTGAAGGTGGTCAGGGCGCCACGCGTCATCAGGAGCTGTTTGCCGATCTCGACGATCTCGATCAGCTTGGTCGGATCAGAGTCGAGATCGACCATGTTGCCGGCTTCCTTGGCGGCCTGGGTGCCCGAGTTCATCGCCACGGCGACGTCGGACTGGGCCAGGGCGGGGGCGTCGTTGGTGCCGTCGCCGACCATGGCGACCATCTCGCCGCCCTCCTGCATCTTGCGGATATATTTGAGCTTGGTTTCCGGCGTGGCCTGGGCGACGAAGTCATCGACTCCAGCTTCGGAAGCAATGGCCGCGGCGGTCAGCGGGTTGTCGCCGGTGATCATCACGCTCTTGATCCCCATGCGGCGCAGTTCGGCCAGGCGCGTCTTGATATCGGGCTTGACGATGTCCTTGAGGTAGATGACGCCCAGCACCTTGGGGCCTTCGGCGACCACCAGCGGCGTGCCGCCCTTGCGGGCAATGTCGTCGACGGCGCTTTGAGCTTCCGGCGGCATGAGCCCGCCCTTCAGGTTGATCAGGCCGGCAATGGCGTCGGCAGCGCCCTTCAGGATATGGCGTTCGTTGATGACGATGCCCGACACCCGCTGTTCCGCCGAAAACGGAATGAAGGTGGCAACCAGGCTGTCGGCCTTGCGTTCGGGCAAACCGAACTGGCCGCGCGCCAGGGCGACGATCGAGCGGCCTTCGGGGGTTTCGTCGGCGAGCGACGAGAGTTCTGCGGCTTCGGCAAGTTGTTGTGCGCTGACGGTGGTCACGGGGATGAACTCCACCGCCTGGCGGTTGCCGAAGGTGATGGTGCCGGTCTTATCCAGCAACAGGACATTGACGTCGCCGGCGGCTTCGACGGCACGGCCCGAGGTGGCGATGACATTGGCGCGGATCAGGCGCTGCATGCCCGAAATGCCGATGGCCGACAGGAGGCCGCCGATGGTGGTCGGGATCAGGCAGACAAGAAGCGCGATCAGCACGGTGATGGTGATGACCGTGCCCGACCCCGCCCGATCGACGCTGAACAGCGAGAAGGGCAGGAGGGTGGCGCAGGCCATCAGGAAGACCAAAGTCAGGGCGGCCAGCAGGATCGACAGGGCGATCTCGTTGGGTGTCTTCTGGCGTTTGGCGGATTCGACCAGGCCGATCATCTTGTCGAGGAAGCTTTCGCCAGGATCGGCTGTGACCCTGACGATCAGCCAGTCGCTGAGCACCCGGGTGCCGCCGGTGACGGCGTCGCGGTCGCCGCCGGATTCGCGGATGACGGGGGCGGACTCGCCGGTGATGGCGCTTTCGTCGACGCTGGCGACGCCTTCGATGACCTGGCCGTCGGCCGGGACGACATCGCCGGCTTCGATGATCACGATGTCGCCCTTGCGTAAGCTGTTGGCGGCCACGACGGTTTGGTTTTTGGCCTTATCCAGCTTCTTGGCCGGGACGTCGCGGCGGGCCTTTTTCAGGCTGTCGGCCTGGGCCTTGCCGCGGCCTTCGGCCATGGCTTCGGCAAAGTTGGCGAACAGGACCGTGAACCACAGCCAGAAGCAGATCAGGCCGATGAACCACACGGGTTGCCCGCCGCCGATGACCGAGCCGGGATCGGCCAGTATGACGGTCAGGATGACGGTGGTGATGACCGACCCGACCCAGACCAGGAACATGACCGGGTTGCGGGCCTGATAGCGCGGGTCAAGGCGTGCGAAGGCCTGGAGGACGGCCGCCATCAGGTCGGTTTGTGTTTGAGCTTTGGAGGACATGGATCAGCCTTTGATCATGTTGAGGTGTTCGATGACCGGACCCAGGGCAAGCGCCGGGGCATAGGTCAGGACGCCGACCAGGACGATGATGCCGACCAGGACGACGACGAACAGCGGCGTGTGGGTGGGCAGGGTGCCGGCAGAGGCGGGGATGGTTTTCTTGGCCGCCAGGGAGCCGGCTATGGCCAGGACCGGCAGCAGGACGAAGAAGCGTCCGAACAGCATGCACAGGCCCAGCAGGCTGTTGTAGAACGGGTTGTTGGCGCCCAGGCCGGCAAAGGCCGAGCCGTTGTTGTTGGCCGCCGAGGTAAAGGCGTAGAGCACTTCCGAGAATCCCTGGGCACCCGGATTGTAGATATTGGCCTTGCCGGGTTCGGTCAGGACGGCGACCGCGGTGCAGGTCAGGATCAGGGCCGAGGGCAGCAGGACGGCGATCGAGGCCATCTTGATTTCAAAGGCGCCGATCTTCTTGCCGAGATATTCCGGCGTGCGGCCGACCATCAGTCCGGCGATGAAGACGGTCAGGATGACGAAGATCAGCATGCCGTAGAGGCCGGAGCCGGCGCCGCCGTAGATGACTTCGCCGAACTTCATCAGCAGCATGGGGATCATGCCGCCCAGAGGCGTGAAACTGTCGTGCATGGCATTGACCCCGCCGTTGGAGGCGGCGGTGGTCGCCGCGGCCCAGATGGCGGAATTGGCGATGCCGAAGCGGGTTTCCTTGCCTTCCATATTGCCGCCTGACGGGTCGGCGCCGGCGGCGATCAGGTGGGGATTACCCGCCTGTTCCAGGCCGATGCAGGCCACGGTCAGGGGAACGAAGACCAGGGTCATGGCGGCGAAGATGGCGATGCCCTGGCGTTTGTCGCCGATCATCCGGCCGAAGGTGAAGCACAGGGCGGCCGGGATGATCAGGATGGACAGCATCTCGATGAAGTTGCTGAACGGTGTCGGGTTTTCGAAGGGATGGGCGGAGTTGGTGTTGAAGAAGCCGCCACCGTTGGTGCCCAGCATCTTGATGGCTTCCTGCGAGGCAACAGGACCCAGGGCGAGGGTTTGGTTGGCGCCTTCCAGGGTTTTCGCTGTGGCGTAGGGTTCCAGGGTCTGGATGACGCCCTGCGAGGCCAGCAGAACGGCAAGGATCAGCGCCAGGGGGAGCAGGATGTAGAGGTTGGTGCGGACCAAATCGACCCAGAAGTTGCCGAGTTTGTCGGTCGCGTGGCGCGATAAGCCGCGGATCAGGGCGGCGAGGACAGCGATGCCGACAGCGGCGGAGACGAAGTTCTGCACCGTCAGGCCGGCCATCTGGCTGAAATAGCTGAGCGTGGTTTCGCCGCCATAGGATTGCCAGTTGGTGTTGGTGACGAAGCTGACCGCCGTATTGAAGGCCAGGTCCGGTGTCAGGCCGGGCAGGTTCTGCGGGTTGGGCGGGATCGACCCTTGGGCCAGCAGCAGGCCGAACAGCAGCAGGAAGCCACCCAGCGAAAATAGGATGACGGCGGTGGCATAGTCCTTCCAGGTCATCTCCTGGTCCGGGCGGACATTGCAGGCGCCGTAGATCAGCCTTTCGACGGGGGCCAGGACGGGGGTGAGCAGGTTGCGCTCGCCCGACAGGACGCGCGCCATGTAGAGGCCCAGCGGCACGGCCAGGGCCGTGAGCACAAGCATGTAAAGCCCGAGCTGAAGCCAGCTGGCGGGCGTGATACCGAACAGCATGCCGGTCTCCTTAAGGGAATAATTCGGGTTTGATCAGGGCGACGATCAGGTAGCCGGCGAGGCCCAGGGTGATGATGCCGGCGGCGATATAGAGGGCGGTCATGATCCCTCCTTCAGGCTGTCGGCAAAGGCGACGAAGGCCAGGCACAGGCCGAAAAAGCCTGTCCCGGCCAGAAGATAGACGATGGCCATGTGGGCCCTCCGTTCGATCAGCGGGAACGGTGGGTGGTTTAGGCTTTGTCGGATATGGCTGGCGTATAGATGCGGTAGGTGGGTGTATAGAATTCGTATAGGGGCGTGATCGCGGAGATCCTTGGTCGGTCGGGGTGCAATCGATGTCGTTGCGGGTTATGGCTTCACGGTGGAATGACATTGCCGTCATGTGACGGTCTCGCGGTAGCCGCGCACGCCTATCCTGTTTAGATTCGCCGCAAGGGAATAAGAACAGAGGAAACGATCATGACCAAAGCGTCCAACCGCTTCAGCGCGTTCTCGGCCGGGATCAACCAGGCGACCTATTACGGCACCACCGCCAACGACACCTATGCCGGCACGTCCGACAACGACCTGGCCGATGGCAATAGCGGTGACGATTATCTCGACGGCGCCGGCGGCAATGATTTCCTTGTCGGGGAGCGCTATTGGGAACTCGTCGGCAACGACACCCTGATTGGCGGCGACGGCAACGACGTGTTGAACAGCCTTGGCGGTGTCGACGTCCTGGATGGTGGCGCCGGCACCGACTTCGTCGAGTATATCCAGACCTATTCGACCTATTCCTACCTGTTCGACGTTACAGCCATGGCGACGACGACCGGTGTGACCCTGGCGGACGGCACCATCATCCGCAATGTCGAGCGGGCCCATGTCGAAGCCGGACTGGGGAATGACACCTTTGTCGGAGGTTCCGGCGCTGACACCTTTCTGGGTGGCGGCGGCAACGATTCAGCCGCAGGTGGATCGGGTGAAACCTACCTGTCCGGGGGCGCCGGCGATGATACTCTGTCGGGCGGCGGCGGCGTGGACCGGCTGAGCGGCAACGAGGGCAATGACAGCATCAGCGGCGGCACGCACAACGATTTTCTGCACGGTGAATGGGGCAATGACACCCTGTTCGGCAATACCGGCAACGACCGCCTGGAAGGCAGCGACGGCGACGACCTGCTGAACGATACCTCGGGCGCCAACATCCTGCAGGGCGGTTCGGGCAACGACACCATCACCAGCGGCAATCTGGCCGACAGTATCTGGGGCGGTGAGGGCGGCGATCTCATCAATGCCGCGGACGGCAATGACACCATCTATGACGACAGCAATATCGAGCTGCGCGGCAATGACACCATCAATGCCGGTGGCGGCGACGATATCGTCAGCATCTGGGGCGGGGCGGATTCGATCGATGCCGGCGCCGGCCAGGACAGTTTCACGCTGTGGTACGAAAGCGAAAGCGTCGATCTGCTGGTCGATGTGTCCCAGGCACACACCAGTGGCGGCTCGACCTTCTCGACCGGCACCGTGATCCGCAATGCCGAGTTCTTCAAGATCTATACCGGCAGCGGCGACGATACTCTGGTCGGGACGGTCCATGATGATGTGATCGAAACCGGTTCGGGGGATGACTCGATCGCCGGCGGTGACGGCAACGACAGCATTACCGGCGGGCTGGGTTACGACTTTATCGATGGTGGCGCCGGGAATGACACGATCTGG
This sequence comes from Asticcacaulis sp. AC460, assembly GCF_000495795.1. GTDB lineage: Bacteria > Pseudomonadota > Alphaproteobacteria > Caulobacterales > Caulobacteraceae > Asticcacaulis. The sequence continues at coordinate 318,097 of NZ_AWGD01000008.1, forward strand.
GTCGCCCAGTCGGATATCTCGGAAGGCGACACCCTGTACGGTGGCGACGGCAATGATCAGCTTTACGGCACGCGGACCGGCGACGACTTCCTGATGGGCGGGGCGGGGAATGACTCGATCTACGGTCATTTCGGTAATGATACCGTCTCCTATGCCGACGCTACGGCCGGGGTGACGGTCGATCTGAACGTCGCTGCGCAGACGACGGGGGGCAGCGGAAATGATTTGCTCGACGATATCGAGAACCTCATCGGGTCGGATTTTGCGGACAACCTGGCGGGGGACGGCGCGGATGGATTGATGCAAGGCCTCGGCGGCAATGACACGGTGGCCGGCAGTTCGGGCCATGACACGATCAGCGGCGATGACGGCAATGACAACCTGTCGGGCGGCACGGGCAACGACGTGCTCAACGCCGGGGCTGGCAATGACCTGATCCAGGCCGGTGCCGGCGATGACTCGATCGACGGCGGGCTGGGGCTTGATACCCTGAGCTATTCCACGGCCACAGCGGCGGTCACGGTCGATCTGGTGGTGGCGGTCTCACAGGCGACCGGCGGGGCGGGTTCGGATCTGTTGCAGGCGATCGAGGGGCTGATCGGGTCGGGGTACAATGATGTTCTGTCGGGTGATGGCGGCGACAACAGCCTGGATGGCCGGGCCGGCAATGACATCTTGAACGGCCGTGGCGGCAAGGATATCCTGACCGGCAAGGCGGGGCTGGATACCTTCCTGTTCGAAACCGGCAGCGGGCTGGATGTCATCAGCGATTTCAGCGTTGCGGACGGCGACCTGATCAATGTCAATGCCTATACCGGCGGTGTGGCCAGTCCGGGATCGGTCACCCAGGCCGGTTCGCATGTCGTGATCGATCTGGGCAGCGGCAATATGGTGACCGTGTTCAACGCCAGCCAGGGCGATGTGCTCAGTCACATGGTCTGGTAACGGCGTTCATCACAACAGAGGTGAAGGGGTTGCGGTAAGGTGGTGCCCAATCCATAGTGCAGTCAAAATCAGAGACGAGGGACGCCAACATGGCCAGTTTGAACCAAAAGCGTAAGGATGTCAGTCTTTTGCCGGCTGACGCGGCTGTTTTGCAGGCCAGCTATACCGGTACCTCAGGTCCCGACACCTATACCGGTGGTTCCGGCGCCGATTCGATCTTGGGCGAGGGCGGTAGCGACAGCCTGTCCGGCGCCGGTGGCAATGACACCATCGTTGGCGGCGCCGGAGCGGACACCCTGGATGGCGGCGCGGGCAGTGACTGGATTGTCGGAGGTCTGGACGGCGACTTCCTGCTGGGTGGCAGCGGGCGCGACACGATCAGCTATGCCGGCGCGGCGGGGCCGGTCACTGTGAACATCGGCGGCCAGACGCCCCTGGCCTCGGGAGGGGGCGGTTCCGGCTGGGATCTGGTGCTTCAGTTCGAAGACATTATGGGGTCTGCCTTCAACGACACTCTGACCGGCAATCTCGGCAACAACGTCATTAACGGTGGCGCCGGCGACGACGTCATGGACGGCGGCAAAGGCTATGACACCTTCGTGCTGAGCAGCCTGGGCGATAGTATTGTTGAGAGCACGCTCAATTCGGAACCGGATCTGGTCATCGCCCCCTTCAGCTATACGCTGGGCCACAATGTCGAATACCTGACCCTGAGCGGGACGGGGAATTTCACCGGCACCGGCAATAGCTGGAACAATTACCTGACCGGGAATTCGGGTAACAATGAGCTGACCGGGTTGGTGGGCGACGATACGCTGGATGGCGGGGCGGGGAATGATACGCTGGTCGGGGGCGAAGGCGCGGACCGCTACTATGTCGATAATCCCGGCGATGTCTTCACCGAGGCGCCGGACGGCGGTGAAGACTGGGTCTTTATCGCCTACAGCTACACCCTGGGGGCGACGTTCGAGCACCTGACCCTTACAGGGACCGCCAACCTGGATGGCGGCGGCAATGGCGAGAACAACTCGATTGAGGGCAATGTCGGTAACAACGGCCTGTGGGGTGGTGGGGGTAACGACTTCATCCGCGGCGGCGCCGGCAACGACACGGTCCGGGGCGAGGCCGGCCTCGACGCCATCATCGGTGACGAGGGCGAAGACCTGCTGTATGGCGGCGACGGCGACGACGTCGTCCAGGCCGACGATCGCGAGCCCACCGCCATCTTTGGCAGCATGGACTGGATTTACGGCGAGGCGGGCAATGACTCGCTGTACGCCGGTCTGTTCGATGAGGTTTTCGGTGGCGACGGCAACGACCTGATCTGGAACGGGGGCAACAGCTTCGGCGGTGATGGCGATGACATCATCTATGCCTATGGTTCGCGCGGCGCCGTGTCTCCCGCCGTGGTGGCCTCCGGCGGCGTCGGCAACGACACCATCGGCGTCGCCACCTATTACGACTTTTACGGCGTGCCCTATACCAACGATGGCAGCGTGCGGCTGGAGGGCGGCGACGGGGCCGACATGCTCACCGGTGGCGTTGCGGGGGACGAAATCCACGGCGATGACGGCGCCGACACCATGGCCGGCGGCAAGGGTAACGACACCTACTATGTCGACAATGGCTTAGACCGGGTGGACGAACAGCACGGGGAAGGCATCGACCTGATCTACACGTCGGCCAGCTATTCTTTGTTCGGGCGGGCGGTCGAAAACGTCATCCTGACCGGGACGGCCAGTGCGTCGGTGATCGGCAACAGCCTGGCTAACAGCATCACCTGCAATGCCGGCAACAACCTGTTCAACGGCGGCGAGGGCCTGGACACCGTGACCGGAGGATCGGGCGACGACACCTATATCGTCAATGCCGGCGCAGATGTGGTGATCGAAGCGGCCGGCGAAGGCACGGATGTTGTCTTCAGCACGGCGACCTATGTGCTCAGCGCCGATGTCGAGGACCTCACCCTGATGGGCGACGCGAATATCGGCGGTACCGGCAACGCGCTGAACAACCGCATTGGCGGCAACTCTGGCAACAACGCCTTGAACGGTGGCGCCGGCCACGATGCGCTGAATGGCGCCCAGGGCAATGATACCTTGACAGGCAGTTTGGGTGACGACAGCTATTGGGTCGACGCGGCGGGCGACAAGGTGGTCGAGGCCAGCGGCGAAGGCTATGACACCATCTATGCTTCGGTGAGCTACAGTCTGACCGGGCGCTATGCCGAGGTGTTGGAACTGACCGGCACGGCCGATCTGGATGCGACGGGCAACAGCGTCAGCAATACGCTGATCGGCAATGCCGGAAGCAATACGCTCAACGGGCTGGGCGGGTTCGACACCCTGACCGGGGGATCGGGCGCGGATGTGTTCCTGTTCCAGACCGGCAGCCGTCAGGATAAGATCACCGATTTCAGCGGTGCCGAAGGCGACTTGATCAATGTCCACGCCTATACGGGCGGGGTGGCCAGTGCCGGCATCGTCAGCCAGGCCGGTACCAGCGTCGTTATCGACCTGGGCGGCGGCAATGTGGTGACGGTTTTGAACGCCGGCCAGGCCGATGTGCTCAGCCACATGGTGTGGTGAGGATTAGGCTTCGTTCTTGATGCCGCCGGCGATTTCGGCCTGGACGCGGATCACCTGGTCCGCCTTCAGGTCGTAGAAGCCGATGATGAGCGCGCCCAGGGCTGCCATGCCGGCCGGCACCACGCCGATCAGGATCCGGATATGGTCCAGCAAGGCGCCCGAGGCCGCGGTATTGGCGGTATAGCCTTCCGCCGTCAGGGCCCAGGCGATCAGGGCGACCGCAATGGCGGCGCCGATCTTGCGCGCCACCATCAGCAACGAAAAGGTCATGGCCGTCGCGGTCTTGCCGGTGCGCCAGGCGTTGAAATCGGCGACATCGGCATACATGGCCATGGTGATGGCCCAAATCGGACCCAGGGCCAGGCCGCCCAGCAATTGGCAGAAGAGGATCAGGCCCAACTGGTCGCGCGGCGCCAGGTAGAGGCCCAGGCTGGAGGCGGCAACAATACCCAGCATGACGGCGATCAGGCTGCGCCGGGTCAGCCAGCGCGTCAGGGTCGAGGTGGTGGCGGCGCCGGCCGCCAGGCCCAGGCCGAACAGCATGGTGAAACCGGTGACCAGGTCGGGATCGCCGACATAGTATTTGATGTAGTAGGGCGCCACGCCGGTGTGCAAGGCAAAGGCCGCCATCTGGACGAAACCGAGCAGAAACAGCGCCACCCAGGGGCGGCAGGTGAACAGGTCGCCGACGTCGCGCAGGGGATTCGCGTGTGGCGCTGACTGCGGCGTAAAGCGTTCGTGGGTGTTGAGGAACAGGTTGATGAAGACGCCGGCCGCCAGGACGCCGAACACCGTCATGGCGAACTGCCAGCCCAGGGCCTCCTGGCCCGGGCCGGTGAAGCCGACCAGCTTGGGGGTCAGCCAGGTGAGGAAGACCATGGCCAGGAAGCCGCCGCCAAAACGGGCGCTCATCAGGTATTCGCGCTGGCCGGAATCGGGCGTCAGGGCGCCGGACATGGCGTTATACGGCACCATGATGGCGGTATAGATCAGGTTGAGAAGACAGAAGCTGATATAGACGGCGGGGAGACGGGTTTCTTCGGTGAAGCTGGCGGTGGAAAAGGCCAGGACACCTGACGCGGCCAGGGGCAGGGACAGCCAGAGGAACCAGGGACGGTAGCGGCCGTAGGCTGTGCGGGTGCGGTCGGCGATCGCGGCGAAGACCGGCTCAGCCACGGCGCTGCTGATGCGCATGGCGACCAGCAACCCGCCCACGGCGGCGGCACTGAGGCCCACCACGTCGGTCAGGTACAGCATCAAAAAGGCTGTCATCGGCGCCCAATAGAGGTTAAAGCCGATATCGCCCAGGCTGTAGCTCACGGTCTCGACCGTGCCGACCCGCTGATATGCGCCCACGCCGGGCCTGGTTGATGCTACTATCGCCATACTGGTTCGCCCACTCCGAAAATGGACTATCGCGGAACTGTATGAGGAAACCGTAAAACAGGCGTCGTTTTACGCGAGTTATGACGTGTTATCGTTTGAAAAATCATAGGTTTACTGAATTTTTCACGCGTACCGGTTGTGCAATCGATTGGACTGACGTTTGTAAAACGGGGTGCGTCGATGAGAAATGTGTGGCGGGGCCGTCTCAAGCTGGCTACGACTAGGGCAAAAGATTGAGAGGAAAGCCGATGACAAAGTCCGTTTTGAACCGCCGCACCATGATGGTCAGTGCCCTGGCCATGGCCTCCGCATCGGCCTGCGCGAAGACGACAAAGGCGACGGCGGCTGTGGCTGATTTGAACCTGTTTGTCGGCACCTATAATGGCGACGATGCCAAGGGCGTCTATCCGCTGAGCTACAGCGCGTCGGCCGACACCTGGACGATCGGGCAGCCGGCGGCGCAGGTCGAAAACGTCTCGTTCGGGGCGTATAGCGCGAAACACAAGCGGCACTATCTGCTCAACGAGAAGGACGACGGCAAGGTTGGCGCCTGGACGGTAGCCGACGGCGCGTGGACCTTGACCAGTGAACAGTCGTCGCAAGGTTCGTCGCCGTGCTATGCCGCATTGTCGAAAGACGAGAGCGTCCTGGCGGTCGCCAATTACGGTGGCGGCAATGTCGTGGTCTATCCGTTGAGCGACAAGGGTGAACTGGGGGCGCCGATCGCCAATCGCAAGAACAGCGGTTCGGGGCCGAACAAGGACCGTCAGGAAGCGCCGCACGCCCATTGGGTACAGTTTTCGCCGGATCAGGAGCACATTTACAGCGTCGATCTGGGGACCGATCAGGTCCTGGCTTACGGCTATGATGCGGCTCAAAAGACGGTCGGTGATCAGGTCGTGGCCTTCCAGGCGCCTGCGGGATCAGGACCGCGCCATCTGGCCTTTCATCCGAATGGCCAGGTGGCTTTCCTGGTCACCGAACTCAACAACCTGTTGATCAGCCTTAAGAAAAATGCCGATGGCAGCTTTACGGAGATTCAGCAGGCGCCGCTGCTGCCGGCTGATTTTGCCGGCAAGAGCCAGGCCGCCCATATCGCCGTCAATGCCGCCGGAACGCGGGTCTACGCCTCCAACCGCGGCCATCACAGCATTGCCGTGTTCGAAACCGACGGTTCTGGCGCGCTGAAGCTGCTGCAGATCGCGCCGACCCTGGGAGACTGGCCGCGCTTCTTTGCTTTGTACGAAGCCCAGAAGCGCGTGATTGTCGCCCATCAGCGCAGCAACGATATCGTCGTCTTCACACTCAATGATGACGGTACCTTGACACCGAAGAACCAGAAGGTCGCCGTGCCGCGTCCGGTCTTTATCGGCGCGGTGTAACCACTTCGATCTTATAGGTTTTTCCGGCCTCAAAACCGCGGATCAGATCGCCGTCAACCGTTGCTTCCGGGCAGGTGACGATGGTCTGGGTTGCGGCGTCGTCGCTGCGAATGTCGATGTCGAAAACCGCGCCGCGGAAGTGGCGCGTGACGCGGGCCTGGGGCCATTGCGACGGAAGTTGCGGGGTGATCCGCAGGCCTTCGCGGCTGCCTTTGACGCCGAAGAGGCCCTCGATGACGCTGCGATAGATCCAGGATGCGGTGCCGGTGTTAAACAGGTGCGACGACCGGCCCGAGGCGTCCGGGAATTGGCGGTGGGCGCCACGATAGTAGTTGGGTACGAAGACCGGCATCTGGCCGCGGCGCAGATAGTCGGCGTCGTTGGGCCCGACCAGCATTTTTCGCAGTAGTTCGAAGGCCTTGTCGCCTTCACCGACCTGATAGAGGCTGTAGATGTAGAAGGCGGCGGCGTGGTTATAGACCGAGCCGTTTTCGGCAACGCCGGGGAACTTCTGGGTCAGGCGGCCGACATCCTCACGCATGTGGGTATAGGCCGGGGCGATCATTTCGACGCCGTAGGGCGTCTCAAGCTGTTCTTCGATCGCCTTGATCATCAAGGGTTTTTTGGCGTCACCCGCAACCCCGGCCATAAGGGCGAAGCTTTGCGGGTTGAGATAGATGCGGCCTTCGCCGTCGGCCTTGACCCCGAAGATGACGCCGTCGTCGGTGATGCCGCGGCCGTACCAGTCGCCGTCCCACAGGTGGGTATTGGCGGTATCGCGGAATTGCAGTGCAGCGGCTTCGAATTCGGTGGCGTCGCGGCCGTCGCGGATAAGGATCTGCGTCCAGAGTTTCAAGCCGTAGGCGGTGGCGATGGTCAGCCAGCCGGACACGCCCAGGCCTTTCCAGCCGACCATGTTCATCGGGTCGTTCCAGTCGCCCTGCTCGATGAAGCTAAGGCCGCGATGGTCGACTTTTTCGATCAACCATTGCATGGCCCAGGAAACGCGGTCGCGGACGGTTTTTTCGGCACCGGTCTCCTGGTCCTTCACCACTGCGTCGAGGACGGCGTAGTCGTCGGTTTCGTCGAGATAGGCTTCCAGCAGCATGGGCAGCCAGACGCAGTGATCGGTGTGCGGAACCTGGTTGATGTATTTCAGTTCCGCCCCGTCATACAGGGTGATGCCGTCGGGCATGGAACCGTTGGCATGCTGTTGCGACAAGGCTTTGAGCAGGGTGGCGCGGGCCGCTTCCGGTCGTACATAGACGTTGCCAAGCGCGTCCTGAAGGAAGTTGCGCGTCTGCGGATCCGTGGTCAGCCGGTTGGTGTCGCCGTGGTAATAGACCTGGCGTGGCAGCCAGGTGTTGACGAAGGTGGTCAGGTGTTCGTCGCCGAAATCAATATTGAGCGACCCCCGGCCCTGGGCCATGTAGGCGGCGTAGTCGGTGCGGGCGCGTTCGAAACCTTCGGCCGACAGCCAGGTGTCTTTTAGCCGCTGGATCTCGGCGGCGTTGAAAGCCGGACCGAACAGGAAGCGGTGGGTGACCGTGTCGCCGGGCGCCAGGTCGTGGTCAAATTGCAGGGCTGCGATCGGATTTTCATAGCGGGCAATGCCGCCGCTCAGGCGATCCGCGGTGATGGCGTCCGGGCGGTGCAGGCCGCCTTCGCCTTCGAACGGGCGTTGGCGGGTCTCGAAGGCCACCGGCGTCTGTTCGCTCAGCAGGAAGACCTTGTCTTTCAGGTTCTTGTTTTTGAAGTAGTCGGCGACCTTTTGGTAGGGCGTGACGCAATCGCCGACGATGGCGTTCAGACCGGCGTCGAAGGCGGCCGACTGGCTCATCCAACTCATCAGGCCGAGCGGAAAGGCGGGGTAGAGGCTCAGACGGCGCGGCGATCCATGGTTGATCAGCCGCAGTTGCCAAAGTTCGACAGCGTCGTCGACCGGCAGGAGGAGGTCGAGTTCAAGCCGCAGGCCGGCCTGTTCCAGCACCCAGCCGATGCTATCGGGTTTGACCTCGAAGGCAAAACGGTCCCAGGGGCTGCGGGCCGGCTCATAGGGCGCCGAACGCAGGTCGCCGGTGTCGCGGTCCTTCAGGTAGAAGAAGCGGCCGGGATGGTGGGCGTAGGTGCCCTGTTCCGGCAGCATGAAATGCTTCTGCTCCAGGATCTGGGCGCGGGCGTATTTGGACGGCTCGGGCTGCATGAACTGGGCGGTGGCGTAGCCGCGCGCATTCATGTGGATCATCATCCGTTTGTTCCACAGATAGCCTGCGGCCAAGGGAAGGGCGATCGGGCTGTTGAGACGGCACAGCCGGGTTTCGAAATCGATCAGAGACATGACTTAGTTCTGGGCCTTGCGAGCTTCCAGGTCGGCCTGGATGGTCTTCAGCTTGGCGTCGTTGAGGTTGTAGAGGAACAGGATGAAGACCGACGCAAAGGCGATGGCGCCGGGCACCACGCTCATCAGCAGGACGATGCCTTCCTGGGAGGCGTTGCTCTGGACCTGGTTGGGCTGGTAACCCATCGAGGCCAGGACCCAGGCGATCACCGCCGAGGCCAGGGCCGCACCCATCTTCTGCGAGAAGCTGGCAGCGGCGAAGGTCATGCCGGTGGCGCGGCGGCCGGTCTTATGTTCGTTGTAGTCGGCCGCGTCGGCATACATGGAGAAGGTCAGGGGCGATTTGGGCCCCAGGCACAGGCCGATGGCGGCCTGCAGGCCGTACATCAGGGTGATATTGTCCTTGGGCACGAAATAGAAGGCGCAGGACAGCAGCCCGACCAGGGTCATCAGGATGATCAGCAGCCGTTTCTTGTCGATAAAGCGCGTCAGGACCGGCGTGATCAGCGATCCCGTCGCCAAGGCCACGCCGTAAATGGTCAGGAAGGCGCCGATATCGTCCTTATCGCCGCCGACATAGTATTTGATGTAGTAGGCGCTGGCGCCGGCGCGGGTACTGATGGTCACCATGATTACCAGGGCCAGGGCAAACAGGATCACCCAGGGACGGTTGCCGATCAGGTCGCCCAGGTCTTTAAACGGACTGACGGGCGCTTCCGACACCGGCTGCACGCGCTCACGCGTCACCAGGGCCAGGATGGCGAACAGGAAACAGGCCAGGACGCCGTACAGGGCCATGGTGGCGGGCCAGCCGTCGACCACGCCCTGTTTATCGAACCAGGCAACGAATTTCAGTGTGAAATAGTTGACGAAGGTTGTGCCCAGGAAGCCGCCGACGAAACGGAAGCTGTTAATCTGGGTGCGGATTTGCGGGTCGTTGGTCAGGACGCCGGACAGGGCGCCGTAGGGGATGTTGCCGACGGAATAAAGCGCCCCCAGGGTGCCGAAGGTTGCGGCGGCATAGATCAGCTTGCCGTTCAGCGACAGGTCGGGCGTGATAAAGGTAATGACGCCGAAAATGGCCAGCGGCAGGCTACCCCACAGCAGCCACGGGCGAAAGCGGCCCCATTTCGACTTGGTGCGGTCGGCGACGGCGCCCATGACCGGGTCGACACAGGCATCGATCAACTTGGTCACCAGCAGCATGGTGCCGGCGGCGGCGGTCGGAATGCCGAAACTGTCGGTGTAGAAGAACAGCAGATAGGACGAGATGGTCGCCCAGTACAGGTTGAACCCGAAATCACCGAAGCCGTAGGATATGCGTTCCAGCCACGAAGGCTTGCCGCCGCTGTGCGTCGTTTGCGTCATCTTCCCAACCGTTTTGTTATATCGTTATCGTAAGGTGTTAGCAGCGCCGGGCCGGTTTGGCCAGCGCCGTCACCTTAAAAAGCGAGCGCTTTTCTGCCGGCAGGTCAGCAGTTCGCGGTCACCGTTCTGCTGCGACGGCTCGATTTCGGAGGCCTCGTGCCATTCGTTGAACGAGACTATCAGGATCCAGTCCGGATCGGCGGCAATGGCGGCATCCCACAGGCTGCGAAACAGTTTGCCCTTGTCACGGTCAATCACCGGGCGCGGTTTCGGTCTGTCGGGGACCAGGCGATCGTCGAAGCCCGGAAGGATGGTGGCGGTCCTGACCTTCAGGCCGGCCTGATAGCCGACCCAGCCCTTGTAGAACTGGCGCCGCCACAGCCATTCGACGCCATGATCCTGAGCGAGGTAATAGGCCATGTCGTAGATGTGGACGCCATCGACATAGGGGGCGCGTTCGTTGATCTGATTGCGGCCATTGCCCGTGGCGATAAAAGCCAGGGCCTTGTTGCCGATCAGCGCCCGGGCCTGTTTCCAGCCTTCCAGGCCAAGGGTTTGCAGCACACGATCGTAGAGGAAGATCACCGGGCGGCCATCGAGCATCAACCATTGCTTATGGTGGGTATAGTGGCTGTGCAGGTACAGGACCTGGTCGGCCAGGACCTGGGGTGTGGCGGCGTTTTCGATATAGGCGCAGACCTTGAGATTCGTCTTTGCCGCAGCGTCCAGGAGTTTCGGCAATTGTTGATCGGTGGGATCACCTGGTCCCCACCATGAGGCGATAAAGCCGGTAATGCCGTTGTTGCTGGCCTGTTGGACGTGACGGGCGATGACGGCGTCGTCCTGGCTGTCATAGGGGCCGGTGACCGGGGTGTTGGGCGAACCGGGATTTTGCCAGTGCGCCTGGGCGCCTTTCGTCCGGTACCAGCCGTAGTAGAAGGCCAGGACCTGTTTTTGCGGTCGTGTGGCGGCCAGGGCGCGAAGCGGTAGCAGGGCTAGCGCGGTCAGGGCGGCGAGAAGGCTACGTCTCAGCATCGGGTTTGGCCTTTCGCGCTTTCTTGCGGATTTCCTTGAGTTTTACGCCTTGGCGCAGGGACAGGGTACCGTTCACGGCGCCCTTGTCGGGATCGGCGAAGGCGCGGCCATAGGTTTTGACTCTTTCGGATACGCCGTCGATGAAGTCGCTTTCCCAGGGTGACAGCTCGATGCCTGAACTGGCGGCGTCTTGGCGTGCCTTTTCCAGCGCGCGCAGGGTGGCCTTTTGTAGGGATTTCTGTTGCGCCTTGCGCTGTTCGGCCGGTGAGGGCGGGGCGGTGTTCATCCCGCCGCCCTGTTTCATGCCAGAGGTCTTCAGGGCCGTCTTTGTCTGCGGCATCGTGGTGCGCTGGAGCGGCTTTCCGGGTTTGGAGGTGAAGGCCATGGCTCAGATTTGAGCATCCGGCGCCGGTGCGTCAAGGCATTATCGGTAAGATGGGTGGAAGCAAACGACGGAACACACGGAAAAAGTCGGCAAGAAACGGAATTCCGGTTACGGTGCCGCCCGCGAGAAGTGCCTTCATTCCATGAGTTTATCGGTCGTATTCCGGCTGAGTTGAAGCCATTAATTCCGTGTGTTCAGTGCACGCCGCCATCGGCGGCGCTTCAGTGGTTTCCGTGTTCCTCTTAAATGTCAGAGGCAGGCCGGCTGGCCAAAAGCCTTCTGAAGCGAAGAAGGGGAACACGGACCACACGGAGGCCGCTGCGCGGCGACACTGAAAACACGGAATTCAGGGTGTTGAACGGCCCGAACAAACCTTCATCTGTTTTGGGAATGAAGGCGCTTCGCGCCGGCAGCGCCGTGACCGGAATTCGGTTATTAGATTACATGCCGATAGCCGACATGTAGAGCTCCAGGATGGCCTCTTCTTCCTCGCGCTTCAGCTTGTCCTTCTTGCGGATCGACACGACCTTGCGCAGGATCTTGACGTCGAAACCTTCGCCCTTGGCTTCGGAATAGACTTCCTTGATGTCGTTGGCGATTACGGCCTTGTCTTCTTCCAAACGCTCGATGCGCTCGATAATAGTGCGCAGGCGGGTCTGGGCGGCGCCGGTGATAACGTCGTTGGAAGTGATGGAGGCGGCGTCGTCGGCCATGGCAATAGTCCCGATACTGAAAGGTTGGGCTTAACCATAGCCAAGGTGATTCGCGACCTCAACGCCCAGTTTGTTAAGAAGCCCGATCGCCTGTGGACAATTACAGGACGCCGGCGGCGACCAGGGCCGGGCGCAGGGCTTTCGGGTCCTGGAACAGGTGCGTGACAAAGCCTTTGCTACGGGCGACGTCAATATTGATGGCGCTGTCGTCGGTGAAGAAGATCTCTTCCGCCGGCAGGCCGAGGCGGCGCAGGGTGATGTCGTAGATGACGGGATCGGGCTTGATCACCCTTTCCGCGCCGGAGATGATGATGTCGCGGAAATAGCTGAAGACCGGGCTGTGCGAGAAGACCATGGCGGATTTTTCGGCCGGCATGTTGGTCAGGGCGTACAAGGGCACGTCTTTTTTGTGCAGCTCTTCAAGGACAGCGATGGTTTCGGGCACCAGATCGCCCAGCATGTCTTCGAACCGTTCGTCGAAGGCCAGAATCTCCGCCGTATAGTCGGGGTGGGCCAGCAGGCGTTCCTTGCGGTTGTCGGCAAAGGTGACGCCGGCATCGTGGGCCGCGTGCCACGACATGGGCACCACGGTCTCCAGCACAAAGGCGCGGCGGACCGGGTCTTCAATCATCCGGTTATAGAGATTGGAGGCGTGCCAGGTGATGATGACATTGCCGATATCGAACAGAACGGCCTTAACCATAAATCTCATCCCGACATGAAAAAACGCTCGAAATCCAATGACTTCAAGCGTTCGTTTCAGCTAATGAAAGCGAAGAGCCTAAGGCTTAGCCTTGCTTGGCCTTGAAGCGCGGATCCGTCTTGTTGATCACATAGACGACGCCTTTGCGGCGCACGATCTTGCAGTCGCGATGGCGACCCTTGAGCGACTTGAGCGAGCTGCGGACTTTCATGGTTCTACCCGAAAATGAATGTGTTATGTCCGCCTGGCGATGGACGCGGCGTGACAAGAGCGGTGGCTTCTAGAAGAGCGCCTCAATTTTGTCAACGCGATAAAGCAGGGTGAAATCAGAATTTCCTCTACCGGGCGGTATTTTCATCGCGGCTGTGGCCTTTAAAGCCTTGGAAAGGGAATCGCAATCGGGGTAAATAGGCCTCAAACCTCGGGAGCTCTTATGCGTCTTCGTTATGTCAGCCTGTTCGCCCTGTTGAGCGCCTGCGCCACGGACACACAGCCGCCTGCGCCGATGCCGCAAGCGCCGGTCGCGCCGCCCGTCGCCGCGGGAGAGCCCGCGCCGGCGTCTTCGAGCTCGGCGTCATCGGCGCCTGCCGCGGCCGAACCTGCACCCGCGCCGGTTCCGGCCATCACCTACGCCAATTTCGACCAGTGGAAGCAGAACTTCATCAGCAAGGCGGCGTCGCGCGGCTTTGACCCGGTGTTCACGTCGCAGGTGCTGGAAAACGTCCAGCCGCTGTCGAACGTCCTGTCATCCGACAACCAGCAGCCGGAATTCTCCAAGCCGGCCAGTTCCTATATGCGTCAGGCGGTCAGCCCGACCCGCGCCGCGGCGGCGCGGACCCGGCTGGACGCCAATACCAATGTATCGGCGATCGTGACCAGGTTCGGGGTGCCGGCGCATCTGCTGGGCGGCATCTGGACCATGGAAAGCGATCTCGGCCGGGTTCAGGGCAATATCGATGTCATTTCGGCCCTGGCGACCCTGGCCTATGACGGCCGGCGCCGGGTATGGGCCGAGGATGAGCTCATCGCCTGCCTGACCATATTGCGCGACCACAAGATCGGTCGCGACACCCTGAAAGGCTCGTGGGCCGGGGCCATGGGTCAGACCCAGTTCCTGCCGGATAACTACATCAGGCTGGGCGCCGACGGCGATAATGACGGCATCGTCGATATCTGGAAGTCGGATTCGGACGCCCTGGCGTCGTCGGCCAACCTGTTGGCCAAGGCCGGGTGGAAGCCCGACCAGGATTGGGCGGTGGAAGTCATCCTGCCGGCCGGTTTCGACTATTATCTCGGCGAGACGGTGAAAAAGACGCCGGCCGAATGGGCGGCGCTGGGTGTCAAGCGCGCCGATGGCGGTTACTGGCGTCCGACCGAGCAGGGCGAGCAAACCACCCTGCTGCTGCCGTCGGGGGCGAAGGGCCCGGCCTTTCTCGCGCTGCCGAACCACTATGTCATCCGCAAATACAACAATTCGACCAGTTATGCTTTGGCCGTCGGGTTGATCGCCGACCTGATCGCGGGCAAGCCGGCGCTGAAGACGCCGTGGCCGACCGAGCCGCCGCTGAGCCTGGAGCAACGCAAGAAGACCCAGGAGGCGCTGAAGGCGGCCGGCTATGATATCGGCACGGTCGACGGCGTGATCGGGGTCAAGACGCGCCAGGCGATTCGCGATTGGCAAAAGGCGCGTGGCGAGGTGGCCGACGGTTATCTCAGCTTCGAGTTGGCCAACCGATTCGTGGTGATGCAGGGTGGTACGCCGGCAACCCCGCCTTCGTAGGTTTTTTTACCACGGACCACACAGACCACACGGACATTGAGGCCGTTCTGACGCCGCGCAGCGGCCTTGTCTATCGACTGCCGCTGCGCGGCGGGGGGCAGAACCGATTGAAAGTCCGTGTGGTCCGTGTGGTCCGTGGTACAATTCTGATCCCCCGACGGTGAAGATTCACGGTTAAGGAAACCGGCCCTTAAGGATTAACCACGATAGTGAGCCCAAAGAATCGTTCGTGGGCCCTCTATGTTTCAGATCATCGGTATCGTCCTCCTCTTCGCCATGGTGTTCGGCAGCTACATGCTGTCCGGGGGTAACTTCGCGCCGATCATCGAAGCGGCGCCCCACGAACTCATGGCCATCGGCGGCGCCGCCGTTGCCGCGACCCTGATCTCCAACTCGCTAACCACGCTGAAAGGCATGGGGGGCGGCATGGGCAAGGTGTTCGGCGGCCCGAAATGGAAGGCCTCCGACTATCGCGATCTGCTGTCGCTGCTGTTCCTGCTGACCAAGACGATGAAGTCGAAAGGTGTCATCGCACTGGAAAGCCACATCGAAAAGCCTCACGATTCCAGTATCTTCAAGCGTTTTCCGAAGATCGTGAAAGACCATTTCGCGGTCGATTTTATCTGTGACACCCTGCGCATGATGACCATGAACCTGGAAGACCCGCACCAGGTCGAAGACGCCATGGAAAAGCAGCTCGAAAAGCACCATCACGAAGCGCTGCATCCCGCCCACGCCCTGCAGAACATGGCCGACGCCCTGCCGGCGCTGGGGATCGTCGCCGCCGTTCTGGGGGTTATCAAGACCATGGGCTCGATCACCGAGCCGCCGGAAGTCCTCGGCGCCATGATCGGCGGCGCTCTGGTCGGTACCTTCCTGGGCGTCTTCCTGGCCTATGGCCTGGTCGGTCCGTTCGCCTCGCGCATGTCCTCCGTGGTCGAGGAAGAGGGCGCTTTCTACAAGATCATCCAGTCGGTCCTGGTTGCCCACCTGCACGGCAACGCCGCTCAGATATCGGTCGAAATCGGCCGTGGTTCCATCCCCAGCCCGTCGCAGCCTTCGTTCCTGGAAATGGAAGAGGCGCTTAATAATATCCCGGCCGAAGCGGCCTAGTCCAGGATGAGCTGAAGGTCTGCGTTCAGCCGACAGATTCCCAAAGTGCCTTTCAGGTCGCCGGCCGCATCCATTTCGATGCGGCCGGTTTCGCCGTCGAAACCGTCGGCTGTCTGGAAACCGTCAGACCTTCTACATAGGGCGTGAAAAAGTAGGTGACATTGTCGCTGTTGGACAGATTAACGCGCCAGGCGGACCGTCGGTGTGGCGGCATACGCGGCGCCCGCCAGACTCCATCCTGCAACGCCTGCGAGAATCACCCACCGTTTCATGCCCTGTTTCCCTGCCTGTGGGCGCATATACGAAGACCTTCGTTGCGGAATCATGGTGGTGCGCGGGGCGCGAAGGGGGCATTTCGCCCGCCGACGTCGTCTCTGCGGGTTTTGGACAGGCCCGTTTTCATCCTTTCTGTTGAAAAAGGCGATCACAATCGCATCTTCGATCACAGTTTTGTGAAATAGCACTTGCGGGACTCAGGCGTTTTGAGTATGACTCGATCCGTGGGCGTAGGCTTCAAGGTCCTGACGCTCTAACGTTAGAATTAAGGATCTGATCATGACCTCCAAAATCGTCCGCGTCGCCCTGATCGCCGCTGTTGCCGCTGCTTCGCTGTCCGTCGCCGCTTGCCAGCCGAAGGCCACTGAAGCCGAAGCCGCCGCTTCGGAAGCCACCTCGGAAATGGCCGTCGAAGCCTCGGCTGAAGTCTCGGCCGCTTCGGTCGAAGCTTCGGTTGCTGCTTCGCACTAATCTATTCGCCTCAGGGCGATATGATGAAGGGCCGCACCTCAGGTGCGGCCCTTTTTCGTGCCGCAATCCTGGGGTAGGAGATATCATGCGCCCGATTCTGATTCCCCTGATAATTGCGACCCTGTCCCTGGGCGCGTGCGGCGAAAAGGCCGAGGACGGCCACGCCGAAGCTGAGGCCGAAGCCCCAGCCGACATGCCGATGGATGCCGCCAGCGCCGATGCCCAGGCCGCCCTGGAAGCCGCTGCTGCCGCCGAACCCGTGGCTGTTGAAGCCGGATCTGCATCTGCCGCCGCGCCTGCGCCGCCCTCAGGTTCGGCTGCGCCGGCCGCCAAACCGGCAGACCATCATTAGTGACGGAAACTGATGTCTATTTTGCCGAAGACGGTACGCCGCGGTCGGCGCGCTTCGGTGACATCTATTATTCGCCCCAGGACGGCCTGGCGGAAAGCCGCGCGGTTTTCCTGGACGGTTGCCATCTGGGCCAGGCCTGGGCCGAAAGTACCGACTTCACGATCCTGGAACTGGGCTTCGGCACAGGGTTGAATATCGCTGCCGCACTGGAATTGTGGACGCGCTCGGGATGCCCCGGCAGGCTGCATATCTTTACCGTTGAAGCTTTCGTGATGGCGCGTGATCAGGCGGCGACTGCGCTCGCAAACTGGCCCGAAATTGCGCAATTTGCGCAGGCCATCGCCGGCCAGTGGCCAACAAAAAGGCGCGGCTTTCATCATATGGATTTCCCGCAGTGGCGGGTCAGCGTGACCATCGCCCTGATGGAGGTCGATGCAGCGCTCGACGCGTGGCAAGGAAAGGCGGATGCGGTCTTTCTCGACGGCTTTTCGCCCGCGCTCAATCCTGACATGTGGTCGCCCGCCGTGTTCGGGCGGATCGCCGAACGGGTTCACCCGGGCGCCCGACTGGCGACCTTCACCGTCGCCGGCCATGTCCGGCGCGGTTTGCAGGATGCCGGCTTTACCGTCGCTAAATGTCCGGGCTTTGGCCGCAAGCGCGAGCGCCTGGAAGCCGTTTTTGGCGGAGAGGCCTCGCCACGCGTCCGGCCACAACGTATTGCCATTGCCGGGGCCGGGATTGCCGGCGCCTGTCTGGCCTGGCAGGCGGGATTGTTCGGCCTGGAGGCGGATATCTATGATCCGGCGCCGGGCAGCGGTGCCTCGGGTAATCCGGCCGCCCTGGTCACGCCGCGCCTGGATGCCGGCGACAACGCGATCTCGGCGCTCTTCGCCGACGCCTTTGCCTACGCCACGGCCTTCTATCGTCATTGGACGCCAGGTGCGGTTCTGGGGCAGGGCGTGCGGCAATGCGCCCTGGAGGACCGCGATCTGGCGCGATTTGAACGCATCGCAGGGCAGGCCGGATTTGTGGCCGGGGACCTGGCGCCGTTTGCGGCCGGCACTCTGGTCAATATGCCTGCCCTGGCGGGGCTGCACCTGAAGCCGGCGCTTACCATCGCGCCGGTCGAGGTCGTGCGGACGATGCTGGCGGGGCAAGTGGTGATCCGCGAACGCCTGCCTGACGACCTGAGTGGCTACGACGCGGTCGTCCTGGCCTGTGGCGAGGGCATACTGGACCGTGACATCGGTTTTGCGCTGCGTCCGGTACGGGGGCAGATCGAGATCGCGGCAGGTCAGACGCTGGACGGTGCCCTGGCGTGGGGCGGCTATGCCGTACCCACGTCGGAGGGCATGCTTTTTGGCGCCACCCATGATCGTGACGACCGCGGCAGCGAGGTCCGTCCGCAGTCGCGCGAGGCCAATCTGATCAACCTCGCCAAGGTTCTGCCGCAGATGGCTGAAACCCTGGGCGGTAGGGATCTGCGGTCGCGGGCGTCGGTGCGGGTGACGACGCGCGACCATCTGCCTGTGGCGGGCGAAATCGCGCCCGGGCTTCACGTCCTGACGGGGCTGGGCTCGCGCGGCTTCTGCCTGGCGCCGTTGCTGGCCAAGGCGGTTGTGGCCGGTATCACCGGGTTTGCGCCGCCACTGCGTGCGGCAACGGCAAATTTAATCCATCCCCGGCGCTTTGTTCGCGATTAATGGACGTATAACCAAGGTGTTCATCCGCCGTTCAGTTTGGCGGGCGTAGCGTCCGTTCAAAGAAGGGGTACTGACATGAAAAGCGTTCTTCTGGTATCCGCCTGCGCCGCCGCCCTGGGGTTGGCGGCCATTTCTGCGGTCAGTGTCTCCTATGCCGGTTCGTCCCGTCCGGACGACAGCAGCCGCCAATTGACGCGCAATCGCAGCGAATGCTTCGACCCCGACTTTGTCCGCAGCTATGTCACGGTCAATGACCATAAGGTCGTGATCGTGTCCGATCGCAACAATGCCTACGAACTGACCTTGGGTGGCGTCTGTATCGGGCTGGATACCAGCTTCCAGATCGGCATCCGGTCGCGCCACGGCTTCAGTGACATCTGCGGTCCCTTCGATGGCGATATCGTGTGGGATGACGGGCTGCGTGGCCTGCAATCGTGCCCGATCACCAGCATGCGTCACCTGGAAGGCGAAGAGGCGGCAGACTATGTCCGCGGCGGCCGTTCGCAACGCGGCAGCGACGAACGGTCCGATGACCGCAACCGATAAGAAGAGGAACACCCGATGAATATCCGCAAAGCCCTCGGTTTCTCAGTCGCCGGCCTGGCCGCCGGAATTTTGACCGTGACCCTGGTTTCGACCACCCAGGCCGGGGAAGACGATCGTGGCGCCCGCAGCGAGCGCGCGACGCCGCGCTGCCTGGACGGCCGCAATGTCGGCCGCACCCATGTGATCGATCAGAATACGCTGCTGGTCTATGACCGCTTCGATAATCCGTACAAGCTGGACGTTGGCGGTCCGTGCCGCAGCATGAATGACATGTCCGTCTTCGGCTTTGAGTTCAACGGGTCGAACCAGATCTGCGACGCGCACGACGCGATGCTGCTGCGTTACGAACCGCCCAGCAACATGGTGTCGCGCTGTCTGATCAATGGCATTGAGCCGCTCACCCGCGAGGAAGCGGCCGAACTGGATAAGGGGTAAGAGTCATGGCAATTTCAAAACTGGTCAAGATCGGCTGGGCCTTTCCGATGGTGTTGGGCGTCGCCGTGGTCGGCACCGCCTTTGCCTTTGCTGCATCGCGCTCACTGGCCGGAGACGGTGAGACGGCGAAACCGACCGCCCGCTGCGTGTCGACGCCGCTGGAAACGACCGATATCGTCGACCGCAAGACCCTCTATATCGAGGATCGCTCCGGCAATGCCGCCATCCTGCATATGAGCAATGGCTGCCTGAGCCAGGGCGAACCGGTGGGCTTCGAGTTCTATGGCTCCAGCCAGATCTGCAAGCCGATCGACGCCAATGTCACCGGCGGGCTGGCCGGTGCCGTGCCGCTGCGCTGCATGGTCAAGTCGGTGGAGTTGCTGACGCGCGAAGAAGCCAAGGCCTATCATTCGCGGTAAGGAGAAGTTCAGATGTTGCGGAATGTGATCTTCGGGTTTGCCGGCGCCGGTGTTGCTGTCGTTGTTTTGACGGGAGCGACCCTGGCGGGGGACGGTGAACGCAGTGATCGCGTCGCGGCCGGGCAATGCGTGTCGCGCCCATTGGACCAGACCAAGATCATCGACGATGAGACGCTGTATGTCGACGACCGGGGCGGTCGGGCCGTGTTGCTGCACATGTCGGGAGCCTGTCTGTTCAATTCATTTGAGCCGGTCGGGCTGGAGTTTCATGGCGGGGCCATGCGCATCTGCGACCCGCTGGATGTCGATGTGACGGGGAGCGTAACGACCATGCCGACGCGGTGTATCATCCGTTCGGTCGAGGCTCTGACGCCGGAGCGGGCGGCCGAGTATCGCCGCAGGCGTTAAAGTGTTTGGTGGGGGCTTTGTCCTGTGGGACTTTTGGAGGAGGGAAACCATGTACAGAATGATGATTATCGCCGGGGCGATTTTGGCCGCCGGGGCTGCGGCGGGCCTGGGCAGCCAGGCTCGGGACAAGCCCGCTGACGCGGCGCCGGCCTGTGTCCACCATCCGATGAAGGACACACGGATCATCGATGAGCGGACGGTCGGTGTCAGCGACCATCACGGTCACGTGGCGATCCTGAGCCTGAGCGGACCGTGCGCCCGTGGCAATCCGCAAGCGCTGATGGTCGAGCTAAAGGATATGACCTACCAGCTGTGCGGTCCGAATGATGCCGATGTGGTCGATGTTGACGGACCCGTGCGGCTGACCTGCCGGGTGACGGACGTCAAGCTGATGAGCCGCGAGGAGGCTGAAAGCTTCGCGCCCGATCAGGGGCCGTGGTAGGATTTGCTTTATCCTCCCCCGGCCTCGCCGGCAGGCAACGCGGGGGAGGATAAAGGAAGCAAGTATTCGCTTTCGCCGGTCAGTCGTTGTCCATTTTCAGGGCGGCGATGAAGGCTTCCTGCGGGATGTCGACCTTGCCGAACTGCCGCATGCGCTTCTTGCCTTCTTTCTGCTTCTCCAGCAGCTTCTTCTTGCGCGTGGCGTCGCCGCCATAGCACTTCGCCGTCACGTCCTTGCGAAGGGCGCGGACGGTTTCGCGCGCGATGATCCGGCCGCCGATGGCCGCCTGAATCGGAATGACGAACATGTGCTGGGGGATCAGGTCCTTCATCTTCTCGCACATGCCGCGGCCGCGCATCTCGGCCCGGTCGCGGTGGACCAGCATCGACAGCGCGTCGACAGGCTCGGCATTGACCAAGATCGACATCTTGACCAGGTCGCCTTCGCGATAGCCCTCGATCGAATAGTCGAAGCTGGCATAGCCTTTCGACACCGACTTCAGGCGGTCGTAGAAGTCGAACACGACTTCGTTCAGCGGCAGGTTATAGACCACCATGGCGCGGGTGCCGACATAGGACAGGTCAACCTGCATGCCGCGGCGGTCCTGGCACAGCTTGATGATGGCGCCGAGATAGTCGTCCGGGCAGAAGATGGTCGCCTTGATCCACGGCTCTTCGATATGCTCGATATAGACCGGGTCGGGCATGTCGGCCGGGTTATGCAGGTCGATGACCTCGCCCTTGTTCATGTGGATCTTGTAGACGACTGACGGCGCGGTGGCGATCAGGTCGAGATTGAACTCACGCGACAGGCGCTCCTGGATGATTTCCAGGTGCAGCAGCCCCAGGAACCCGCAGCGGAAGCCGAAACCGAGCGCCGCGGAGGTCTCCATTTCGAACGAGAAGCTGGCGTCGTTGAGGCGCAGGCGGCCCATGGCGGCGCGCAGGTCTTCGAAGTCGGCGGCGTCGACCGGGAAGATACCGCAGAACACGACCGGCTGGACTTCCTTGAAGCCCGTCAGCGCCTTGTCGGTCGGCTTGCGTTCGTCGGTGATGGTGTCGCCGACGGCGGCGTCGGAGACTTCCTTGATCTGGGCGGTAAAGAAGCCGATTTCACCCGGCCCGAGGTGGGCGACATCCGTTGCCTTGGGGAAGAAGACGCCCAGCTTGTCGATCTTGTAGGTGGCGCCGGCATTCATCAGCTTGACCTGCTGGCCGGGCTTCATGGCGCCGTCGAAGACGCGGACCAGGACGACGACGCCGAGGTAGGCGTCGTACCAGGCATCGACCAGCAGCGCCTTTAGCGGCGCGGTGACGTCGCCCTTGGGGGCGGGCAGGCGGGTGACGATGGCTTCCAGCACGTCCTCGATGCCGAGGCCGGACTTGGCCGAGGCCAGGACGGCGTCGGAGGCGTCGATGCCGATGACGTCCTCGATCTGGGCACGGACGCGCTCGGGCTCGGCGGCCGGCAGGTCGATCTTGTTGAGGACCGGAACGATCTCATGGTTGTTGTCGATGGCCTGGTAGACATTGGCCAGGGTCTGGGCTTCGACGCCCTGGGACGCGTCGACGACCAGGATCGAGCCTTCGCAGGCGGCCAGGGAGCGCGACACTTCGTAGGCGAAGTCGACATGGCCCGGCGTGTCCATCAGGTTCAGGACGTAGGTCTTGCCGTCGTGGGCCTTGTAGTTGAGGCGGACGGTCTGGGCCTTGATGGTGATGCCGCGTTCGCGCTCGATATCCATGTTGTCGAGCACCTGTTCCTTCATCTCACGCGCGGTGAGGCCGCCGGTATGTTGAATCAGGCGGTCGGACAGGGTGGACTTGCCGTGGTCGATATGGGCGACGATGGAGAAGTTACGGATAAGCGAGAGATCGGTCATGCGCCGGGCGATAGCATGATCCGCTATATAAAGGAAAGACCTGCTATGCCTCGCTAATCCGCTGAACCGTTATGGGCGTATCAGGTCGGCGAAACAAGGGCGCGAACATGCACAGGCGGACACTTTTGGCATCCTTGACGGCGGTGGTTGCCGCTCCAGCGTGGGCGGGAGACGTTGTCGCCCTACGCGAAGATCTGCCGTTGCTGCGCCGGATCTATGAAACCCTGCATCCAGGACTTTACCGCTATCAGACGCCGCAGGCCTGGGCGGAGGCCTGTGATCATCTGGCGGCGGACCTGCGCCGACCCGCCGATGTGGCGCAGCAGTATCTGGCGCTGTCGCGTCTGGCCGGGCGAGTGAAGTGCGGCCACACCTATGCCAACTTCTTCAATCAGTCCAAAGCGATACGGCGTCGCGTTATCGAGCCTGCCAACAAGCTGCCGTTTCATTTCCTGTGGCTGGGCGACCGGATGGTTGTGACGGAAAATCCTCTTGGCGTGGAGGGGATCAAGCGGGGAAGCGAAATTCTCACCATCGATGGCGTTCCGGTCAGCCGGATTCGCCGGGCCCTCCTGCCGTATATGCGGGCCGACGGGAACAACGACGCCAAACGGTATGCCCTGATGAACGTTCAGGGTGTCGATCGTATCGAAACCTTCGACGTGTTCTATCCGCTGTTGTTTCCGTCAGAGCGGCCGGTCTTCGCCTTGGGGCTTTCCGGGCGACAGGTGCCCGTCGAGAAGATAGGCCAGGCGGTACGCGAAAAGATGATGGCGGCGGGGAATGATGAAACCGTCCCCGACTACTGGACCCTGACCTGGCCCAAGCCCGGCATCGCCCTGCTGACCATGCCGGGGTGGGCGCTGTATGATGTCACTTGGGACTGGAAGGCGCGGCTTGACGCCATGTTTGAAGAGATGGCCGCTCAGGGTGCGCGGGGCCTGATCGTCGATATCCGCGAGAATGAGGGCGGCTTCGATTGCGGACATGAGATCATTGCCCGCCTGATCGACACGCCGTTGCCTCTGGACGCTGACTATGAACGCCGGGTGCGGTTCCGGACGACCCCGGCCGATCTCAATCCGTACCTGGATACGTGGGACCGGTCGTTCGAACGGCTGGGCGAGGGGGCGGAGGATCTTGGCGACGGCTTCTTTCGGCTCAAGGACGACGAGGAAGGCGTCGCCGTCATCTCGCCCAAGGGGCCAAGGTTCAGGGGCAAGGTCGTGGTCCTGTCGTCGGCACAGAACAGTTCCGCAACCTTCCAGTTTATCTCACTGGTCAAGCGTCACGGTCTTGCGCGGGTGTACGGTCAGCCGACCGGCGGTAATCAACGCGGGATCAATGGTGGCGCCTTCTTCTTTGTGCGTCTGCCCAACAGCGGGCTGGAAATCGACCTGCCGCTGATCGGGACCTTTCCGAAAACGCCGCGTCCGGACGAAGGTCTTGCGCCGGATGTGTTCGTAGAGCCATCGCTGGCGGATATTGCTTCCGGAAGGGACGCGGTTCTGGAGCGGGTGATCGCCGATTTGGGGTGACGGATCGCTTATCGGACTGGTCAGGCCAATCCTGTCGTGGTAGCGGTATCACAATAAGAAAATACAGGAGAGGATTCCATGCGTATTCCGGTGCTGATGTCAGCGCTGTGCGCGCTCGTGTGCGCCGCGCCCGCCCTGAGTGAGCCGCTCAAGCTCAATGACAAGGGCTATTTCGAAACCCGCGGCGTCAATGTCATGGTGTTTTCGAACTGGTACGACGGGCTGTTTTCCGACGCCAAGATTTCCGGCGTCGAGATCATCCACCAGGGTGTGCGCACCGCCACCAATGGCGACGTCCGGCTGATGCCGACGCCGGGCCAGTGGGACGAGATCGGCCAGATGTCCGACCGCAAGTTCGATCCCGCTACCGGCATCATCGAAACCACGCTGACCTATCCTGCTTACGACTTCACCTATGTCATGCGCGCCGTGCCGAAGGGCGACGGCGTCGAGATCACCATCAATCTCGATAAGCCTTTGCCGACGGCGCTGGAGGGGCGGGCCGGGTTCAATCTCGAATTCCTGCCGTCGGCCTATTTTCGCAAGAGCTATATGGCCGATGCCAAGGGGGGCGGGTTCCCGCTGTATCCGTCCGGGCCGATGAAGACGCTGTCCGACGGCAAGACGGAACCCTTGCCGCTTGCAAGCGGTCGCAGCTTCGTCTTGGCGCCGGAAGACGCCACGCGCCGAGTGACGGTGACCAGCGCCGATCCGATCAACCTCTATGACGGCCGCAACCAAGCCCAGAACGGATGGTATGTGCTGCGCGGGCTGATCCCGGCGGGCAAGACCGGCGCGGTCATCTCCTGGACGGTGACGCCGAACAGCGACCCGAATTGGGTGCGGCCGGCCATGATCGCGCATTCGCAGCTCGGCTATGCGCCGAATGCCAAGAAGGTGGCGGTGATCGAGCTGGATCGCAACGATACCTCGCCGGCCTCGGCGCGGTTGCTGGAGGTGTCGCCGGACGGGGCCATTACGCCCGTGCTGACGGCGGAGACCAAGCCGTGGGGCCAATATCTGCGTTACGACTACCGGACGTTCGACTTCTCGTCGGTCTCAAAGCCCGGCCTCTACGTCATCGAATACGGCAGCCAGCGCACCAGCACCTTCCGTATCGACCCGGCCATCTATGCTGAGGCGTGGCAGCCGACGCTCGATGTCTTCATGCCGGTCCAGATGGACCATATGTTCGTCAATGAAGCCTATCGCGTCTGGCACGGCGATCCGCACCGCGACGATGCGCTTCAGGCGCCGCTGAACCAGGACCATATCGACCTCTATGCCTCGAAGGACACGACCGACACGCGGTTCAAACCGTTCGAGCACATACCGGGGCTGAATGTCGGCGGCTGGCTGGATGCCGGCGACTTCGATATCCGCACCCAGACCAATTACGGCGTCGTTCGCAGCCTGGTCGAAACCTGGGAGCTGTTCGGCATCGACCGTGACCAGACGACGATCGACCAGGACCGACGCTATGTCGACATCCATGTGCCGGACGGCCAGGCCGACATGTTGCAGCAGATCCGTCACGGCGCCATCCAGTTAATCGCCCAGTTCGACTCGGTCGGCCACGCCATCAACGGCATTGTCGAGCCCGATGTGGCGCAATACACCCATCTGGGCGACGCGGTGACCAAGACCGATGGCTTGATTTATGACCCGTCGCTGAAGCCGGGTGAGGTGATGGGTAACCGCTCGGGGACGCGCGATGACCGATGGGCCTTCACCAACCGGTCGTCGTCGTTGAACTATGGTTCGATCGCCGCCCTGGCCGCGTCATCGCGGGCTTTGCGCGGGTTTGACGACCCGCTGGCCGACAAGGCCCTGGGGATCGCCACGCGGGTGTGGGACGAGGAGCAAAGCCATCCGCCCGTCATCTTCCAACATGGCAACACCACCGGCGGGCCGATCCTTAATGAGGAACTGACGGCGGCGGTGGAACTGCTGATCACCACCAGGGACGCGAAATACGCCAAACGCATCGAGGCGCTGTGGCCGCAGGTCGAGAAGGCCTTCCCGCCCAATGCCGACCTGATCGCCAAGGTCATTCCTTATATGCCGAAAGGCTTCAAGGCGAAGGTACGGCCGGCGGTCGTCGCCTATGCCGCCGAGGTCAAGAAGATGTCGGCCGCCAATCCGTTCGGCGTGCCGATCACCGAAGCCGGCTGGGCCGGATCGGGGCGAGTGATCGACTTCGGGCTGACCAATGCCTGGCTGAACACCCAGTTCCCCGACCTGATCGGCACCGAATCGGTGTTGGCAGCGGTGGAGTTCCTGCACGGTAATCATCCGGGTTCGAACGTGTCGTTCGTGTCGGGTATCGGCACCGTGTCGAAGGAGGTCGCCTACGGTAACAACCGCGCCGACTTCAGTTTTATCGCCGGCGGCGTGGTGCCGGGCGTGCTGATCCTCAAGCCGGACTTCCCGGAAAACAAGGAGGACTGGCCGTTCCTGTGGGGCGAAAACGAGTATGTCATCAGCCAGGCGCCGATCTATATCCAGTTGGTTCACCGCGCGCAAAAATTGGTAGAAGGCCCAAAATAGCCCACTTCCGTTTTTTGATTTTTGTCATATAATTAAAATTTCAAAAATCAGAATTCCCGCGGTCTCGGGGACAGCGGGAACAAAACAGGGAGCTATTTTCATGTTGAACCGCAGACTGTGTCTGGCCGGGATGACCGGTGCGTCGCTGAGCGTTATGGCGGGCATCGCCCGGGCGGCTGATCCGTTGCTGGTCTATGCTGACGGCCTGGCGCCGGGCTGGTGGATCGGCGGCTGGACGAAGAACACGCCGCAGTTTCCACTGGAAGACCAGAAGCCCGTCCAGCTCACCATGGAGGGGTGGAACGCTTTCACCTTCCAGACCGGCACGCCGGTGGACACCACGGCTTACAAGACCCTGACCATCGTTGTTCATGGCGGTGACGAGGGCAAGCAGGAGTTCAAGCTATCGGCCAAGTTGGGCGACAAGGTCGTGTCGCAGGAAATGAACGTCAAGTGCCAGAAGGGCCAGTGGGGCCGGGTGGATGTGCCGCTCAGCCGCATGAAGATCAAGGGGCCGATTGACACCCTGTTCCTGCAGAACAAGTCGCCAGACAAGATGGCGCCGTTCTATGTCAATTTCGTCCTTTTCCAGTAATTCTAACGGCCTCTGATCTCGACGCTTACTCAAGTGCCCCGCCCGGCGCTTCGCGCCATCCTCCCCATAAATGGGGTGGGCAAAGCAAGGTCAAGATTTAGGCCCGCTAGTCTAAGTTAGATTTTGGGAACAAGCACGGCGTCGACCACATGGACGACGCCGTTTTCCTGTTTGACGTCGGGCGTGGTGATGCGCGCCTGGACGCCGCTGTCACTTGTGATCAGCAAGTCACCGTTTGCGCTGAGCGAAGCGGTGAGGGGACAGCCGCCCATGGTGTCGAGGCGATAGCTCCCACCATGATCGACCACCAGCTTTTGCAGTTGTTCCACCGAGGTCAGGCCGGTGACCATGCTGCAGTCGAAGACTTTCTGCAGGCGCGGTTTGTCGCCCAGGAGCGACGTGTCAGGCAGGGCATCGAAGGCGGCATCGGTCGGGGCAAACAGGGTGAAAGGCCCCTTGCCGGCCAGGTCGCCGACCAGGCCGGCGGTTTTGACCGCTTCGACCAGTTTGTCGTGGTCGCCCGACGCCGACAGGTTGGCCATCATGGTCTTGGACGGATACATCTGGGCGCCGCCGACCTGAGGGTTCTGGACCGGCCCCGGCGTCGCACAAGCCCCCAAAAGGGCGCAGGCGGTGAGGGTGAGGAAGAGTTTCATGCCTCACGTCACCACGCCGCGTCCTTTGGGCGCTATATCGATATGCCGCCGGAATATCAAAAAGCGGTCAATCGTGTTGGTTATGGGCCGGGTTCTGGTTGTTTTCGGCCGGTCCGCTCATGCCGGACATGGTGTTGCAGGCGGCGAGGCTCAGGGCGGCGAAGGCGATAAGGGCGGTAACGCGCAGGCGGGAAGCGAGATGCATGGTGACATCCTCCGGTTTCGGCCAGCCGGTATGGCCAAGCCTCCCAAGGGTTACGCATGGAGATGCGTTCGGGATGCCGGTTTGACGATGTCTTTGCAGAAGCAGGGAGGGTTCGACACCTCGCCCTGACCTTATTTGAACAGCTCCAGCGGTACGGCGTCCGCCATGGCCTTGTAGCCCGCTTCAGAGGGGTGCAGGTGGTCGCCGCTGTCATAGGCCGGAAGTAACCGGTCGGGCTGGGCCGGGTCGCGCATGGCGGCGTCGAAGTCGATCACCGCGTCGAAATTACCCGGCGTCCGAATCCAGGCATTGATCGCCTGGCGGTCGGCCTCGCTCACGGGCTCCGGGTGGTAATAGGTGTTGCCGGCATAGGGCATGACGGTGGCGCCGTAGACCTTGATGCCCTGGCTGCGCGCCTTGTGGATAAGTTGTGCATAACCGGCTGTGACATTGGCCACCAGGTCGGCATGGGCCTCCGGCGTCGCCGACGCGTCGCGGGTCAGCGTCCCCAGGTCGTTGACGCCTTCCAGAAGGATGACATAGCCGACATTGGGCGGCGACAGAACTTCGCGGTCGAAGCGCGCCAGGGCGTTGGGCCCCAGGCCATCCAGCAGCATGCGGTTGCCGCCGATGCCGCCATTGAGCACGGGCAGGGGGCGGCCGGTGGCGGCCAGGCGCTTCATCAGCCCGTCGCCCCAACGGGTGTTGCGGTTGTCCTTGACGCCGTAGCCGTCGGTGATCGAGTCGCCGAAAGCGACGATCGCCCGGGTTTTCGGCTTGGCGGCGACTTCGAGACCCGAGATCAGGTACCAGCGCTGGAAAACCGTGGCGTCGGCCAGAGCGGCGTCGTCGACGCGGTTGCCCTTGACCAGGTAGGACGGTGTGCGGGCGCCGGGATGGCCGGTCTGAACCATGGGCGGGGTGGCGATATGTAAGCTGATCGCGGCATCGCTGAGGCCCGGCAGATCGACGGCGACCGGATCGGACAGGTAGTCGGCGCCGGCGGGGATGGTGACCTTGTCGCGCCCGCCGAACAGGACCTTGGCCGTGGTGGCGGTGTCGATGGTGGACGTGTCGGGTGTGGCGATGCGGGCGATGCGGACCGAATCCACGGTCAGAGGTTCCTTGCCGTAGATGTTCGACAGCCGCACGCGGTAGGACTGGCCCGGATAGGTGACGCGCACGACCTGGCGCAGGGTGGCATCGGTCAGTTGCTCGGGCGTCAGGGCGTTGTTGCCTTCGGCGATCATCTGGGACGAGCCCCAGGCAGCGACCCAATGCGGTTGTTTGTCCTTGGCCAGGACCGGCGGCGCCAGAACCAGGCAGGCCGCCAAAAGAACTGTGGGAAGCGCGAGGGCGGAGATACACAGATGACGCATGGCATTTCCTGTGACGATTATCGTTGAAATTGGTCTGACCTTAAAACGCGTCGCCAGGCGTGACAAGGTCAGATGCACTAAAATGGAGAGGCGTTTCCTCTCC